>NZ_JAXCFU010000002.1:0-820646 GCF_055362685.1 Micromonospora sp. SYSU B005 | reverse complement strand
CAGGTACATGTTCTGGTCGTCGGCGATCAGGGTCTGGTCGATCGGGCCGGTGCCGGAACCGGAGATGCTGCCGGTGAACAGCGGCTGCGCCGAGGACCACCCGTTCGGGTTGGTCGGATTCGTCGAGGTGCGGTAGGAGAACGCGGTCGGCCCCCACTGGTAGGCGAGGACCCAGATGTTGCGCGGCGCGAAGTAGAACAACGTCGGCGCCACAGTCCCCGACGACATCGCGTTCTGCGACGCCGAAGCCATCTGCGACCAGTTCGAGAACAGACCGAAGTTCATCGACCCCCACGACGACCCGGTGTCGTGCGTCGTGGCGTACACCAGGTGCTGCCCGTTGTACGGCACCACCGTGAAGTCCTTCAACGACACCCACCCCGAACGCGGCTGCGCCAACGCACCCGTGGACGACCACCGGTACGACGACGGCAGGTTGCACGTGCCACCCGGAGGCGGCGTCGTGGGCGGCGCGGTGGTCGGCGGCGCCGTGGTGGGTGGCGCGGTGGTGGGTGGCACGGTGGTGGGTGGCACGGTGGTGGGTGCGCCGGTCGGCGTGGTGGTGCCGCCGGTGCAGGTCACGCCGTTGAGCGCGAAGCTGGTCGGCACCGGGTTGCTGCTGGTCCAGGAGCCGTTGAAGCCGAACGACGTGTTGCCGTTCGTCGGGATCGACCCGTTGTAGTCGACGTTGCGCGCGGTGACAGCGGACCCGCTCTGGGTCAGGCTCGTGTTCCACGACTGGGTCACCGTCTGCCCGGCGCCGAACGACCACGTCAGCGTCCAGCTCGACACGGGGTCGCCGAGGTTCGTGATGGTGACGTTGGCGCCGAAGCCACCCTGCCACTGCGACGAGATCGCGTAGTTGACCGAGCAGCCCGCGGCGGCGGCCCCGGCGGGCAGCGCCACGGCGACCGACGCCGACGCCAGCAGCGCGGCACCGGCCGATGCCCATATGGCATTGACTGACTTGGATCTGGACATGAATTGACCTCCTGCGGGGGCGGCGGCTCTGGCATTGGCGGTGGCGATTGTTTTGTGAGCGTTAACAGCCGCGTCAGGGATGTTACGGGAGCGCTCCCAAGCACTCAACAACTCATTTCCGCACCCACCGAACCAGCCGTCACGCCCACCTCGCGCGCGCCCGCGCACCGCCCACCCGCCCAGGCTGGGTCGATCATGAAGTTGACCGCATTCAATGCGGACGAATCCGCGGCCTAACTTCATGATCGACGCGCTCAGGGGCGCGGGCGGGAGGGGGGAGGGGACGAGGCGGGCGGGGTCAGGCGGGGGTGCAGGGGGTGTTGTCGGCGGTGCAGGCGGCGGGGGCGTCGTGTGAGGGGTCGGGGTCGCGGACGTCGAAGCGGATGGTGGCGGACTCGCCGCCCGGCAACGCGCTCCCGGTGAACGTGACCACCGGTCCGTCCTGGGTGGCCTCGGCTCCGCTCACGCTGCCCACTGTGGCGCCGTCGTGCAGCGTCACGGTGACCGTCCAGCCCGGACGCGGTGACGGGCCGGGATTGCGCAGCACCACCTGGCCCCGGTAGCCGAAGACCCGGTCGGTGACCGTCTCGTAGGTGGCGCTCAGCGGTGCCGCCGCCACAGTCGAGGGCGTCGGGCTCGGCGTACGGCTGGGGGTGGGTGACGGCGTCGGCGAGGGCGACGCGCTGCGGCGGCTGGCGCTGGGCGTGGGTCGCGCAGTAGTGGGCCGGGCCGACGGCGTGGCGCTGGACGGCATGACCAGCGACCCCGTCGGGGCCGGCGCGGCCGGTGCGGGCGGCTCGCCGGCGGTGGCCCAGACCGTCGCCCCGGCCGCGGCGGCGATCAGCGTCACCGCGCCGACCGCCAGCAGCACCCGGCGCCGCCCGGACCGGCGCTGGTCGTCGCCGAGCAGCCGGACCACCGGCAGTTCGGCGGTCAGGCCGCCCTCGGCGCGGCGCAGGTCGACGTTCTGGAACGCCAGCCAGTCGAGGATCGCGGGCAGTCGTCCGGTGACCGCCTGCTCGTGCTGCTCGGCGCGGGCGTCGGCGTCCCAGTCGCCCTCCTCGAGCACCTCGCGGACCGACAGCCGGGTGCCGTGCGCGGTGGGGGTCAGGTCGCAGGCGAGCCGGGTGGCCCGGCCGGCCTCCCGGCAGCGGACCACCAGCCGGTGCGGTGCGCGCAGTTCGACGGTCTCCACCTCGGTGTCGCCGTCGTAGCCGGGCAGCGCGGCGGTGGCGAGGATCCACCGGTCGGACCCGGGCGCGCTGTCGGCGAACCACTTGGCCAGCAGCGCGCGTTCCGTGAGCGCCCGCCAGGTCCGGGCGGGCGGGTGGAACAGGTCGACCTCGGTGACGATCTCGATCACGCGGAGACTCTAGGGCCTGTGTCAAGGTCGCTGTGGGGCGCTGTCGCCGCCGTCGCGCCAGCGGGCCCGCCAGGCGGCCTCGCTCTCCTCGGCGCTGGCCTTCTCCTCGTGCATCAGCCGGCGCAACGCGACCCGCGAATCGGCGAAGATCACCAGCTCGGCCGCCACGAGTGCCACGCAGATCGCGGTGAGCAGACCCAGCGCGCCGAGCGCCGGCAGGTGCCGGCCGACCGGCAGCGCCGCGGCGAGCAGCACCACGGTGCCGACCCGGGTCCAGGACAGCGTCCGCAGCGCGCGCCACTGGAACGCCATGTTCGCGGTGAAGTAGACGAGCACACCACCGAAGAGCAGCGGCACCGCCGGTCCGTGGCCGCGCTCCATCGGGCCGCCGGCCGGGTCGGTGACGATGCGGACCAGTTCCTCGGCGCCGATCGCGAACAGGATCACCCCGGCGATCATGGGCAGGTAGAGGTAGGCGTACGCGTCGCGGGCGAGCGCCACCCGCGTGTGCCCCTGCGCGGCGTGCAGCGCGATCCGGGCGGCCGGGCCGATCATGTCGAAGTGCGCCCACCAGAGCGCCGCGGTGAACAGGATGCCGAAGATCGCCGCCGGGATGGCCGGCCAGGTCACGGGCTGGCCGAGCAGGTTGCCGCCGACGCCGACCGAGATGACCGACTCGCCGAGCGCGATGATCAGGATGAGGTCGTACCGTTCGGTCCAGTGCTCGGCCGAGGTGATCTTCCAGCCGTCGGTGCCGGCCAGCAGGCCACTGCTGTACTGGATGGCGACCACCGCGATCCACAGCCCGTCGCGCAGCCACGGGCCGACCTCCGGGGACACGCGCGGCGGCAGCAGCGCCGCCACCAGCAGCAGGCCGGCCGAGATCACCGCCTCCGGCAGGAACAGCCGCAGCTTGCGCCGGGCCGGCGGGTCGTCGCGCGTGGCGTACCAGTACAGGGTGGTGTGCACGAACCGGATCACCACGTAGCTGATGGTGACCAGGATCGGCCCGGCGCTGCCCTTGTCCAGGTCGCCGAACGTCTGCGGCAGCGCGAGCGCGAACGTGAACAGCGCGATCATGCCGACCACCATGAGGATCGGCACGAAGCCCTCGCCGAGGCGCAGCCGGGCGGCGACCGCGCTGTGCACCACCCAGCACCACCAGAGCACGGCGAGCACCAGCAGCGCGTGCAGCAGTTCGCCAGGGGTCACGTTGGCGGCGGTGGCGCGCGTGATGATGAAGAAGGACACCACGAAGACGAGGTCGAAGAAGATCTCGAACCGGTCGACCCGGGTGGCGGGGGCGACGCCGGTCGCCGGCCCGAGCCCCTTGCGCCACCGGTCGCCACCCACCGGGCGAGTGTGTCAGCCCAGGTCGGGCCGGGTGCCGCTTTCGCCGGCCATTCCACCGGTCCGACGGGGAGCGGCGCGCTCAGCCCGCCGCCGGTGCGGCCAGGGCGAGCACGTCGCGCAGCACGTCGCGCAACGACCGCCCCGGGTGCTCCAGCCACTCGTGCGCGGCGATCCGCAGGGACGCGAGGAACGTCGCGGCGACGATCCGGGCCCGCAGCGCCGCATCGGGTCCGGTCAGCCGGCGGGCCAGCTCCGCGGCCATCTCCCGCTCCAGGGCCGCGTACGCGCCGACCTGGTGGGCGGCCAGGCTGGGGTGGCCGTGCAGCCGGCGGCGCCGGCTGAGCCAGGGCTCGGCCGGGTCGTCGTAGCCGTCCTCGGCCTGGGCCAGGGCGGCCCGGGTCAGCGCCGCCCACGGCGACAGCTCGGCCGGTTGTTCCGCGACGAGCGTGAGGAGCCGGCGCAGCCGCACCGTGTCGCCGTGGAAGAGGGCCTCCTCCTTGCCGCCGAAGTAGTTGGAGAACGTCCGCCGGGAGACGTTCGCGGCGTCGGCGATCGCCTCGACGGTGATCCGGTCGGGGCCGTGCTCGGCGGCGAGGGACAGCGCCGCCTCGTGCAGCGCCAGGCGGGTGGCCGCCTTCTTCCGCTCCCGCAGCCCGGTGCACTCCTCCATGACAGCCAGCGTAGGTGACCGATTTCTCAATGGGCAAACTTGCCTACCGGGCAAGGTTTAGTGTTGATTGCTTGAGGCAACGAAGCGGCCACCCCCGTATCGACACACCTGGAGGACGCGCGCATGAGCGCACCCACCATGACGGCTGAGGCCGCCCCGATGAGCAAGCGCAAGACGCTGGAGGCACTCAGCGGTCTGCTGCTGGTGCTCTTCGTGGCCATGCTGAGCAGCACCGTGGTCTCGACGGCCCTGCCGAAGATCATTGGAGCGCTCAACGGCTCGCAGACGCAGTACACCTGGGTGGTCACCGCCACCCTGCTCACCGCCACCGCGACCACCCCGATCTGGGGCAAGCTGGCCGACCTGTTCAACAAGAAGCTGCTGATCCAGATCGCCATCGTGGTGTTCCTGGTCGGGTCGATCGCGGCCGGCTTCGCGCAGAGCGCCGGGCAGCTCATCGCCGCCCGCGCCTTCCAGGGCATCGGCGTCGGCGGCCTCCAGGCGCTCGTGCAGGTCGCCATCGCGGCCATGATCCCGCCGCGTGAGCGGGGCCGCTACAACGGCTACCTGGGCGGCGTCATGGCGCTTGCCACCGTCGGCGGCCCGCTGCTGGGCGGCCTCATCGTGGACACCTCCTGGCTCGGCTGGCGCTGGTGCTTCTTCGTCGGCGTACCGGTCGCGGCCGTCGCGCTGTTCCTGCTCCAGATCACCCTGAACCTGCCCACCGTGCGCCGGGACAACGTCAAGATCGACTATCTGGGCGCCGCGCTCATCGCCGCCGGCGTCAGCGTGCTGCTGATCTGGATCTCGTTCGTCGACGACTCGTTCGCCTGGCTGTCCTGGCAGACCGGCGCCATGGTCGGCGGCTCGGTGCTGCTGCTCGCGCTCGCCGTCTGGGTGGAGGCGCGGGCCGCCGAGCCGGTGGTGCCGCTGCACATCGTCCGGGAGCGCACCACCGCCCTGGCGATCCTGGGCAGCCTCGCGGTCGGCATGGCGATGTTCGGCGGCGCGGTCTTCCTGGGCCAGTACTTCCAGATCGGCCGCGGCTACAGCCCGACCGAGGCCGGACTGCTCACCATCCCGATGATGGCCGGTGTGCTGATCTCCTCGATTGTGGCCGGCCGGATGATCACCGCGACCGGGAAGGTCAAGCCGTACATCGTGTTCGGGGCGGTCGTGCTGGTCATCGGGTTCGCCATGCTCGGCACCATCGACCACGAGACCTCGCTGGTCTTCGTCGGCATCGCCATGTTCATCGTCGGCGTCGGCGTCGGCATGACCATGCAGAACCTGGTGCTCGCGGTGCAGAACACGGTCGCGCTCAAGGACATCGGCGCGGCCAGCGCCAGCGTCGCCTTCTTCCGCTCGCTCGGCGGCACCATCGGCGTGTCGGTGCTCGGCGCGGTGCTCGCCCGCCGGGTCACCGACCGGATCACACACGACCTCGCCGCGGCCGGCATCCCCACCTCCGGCGGAGGCGGCGGCAGCACGCTCAACCTCGACGCGCTGCCCGAGCCGGTACGGCAGATCGTGCGGGCCGCGTACGGGGACGCAACGGGGCACATCTTCCTGATCTCGGCCGCCATCGCGGTGGTGGGTATCGTGGCGGCGCTGCTGCTGCGTCCGGTCACCCTGCGTTCCAGCCTCGACCTGCCGGACACCGGCCGATCGGTGGCGGTGGGAGCGGACGCCGTCGACGGCGCGCCCGCCTTCGACGAGGTGAGCGTGGACTCGGCCGGCCGGGAGGAACGCACCCGCCGCTGAGCCCGTACCCCCAGGGCCGTCGCCGACCCCGGCGGCGGCCCTGGTCCATGCGGGGACGACCGAAGGAGGAGCCGTGGACGTCACGCGGACCGCGCCCACCCGCCTCGCCGTATGGCAGCGGGCCGCGCGTGAGCTGGCGCTCGTCGCCGTGCTCTTCCTGGCCTACAAGGCGGGCCGGCAGGTGGTCGCCGGGCAGGACGACGTGGCCCTGGCCAACGGCGAGTGGGTCTGGCGGCTGGAGCGGCTGCTGCGCCTGCCCGACGAGATGCTCGTGCAGGGGCCGCTGCTGTCGCACGAGCTGCTGGTACGCGTCGCCAACTCCTACTACGCCTACATGCACTTCCCGGCCACCGTGCTCTGCCTGGTCTGGCTCTGGCTGCGCCGCCCGGCCCACTACCTGCGGCTGCGGCGCGCCCTGGCGTCGCTCACGGCGGTGGCGCTGGTGCTCCACGTCTGCATTCCGCTCGCGCCGCCCCGGCTGACCGCGCTCACCGGAATGGTCGACACCGGCAACCGCTACGGCCCGAGCGTCTACGGGCCGCCCGACACCGACCAGCTCAGCAACCAGTACGCGGCCATGCCGTCGCTGCACGTGGGCTGGGCGCTGGCGATCGCGCTGGCGCTGATGGCGGTCACCACCGGACGCCTCCGCTGGCTCTGGCTGCTCCACCCCCTGGCGACAGCGCTCGTGGTGGTGGTCACCGGCAACCACTACTGGCTCGACGGTGTCGTCGCGGTGGTGCTGCTCGTGGCGATCCTGGCCGTCCTGCCGACGGCCGTGCCGGAACCGCCCACGCTCCCGTCCGGACCGGTGCGCCCGCACGTGGTGCCGGCGCCCCGGCGGGCCGGCCACCGCCGGAACCCGAAGGTCCCGGCGGCGGCCGACGTACGGCTGCGGCCACCCGGCCGCGGCTGAGGGCCGGTCAGCGCAGCGTGCAGACCGTGCCGTTGAGGCGGAACGCCCCCGGCGGCACGTTCGGCCCGCTGTACGCGCCGACGAAGCCCACTGTCGTGCTCCCGCCGTCGGCGGCGAGCCGCCGGTTGTCGGCGGTGGGCGTCACCCGGACGTCGCGGCCCTGCTGGTCCCAGGTGGCGCTCCACCCGCTGCTCACCTGCTGCCAGCCCGTCGGCCAGGTCCAGGTCAGCGTCCAGCCGTCGACGGCCTTCGCGCCCGTGTTGATCACCTCGACGTTCGCCACGTACCCGTTGCCCCAGTCGTTGTCGTCGTCGAACCGCACCGCGCAGGAACTCTCGGCCGGGCTGCCGGTGGCGAACGTCAACGGCGGGGACGACCACGAGACCCGCCCGGCGGTGTCCCGGGCCAGCACGTTGACCGTGTAGCGGGCGCCCGGTTCGAGGTTGCGCACCGTCAGCGACGTGCCGGCGGTCTCGCCGAGCTGCTCGCTCACCGCGCCGTACTGCCGGTGCACCTCGTACTTGGCGATCGGGGATCCGCCGGGCGTGGCCGCCGGCCAGGAGATGGTCGCCGCGCGGTCGGTCACCGCGCTCGCCGTCGGCCTGCCGGGGGTGCCGGGCCGCCCGGCCGAGCTGCCGGCCGGTCGCAGCACGAGCGTGGTCAGCGAGTACGGCGGCAGCGTCCGCGCGGCCGCGCTGCCGGAGCGGGCGGTGCTGATCCCGGTCGCGCCGTTGGCGAACGTGTGCACTGTCGGCGCCTCGTCGGCCGGGGTGAACCCGGCGTAGTCGAGCGCCACCGGGTAGGCGGTGTCCGGGTCCTTGTTGAGCAGCAGGACCGCGACGCTGCCGTCCGGCCGGCGGACCGCGTGCGCGGCGACCAGCGGCTGGTCGGTCCCGGCGCGGACGAGCTGGTCACCGGGCCGGACGAACAGGTTCATCATGGACAACGCGTGGTACGGCGCGAACGGGGTGTTGAACGCCGGCTGGCACACCTCACCGTCACTGGTGCAGTTGCCGCTGGACAGCAGTCCGAAGTCGCCGTAGTCGGTCTGCCCGGCCACCTCGGAGACGGTGCCGATGCCGTTGTGCACGTTCCACCACTGCACCGTGAACACGCCCTGCTCCAGCAGGCCGCTGTAGGCGTCGGCCAGGAACAGCGCGCCCGGCGCGGTGGTGCGGCCGGCGTCCACGTTCAGCTCGGTGAAGCTGATCCCGATCCGGTCCGCACCGGGGCCGGCGTGCCGGGCGATCTGCTGGCGCAGCAGCCAGGCCGCGTCGGGCAGATGGTTGGTGCGGGCCAGTGAGTCGGCGGCGCTGCCGCCCGGGTACCAGTGCACGTCCACGAAGTCGATCTTCGGGCCGGCGATGGACAGCACGGTCTGGTTCCACGGCCCCGGATCCGATCCGGCGGTGATGCCGTCCGGCCAGTTGCCGGGCATGGTGAGCACCGCGCCGACCTTGATGCTCGGGTCGACCGCCTTCATCGCGTCGGCGTACTCGACCACCAGCCGCGCGTACTGGGCGGCGCTCTTGTCCGGGTGGTCGTCGGCCTCCCAGGCCGAGCCGTAGTGGCCGTTGCCGTAGTTCTCGTTGCCGACGGTCCACCACTTGGCGCCGTAGCCCTTTGTGACGTTGGCGTAGCGGACCCACGCCGCCGCCTCGGCGGGCGTGCCGGTGCCGTAGTTCGCGATGATCATCGGCTCGGCGCCGACGCGGCGGGCGCCGGCCATGAACGTGTCGAAGTCGGTGTTCGGCGCGACGTAGCCGCCGGGCGCGGTGTGCGTCTCCCAGTGGTAGATGTCGGCGTACGAGCCGCCGGGGTAGCGCAGCATCTTCACGCCCGCGGCCTTCAGCAGGTCGGACGTCTCGGCGCTGCCGAGCTGCGAGTCCCAGATGGCGTGGTTGACGCCGAGCGCGGTGGCCGGGACGGTGGCCAGCCCGGCGCGGGTGTTCACGGTGACGGTGACCGGGTCGGTGGGGTCGGCGGCGGCGACCGGCCCGCCGACGGTGCTGAGCGCGGTGGCGAGCAGCAGCAGGCCGGCCGCGAACGCAGTGGGTCTTCTCATCCGGGGATGTCCTTCGAGGGAGTGGGACGACGGGAGATGCCCGGTTCTGCGTCGTCCTCCCGGAGCCGCGACGGCGGCGGGATGCCCACGAACGACGATCGGCTCCGCGCGGCGAGCCATCGATGAGGATCATACGCCCGGCGCGGGGGAGTGCAGGGCTTAATTTATAGACAGGAGTCTTTACTGTTAACAATGTTTAATTTATGTTCGGGGCACCTTCCGTTCCCCCCGAAGGAGTTGCCACCATGCGCCGAAGAATCACTCTCCCGCTGCTCACCGCCGGTGCCGTCACCGGGACGCTGGCGCTCGCCGCGCCCGCCCAGGCCCACGGCTACGTCTCCTCGCCGCCGAGCCGGCAGGCGCTCTGCGCGCAGAACCGGGTGCCCGACTGCGGTCAGATCAAGTACGAGCCGCAGAGCGTCGAGGGCCCCAAGGGCCTGCGCAGCTGCCACGCCGGCATCGCCCAGTTCGCGGTCCTCAACGACGACAGCCGCAACTGGCCGGCCACCTCGGTCGGCAGCAGCGTCACGTTCACCTGGGTCAACACCGCCCGGCACGCCACCGCCAACTGGGAGTACTGGATCGGCGGCACCCGGGTCGCCGTGGTCGACGGCGGGGGACGCCAGCCCGGCGCGACCGTGTCGCACACGGTCAACCTCGGCGGCTTCTCCGGCCGGCAGAAGCTGCTCGCGATCTGGAACATCTCCGACACCGCCAACGCGTTCTACTCCTGCGTCGACCTCCAGATCGGCGGCGGAGGCGGCAACCCGACCCCGTCACCCACCCCGACGGCTGCGCCCACCCCGACCGCGGCGCCCACCACGCCCGCGCCCTCGCTCACGCCCACCCGGACCAGCACCCCGGCGCCGGGCGGTACGTGGACCGCCGGGCGGGCGTACCAGGTCGGTGACACGGTGACCTACGACGGCCGCAGCTACCGCTGCCGCCAGGCGCACACCGCCATCGCCGGCTGGGAGCCGCCGAACGTACCGGCGCTGTGGCAGCAGATCTGAGCCCGCGTACCCACGCGGCGGAGCCGGCCGGTCCCCGGCTCCGCCGCGCGTCCGCCCGCCCCGCCACGGCCCTGCTCGCGGTGATGCTGGCCCTGACCGGATGCGGCGGGCCGCCCGCCGACCCGTCCCCACCGGTCCCGCCCGCCACGGCCTCGGTCCCGGGCGGCGCGGACGCCACGATCAGCGGGATCGACGCGCTGTTCCTGGCCATGATGGTGGCGCACACCGAGCAGACGCTGGAGATCGTCCGGCTCGGCCTCGACCGCGCCACCGACCCGCGCGTCCGCACGCTCATCGCCGCCGTCCGGGCCACCGAGACCGACGAACTGGCCACCATGCGCGGCTGGCTGCGCGAAGCAGGCCCGTCGGCCGCCGCCGCAGCCGCCCGGCACGACCACTCCGGGCACAGCGAGGCCGCCGCCGGACTGGCCCGGCTGCGCGCCGCCACGCCCGCCGACGCCGACCGGGTGCTGCTCGACGTGCTCAGCCGGCACCAGCGCACCGCGGCCGACCTGGCCCGCGCCCAGGTCGCCGCCGGGACCGCCGAGCGGGTACGCGACCTCGCCCGCCGCATCGACCGCTCGCGTACGGCCGAGGTCGACCTGATGGCCGGTCTGGGCTGAGCGGCCGGCCCCACGAGGTGGCGGCGTGGGGCATGACCTTCGTCACGGTCGCGCCCGCCGGCCGCGCCTCGACAAGGCCGGCGAATCGGCGCGCACCAGCCCTTTCCGCGAGCCGGTCGAGCAGATCGGGGCCGGTGGCGCGGCCGGCTCGGGTGCCGCCGCGCTTCTCCCGTCGGCAAAACCGGCCGCGTCTCGTCCCAGGTCATGGCTACGCTGTCGCCCGGACGTCGCCTCGCCGCGCGTTCCGCCCGCGTTCCGCAGACGGCGCGCGGCGCCGCCACCGCCTCCCAGTGCCGGACCGGATCCAGGAGACCGTCAGTGACCCAGCAACCCGTAGCGACGTCGACGAAACTCGACGCCGCCGTACTCAAGGTGGCCGGCGTCGTCGTGCTCGGTGCGATCATGTCGATCCTCGACGTGACAGTCGTCAGCGTGGCGCTGCCGACGTTCCAGAGCGAGTTCGACGCCACGTACGCCCGCGTCGCGTGGACCATGACCGGCTACACGCTCGCGCTCGCCACGGTGATCCCGCTCAGCGGCTGGGCCGCCGACCGGTTCGGCACGAAACGCCTCTACATGGTGGCGCTGGCGCTGTTCACCATCGGCTCCGGGCTGTGCGCCACGGCCGACTCGATCGGCGAGCTGATCGCCTGGCGGGTCGTCCAGGGCCTCGGCGGCGGCATGCTCATGCCGCTCGGCATGACGATCATGACCCGGGCCGCCGGCCCGCACCGCATCGGCCGCCTGATGGCGGTGCTCGGCATCCCGATGCTGCTCGGCCCGATCACCGGCCCGATCCTCGGCGGCTGGCTGATCGACGTCGCGAGCTGGCACTGGATCTTCCTGATCAACCTGCCGATCGGCGTGGTCGCGCTGGTCTACGCCCAGCTCGCCCTGCCGAAGGACAACGCCGAGCCGTCCGAGTCGTTCGACTTCCTCGGCATGCTCATGCTCTCGCCGGGTCTCGCGCTGTTCCTCTACGGCATCTCCACGCTGCCCGAGACCGGCACCGTCGCCGACACCAAGGTCTGGCTGCCGATGCTCGCCGGCGGCGCGCTCGTGGTCGCCTTCGTGCTCTACTCGTTCCGGCCCCGGCACCCGCTGCTCGACCTGCGGCTGTTCCGCAACCGCAACCTGACCATCGCCACCGTCACCATGTTCGTGTTCATCATCGCGTTCATGGGCGCGGGCCTGCTGTTCCCCAGCTACTTCCTCCAGGTGCGCGGCGAGACGACGCTCACCGCGGGCCTGCTGATCGCGCCGCAGGGCATCGGCGCGATGCTGACCATGCCGATCGCCGGCATGCTCGCCGACCGGGTGCCGGTCGGCCGGACGGTGCCGTTCGCGCTGGTGCTCATCGCGGCCGGGTTCTTCACCTTCACCCAGCTCGGCACCGACACGTCGTACTGGCTGCTCTGCGGCTCGCTGTTCGTGATGGGCCTCGGCATGGGCGGCACGATGATGCCGATCATGACCTCCGCGCTGAAGACGCTCAGCGCGGCGGAGGTGGCGCGCGGCTCCACGCTCGTCAACATCCTCCAGCAGATCGGCGGCTCGGTCGGCGCCGCGGTCATGTCGGTCATCCTCACCAGTGAGCTGAACGGCTCGCGGCCGATCCCCGGCGTCACCGACCCGGCCACCGGCGCCCCGCTGACCGAGGCCCAGCTCGCCATCGCCTCCCAGCAGCAGCCCGAGCTGATCCAGCAGTTCCCGGTGCCGCCGTCGCTGATCGAGCGCGGGCTCGACTACGCGGCGAACTCCTTCTCCACCACGTTCTGGGTCGCCTTCGGCCTGGTGCTGCTGACCTTCATTCCGGCCGCGTTCCTGCCCCGCCGCCGTGAGCCCTCGCACCTGCTCGACGGCGACCCGGGCGAGGACAAGCGTCCGGTGCCGGTCCCGATCCACTGACCGCCGCCGTCACCCAGGGTCGGACGCACATGCGTCCGGCCCTGGGCCGTTCCGGCGCCGCGATCCGCCACCCCGGCCACGGCCGGCGCCTAGGATCGGAGACGGAACCGGAGGAAGGCGGCCAGCGTGAGCGCAGACGACGCGCAGCGGTCGGCGCGACGGCGTAACCGGCTGCTGCTCGCGGGCCTGCTCGCCGTCGTCGGGCTGATCCTGCTGCTGCTCGGCCTCACCGTCGCCACCGGCACCGTCGCCGGCGTCGAGGTGGTGCTCGCGTTGTTGCTGCTGGTCACCAGCTACGCGATCCAGCGGGTGGCCCGCCGCGAGACCGTCTACCGCGACGAGCGGCGCTGACCGGTCCGGCGGTCCGGCCGGGCTAGGCTGCCGGTGTGGATCACGAAGACCGGATTGCGCTGTTCCTCGACTACGAGAACCTGGCCCTTGGCGTACGGGACCATCACGGTGGTCGGCCGTTCGACTTCCGGCCGATCGCCGACGCGCTCGCCGAGCGGGGACGCGTGGTGGTACGCCGGGCGTACGCCGACTGGTCGTACTTCGACGAGGACCGGCGGATGCTCACCCGCTCACACGTCGAACTGATCGAGATCCCCCAGCGGATGGGGGCCTCGCGCAAGAACGCCGCCGACATCAAGATGGCGGTGGACGCGGTCGAGCTGGCGTTCGAGCGCGGCTACATCTCCACGTTCGTGATCTGCACCGGGGACAGCGACTTCACCCCGCTCGTGCACAAGCTGCGCGAACTCAACAAGCGGGTGATCGGCGTCGGGGTGGAGAAGTCCACCTCCGCGCTGCTGCCGCCGGCGTGCGACGAGTTCCTCTACTACGACCGCCTCGAAGGCGTGGACGTGCCGCCACCGGCCGCCCGCCGGTCGCGCCCGGCCCGGCCCTCACCGGCGGAGCCGGCGCCCGAGCCGGCCGTCGAGACCGCCCCGGCCGAGGAGGAGTCGGCCCGGGACGTTGACACGCTCGCCGTCCAGCTGGTGCAGACGGTGGCCGGCATGCAGGGCAGCTCCAGCGGCGACGTGACCGCCTCCGCGCTCAAGCGCGCGCTGCTGCGCAAGGACCCCACGTTCAGCGAGTCCGACTACGGCTTCCGGACCTTCGGCGAACTGCTGCGCCACCTCGCGGCGCACAACGTGGTGGAACTGGCCGCCGGACCGGCGAAGGGCGACCCGGAGGTGTCCCTTCCCGAGCAGGGCGACCGGGAGGTCGCGTTCGGGCTGCTGCGCTCCGTGGTGGTGGACCTCGCCGCGGACGGCGGGGCGGTGGCGCTGTCCGGCCTGAAGGACCAGCTGCGGCGGGCTCGGCCCGACTTCAGCGAGAAGAAGCTCGGCTACCGCAGCTTCCTCCAGTTCTGCAAGGCCGCCGCGACGGGCGGCGTGGTGGAGTTGCGCTGGAGCCCCGACGACGGCGACTACCTCCTCACTCCCCAGACCCCCTGACCGGGCCCTCCCCGCCCTCCGCCGCCGCCGCCCGCCCGCCGCCCCCGCGATCTTGCACTTGCTGACCCCTGAAAGCGGGATGAATCGCCCATCCCGAGGGCAGTAAGTGCAAGATCGTCGGGGTTCGGGGACACCTCGGCTTGATCCACGCCAGCTCGGCGAGGTGGCGGGGTCCGAGGCCGCCGGATGCCGCCACCTCGGCGCACTGGTGTCGATCAAGCAGCTTCCGCGGCAACCGCCCGGGCGCGGACACCTCGTTCGCCGTCCTCGGGGGACGTGAGGACGGCGGCACCTTCGTCCCCGGCTGGCACTCGGCTCTGCGAGGTCAGGAGAGGGCCGGGTCTACCTGGACTGTCGCGCCGAGCCCTACTGCGAGGCCGAGCCGTCGGCCGACCTGGCCCACCAGGCCCAGCAGGGGCGGCTCGGAGGAGACGGTCGGGCTCGGGTCGCCGGTGGGGCCGGGCTCCCCGGTCGGGTCCGGGTCGCTCGTCGGGCTCGCGGTCGGCGCAGGAGTCACCTGGCCGGCGGGAGGGCTGGGCGGCTCGACAGGTGTCGACGGGCGGTCGCCGACCCGTGCCGGCGGCGACCCGGCGACGGGCGGTGCGGTGGTGAGGATCCGCGCCCCGGACTCCGCGGTCGCCGCCGGGGGACGCTTCGGTGGCGGCGCGGGCCGGGTCGGCCGGACCACCGGCGACGACGGGTCGACTGGAGTCGCCACGGGCGGCACCCCAGGCGCGGGGGTTGCGGCTGTGGTGGCGGGCGCGGTCGCCTGTCCGTGCGCCGGGTCGGTCTGCCCGGCTGTCGCCGTCCAGGTGCCGGCGGACGTGACGCCCAGCAGCACGGCCACCGCCGCGACGCCCGCTGCGGCCAGCCGCTGGGGGAGTGCCCGGTCGGCCGGGGCGTCCCACGGGCCGAGCGGCCGCGGCGGCCGGGGCCGGGCGGCCCGGTGGGCGGACCGCAGCGCCTCGACGTCCTCGACGAACGCCTCCCGCATACCGGTGGCGTCGGCGTGGGCCAGGGTGAGGTAGAACCTGGCGTTCGCCGCGCCCGGGGCGGGTAGGCGCAGGCCCGCCGGGGCACCGCCGTCGGCGTCGTGCAGCAGGGTGACCGGACGGTCCGGGTGGTGCCCGAGACCGCGTACGTCCCGCAGGGGCCAGTCCCGCCGGGCGTCGTGCCCGGCGAAGGCCACGCGCCGGTCGGTCACCACGGCGGCGCCGCTGTCCACCACGCGTAGTCCCGCCGGCAGCGGGCCGTCGGCCGGGTCGAGACAGCCGGCGAGCGTGCGACCCGGCACGGGCAGCCCGGGCAGGTGCCGGGCCGTGACCTCGACCAGGTCGACTGTGGGCAGGATGCGGTAGACGACCTCGCCGTCGTCCAGCGGCACCGGCAGTGCGGTGCCGGGCAGTGTGCAGCCGCGGAAGCCCGCCGCCTCCATCGACAGGCGGTCGAGGTGGTCGGCGTGGCGGCGCCAGATCCGGGCCGCCGCCTCGTACGCCTGACGCCGGCGCTCGTTCTCGCGCCGCGCCCAGGCCAGTCGCCGCTGCGGATGAGCCCCGATCGCGTCGGGTCGCCTCGCCGTCACACCTGGTACAACGCCCTGCGAAGAGCCCGGATACGTGAGCGCGGCTATCGTCCGGTTTGGCGGTGGTATGCCCGCGATTAGACTTCGGGGCATGCCGCGGATCGTCCAGTTGCTGGCCTCACCCGTGCACCGGTACGTGGGCCGCCCGGCGGACGGACCCGCCCCCGCGCCACCTGGTGAACTGGTCGACCGGGTGGAGCTACGCGCCGGGCTCGGCATCGTCGGTGACCGCTACTTCGGCCGCCCCGCGCACCGGCAGGCGAGCGTCACGCTGATCGCGCGGGAGTCGCTGCCGCCCGGCGCGGACCTCACCCAGCTGCGGCGCAACGTGCTCACCGAGGGCATCCCGGTGGACGATCTGGTGGGCCGCGTGCTCACGCTCGACTCCGGCGACGGCCCGGTCCGGCTGCGGGTGCACCGAGCCGCGCCGCCCTGCGCCTGGCTCGACGTGGTGGTCGCTCCCGGTACGTGGAAGGCGATGCGCCGCCGCGGCGGCGTCCGGTGCGCCCCGCTCACCGACGGCGTGCTGCGGGTCGGGCCGGTCACCGTGTCCGTCGACGACTGACGGCGAGGGAACTTTCCCGGCCCGCCGGCCGACCAACCGGAGGGCGAGCGGCACTGCGGCGCCGGCAGGAGGGACGCGGAATGAACCGAGCGGGGCGCGCATCCGTACCGTCCGGCATGAGCATGCCGGACCGGCGGGCCGGCCGCGGATGAGCCCGGACGCCGACGACGAGCAGGTGACCGGGTGGGCGCGCCGCGCCGCCCGGGGCGACCAGCTGGCCGCTGCCGCGTTCGTGCGGGCCCTCCAGGCGCCGGTGTGGCGCTTCCTCGCTCATCTGGCCGGGCCGGCCGAGGCCGACGACCTGGCCCAGGAGACGTTCCTGCGCGCGCTGCGCAGCCTGCCCGGCTTCGCGGGCCGGTCGTCGGCGCGTACCTGGATCTTCACCATCGCCCGCCGGGTCGCGGTGGACCACGTGCGGGCGGCGACCGCCCGGCCCCGGGTGGCCGCGCTGCCGGACTGGCAGGCCGCCGCCGAGGCGGCCGGCGCGGTGACCGGCGGCGGGGACGACGGCGTGGTGCTGCGCGGACTCATCGCCACGCTGGCGCCGGACCGGCGGGAGGCGTTCGTGGCGACCCAGGTGCTCGGCCTGTCCTACGCCGAGGCGGCCGAGGTGTGCGGCTGCCCGGTGGGCACCATCCGCTCCCGCGTGGCCCGCGCCCGGGAGGACCTGGTCGCCGCCTGGTCCGGCGACGCCCGTGACCGCCGGGCCCGCTGAGACCCGCCCGCTGACACCACGACCGCCGGGGCCCGCCGGGATCGCGACCGGCCGGGTGAGCCGCGACCCGGTGACCCGCGCCGAGGGCCGTCAGGCGGCGCGCCGGTCGCGGGCCTGTGCGGGGTACGGGCCGGGCGGCACCAGCCGCAGCGCCGGCGCGGCCGGTTCCTCGGCCGGCAGCGCCCACCGCGAGCCCCCCGACCGGCGCTGCCCGGGCGGGGTGTCGCCGGGGCGCCGGCCGAGGCGGGACAGCACCAGCATCACGGCCCAGCCGACCAGCAGGAATCCGTGGCTGACCAGCCGGGTCATCGCCACCTGCCCGGTGATCAGGTCGTTGACGGACAGCAGTACGAGCGTGGCGACGAACGCGCTGAGCATCGGCAGCAGGCCGGACGGGGCGGACCGGCGCGCGGCCACGTAGAGGAACCCGGCACCGACGGCGACGTTCCACGCCGCCGACTCGTGCCACAAGTGCTGGCCGGAGGCGTGTGCGTGCTCGACGACCGCCTCCCGGCCGATCTGGGCCAGGCCGAGGACGAGCTGCACCGCGCCGAGCAGGCCGAGCGCCCCGCGCAGGCCGAGCGTGATCCGGTGGCGGCGGCTGGGCCGGGGCGGGGGAGCGGCGGCCAGGACCGCGTCGACCAGGTCGGGCACCTGCGGGGCGAGCTGCGTACGGGCCCGCCGGGTCACCGACGCCGCGGAGTCGAACCAGCCGCGGCAGCCGGCGCATCCGTTCAGGTGCGCCTCGGCCGCCTCGATCTCCGAGCCGGACGCCTCACCGTCCAGCTGTGCCGACAGGATCTCCCGCCACTGCTCACACGCCATGTAGGGATAGTCGTCGCCAGAGCCGCGCTGGTTCCCGGCGGGGTGCGGGTCACGCCTCGGTCAGGCGGGATTTCTGCACCTTGCCCATCGCGTTGCGGGGCAGCGCGCCGACCAGCCGTACCTGCCGGGGGCGCTTGTGCGCGGACAGGTGCCGCGCCACGAAGTCGATCAGCTCGGTCTCGGCCACGCCGTCGCCGACCACGTACGCGGTCACCTGCTGGCCCAGGTCGGGGTGGGGCGTGCCGACCACCGCCGCCTCCCGCACGCCCGGGTGGGCCAGCAGGGCGTCCTCCACCTCGCCGGCCCCGATCCGGTAGCCGCCGCTCTTGATCAGGTCGGTGGCGGCCCGGCCGACGATCCGGTGCGCGCCGTCCGGGTCGACCGTCGCGATGTCGCCGGTGCGGAACCAGCCGTCGGCGGTGCGGGTGGCCGCGTCTGCGTCCGGCCGGTTCAGGTAGCCGTCGAACAGCGTGCCGCCGCGTACCTGCAGCTCACCCATTGCGGCGCCGTCGGCGGGCAGCGGGCCGCCCTGCTCGTCCACCACCCGCGTGTGCACGCCGGGCAGCGGCACGCCCACCGTGCCGGGCCGCCGGGGACCGTCCGCGCGGGCGCTCACCGTCACGAGCGTCTCGGTCATGCCGTACCGCTCCAGCGGCCGATGCCCGGTCAGCCCGGCCAGCGCCGCGAAGACCGGCTCGGGCAGCGCCGCGCTGCCGGACACGAGCAGCCGGGCGCCGCGCAGCGCACGCGCCGCCGCCGGTTGCGCCGCGATCCGCGACCAGATCGTGGGTACGCCGAAGTACAGCGAGCCGCCGGCTGCCGCGTACCGCTCGGGGTGGGGCCGGCCGACGTGGTGCAGCCGGCTGCCGACGCGCAGCGGGCCGAGCACGCCGAGCACCAGCCCGTGCACGTGGAACAGCGGCAGGCCGTGCGCCAGCACGTCGTCCGGGGTCCAGGCCCACGCCTCGGCGAGCCCGTCCAGGCAGGCGGCGACGGCGCGGCGGGACAGCACCGCGCCCTTCGGCGCGCCGGTGGTGCCGGAGGTGTAGAGGATCAGCGCGGTGGCCGCCGGGTCCGGTTCGGGATGTGTGGTGTCCGCGCGCCGGACCAGGTCCAGCGGTACGACAGGCGGCGAGCCGGCGTGCGGTGTGCCGGGCGCCGCGAGCAGCAGCTCCGCGCCGGAGTCGCGCAGGATGTGGTCGCGTTCCATCGGGCCGGCGTCGGGCGGCACCGGCACCACCGCCGCGCCGGCGAGCAGCCCGCCGACCACGCCGACCACCGTCTCCAGACTGGCCGTGGCGGGCACCGCCACCCGGGTCGCGCCGCGCAGGTCGTCGGCGACGGCGGCGGCCGCCCGGCGCAGTTCCACCCAGGACAGCGACCGGTCGCCCACCCGGACCGCGCCGGGGCGTTCGTCGGTGGACCCGGCGAGCCGGCTCAGCAGCGACACGCGCACCCCTTTCCGGTATGTCCGCCCGATGTACCGCGACCGTAGCCGGGCCGGCCACCCCTGCCGGGTGTGCCGTCGGGTATGTGTCATCGTGGTCGGCGGCGAGGGAGGGTGGCATGTCGGGTCCGTTGCACGGGGTGCTGGTCGCCGACTTCTCCCGGATTCTCGCCGGCCCGTACGCGACGATGCTCCTGGCCGACCTCGGCGCGGACGTGGTCAAGGTGGAGGCGCCCGGCGGCGACGACACCCGCGGCTGGCGGCCCCCGGTTCGCGACGACGTCTCCACCTACTACCTGGCGGTCAACCGCAACAAGCGCTCACTGGTGCTCGACCTGACCGATCCCGGCGACCTGACGCTGGCGCACCGGCTGGCCGACCGGGCGGACGTGCTGATCCAGAACTTCCGTCCGGGCGCGCTGCGCCGCTTCGGCCTCGACCACGACACGGTCACCGCCCGCAACGCCCGCCTGGTGTACGCCTCGATCAGCGGCTTCGGCGACGCCGGGGGCGCCGACCTGCCCGGGTACGACCTGATGGTGCAGGCCGCGGCCGGGCTGATGAGCCTCACCGGGGACGCGGACGGCCCGCCCTGCAAGGCCGGGGTGGCGGTGTTCGACGTGATCGCCGGGCTGCACGCGGCGGTCGGGATCCTGGCCGCGCTGCGGCACCGCGACGAGACCGGGCGCGGGCAGCACGTCACAGTGGATCTGCTCTCCTCGGCGCTGTCCGGGCTGGTCAACCACACCAGCGCGTACGTCGCGGGTGCGGCGGCCCCGCACCGGATGGGCAACGCGCACCCGAGTATCGTGCCGTACGAGCCGCTGCCCACCGCCGACGGCGAACTGGTGGTGATCGCCGGGAACGACGCCCAGTTCCGTACCCTCTGCCGGGTGCTCGGCGTGCCGGAGCTGGCCGACGACGCGCGGTTCCGCCGCAACGCCGACCGGGTCGCGCACCGCGACGAGCTGCGGCCGCTGCTGGTGGCGGCGCTGTCCCGGCGCGGCAGCGGGCACTGGTTCGCCGAGCTGCGCGCCGCGGGCGTACCGTGCAGCCCGATCAACTCGGTGGCCGAGGGGGTGGCGCTGGCGCAACGGCTCGGCCTGGACCCGGTGGTGACGACCGGTGGGGTGCCGGGCATCCGGAACCCGATCGGCCTGTCCGGGGCGCCGCCCCGCTACGACCTGCCGCCCCCGGAGCTGGACGAGCACGGCGCCGAACTGCGCGCCTGGCTCGCCGCGGAGTGAACCGCGCGATCAGCCCGGGCCGCCGTCAGAGCGTCTCGACCAGCCGGAAGCGTTGCAGCACGGCCGCTGTGTCGTCGTCCACGGTGAACGCCGGGTCGCCGAGCCAGCCCCGGTAGTCCTCGCCGTGCCAGAATCCCTCGTGGCCGGCCCGCCACGCGGCGACCGTGTCGAACCCCTCGCCCTCGTCCCGGGCGTGGTCGAGGTCGACGTCACCGAGGCGGGCGACGCGGACCTCGACCAGCTCGATCACCGCCACCGGCCGCCCTTCGGAGTCGATGACCGCCGAGCGGGTGCCGACGGCCGGCAGCGGCTCACCCTCGATCTCGTAGTCCTGGAGCAGCCCCGTGGTGGTGGTCTTGCTCCCGTCGAGTACCGCGGCGACGAGCTGGTCGCGCAGCGGGCCGGGGAAGGCGAACTCGAAGGTGGGCAGGTCGGCGTCCATGCGCGGCAGCGTCCGGCCGAGCCAGTCCAGGAGCACCCGCTCGTACTGCGGGCTGACGCTGTCCAGGTCCTCACCCTCGCCGAGGGTGGGCGCGTGGTCGCAGCCGGCCAGCCGGGCCACCGTCAGCTCGGCGTCGCGGGCCGCCCGCCGCCACACCGCGAGGCTGTCCTCGATCGGGATCCACGCGTCCGTCTCGCCGTAGCAGAGCAGCACCGGGCAGGTCAGCCGCGCCAGCACCGGCGCCGGGTCGTAGTCCATGTCGGTCCAGGTGCCGGGCGTGGCGGGCAGTTGCTCGGGCAGGAACGCCAGCGGGAACCACGGCCGCCGCGCCGCCGCGTCGATCGCCGCCTGCGCCACCGGGCGCGGCACCTCGCCGCGCTGGTACCCCTCGGCGACGCGGCGCAGCTCGGCCAGCCCGGCGAGGTCGGCCGGCCCGTAGCCGTTGCGGCGGAGCTGCTCGGCGGTGCCGTGGCGCATCTGGACCGCGGGGCTCACCGCGCTGCACCCGACGAGGACGAGGAAGTCGACCGGGTGCCGGGTGGCGGTCAGCGCCGCCGCCCACGCGCCCTGGCTGAACCCCCAGAGCCCGACCGGGGCCGTCCCGACGTGCCGGCGCAGCTCGGTGAGCGCGGCGGACGCGTCGTCGGCCTGGTCGGCCAGCGGCACGTCGTGCCCGTCGATCCGGGGGCGGCGGTCGTAGCGCAGCACCGCGATCCCGGCCGGCGGCAGCAGCCGGGCCAGGTGTTCGTAGAGGAAGTAGGACCGCTGCCCGGCGTGCGAGCCGTGCAGCACCACGAGACCGCCGCGTACCGGCCCGGCCGGCAGGTCGAGGATCGCCGGCAGGTCCGCCGCGCCGATCGTCGTCTCCATGCCGGGCAGTGAACCACGAACCGTCCCGCCCGGTGGTCCCGGTCGCCGTCCGGGACACCCGCCTGCGTACGCTGACCAGGTACGTCGCCGCGACCGTGGAGAACCGCCATGACCAGCCCCGCATCCCGTACCGTCCGGGTCGCCCGCGCCGAGGACGTGACCGCCCTCGTCGACCTGATCGAGTCGGCGTACCGGGGTGAGCGCAGCCGGCAGGGCTGGACCCACGAGGCGGACCTGCTGGCCGGGCAGCGCACCGACCCGGAGATGGTGGCTGCCGCCGTCACCGGCCCGGGCGGCGTGGTGCTGGTCGCCGAGCAGGACGGCGGCCTGGTGGCCTGCTGCCAGCTGGAACGTCGCGACGACCACGTCTACTTCGGCATGTTCGCCGTCGCCCCCGGCCGGCAGGGCGGCGGCCTGGGCCGGGAGCTGCTGGCCGAGGCCGAGCGCTACGCGGCCGAGCAGTGGCACGCCGGTGAGATGCGGATGACAGTGATCGTCCAGCGCGACGACCTGATCGGCTGGTACGAGCGGCGCGGCTACGTCCGCACCGGCGAGCTGAGCCCGTTCCCGTACGGCGACGAGCGGTTCGGTGTGCCGCTGCGGCCGGACCTGGCGTTCGAGACGCTGCGCAAGAAGCTCGGCTGACTCAGCCCGCCAGATCCCGGCGACCGTAGGCCCAGCCGCCCAGGGCCGCCAGGACTAACGCCGCCGCGACCAGCACGCCCTGAGCCGTCCAGTTCGGCGCCGCGTCGGGCACCGCGGCGAGATGCGCGTACGGCGACAGCGCACCGACCCAGGCGGGGGCGCGCACGCTCTCCGTCACCACTGCCAGCAGGAAACCACCCGCTGTGGGCAGCATTCCCAGCACGGGAACCAGGCGGGGCGCCGCCCCGACGGCGAGGGTGGCCGCCCCGGCGCCGACCAACGCCAGCGGCAGCACGTTGAGCGTGCCCGCCAGGGCGGCGGTGAGCGGCAGGCCGGCGCCGACCACTGTGGTACCCAGCCACGTCGCGAGAGCGGCGGCGACCGCCAGAGCCACCGCCCCGGCGGACGCGCTGCCCACCTCGGCGGCGAGCAGCCGGGTCCGGCTGACCGGACCGGCCCGCAGCAGCGTGAGCCGGCCGGCGGCCTCGGCGGCGACGAAGGCGTTCAGCCGCGCGGTGGCGAACGCGCCGATCGGCACCGTCAGCAGCGCGAACAGTGTGGCCACGTACCCCCGCACCCGGTCGAGCCCGCCGAAGCCCGCCCGCGCGGCGAGATCGGCGAAGGCGGGATTCTGCTCGAGGAAGCCGGTCAGCGACGTGGCGAGCACGCCGATCAGCAGGAAGTAGGCGGTGACGCCGACGGTCCAGCCGGCGAGCGGGCGCAGGGCGCGTCGCATCGCGAAGGTCGGCACCGAGCCGAGCAGGCCGCGTCGCGGTGCGCGGCCGGCCGGTGGGCGCAGCAGTCCGGCGCCCACGTCGCGCCGCGAGCACAGGGCCAGCGCCGCCCCGGTCAGCAGGACGACGGCGGCCAGCGACACGAGCAGCGGCGTCCACCGGTTCTCGTGATAGGGACGGGTGAGCGCGAGCGGACCGTATGGCGGAAGCAGTCGGAGCCACGCCGGCGCCGCCCCGGAGTCGCCGGTCATCCGCGCCAGGAGGCCGGCCCCGAGCACGGCCAGGCCGCTGCCGGCCGCCCCCGCCCGGGTCGGCTGGACCTGCACGACGACGGCGCCCACCGCGACCGCGAACGCGCCGGCCGAGGCGACACCGGCACCGTGCAGCAGCGCCCCCTGCCACGGCGTGCCGGCGATCGTCAGCGGGGCCGCGAGCAGTGTTCCGGCCAGCGCCGATGCCGCCGTCAACGGTGCCAGGTGACGCCGCAGCACCGCCGCCGGCGTCAGCCGGCCGGCGAGCAGCAGCCCCCACCGGCCGGCCTCCTCCTCGCCCCTGGTCAACCGGACGGTCGCCAGCAGGCTCCACACACTGACCAGCACGGCCAGCACCATGCCGGTTCGCCACACGGTGAACCCGCCCGCGGTGTCCAGTGCGACGGGTTCGCCGAACAGGGTGCGGATCGCGGGGTTGCGCGCCAGCGCCTCCAGGCCGGAGGCGCCCATTCCCTCGCCGACGGTGCGCGCGTAGGTGCCCACCACGAGGACGGACATACCGACGGTCACGCCGGTCACGACGAGGGCCGGCCGCCAGATCCCGCGGGCGGCGAGCAGGCTGACCGCTGTGCCGGCCGGGCGCGTCACGCCTGCTCCCCGTAGTAGTCGAGGAAGATCTCCTCCAGGCTCGGCTCGCGCACCGTCAGCGTGCTGATCTCCGCGCCGGACAGGGCTCGCAGCGCGGCGGCGGGCGGGCCGGCGAGGGTGAAGCGCAGCAGCCCCTCCCGCTCCTCGACCGCTTCGACGCCGGGTACGCCGGCCAGATCCGGCGCGGGGCCGGTGAACCGTACCGTCACCTCGCTCCGGTGCAGTCGCCGCAGCTCCGGCACCGGGGCGACGTCCACGAGCCGGCCGGCCCGCAGGATCGCCACCCGGTCACAGACCGCCTCCACCTCGGCGAGCTGGTGTGAGCAGAGCAGCACGCTCTGCCCGTTGTCCCGCGCTTCGCCGACCGCACGGCGGAACTGCAGTTCCATCAACGGATCCAGGCCGCTCGTCGGCTCGTCGAGCACGAGCAGCGGCGCCCGGGTGGCGAACGCAGCGACCAGGGCGACCTTCTGCCGGTTTCCGGTCGAGTAGGTGCCGGCCGGGCGGGACAGGTCGAGGGCGAACCGCTCGACGAGTTCGCCCCGGTAACGGGTGTCCGCACCGGGTCCGGTCGCGGCGAGCAGGTCGAGGATCTCCGCACCGGTGAGCTGCGGCCAGAGCGCCACGTCGGCCGGGACGTACGCCAGCAGCAGGTGCGCCTCACGCACGTCTGCCGCATCCGCCTCGAAGATCCGGGCCTCGCCCCGGGTGGGACGGGCGAGGCCGAGCAGCAACCGGATGGTGGTGGACTTGCCGGCGCCGTTCGGACCGAGGAGGCCGAGCACCTCACCCGCCTCGACGGTCAGATTCAGGCCGTCGAGGGCCACCAAGCGGCCGTAGTGTTTGGTCAGATCACGGGTGCGTACGGCGGGGCGGGCTCGCATCGCGCGGCTCCTGAGTCGGCGGGGCAACGACCGCCGACCAGGCTTCCCGGCACACCACGACCACCGTACTGCCGACGCCTCGCCTCTGGGAAGCCCCGCCGGGCGCCGTCACGGCCCCGGCGGCCGGTCGACCAGCGCGACCAGCTTCTTCGGGGCCAGCACGCAGTAGCTCTCGGTGAGCAGTTCGGCGACCTCGGTCCAGTCCGTGCCCGCGTCCAGTCGCAGGCCCACCACGTCGGCGGCCCAGTCCGGCTTGAAGAAGTGCGGCCCGGCCGCGAGCAGCCCGGCGATCTCGTCGCCGGGGGAGCGGAACGTCATCACGCAGACCGGCTCGTCGGTCGCCGCGGCCCGCGCGTACGCCGCCTGGTGGCCCGGGTCGACGGTGAGCACGTGGGCGAACGTACGGCCGCGGATCCGCCACCGCACGCCCACCCAGGCCGCTTCCTCGTAGGTCTCCGGCAGGCCGAGGCAGACCGGCCGCAGTCGGTCGAGGTGCTCGGGTGGGACGTCTCCGGGGCCGGTCATGCGCGCAGGCTAGCCGCAGCCCCCGACATTCCGGCCGCACCGGCGTGGCGACCCCGCCACAGGGCGTCCGACCAGGAAATGTCGTACACGGGGAGTACGACAGCGATGAGTTTCGGTGAGCCGCACGGTCAGTGCCGGGAGAACCCCCTTCAGGACGGAAGGACGAGACATGAGCGGCATACGAGTACTTGTCGGCACGCGCAAGGGCGCGTTCATCCTGACCTCGGACGGCAAGCGTGACGACTGGACCGTCGACGGACCGCACTTCGGCGGCTGGGAGATCTACCACCTGACAGGTTCACCCGTCGAACCGGACCGGCTGTACGCGTCCCAGTCCGGCGGCTGGTTCGGGCAGCTGATCCAGCGCTCGGACGACGGCGGCCGGACCTGGACGACGGCCGGCAACGACTTCGCCTACAGCGGCGAGGTGGGGCAGCACCTCTGGTACGACGGCACCCCACGGCCGTGGGAGTTCAAGCGGATCTGGCACCTGGAGCCGTCCCGCCACGACCCCGACACCGTGTACGCGGGCGGCGAGGACGCCGCCCTCTACCTGAGCACCGACGGCGGCCAGAAGTGGTCCGAGCTGACCGCCCTGCGGCAGCACCCGACCGGGCCGTCGTGGCAGCCCGGTGCGGGCGGGATGTGCCTGCACACGATCCTGCTCGACCCGGCCGACCGGGACCGGATCTACGTGGCGATCTCGGCGGCGGGCGCGTTCCGCAGCGACGACGGCGGCGCGAGCTGGCTGCCGATCAACAAAGGGCTGCGCTCGGGCGAGATCCCGGACACCGACTCCGAGGTCGGGCACTGCGTGCACCGTCTCGCGCAGCACCCGTCCCGGCCGGACACGCTGTTCATGCAGAAGCACTGGGACGTCATGCGCACCGACGACGCGGGCGCGAACTGGCGGGAGGTCAGCGGCGATCTGCCGACCGACTTCGGCTTCCCGATCGCGGTGCACGCGCACGAACCGGAGACGGTCTACGTGGTGCCGATCACCAGCGACTCGCTGCACTACCCGCCGGAGGGCAGGCTGCGCGTCTACCGCAGCCGCACCGGCGGCGAGCACTGGGAGCCGCTGACCGAGGGCCTGCCGCAGTCGCACTGTTACGTCAACGTGCTGCGCGACGCGATGGCCGTCGACACGCTCGACCCGTGCGGCGTCTACTTCGGCACCACAGGCGGGCAGGTCTACCACTCGGCCGACGGCGGCGACACCTGGGCGCCGATCGTGCGCGACCTGCCGGCCGTGCTCTCGGTCGAGGTCCAGGTGCTGCCGTGATCCGGGTGGTGCTGCCGGCGCACCTGAAGAACCTGGCGCACGTCGCCGGCGAGGTACGCGTCGAGGTGGCCGGGCCGCCCACCCAGCGGGAGGTGCTCGACGCCCTGGAGACCGCGTACCCGATGCTGCTCGGCACGATCCGCGACCGGCACAGCGGGCAGCGCCGGCCGTTCGTCCGCTTCTACGCCTGCGAACTGGACCTCTCCAACGAGTCCCCGGACGCGCCGCTGCCGGAGGAGGTGGTCGCCGGCAAGGAGCCGTTCATCGTGCTCGGCGCGATGGCCGGCGGTTGAGCGGCGCGACCGGCGGTTGCGCACCGATCGGCGGTTGAGCGGCGCGGCCGGGAACCGCGCCCGTCACCGCCACGTCTGACCGGCATGACAGGTCACGGACCCCGGACGCTTGGATGGACGATGGCCGCCGCGCTGGCTCTCGCCGGCTGCACCGCGTCGCCCCCGGCCGCCGACCCGCCGGCCGCCGGCCCGCCCGCCGGGCAGGTCGTGCCGGCCGGCGGGCTGCGGCTGGTGGCGTTCGACGGCTGCGACGAGGCGCTGCGGCAGCTCCGCACGGCCGCGAAGGCGGCGGTCGGCCCGTGGGGCTTCGGGCCGGACGTCCTCCGGCAGTTCAGCGCGGAACGGGCGACGGCGCTCGGCGGCGCCGCCAAGGACGCGGGCGCGGCGGCTCACTCCGGCACCAACGTGCACGAGGCCGGTGTGGACGAACCGGACATGGTCAAGACCGACGGGCGGCGGATCGTCACGGTCACCCGGGGCGTGCTGTCGGTGGTCGATCCGGCGAGCCGCCGCGTGACCGGCCGGCTGGCGCTCGATCCCGACGCCGAGCGGTTCGCCGGTGACGAGGGGAGCCTGCTGCTGCACGGCGACCGGGCGCTCGTGCTGCTGCACGCGGGACGGATCGTCAAGGGCCCTGTACCGGACGGGCAGACCCGCCCGGGCAGGACCCCGCAGGCCCGGCTGGTCCTGCTGGACCTCGCCGGACCGCCCCGCGTGGTCGGGGAGTACCGGATCGACGGTCTCCTGGTCGACGCCCGGCAGTCCGGCACGACCGCCCGGGTGGTGATCCGGTCCGCGCCCCGGCTCGACTTCCCCTACCTGCCCGGCCGCAAGACCGACGCCCAGCGGATCACCGCCAACCGGGCGATCATCGACAAGGCTGCGCTCGACGACTGGCTGCCCCGCTACGAGATCCGCGACGGCGTGCGGACCGTCGGCACCGGACGGGTGGGCTGCGACCGGGTCAGCCGGCCGACCGGCTTCTCCGGCGCCTCGATGGTCACGGTGCTCAGCTTCGACCTGGGCGCGTCCGCGCTCGACGCCGGTGACCCGGTCACCGTGGTCGCCGACGGTGAGACCGTCTACAGCAACGGCCCGCGCCTCTACGTCGCCAACGACCAGCGCTGGCGGACGTGGCGTGGCGCGCCGTCCGGGGCGCGTGACGCCGGCACCGAGATCTACCAGTTCGACACCGCGGGGGCAACGCCACGCTTCGTCGCCGCCGGGTCGGTGCCCGGCTGGCTGATCGACCAGTACGCGTTGTCCGAGTGGGACGGTCACCTGCGGGTCGCCACCACCACCGGCGACACGTGGCGGCGGGAGAGGTCCTCCCAGTCCGGCGTCTACGTGCTGCGCGCCGACGGGGCCACGCTGAAGCGGGTCGGCGCGGTCACCGGCCTCGGCAAGGGCGAGCAGATCTTCGCGGTGCGGTTCGTCGGCGGCACCGGATACGTGGTCACGTTCCGGCAGACCGACCCGCTGTACGGCGTGGACCTGCGCGACCCGGCCGCGCCCCGGGTCACCGGCGAGCTGAAGATCAACGGGTACTCGGCGTACCTGCACCCGGCCGGCGACGGCCGCCTGATCGGCGTCGGCCAGGACGCGACCGGCCAGGGTCGGGTGACCGGCACCCAGGTGTCGCTGTTCGACGTGGCCGACCCGGCCCGGCCGGCCCGGATCGCGCAGCACCACATCCCCGGCGGCTGGTCCGAGGTGGAACACGACCCGCACGCGTTCCTGTACTGGGAGCCGGAGCGCCTGGTGGTGCTCCCGGTGCGGCAGCCGGGCGTGGTCACCGACCGCGCCGACGGCACCAGGCGTGCGCCGTCCGGCGGTGTGCTGGCGCTGCGCGTCGGCGACAAGGGCTTCACGGTGGCCGGGGCCGTCGACCACCCGGGCGCCCTGGCCGACGGCGGCGAGTGGGCGCCGATCCGCCGCTCACTGATGGTCGACGGTGTGCTCTGGACGCTCTCCGACGCCGGCCTCAAGGCGACCGCCCTGTCCGGCATGACCACCCTGGCCTGGGTGCCGCTGACCTGACCCCGACCGGACCTCGCCACGTCCGCGGCGAGGTCCGGCAAGGTCACTGCTCCAGCGCCGCCTCGGCCGCCGCGACCTGCGGGCCCACCCGCAGCGCGTACGCGACGACGCCGCCGAGGAGGAACGTCGCGGCGGTGACCGCCCCGATCCGGTTGCCCGGCTCCTGCGCCATCCACAGCGCGACCTGCCGCCATTCCGGCCCGCCCGGCGCGGCCAGCAACGCGCCCAGCGCGGCCCAGGCGGTCGGCACCTGCCAGGCGGCCCGGGCGCCGGCGAGCGCGGCACCGAGTCCGACCAGCCCGATCAGGCCGCCGGTGTTGCGGGCCAGCACGGACAGCGGCCCGAAGTCGGCGCCGAGCACGCGGGCGGCGGCCAGCAGGCCGACCACCAGTGCGCCGTACCCGATCAGGTGCCCGGCCCGGCGCGGCGCCCACTGCCACGCGGCGGTCCGCTCCAGCGCCGGGTCGGTGCCGGCGAGCGTCGGCCCGAGCGGCGCCACCGCCAGCGCGGTGGTGAGCACGGCCAGGCCGGCGGGCACCTCGGGGCGGTCGGTGAAGGCGGACCAGGCGGCGGCCATCACGGCGACCGCGACTGCCGATCCGGCCAGGGCGGCGGGTAGCCGGCGGGACCGCACGTACAGCGGCAGCCAGCGGGTCACGGCGCGGCCCGTCCGGTGAGCGCCGGCATCAGGTCCGGCTCGCACCGCGCGGCCGCGTCCCGCAACGCGGTGACCCGCCGTAACTGCTCCGGGGCGGGCAGGGCGCGCAGCTGCCGCACCCCGGCCCGGATCTCCTCCTGCTGCTCGTCGGCGTACCGGTATCCGGTCCAGGAGTCCCACAGCCGTACGGTCTCGGCGTCGAGCAGCCAGGCCGCGGCGATCGCCGGGGCGATGTCGTCGCCACTGCGCCCGCAGCCGTACCAACCGGTGCCGCCGCCCAGGGCGATGCGCTCGGCCACGTCGGCGACCCGGCCGCTGTCCGGGTCGACCTCCAGGAGGAACTGCACGGTGTCCGGTGCCGGCTTGGGCCGGTGCCACTGCTCGCTGTCGTTGCTGCCGATGGTGTCCAGCCGCAGTTCCACCGCGCGGGCCGGCGCGTCCGGCAGCTTCGCCAGCGCGCGTAGTCCTCGGCGGGCCTCGGGAGTGATCTGGGGCAGCAGGTGCGCGTTGACGGCGGTGACGCACACCTGCGGCGTGCCGTCGGCGCAGACGTAGCGGCGCGCAGACTGGTCGAGCTGCCAGATGCCGGCCGGACCCGGTGCGCTGATCAGCAGGAGTCCCGCGACACCGGCGGCGAGGCTCGCCGTCGCGCCGGCCCGGAGCGGCCACGACCGGCCCGCCGCCAGCAGCAGGCCGGCGAGGACCAGCCCGACACCCAGCGCCAGGCGGCTGAGCAGCAGCCGGTCGGACAAGGTCTCCCACGGCGTGTCCGGCGGCCAGGAGATCATGAGGGACGCGTTCGTCAGCCGGCTACCGGCCGGACCGCCGAGCATGGCGGTGCCCTCCTGCGCCACCAGGCCGGCGGCGGCCAGCAGCGGCGGCAGCAGCGGTGAGGACCACAGCCGGCCTACCGCCACGCCGACCCAGGCCGCGCCCACCAGCACCAGCACGTCGATCAGGGGCCCGGCGAGTCCGCGTACGCCGAGGTAGGCGCCGCCGGTGGCGATCACCGCCGCGCTGGCGGCGACCACGAGCAGGTGCGCGGCGGCGGCGGCGACGCCGAGCGCTGTCATAGCCGGCAGCGCGCGCTGCCAGCGGGGCCGGCCGGTGCTGTTCATCAGTTCGTCGGCGCGGGTACGCCGGTCCCGGCGGCCGAGCACCGCGCCACCGGCGAGCGCGAGCGGCATCAGCAGGAAGACGTTGGAGGCGTGCACGTAGCCCAGCCGCAGCCACTGTCCCTGCCAGAAGTCGTACATGCTGGCGGTGCCGAGGACGCCGACGGCGATCAGCAGCACCGCCACGACCGGCGCGTTGGAGCGGCGCAGTTCGACGCGTACCTGTCGGATCATCGGGCGCTCCGGTGCTGCTGGAGGAGGTACGAGTAGCCGCGCTCGGCGGCGCTGTCGCCGACGCCGCCGGTCTCGCCGTGGCGGACCAGGTCGGCGGGCAGGCCCTGGAACACGCGGGTGCCCTGGTCCATCAGGATGACGTCGGAGCAGGCCGCGACCACGTCCTCCACCAGGTGGGTGGAGACCAGCACGCAGGCGTCCGCGCCGAGTTCGCGGATCAGCTCACGGAACTCGACCCGCTGTTCCGGGTCCAGGCCGACAGTCGGTTCGTCGAGCAGCAGCAGGTCCGGTTCGTTCACGATCGCCTGGGCGATGCCGGCCCGGCGCAGCATGCCGCCGGACAGCGACTTGAGCTTGGCGTCGGCCCGGTCGGTGAGGCGTACCCGGTCGATGGCCCGCTGGGCCGCGCCCGGCACCGCCGAGGCGGGCATCTCCCGCAGCCAGGCCACGTACTCGACGTACTCCCGCACCGTGAACCGGGGGTAGTAGCCGAACTGCTGCGGCAGGTAGCCGAGCCGGCGGCGCACCGGCCGCAGCTCACGCGACGCGGTGGCGTCCGCGCCGAGCAGCCGCAGCACGCCGGCGTGCGGCTTGACCACTGTGGCGAGCGCACGCATCAGGGTGCTCTTCCCGGCGCCGTTCGGGCCGAGCAGCCCGTGCACGCCGGCGCCGAGCGTCAGGCCCAGGTTGTCGACGGCCAGGTGCCGCCCGGCCTTCACCGACAGTCCCACCGCCTCGATCCGCCAGGCGTGCCGGGTCGGCGCCACCTCGTCGGCGCTCACTGCGCGTACCAATGTCGTCTCCTTCTCGGGGCAGGGTGGGCCGCGGCGCCGGCGGGCGCCGTGGCGTGGTTCCGGGGGCCGGCGTCAGCCGGCGGGCCGCCGCAGGTGTTCGGCGCGGAGCGCGGTCAGCGCGGTGAGCACGACGGCGGCCACCGCCCAGGCGGGCATGGTGGCGGGCCGGAGCAGGGCCTCGGTCGCGGCGGCGGCGCGGGCCGCGTCGGTGTCGCCGGTGAACGACACGGCCGCGACCGCGGTGAGCCAGCCGCCGCCGAGGACGGCGGCGGCGAGCGGCACGCCGACGCGGCTGCCGAGCAGCAGCGTCGCGGCGGTGAACGTCAGGCAGGGCAGCAGCCACAGCGCGGGGTTGCGGCCCACTGCGAGCCCGGCCACCGCGAGCACCGGCGCGACCAGGAGCAGAACCGCGAGGGTACGGCGAAGCAGCAGTTCCATCCCGGCGCGGGCGGTGCCGGCGACCACCTCCCAGTTCGGGTTGGCGCGGCGGGACCAGGCCACCGCGAGCCCGGCCAGCGGCGCCACCGGCGCGAGCAGCAGCACCGCCGAGGGCTGCTCCGGGTAGTTGCGGTCCAGCAGCACCGCGGCGAGGATCGCCGTGCAGGTCATGGCCGCCCAGGCCAGCAGCGACCAGTCGGTCCAGCGCAGCCACCACCGTCGCAGCGGGCGCCGGCGCACCGGCTGCGGCCCGGTGCGGGCCTGTTCCAGGATCGTCACCCGGGCGTTGCCGAGCAGCGCCCGCAGTGGCGGGGCGGCCAGCTCGCCGAGCCGGTCGCGGCACTCGGCGCAGCCCTCCAGGTGCACCTCGATCGTCCAGGTGGTGGCGTCGTCGGGGCTGCCCGCCGCGTACGCGGCCAGTGCCGGCGGGGGAACGTGAGCGGTCATGCCAGTGCCTCCCGTAGCGCGTTGCGGGCACGCCGCGCCCGGCTCTTCACGGTGCCCTCCGGCACCCCCAGCAGGACGGAGGTCTCCCGGACGGTCAGTCCGTCCAGGACCATCGCGGCGAGCACCGCCCGCAGCTCCGGGGCCAGCGCGTCCAGTGCGGCGCCCACCTCCGAGCCGAACGACCCGGCGAGCGCCTCGTCCTCGGCGGCCGGCGTGCTGCGGACCGGAAGGACGTCGGTCGGCACCTCCTGCACCCGGGCGCGGCGGCGCAGCGCGTCGACCAGGCGCCGGGCCGCGATGGTCCAGATCCAGCCGGCCGCCGAGCCACCCGGCGCGTCCGCGCCATCGGAGCGCCGTAGCCCGCTGAACGAGCCGGCGGCCCGCCACACCGTGAGGTACGTGTCCTGGAGGACCTCGGCGACGATGCCGTCGTCGGCGCACCGCCGCCGCAGCCGGATCGCGAGCCACGGCGACGTCCGCCGGTACAGCTCGTCGAACGCGTCCAGGTCGGCGCGCGCGACCCGCCGCAGCAGCCGCTCCTCGTCCTGTTGGCTTCCTCCCACGCCTAGATGGTCGTTCACGGCACCTCCGACGGATCACGGCGCGGCGTGACCTGGGTCACACCGCGCCGTGGGTGGGTGTCCGTCACTCCGGTGCGGCGAACGGTCCCTTCGGTCCGAACGCCAGCGCGGCGAACCGCTCGCCGATGCGGCGGTCGGCGGCCGGGTCGGGGTGCAGCTCGTCGGGCAGCGGCAGTTCGGCGTAGTCGGCCTCGCCGTACAGCTCCAGCCCGTCGAGGTAGTGCAGGTTCGGGTCGGCGCCGGCCCGGGACGCCACGATCCGGGCCAGCTCGGCGCGGATGACGCGCAGCGAGAGCCGGCCGGATGCCACGTCGGCCGGGTCGCCGGTGGCCCGGAACCGCACCCGGCCGTCGACGAGGTCGACCGCGCCAGGGCCGGGCGTGTCCTCCTGGACCGGGCACAGGATCGACGACACGACCAGCAGCGGGGTCTCCGGATGCCCCTCCCGGATGGTGTCCAGGAAGCCGTGCACGGCGGGGCCGAACGCGCGCAGCCGCATCAGGTCGGCGTTGACCACGTTGATGCCGATCTTGACGCTGATCAGGTCGGCCGGGGTGTCGCGCATCGCGCGCGCGGTGAACGGGTCGAGCAGAGCGCTGCCGCTGAACCCGAGGTTGACCAGCTCCACGCCGGCGAGCGTGGCGGCGATCGCCGGCCAGGTGCCGGTGGGGCTCTCCGCGTCCGAGCCGTGGCTGATCGAGCTGCCGTGGTGCAGCCACATCCGGCGGACGCCCGTGCCGGCCGGCTCGACCGGCGCGTCGGTGCGCAGGGCCACCAGTTCGGTGATCTCCCGCTGCGGCAGCCAGATCACCACCTCCTTGTCGGTGGCGGGCAGGTCGGTGAAGCGCACCGTGGCGACCGGGCCCGGCTCGACGCCGGACGTGCCGGTGGCCAGGTCGACGGTGAGCACCTTGCCGCCGTCGGCGGTGGCCTGCCCGGTGAGGTGTCCGTCGACGACCAGGTCGTAGCGGCCGTTCGGACGCGGCCCGGTGCCCCGGTAGACCATCTTCGTGGGCAGCACGTCCAGCTCCACGACGGTGGCGCGGGTGCGGAACACCAGCCGTACGCCCGAGGGCATCGCCTCCGCCATCGTCAGCTGCGGGTCGGTGTTCTGCGCCCGGGCCCACGCGGGCAGCCGGTGCGGCAGCACCCCGTCCGCTGTCTGTTCCAGGTCGAGCGCGCCGCGCAGCAGGTCGGTGGTGATCGGGGTGGTGAGGTGCGGGGATGCCATGATCCCGATCCTGCCCCCGGATTCGGGGGAGCGGCCACCTGATTTATCCGACAGGCCGGACTCGTCACGCTGGGTCAGTCGGTGAGCACGCGCTCCGCGTACCGGGCGATCATGGTGGCGAGGACCAGGTCCGGGTCGGTGGCCCACACGTCGGCGTTGAAGATCTCCACCTCGACGTCACCGGCGTATCCGGCGGCCTCCACCGCGCGGCGCAGCGGCGGGAAGTCGATGTGCCCGTCGCCCATCATGCCGCGCCCGAGCAGCACGTCGGCCGGCAGCGGGGTGAGGAAGTCGCAGACCTGGAAGCTCGCGATCCGTGCCCCGGCGCGGCCGATCTGCCGCCACACGTCCGGATCCCACCAGACGTGGAACGTGTCCACCACGACGCCGACCTGCTCGGCCGGGAACGCCTCGGCCAGGTCGAGCGCCTGCCCGAGCGTGGACAGCACCGCCCGGTCGGCGCAGTACATCGGGTGCAGCGGCTCCAGCGCGAGGCGTACCCCGCGCTCGGCCGCGTACGGCGCCAGCTCGGCCAGCGCGTCGGCGACCCGCTGCCGCGCGCCCGCCAGGTCGCGTGAGCCGGGCGGCAGGCCACCGACGACGAGCACCAGGCAGGCGGCACGCAGTTCGGCGGCCTCGTCGATCGCGCGCCGGTTGTCCGCTAGGGCCTCGGCCCGTCCGGCGGCGTCGGCGGCGGTGAGGAACCCGCCCCGGCACAGCGACGACACCCGCAGCCCGGCGTCGGCGACGAGCCGCGCGGCGGCCGGTACGCCGATCTCCGCCACCGGCTCACGCCACAGCCCGATCGCCGGGATGCCGGCGCGCACACAGCCGTCGACCGCCTGCGCCACCGACCAGCGCTGCGTGGTGCGCTGGTTGAGCGACAGCCGCGCCAGCCGAGCATCGGCGGTCATCCGGGCACGCCCGCGACGTCCAGGTACGTGCGCATCCGCCGCGCCGCCAGCTCCGGGTCACCGAGCAGCCCGGCGGCGTCGGCCAGCCGGAACGCCTGGACCAGGTGCGGGACGCCGCGCCCGCCGTGCAGGCCGCCGACCATGGTGAAGCCGGGTTGCCGCCCGTTGAGCCAGGAAAGGAACGCGATGCCGGTCTTGTAGTACGGCGTGGGCGGGGCGAACAGGTGCCGGGACAGCGGCACCGTCGGGTCGAGGATCGCCCGGAACCCGGCCCTGTCGTCCGCGTCGAGCCGTTCCAGCGCGGCCGACGCGGCCGGGGCGATCGCCGCGAACGCGCCGAGCAGCGCGTGGCTGAACCGCTTCCCGTCGCCCTCGATCAGCTCCGGGTAGTGGTAGTCGTCGCCGGTGTAGACCTTCACCGCGGGCGGTAGCAGCTCCCGCAGCCGCACCTCCCGGCCGGCGTCCAGCAGCGACACCTTCACCCCGTCGACCAGGTCGGCGTGGGCGTGCACCAGCGCGGCGAACGTGGCGGTGGCCTCGTCCAGGTCGGTCGAGCCCCAGTAGCCGGACAGTGCCGGGTCGAACATGTCGCCGAGCCAGTGCAGCACCACCGGCGTACCGGCCTCCCGCAGCACCCGTTCGTAGACGCGCAGGTAGTCCTCCGGGCCGGTGGCGAGCGCGGCGAGGTGCCGGCTGGCCATCAGGACCGGCGTGGCGCCGTACTCCTGGACGACGGCGACCTGCTCGGCGTACGCGGCGACGACCTCGTCGAGCGTGCCGGGCACGCCGGTGAGCTGGTCGGTGCCCGCCCCGGCGACGATCCGCCCGCCGCACGCGGCGGCCTCGGCGGCGCTGCGCCGGATCAGCTCGCGGGTGGCCGACCAGTCCAGCCCCATCCCGCGCTGCGCGGTGTCCATCGCCTCGGCCACCCCGAGGCCCCACGACCACAGGTCACGCCGCACCGCGAGCGTCGCGTCCCAGTCCAGCCCCGCCGGGCGGCCGGGGGAGTTGTCGGCGTACGGGTCGGCGACGACGTGCGCGGCCGCGTACGCGATCCGGCCGGCCGGTGGCCCGGACGGTCGTCGCCACGCGGGCGGTTCGCGCAGCGTCAGCTTCTCGGTGCCGCCGTCCGGTGTGGGCAGCGTGATCCGCGTGCTCACCGGGGGATCTCCTCGATCGTCACCCGCCGCCCCTCCCGCGCCGAGCGCAGCCCGGCCTCGGCCAGTTGCACGCCCCGGGCGCCGGCGAGGAAGTCCCACGGGAACGGCTCGTCGTCGACGACGTGGCGCAGGAACGCCTCCCACTGCACCTTGAAGGCGTTGTCGTGCTCGCCGTTGTCCGGCACTGTCTGCCACTGCGCGCGGAACGCCTCGGTGACCGGCAGGTCGGGGTTCCACACCGGCATCGGGGTGGCGCCCCGGTGCTGGATACGGCAGTCGCGCAGCCCGGCCACGGCGCTGCCGTGCGTGCCGTCGACCTGGAACTCGACCAGTTCGTCCCGGTGCACGCGGACCGCCCAGGAGGAGTTGACCTGCGCGACGATGCCACCGGCCAGCTCGAAGATGCCGTACGCGGCGTCGTCGGCGGTGGCCCGGTAGCGGGTGCCGGCCTCGTCGACGCGCTCGGGGATGTGCGTGGCGGTGACAGCGGTGACGGCGGTGACCGGGGCGATGATCTGCTCCAGCACGTAGTGCCAGTGCGGGAACATGTCCAGCGTGATGCCGCCGCCGTCCTCGGCGCGGTAGTTCCAGCTCGGACGTTGGGCGGCCTGCCAGTCGCCTTCGAACACCCAGTAGCCGAACTCGCCGCGCACGGACAGGATCCGGCCGAAGAAGCCGCCGTCGACGAGCCGCTTGAGTTTGCGCAGGCCGGGCAGGAACAGTTTGTCCTGCACGACGCCGTTGCGGACGCCCTTGGCGGCGGCGAGCCGGGCCAGCTCCAGCGAGGCGAGGAACCCCTCGGCGAGCGGCTTCTCGGTGTAGACGTGCTTGCCGGCCTCGATCGCGGCCCGGATCGCCTTCTCCCGCGCGGTGGTCACCTGCGCGTCGAAGTAGATCTGGTGGGCGTCGTCGGCGAGCGCCGCGTCCAGGTCTGTCGTGTACGCCGTCAGTCCGTGCCGGGCGGCGACGGCGGCGAGCCGGTTCTCGTCGCGGCCGACGAGGGTCAGCTCGGGCCAGATGCGGCTGCCGTCGCGGGCCGGCACGCCGCCCTGGTCCCGGATGGCGAGCAGGGACCGGACGAGGTGCTGCCGGTAGCCCATCCGGCCGGTGACGCCGTTGAGGATGATGCCGACGGACGTGCGTTCCACTGGGCCTCCCCGCAGGGGAATGCGCTTTCAGTAAGCGCTTTCAGGGTGCTACCGTAGCCAGGCCGGAACACCGGGTCAAGACGTTCCGCAGGGAGACGCATCGATGTCGCACGTGACGCTGGAAGACGTGGCCAGAGCGGCCGACGTCTCCCTGGCCACCGCCTCCCGGGCGCTCAACGGCAGGCGTGTCACCCCGCACCTGCACGACCGCGTGCTGGCCGCCGCCGCGCGCCTCGCGTACACCCCGAACGCCCACGCCCGCGCGCTGGCCGGCGCGTCCCGGCGCAGCGTCGGCGTCGTCTGCCACGACGTCACCGACCCCTACTTCGCCGCCGTCGCCGGCGGCGTCATGCGGGTCGCCGCCGACAACGACCTGCTGGTCATGCTCGCCAGCACCTTCCGCGACCCGGAACGCGAGATCGCGTACGTGTCGATGCTGCGCGCCGAACGCGCCCCGGCGATCCTGCTCATCGGCTCCGGCTTCGAGGATCCGCGCTGGGAGCGGGCGATGGCCGCCGAGCTGGCGCCCTACCTCGACGGTGGTGGCCGGGTCGCGGTGGTCAGCCGGCACCGCACCCTGAAGGTCGACAGCGTGCTGCCGGAGAACCGGGCCGGCGCCGCCGAGCTGGCCCGCACGCTGCTGGGCCTGGGGCACCGTCGCTTCGCGGTGCTGTCCGGTCCGCCCGAGCTGACCACTGTCGCCGACCGGCTCGGCGGGTTCCGCGACGAGCTGGCCGCCGCCGGTGTGGCGCTCGACCCGGGCGCGGTGGCCGAGGCGGCGTTCACCCGCGACGGCGGCTACCGGGCGATGACCGAGCTGCTCGACCGCGGGCTCGACGCCACCTGCGTCTTCGCGTGCACCGACGTGATGGCCGTCGGCGCGTACGCGGCGCTGCGCGACCGCGGGTTGTCGGTCCCCGGCGACGTCTCGGTCGCCGGCTTCGACGACATCCCGGTCGTGCGTGACCTCACCCCGCCGCTGACCACAGTGGCGCTGCCGCTGCACCGGCTCGGCGAGGAGGCGATGAAGCTGGCCCTGACCGAGAACGCCGGTCGCCGCCGCCGGATCGTGCGCCTGCCCGGCGAGGTGGTGCTGCGCGCCAGCACCGCGCCTGTGGCCTGAGCCCGGCCGGTAGGGTGCCGTCATGATCGAGGACGCGCCGTGCCGCTGACGAACCCCTGGCTGACCGGACCGACGCCGACGAGGAAGCTGGACCGGGACCGCCTGGAGGAACGCATCCTCAACCTGCTGTCGTCGCAGAACATGTGCGTGCTCGCCACGGTGGGGCCGGACGGGCCGCTGGCCACGCCGGTGCGCTACTACCCGCTCGGCTTCACGCTGATGTTCACCGCCGCGCCGCGCTCACCGAAGATGCGCAACATCGCCGCCGACCCGCGGGTGTCCGTGGGTGTCTTCGCGCCGCTGGTCGGCCTGGCCAGCAGCCGCGGCGCCCAGGTGTTCGGCACCGCCCGGGTACTCGGCCCGGAGCACCCCGACCGGGCCCGCCACTGGGCCGCGTTCCGGTGGGAGAACGAACACGCCGAGCGGGGGAGGTCGCTGTCCGAGCCGCCCGAGGACCCGCTCGTCGTGATCGAGGCCGACCGGATCGTCTACACCGAACACTGGCTGCGCCGCGAGGGCTACGCCCCACGCCAGCACTGGCGTCGCTGACGCCGCTCACCGTCCTTTCGGTGGTGTCGCGGCGGGCGCGCTACGGGCCGGCGGGGGAGCGGGTGGCGCGCAGCAGGTTGCCGGCCAGGCGCAGGTCCGCGCCGCCGACCTCGGCGAGCACGTCGATCGGCTCGATCGTGACGTGCGTCCAGAGCGGGTCGGGGAAGGCCGAGCGCAGCGTGTCCGCGTCCAGGCCCCAGCCCTCGCCCGCGTCCGGCGAGACCGCCAGCACGAACACCACGCCGCCGGGCGCGGTCAGGCGCGGCAGCAGCGCCAGGTAGTCGCGTACGGCAGCGCCCCGCCGGTCCAGCGAGTGCAGCAGGCCGGAGTCGAACACCGAGTCGTACGGCACCGGCGGCACCGGGATCGCCGTCGCGTCGCACACCTCGAAGCGCACCGGCAGACCCGCCGCGGCAGCCTTGGCCCGGGCCTGGTCGATAGCCACCGGTGAGATGTCGACGCCCGTCACGTCGTGGCCGCGGCGGGCCAGCGTGAGCGCCAGCTCACCGGTGCCGCAGCCGACGTCGAGCACGCGCGGGCCGCGTACCCCGGTGTCGAGGACCGCGGCGAGCGCCGGCTGCGGGCCGCCGATCTCCCAGGGCGGCCGGTCGGTGGCCCGGTAGAGGCGGTCGTAGTGGACGTCGTCCGGCTCGTCGGTCATCGCGTACCCCCTCGGTCGGCGCGGCCACCCCCGAGCGTGTCACGTCCGGCGGCGATCAGTGCCCCGCCGGGGGTCAGAACCGCAGGCGGCGCAGGTAGCGGTAGCCGACGGCGGCGGTCTGCTGCGGCGTTACATCAGGGGTGTCGTTCTCCACGATGTACTCCATCACCTGGTGCCCCCGGAAGATCCGCGCGAAGTCGATCATCCCGGTGCCCAGGTCGGCCATGTCGCCGGTGGCCGGGTCGCGATCCTTGACGTGGTACTGCAACACCCGCTGTGGCGCCGAGCGGATCACGTCGAGCGTGAAGCCCTCCGGGTCGTCGACGCCCTCGCCGGAGGTGATGCCGCCGGTGACCGCCCAGTAGATGTCGATCTCCAGGTGGACCAGGCGCGGGTCGAGTTCCTCGGTCAGCACGTCCCACGGTCGGCGCCCGTTGCCGAAGTCGATGGTGAACTCGTGCGCGTGGTTGTGGTAGCCGTACCGCAGGCCCGCCTTGCGCGCGACGGTGGCCTCGACGTTCATCTGCTCCGCCCAGCGCTTCCAGTCGTCCTCGCGGTCGGAGTTCAGGTACGGCACCACCATGAACCGCTGGCCCAGCGTCCGGGCGTTCGCGATCTTCTGGTCCAGCGCGGCGGCGTCGGCGGCGATGCCGTCGTGGCTGGAACTGGCCTTGATGCCGATGCCGTCCAGGAAACGGCGCAGCTCCCGCGCGGTACGGCCGAAGTAGCCGAGCGCCAGCTCGACCCGGGGGTAGCCGATGCGGGCCAGGTGCGCCAGCGTCGCGTCGTAGCCGGGCGAGCCGTTGAGCGCGTCGCGGACCGTCCAGAGCTGGAGGCTGATCAGTTCCTTCGGCACCGGGCGCCGGCCGTGGTGGTGCCCGCCGCCGGCCTGGGCGGCAGTCGCGCCGAGCCCGGTGGCGAGCCCGATCCCGGCGAGCGCCGCCAGGGAGCCGCGCAGCAGGTCGCGCCGGTCCAGCGACTGCCGCAGCGCGGCCTGTCCGTCGAATCCGTAGCACATGGTCGTACTCCTTCGTCGCCTGTGCGCCGACGCTACAAAAGCCATGTCCATATGTCTATGGCTTTCGGTGCTACGTATCCAACTTTCGATCTGGATAGCAGAAAGTTGGCGCTGCGCGTCGCCGGTGCCGCATGGCAGGCTCAGGACGTGGCCGCATACGACGTCGCTCTCGTCCTGCTCGTCGACCCGTCCGGCGCGATCCTCATGCAGCACCGCGACGGCAACACCTCGGTGTCGCCGTACCAGTGGAGCCTGCCCGGCGGCAGCATCGAGCCCGGCGAGACACCGGAGCAGGCCGCCCGGCGCGAGCTACGCGAGGAGACCGGGCTGACCGCCGGTGACCTGCACCTGCTGTGGAGCGGCCCCCGCCCGCACGAGGACGGCTTTCCGCACACCGTCACCGTGTACGTGTTCCGCGGCGCCACCGACGCCCGGCAGGAGGACGTGGTGCTCGGCGAGGGACAGGCGATGGTGTTCGTCCCCCGCGACCAGGTGCTCGACCGCGAGCTGGCGGTGAGCGCCGCGAAGGTGCTGCCGCTGCACCTCGCGGAGACCGCCTAACGCCCGGTCAGCGCCCCGGCGAGCACGCCGGCGAACCGGGGGAGCAGTTCGTCGTCGGGCAGATGATCCGGGTTGATCTCGGTGACCGACAACCCGGCGAACCGCGGGCTCGTCGCTAGCTCCGCCAGCGTCGCCGCCGCCTCGCCCAGGCTGAGCCCGAACGGCTCCGGCACGTCCGCCAACGGCGCGTCCACGAAACTCAGCACGTCCACGTCGAAGTGCACCACGAACCGGTCGGCCGCGCCCTCGGCCACCGACCGGGCCCGGCGCGCCGCCGCCCGCGTGTCGGCGTGCACCTCGTCGGCCGGCACGTACGCCAGCCCCAGCTCCGCCACCAGCTCCCGCTCGTGGTCACCCCGGGGCAGCGAATCCCCGTACACCACCACGCGCTCCGGCGACAGCAGCGGCACCGCCGGCCCGACACCGGCCACCTCGGGCAGCGTCCCCGGCAGGCCCAGCATGTGCGCCAGTCCCATCGCGTCCAGGTTGCCGTTCGCGCGGGTCACCGGCGTGTAGAGATCAGGGCCGCCGTCCACGTACACCAGCGCGGGCGACAGCCCGGCCCGCGCGCAACCGGCGACCAGGCCGACGGTCACCGTGCAGTCGCCGCCGAGCACCAGCGGCGCGCGCCGCCGGCCCAGCGCCGCCTCGACCCGGTCGGCCACCGCCGAGGCGACGGCGGCCACCGCGCTCGCGTTCTGACCCCTGGGGTACGCCGGATCCGGCCGCCACCGGAAGCCCGGCACGTCACCGGCGTCCTCGACGTCGGCGCCCAGCCGGTCGAGCAGGCCCGCGGCGCGCAGGGCGGCGGGTGCGCGCTCGACGCCGGGGGTGTGGGCACCGGCGCTCGACGGCGCCCCGACGACCGTCCACTGACGATGATCCATCGCCCCACCCTAACCGCGTGTTTCAGCGCAGCACGAGCAGATCGAGGGCGTCGACGACCGGGCCGTCGACCGTCCTTGCTGCCTCCCGCAACCGGTCGACGCCGGCGGCGTACTCCGCATCGGTGATGAGCTGAAGCGGCGTGTGCGCCTCCCGGCGCAGGCCGGCCGCCGCCTCCCGCAGCGAGGATGCGGTGACCTGCGGGACCGCCTCGACCGCCGCGGTGGCGAAACCGGCGGCGGCGAATGCGGCCTCGACGTCGGCGATGCTCGGGTACGTGTCCAGCACGCGGATCGCCTCCGGGAAGTAGTCGAACAGCGTGATCGCCTCGTGCCGTCCGGCGAACGCGGATCGGACGAGTACCGGGGCCCCGGGCCGCAGCACCCGGCGCAGCTCGCGTGCCGTCGCGGCCAGGTCGGGGACGTGGTGGATGACTGTGGACAGCCACGCGCCGTCGACGCTGCCGTCGGCGAGCGGAATGTGCCCGGCGTCGCCTGCCACGAGCGGCGCGAACGCGCACCGGGCGCGCATCGCCGCCGAAGGCTCGACGGCGACGACCTCGATGCCGGGGAACCAGTCGGTGAACGCGCGCGCCCAGCTGCCGGTCCCGGCACCGAGGTCGAGCAGTCGCGTGCCCGGGCGCGGGGTGAGGTGGCGGGCGACGGCGGCCCGCCAAGCCGTGAGACCGTCGTCGGTGAGGTGCCGGGTCGCGGCGAACGCCTCGGCGTCGGCGTCGTGGTACGCGATGCGGGCCATACGCGAAAGCCAACTCCCCGGCGGGCCGCTGAGGCAAGACACTGTGGCGGATCTGGCTCGGCTTCGGAGAGGGGTAGGGGTGCGGTATCGGATCCACTTCGAGGCCGGGCTGCCGGCGGATGCCGTGCGTGCGTTCCTGCTGACGGAGTACGGCGTCGCGCCGGAGAGCGTGTACGTCGGGCGGGTCGAGGACCGGGCCGTCGACGACCCGCGGCCGGTGGCGATGCTCACCCCGCCCGACGAGGACGAGGGCTTCGGCTGGATCCTCACCGGTGACACCGAACTGGCCGACGCCACCGGCCTGCGCGAACATGACCTCGCGGTCACCCTCGCCCGCGAGTTCGGCGTACGGGCGCTCGTCGACGACGGCGGCATCCACCCCGACCGGTGGGTGCTGGTGAGCGCCGACGGCAGCAGCGGCCGGGTGCTGACCGACTCCGACGCCGCCGACGGGGACCTGCGGATCGTGCACGCGCTCGAACCGATCAGTGGGGAGCCGCAGCTCGCCGTCGTGCCGCCGCCAGAGTGGGCCCGCGACTGGTGACCCGGCCGGGGTGAGAGGTCAGCGGACGAGGCTTGCGTGCCAGTCCCGCAGGAACGCCTCGGCCAGCGCTCGCGCCCGAGGGCGTACGTCGAAGCTCTCCCCGACGCGGCGCCGGGCCATGTGCGACAGGCCGTCGGCGGCCTCGTTGAGCGCGTGCCCGCTGTGCGCCTTGACGTGCTGGAAGGACAGGTCCGGTCGACGGCTCACCTGCTCGGCGAGGCGTACCAGGGTCGGCCGGTCGGCCCAGCGGCGCCGGCGCAGGCTGTAACCGGCCGGCATGTCCGCCACCGAGCCGGACTGCCAGCGGTGCAGCCACCGCAACGCGGAGAGGCTGTCCACCAGCACCGTCATCGCCGGTGGCGGGTCGTCGTACGCGGTGAGCAGGAAGTCCACCGCCCGCAGCTCGTTGATCAGCACTCGGGACGCGCCGGTCGGGTCCAGGCGGCCGGTGCCCCGGCTGCGCAGGCCGTACCGGCCGTCGCTCACCACGTACCCGATGCCGCCGGCACGGCCCTTCCAGCTCGCGTCGGTCGCGGCGACGACCGGTGCGGACGCCGTCGCCCACCGCTGGACCTGCCCACGTCCCCGTTCCGGCTCGGGTTGTGGCCGGCAGTCGGTGCCGTGCTCCTCGGCGAGCCGGGTGGCGTTGTCCAGGAGCTGCCCGGCCGAGGCGAGCTGGTCGTAGTGCGCCGCGGTCAGGGCGAGGGTGACCGCGTCGCCGATGCGCTGGCACTGCGTGCAGGTGGTACGGAAGACGTAGCGGCGCAGCGGCAGCGCGCGGTCGTACAGGGGTGCGGGGAGCAGGCTCAGGGCGTGGCGGAACTCGTCGGGTCGCATGGTGCCTCCTGACGGGCGGGGGAGGGCGGACGGTCAGGCCGGTGCGACGGTCCAGTTGCCGTCGGCGGTGATCTGCACGAGCGCGGGCGTGGTGAGCGGGCGGACACCGGAGTAGGCGCCGATCTCGTTGACGAGCAGGCCGCCCTCGCCGTCGTCCAGCGAGTACGCGTGCACGACGAAGTTGGACGAGCCTCGCCGGTGGGTGATCCGTACGGCGGTGGCGTCGCCGCCGAGCAGCAGCACGTCGTCACCCTTGCCGGACGCCTTTCCGGTCTCCGACGTGGTGGCCAGCTGCGCGACGGTGCCGATGGTGAGCGTCCACGAGCCGCTGGCCTCGATCTCGAACTGCGTGGTCAGCGAGCCGTCCTCCAGGTTGATCCACCGCTTGCCGGTGTAGGAGCCGATCTCGTTGACGAGCAACCCGTCGCCGTCGCTGGTGAGGACGGTGTTGCTGCTGCACCGGCAGGTGAACTTGACGACGGCGAGGTCGGTCAGGTCGGGGATGCGTACCACGTCGTCGCCGCGTCCCTTGACGACCTTCGGCTTCGGGGTGGGCGATGGCGCGGGCGGCTCGGTGGTGGCCGGGGTGGGCGCGGCGGTGGTCGGGTCCGCCGTGGTCGGCGCGGCGGACGGGGACGCCGAGGTGGGGGCGGTGCTGCGCTGAGCCGCCGTGACGGCGGTGACCGGCTGCGGCTCGTCGTCCTCGGTGAGCGCGCCGGCCAGGACGACGCCGCTGATCGCGAGCGCCAGCACGACGCCGCCGGCGACGAGGGGACGCGCGCCTGCGGGGCGGTTCGCTGCGGCGGGCGGGTTCGGCGTCGTCGCGTCGCCGGTCTGCTCGGCCGGCGGGGGCTGGGTCGGGTCGGACATTGCGGTTCCTCTCGGTTGGGGGTGCGGGACGGGGGTGGGACCCGTCCCGCCGTGGTGTCCGGTCAGCTCAGCTCAGCGAGACGGTCACGCCGCCGGAGAACGGCGAGTCGTGCAGCTCCAGGCGGGCGAGCTTGACGCCCTTCGGGATGTCGAAGACGACCACGCCGGTCACCTGGTTGCCGGGGTTGATGTCGTTGAGGAACGTCTCGGCGTTCTTGTTGGCGTAGATGGCGGCCGAACCGTCGGCGGAGTACTCGGTGCCGTTGGCGGCGTACGCCTTCTGGCTGCTGCCGTCGAACATCTGCGACTCCTTGCCGATGTTCTTCACGTTGAGCGTGACCAGGCAGAACTGGCCCTGCGCCTTGGCGCCGAACGCCGATGAGCCGACCTTGCTGACGCCGCACTTGGCGGACTTGACGGTGAACTCGAACTTGCCGTCGCGGGCCGGCTGGCCGATCTTCGCGGTCTTCGGCTTGTCGTCGCTCTTGCCGGCGTCCGCCTTGCCGCCGTCGGTGTCACCGGCGGCCGCCTCGGTGCCGGACTCCGCCTTGCCGGTGGTGTCCTCGGCGGTGCCGGCACCGCAGCCGAGCGCGATGAGGCCGGTGGCGAGCAGGGTGAGGGTAGCGATCTTGCGCATGCTGAAGCTCCTGTGAGAGAAGGGGGATTTGCTGGTCGACTCGCCGGATCGGCGCTTCGTCGACGCCTATGAATCACAACAGGAGCTATGCCTGGAGTCCAGCGGAGAAGATCGAAAGAGATGATAACCAGGGTTATCGAGAAAATTGCGTCCGTCGACAGGCGGTGCAGGGTCGGCACCGACCAGCGGTGATCCTGAGACCGGGGAGATCCAGACCTGCCGCAAGCAGGAGGCCGTGGGGCGGCGAGAGGATTCCCACGCCGGCCCACGGCCTCCGTTGGTCCGAGTCGGTGTCGCTACTTCGTCGCCGCTCCGGGTGACCACTCGTTGGCGAAGGTCTCCATCTGACGGATGACCAGGTCGACCGCGGCGCGCTCGTGGTCCGGCGGGTAGTCGTAGCGGGCCAGCAGTCGGCGGATGTGACTGCGCAGCTTGGCGCGTACCGGCTCGCGGGAGAACCAGTCCACTGTGATCGACGACTGGATCGACTTCACCAGCTCCCGTGCGATCTCCGCGAGGGTGCCGACGCCCATGAGCTCGGTAGCGGCACCGTTCTGGGCGACGGCGTCGTAGAAAGCGAGTTCGGCGTGGTTGAGCGGGGGGTCGAACTGGTGGCCGCGCCGGGCGTCCGCCGCCACCTGCTTGGCCAGCTCCACCAGCTCGACGATCAGCTGTGCGCTTGTCAACTGCTGGCGCATGTAGCGGTTCATCAGGTCTTCCAGCTGGGCAGAGAAGCGCTCCTGGCGAACCACGTTGTGCTTGGTGACCTCACGCATCTTCCGCTCGATCAGCCGGCGCAGCGCCGCGGCAGCCAGGTGCGGGGTCTCCGAGTCCTGCAGGCGCTGCAACGCCACCCCGTTGAGCTCGGTGATGTCGAGCTTGCCGAGGCCCGCCTCCTCGTAGATGTCGGTGATGTCGGTGGCGTCGACGACCTCGGCGGCGAGCTGGGCCAGGTAGCGTTCCACCTCGGCCGTGTTGGGGAGGCCCTTGGCTTCCCGATCGGCGGCCTCCTCTTTGACGATCCAGACCCGTACGTCCCGGAAGTAGTGGATGTCGCGGCGCATCCGGTGGATGTCGCCGGCGCGTTCAGCGAAGTCGCGGCTGGTCGCGCAGAGGGTGTAGAACCGTTCCAGCCGACCGGCCGAGTCACGGAAACGCCTGTGCAGCGGCTTCGCGCCGGGTTCGACGTCGTTGCCCGGGGTGCGTGGGTTGCGCAGGAAGTTGGCGGCCTTCTTCACCGCGCGGCGCCAGCGGGTCGGGTCGGTCTCGTCGTCCAGGATCTCCCGCCACTTGACCGGGGTCAGCATGGCCTCGAGGACGGAGATCTCGTTGTGCACCTCGCTGATCGCACGCTCGATCTCGCGGCCGAGGGTCTGGTCCTCCTGGTCGCTGGGCGTGTACTCGGTGAGTGCCTTGCGCAGGTTCTCGGTCAGCGGGGCGTAGCCGACCAGCAGGCCGTCCTGCTTCTCCCGGAACCGGCGGTTGACCCGGGCGAGCGCCTGCATCAGGTTGGCGCCCTTCATCGGCCGGTCCATGTAGATCGTGTGGATCGGCGGCGCGTCGTAGCCGGTGAGCAGCATCGAATGCACGATGAGCAGCTCCAGCTCGTCGTCCGCGTCCTTGGCGCGGGCCTGGATGGTCTTCTGCTGCGACGGGCGCAGGTGGTGTGGGCGCAGCACCTCCTTGTCGCTGGGCACACCGTGGAAGACGATCTTCATCTTGCCCTTGTCGACGGCCGGGTCCGCCCAGTCTGGTCGCAGCTCCCTGAGGGCGTCGAAGACGCGGACGCAGATCTCTCGCGTCGCGCAGACCAGCATCGCCTTGCCCGGCCCGCCGAGCTGCGGCCGCATCAGCTCGCGGCGACTCTCCCAGTGCTCGACGAGGTCCTTCGCGAGGGTCTCGACCCGGTCGGGGGCGCCGTAGACGGTGTTCATGGTGGCCGCGTACGCCTCGGCCCTGCGCCGCTCCGCATCGTCCAGGCTGGCGGTGAGCTGCTCCACCTGCTCGTCGATGCTCTCCGGGTCGATGTCCGGCGGCAGCGACACCGGAATGATCCGCGGCTCGTGGTAGACCCGCACGGTCGCCTCGTCGTCGACGGCACGCTTGAGGTCGTACACGTCGATGTAGTCGCCGAAGACGGCGCGGGTGTTCACCTCGGCGGTGGCGATCGGGGTGCCGGTGAAGGCGATGAACGTGGCGTGCGGCAGCGCGTCGCGCAGGTGCCGGGCGTAGCCGTCCAGACTGTCGTAGTGGCTACGGTGCGCCTCGTCGACGATCACCAGGATGTTGCGCCGGTCGGAAAGAAGCGGATGCGGCCTCCCGGCGTCGCGCTCCTCCTTCGTACGCCCGAACTTCTGCAAGGTGGTGAAGATGATGCCGCCGGCGTTGCGGTTCGACAGATTGTCCCGCAGTTCGGCGCGTGTGTCGGCCTGCTCCGGCTCCTGGCCCAGCAGCGTCTGGCTGTCGAGGAACGTGTCGAAGAGCTGGTCGTCGAGGTCGGTGCGGTCGGTGAGCACCACGATGGTCGGGTTCTTCAGGGCGGGGTGACGGGCGGTCGACGCCGCCGTGCACACCATCTCCTCGGACTTGCCGGAGCCCTGGGTGTGCCAGACGACGCCCGCCTTCCCGTCGCTCTGCGACGCCCGCACGATGCACTCGACGGCCCGGACGACCGCGAAGTACTGGTGTGCCTTCGCGATCCGCTTGCTGTTCGAGGTGAAGTTGACGAAGCCGGCGGTCAGCTCCAGGAAGCGCCGCTGGTGGAACAGCCCGTAGAGGGCGACGGTCAGCGCCTCCGGGCCGTCGTAGTCGGGCGAGGTGGTGTCGACACGTTCACCCTCCTCGTCGATGTTCCACGGCGCGAAGTGCTCGTAGGGGGTGAACGGGGTGCCGTACTTCGCGGTGACCCCGTCGGAGATCAAGCACAGGACGGCGTGCCGGAAGGCGAGCGGGAACTCCGTGAGGTACGCCTGAAGCTGGGCGTGCGCGCCCGTCAGGGTGGCGTTCTCGTCGGCGGCGTTCTTCAGCTCCACGATCGCGACCGGCAGACCGTTGAGGTAAAGCACGATGTCGAACCGGCGCCGGAAGTCGCCGTCGACGATCGTTACCTGGTTGATCGCCCGGTAGACGTTGCGGCCGGGGTCGTCCAGGTCGGCCAGGCGCACGGTGGGGGTGTGCTCAGCGCCGAACGCGTCGGTGTACGTGATCGAGCGGATGCCACGGACCAGCCGCTCATGCGCCGTACGGTTCTCGGCGAACGCCTCCCGGGAGGCCACGTCGGTGGCCGCCCGCACCGCGTCGGCGAGCGCCGTGGGCGGCAGGTCGGGGTTGAGCCGCTCGATTGAGGCCTGCAGGTCCTCGACGAGCACCAGATCGGCCCAGGACTGCCGCTGCCCCGAGCCCGGCGCGAAGTCCTTTCCGGCACCCGGTTCCCACCCGAGCTCACCGAGCTGATCCAGCGCCAGCGCCTCCCAGTCCGCCTCGCTCATCCACCCACCCGCACCCATCACAACCCCTCCCCGCGAACCGTCTACTTACCTAAACCGCTTTCTCGACGACCTTCTCGGCGTCCTTGACCCGCAACCGCCCCGACATCAACTCGGGCAACAAGATGTCGCGCAACTGGGATAGACGATGCGACTCTGCGAGGCCGCATTGCACCCTCTTGATCAAGGGATGAGCCAAGTCGGTGTAGCTCTTGACAACCGATGGCTTGGCCCACGGCACCCGGTAGTCAACAAGATCACTCCAGCGAGTGCGGGGCATCCGGGTGCCGTCGCTACTCGCGGTGGCGTGGGCAACCACCTCGTTACTCGACAGAGCCATAAGTAGCCACGGTAGGCAGTCGGGAGCCGACGGTCGGATGACCAGAATGTCGGTAGAACATACCCCGCTGACCTGGGCCACGCCGACCTTGTGAAAGTAGGGGCGCAGCTTGCCGAAGAGGACGTCACCTGACGCGAATCGATTCTTCTGGCTAATAACTCCGGCTGAGGAATCCCAGTGATTCAGCCATATCGACCTGCGAGGCATGTGCTCAAGTCCGATGTAGGGTACATCGTCAACTAGATCATGCGGTCGGCTGCTATCCCTGATGAGCGAGCCGATATCGCCGATCGTGATCAGTTCTCTTTCGCTGGCCAGAGCCTCGTAGTGAGCTCGGAGAAATTGCTCAGCAGTGTTCGCAATTCGGTCGTTGACCGCAATCTTTTCATCGAGTGCGCCAAGTGCAGCGGCGATCCGCCGTTGCTCGTCGAGGGGCGGGATGGCGATCGGCAGAGACCCAAGTATGCCAAGGTTGATGTGCGGCACACCGGTGGCGATGGCGTGGGTGCGGATCATCTCGATCATCATCGGGCTGCGGAACTGGTAGTAGATGAAGCGCGGCAGCGCCTTGGTCGGGTCCACGCGCAAGCGCATCTGACTCTGCGAAATGACGTAGGTGTCGTACTCGCCGTCAGGCACGATGCCAACCTGCCCGAGGGTTCCTCGCTGCGTGAACACCACATCACCGGGCTGAGCCAGGTTGCGGGAAAGCTCGCCGTGAGCCTTCTCCGGGGTCACGTATACGAACTCCGAGGAATCGAAGTAGCCCGGCGAACCGAGATTGATCCCCCGGATCACCGGCACGCCGTCGTCGACGTAGTCCTTGCTTCCCAGCGCGGACCCGAATGGCCCGCCGACCAGACCCTTGGGGGCTGCTACGTCGCGTACGACACCGGTGGCCCAGTCAGACATCAAGCCGCTCCATCTCCTCACGGACGACCGCTTCTAGGCGGGCCGACTCTACGAAGTGGGCGAAGAGTTCCCTCTTGAGCCGGTCCACGCGGTCGGTGAGCGGCTCGGAATCCGGGTCTTCCTCGACTTCGGCGGTGCCCACGTATCGTCCCGGACTGAGGACGTGGTCGTTGGCAGCTACCTCGTCGAGCTTGGCGGAATAGCAGAAGCCGGGTACGTCCTCGTACGTCTGGTCCTTGGTCTTGGCGGAATTGGTGCCGCGCCAGGCGTGGTAGGTGTCGGCGATCTTGGCGATGTCGTCGTCGGTGAGGACGCGCTCGGTGCGGTCGACCATGGTGCCGAGGGCGCGGGCGTCGATGAAGAGGATCTCGCCGCGCCGGTCGGCCAGCGCCTTGACGCCTTGCGGGGTCTTGTCCTTGGTCAGGAACCACAGGCAGGCGGGGATCGCGGTGGTGCGGAACAGGTTCGGCGGGAGGGCGACCATGCAGGCCACCACGTCCGCCTCGACCATCGCTCGGCGGATCTCGCCCTCGCCGGACTGCTTGGAAGACATCGAGCCGTTGGCGAGGACGACGCCGGCGCTGCCGCGGTCACCCAGCTTGAAGAGGATGTGCTGGAGCCAGGCGTAGTTCGCGTTGCTCTGCGGCGGCGTCCCGTAGCGCCAGCGCGGGTCGGTCTCGCGGCGGGCCCAGTCGCTCATGTTGAACGGCGGGTTCGCCATGACGAAGTCGGCCCGCCGGTCCGCGTGCTTGTCGTCGGCGAACGTGTCGGCCCACCGGTCGCCGATGCCGACCGGGTCCATGCCGTGGATGGCGAGGTTCATCTTCGCCAGCCGCCAGGTGCGCTCGTTGGCTTCCTGGCCGTAGACGGCGATGTCGTGCGTGTGGTCGCGGCCGGCGCGGGCCTCGACGAACTTCTTCGACTGCACGAACATGCCGCCGGATCCGCAGCACGGGTCGTAGACGCGGCCCTCGTAGGGCTCCAGCACCTCGACCAGAACCCGCACCACGCTCGACGGGGTGTAGAACTCGCCGGCCCGCTTGCCCTCGGCGCGGGCGAAGCGCTCCAGGAAGTACTCGTACGTCTCGCCGAGGACGTCCTGGGCCTTCCGGTCGCCGTGGCCGGTGAAGCGGGCGTCGCTGATCAGGTCGACGAGTTCCTTCAACCGCTTCTGGTCGACGTTGTCGCGGTTGAAGATCTTCGGGAGAACGCCGGTCAGCGCTGGGTTCTCCCGCATGATCGCGTCCATGGCGTCGTCGAGCAGCTCGCCGACGCCGCTGGGGGCGTTCTCCACCAGGTAGTCCCAGCGGGCGTTCTCCGGCACCCAGAAGACGTTGGCGCTGGTGTATTCGTCACGTTCGTCGAGGAACTCGGCGCGGCGGTTCTCCGGGATGTCGGAAAGGCTGTCCGCGATCTGGTCGCGCCGTTCGGCGAACGCGTCGGAGACGTACTTCAGGAAGACCAGGCCGAGGACGAACTCCTTGTAATGCGCGGCGTCCATGGAGCCGCGCAGCTTGTCGGCGGCCTTCCACAGGATGTCCTGGATCTGCTTGGTGCTGGACATGCCGGGCAGCTCGGCCTGTCCGTTGGCACGTTTGCGTGGGGGCACTGTGTGTTCCGTTCTCTCGTTCAGGAGTTCGTACCGTACAGAGTCGTGAGGGTGCCGTCGGCGAAGCCGGTCACGGCGAGTTCGCGCAGCTCGGCCAGTAAGCCGGCCTGCCGCTGCAACAAGCGCTCGCGTTCGTCGAGGCGGCGTAGCACCTCGTCCAGGCGGGTCGCCTCGTCCGGGTGCAGGTCGGGGACGGTCACGTCGCGCAGCCTCGGCGCGTGCACCGCACCGGGGCTACGTGTGGTGTTTCGGGCGGTGACGAGCAGTGCCTTCAGGACTCGCGGGGTGAGGGCGTCGCCCGGGGAGACGCGCAGGCCGCGGGCCGGGAACTCGATCACCGAAAAGCCGTCCTCGTCGAGAAGGACACCGAAATGGGGGACCGTGGTGACGACGAGATCACGTGGTTCGGTGAGTCCGACGTGCGGGTATTCAGCGGCTAGCGTGAGTCGGTCCATCCAGCGCTTGGACGACTGCGCGACGACCTCCGCGGCGCCGATCACTCGGTGGTGGCCCTGCGGCCCGACATGCTCTGGTGACAGACGGTGCCCCGGAAGGGTGCGGACCCGCCGCGCGGTGCGTAGCGCGCCGAGGGAGATCTCCTTCGCGCGACTTCCATCGCGTTGCGCCGCCCCGGTTCTGAGGGCTCCGTGTTCCTTCGCGTACCGGATGGCCTCGTGTTCCGCGTCGGTGAGGCGACCCTCGATTTCCCCGATGAGCGCGGGGCGGTCGGTAGCCAGTCGGGTGCGCATGGTGACCGAGGCCGGGCCCGGCGGTCGCAGCGCCGCACCGCGGCGCAGGTCGAGGGCGTCGAGCGGGATCACCCAGCCGGTCCGCGGGTCGTGGCTGTCGCGTCGGTAGCCTTCGGCCCGCCACAGCAGGATGTCCTCGGCCGTGGTCTCCGCGACGCGCTGATCGAGTGCGGCTCCGCTGATGTCGGCGAGTAGCAGGCGGCCCTGGGTGGCGGGAACCGGGTCGCGGGTGAGTAGCCACAGCGCAGTGGAGTGGCCGGGGCGAGCCGGGAACGCGCCGCCGGGCAGTCGTACCACCGCCTCGATGAGGCCATTGGTGAGCAGGTCGGCACGTTTGGTGATCGCATCAGGGTCGCGCAGGGCGTCGACCAGGCTTGCGGCGGGGCCGACCACGACGGCGGTGCAGCCGGAGCCGAGCCGGTCGGCGATGTCGCTGATCCTGTCGAGGTCCTCGGCCGGGTCGCGCTGCTCGGTCGGCTGGTAGGGCAGCCGGGTCACTACGACGTCGACGTCGGCGAACTCGTCGTTCAGCTCGTCCGGAACCACCTCGATGTTGAACTCAGGGACGCCGGCCAGTAGCAGCCGGCGACGGATCAGGCGGGCCAGGACCGGATCCGGCTGAGCGGCGTTGAAACTGAGCCCCTCCGGCTCCTGGTCGGCCAACAGGGCGGCGAGAAGGTCGCCCGAGCCCGCGTACGGGTCACCGACCGTGATCCGGCGGCGGCCGCGTAGCCGGCTCGGCACGTCGGCGGCCAGGCGGATCAGGGTGACCAGGTGGGGAGTGAGTGCATCGGCACCCAGCTCCGGCCAGCCGAAGCGAGCGCAGTTGCCGAGCAGGAACTGGTACGCCCGGGTCGCCTCGTAGGCACCCTCGATCAGCTGCTCGACCATTCCCGGGAGATCGGCCAGGTCGGGTGCTTCCTGCAGGTCGGAGAGGAGGAATTCGTCCTCCGGGTCGAACCGGCGGGCCGCCTTCATCGGATCAGCCGTCAGGACGTGGCCGGACATCTCGCGCAGACAAAGCGCGGCGCCCAGGGAGAGCACCAGGCGGCGGCCGCCATGCTCACGGGCGTACGCGGTGAGGGTGTGCAAAGCGCGCTCGGCGCGCAAGGTATCCGGCGCAGCGTTGCCCAGCTTGCGGTCCAGCAGCCAGGAGAGGACCGCGTCGGCAGGGAAGAGCAACTGATTGCCGGCGCCGGGCACCGGGGCGGGGAAGTCGGGGTACCGGCGCCGCCACGTCGTCACCACCGGGCGCTCGACCTGCGCCAACCGGGCGATTTCGCCCGACGACATGAGCTCCGACATCATGCTCTTCACCTCCTCATGGTCGAAGGGCTCCACTTTAGCCATGTGCCCTGAATCTGGGCGTCGCGAGGCATGATAACCCGCCTTATCAACTTGCCGATGACTTGCGGTGCTCTTATGGGCTTTCCTGGCTTAGCTGCAGAACGAGGTTTCGCTGAGACAAGAGCGGTGGAACCAAGACCGGCATCAAGATCATCGAGATCGAACGGCAGGGATGAGACTGTGCAGTACCTCGTAGGCACTCACGGGTGGGCCGACTACTCGTGGCTCGAAGTGCACCCCGAGCAGACTGAAACCTTTGCCGAGGAGCGGTCAGCTAGGCGCTAGGCTGACCGCTCTCAGCCATCGTCGAGAGGCCTCCCATGTCATCCGGTGTATCAGCCCAGCGAAAGGCGTTAACGCCGCCGGGCATCCCGTCCCTGAATGGTCTCGGTGGTGCCGTTCATGACTGACCTGCGCGAGGTAGTTGGCCAGTGCGTAGAACGGCAGCGTCGTTATCGTCAGCGAGGGCAGCGTATCAACGAGCAGAACACCAAGGCTGCGTTGATCAGTCCGGTGATCATGGCGCTCGGCTGGGACCTCCACGATCCCGACGAGGTACACCACGAGTACAGGCGGAGTCAGCACGAGAATCCGGTTGACTACGCCTTGTTATTGCTGCGTACCCCCCGACTGTTCATCGAGGCCAAGGCGTTGGGTGAGAACCTTGACGATCCGCGGTGGGCCAACCAGACCATCGGCTACGCCACGATGGCGGGTGTGGAATGGGTCGTGCTGACCAACGGCGCGGAGTGGCGCGTCTTCAACGCGCATGCCCCTGTTCCGATCGAGCAGAAGCTTTTCAGGGCGGTGCGACTGGACGACGACGTTGACGCCGCAGTCGACCTGTTGGCGCTCCTCAGCAGGGAAAACATGCGCGAGAACCGCATCGAGGAGTTGTGGAAGGGCTTCTTCGTCGATCGGCAGGTCCATGCCGAGTTGATGAACCTCTTCACGGCGCCGGTTCCTGCCCCCGAAATGGTCCGCCTGCTCGACGGCCGGATGCCGAAGCTGAGTCGTGATGAGATCTACCAGAGTCTGGTCCGGGTGAGGGCCACCTTTGACTTCCCGATGGCGGCGCTGGCTGGGCCGGCAGACAGCCGACTCGCTCAGGGCATTGATCAGTCGACCCGACGGCCGTCCGTTCCGGTGCCGGTGCCGGTGCCATTCGCCCTGCCTAAAACTCGTCCGGCGCGCCAGCAGAGCAAGGTCACCGCGGATGAGCGCAGGTTGAAGCTGCCGGACCTTTTGGCATCGGGCCGGCTCGTGCCGGGCACGGTCCTTACGGCCCGCTACCTCGGGGAGCAACACACGGCGGACCTCCTTTCCGACGGGCGGGTCCGGTACCGAGGGAACGTCTACAACTCGCCGTCAGGTGCCGGCGAGGCGGTTAAGACCGCAATCCATGGACGCGGCATCACTGACGCCCGTAAGGCCACCGATGGGCTGGACTTCTGGCAGGCGGAGGACGCGCTGGCGGGTGACCACGTCACGCTCAAGGAGATTCGCCGCCGCGTCGCTTTGGGGTACGTCCATGAGTGAGGGCTGGCGGAGACTCTCAGAGTTGGTTGCCGTGCTCGACGACGAGCAGTCGCTGACCGACCTGCAGCGGTACTTCGCTCTCGGCCCACTGGCGTTCAGCGGGAGCCAGTTCGAGATGTTGGGAGGTGGTCCGCGCGCCCAGCATCGGGACGTGGTGACGGCGGATGACCTCATCGCCGTCGAGATGCTGAACGTTCGTGTTCCACCCATGGTTGCCCTGGACCTGCTACAGGGCAGTCTGGGTGAGCGAATCAGTGATGCGTTGCGTGAGTTGCCGATAGCGCTGGACCTCAGTGATGCGCGGGCCAAGCCACTCATCCACGGCGGCGGCCCAGCAGAACGAGCTTGGGAGATACTCGTCGGCTGCAGCGGCGTGAACAAGACCATCGCGAGCAAGATACTGGCCCGTAAACGGCCGAGGTTGGTCCCGGTTTACGACAACGTGGTGGCGTGCGCGTTGCGTGGTCGCCCGGGGTTCTGGCTATGGCTACACGAGGCACTCCGCGCCGAAGACTTCCTTCTTGCCCGTCGGCTGCAAAAGCTGCGAGTCGCAGCCGGCATCGCATCCCAGGTCTCCGAAATCCGGGTACTGGACGTGATCATCTGGATGCGACATGTGGGCGGGCATCGACGTAAGAGCTGTCCCGGAATGACGATCCCCGGTCGATTGGGGGTAGGTGATGACTGAGCCGTACGACGAAGACGAGGACTACACGGTGAAGTCCGCCGATGCGAGCCGGATGGGAAAGGCCGCCGAGCATCTCGTCGCGGCGTTCTGCATCCTGGCCACCCGAGGGCTGCTCAACGTCTCGATGGCGCTAGTGGATGACGAGGGAGTCGACCTCGTGTTCCACAGGCGGAACACTACCGCGACGCTGGCTGTGCAGGTGAAGGCCCGCATGTCCGACAGTAAACGCGTCCGCTCGGAGGGCTTCGTTGCCTTCGTCCGAGCGCAAACCTTCACCCCTCGGCCGACGCTGGATCTCCTGTTTGTGGCGGTCGACGTGGCTCGTGGTGCCGTTATGAAGGCATGGCTCGTACCGAGCGAGATCTACGCGGCCACGCTCATTAAGCCGAACAGTCGAGGACGTTTCCGCTTCGTCGCGTCGATGAAGCCCGGCTCCAACGACCGCTGGCGGCAGTATCGGCTAGAGGCGGAGGAGTTGCCCGGTGCGATTCTGAAGCGCCTGGAAGAGCTGTCCTGCCCGTAGCGCGAGACGCGGGGTGGTGGCATCCTCCGTGGTACTGGGACACTGCCTCCGTGTCCAACGCTTCAGAGCGGTCGCCAGTACCTATCACCGCGGAGCACCTGTCTCGGCTTCACAAGATCGCGATGAGAGACAACGCCAAGTTCTTCGAGGGGCATCCTGAGTACGCTTGCAGGTTGCTATGCGTCGCGCTGTGCCAAGGTGCCGGGTTGCACTTCGTTGACATCGCACGCGGCGAAGCCGAGCCCACCGGGGTGAAGGACCTAGACGTCTGGTCGTTCTTCGCCGCCTTGCCGGGACGTCGGTTTCCGGCGGACAGGCGACACAGCCATATCGATTTCGGACCGTCGAGTTTCGGGCGCTGGAGCAGGGAGTTGCCCAAGTTCCGGCACTTTCAGGGGCGACGCGTCGACCTGTTCATGCGGGCGTTACCCGTGGATGTCGGCACCGAGCCGGCTGCCGCCCTTCGGGGGTATCTGCGTGCCGGACGTACCGAGAGCGCCCGCAGGTTGGCGGCGAAAGGGGTGGTACTCATCGCTCCCGGTGACCGCCGCGGCGAAATTGTCTGGCCTCGATAGTCAAGCAGGCCTGCCGTCGAGGTGGCCACATCTGATGGCTCCGACAAACGTTGCCCAGTCGTTGGCCGCGTACGTGAGAACTGGCCCGCTGGCATCCTTTGAGTCGCGTACGGCCACGATGCCAGGGTGGTTGGTGGCGACCTCGACGCACGCCCCGCCGTTGTCGCCGCTGCGGGTGCTCTTGCGCCACGCCGCGCCGGTCAGATCAGTCATGCCGCATCTCCCCAGCAAGCCGCTTGATCATGTCCTTCGATTCTTCCTCGTCGAGCACAAGTCCATCCAGCCCTCTCCAGACTCGCTCGTAGGCGGCCAGCTCCTCGGGCTTGTCCAGGTAGAGCGCGCCGGTCAACGACTCGCTGTAGACGATGGACGGCTCCGGGGCGGCGCGTCCACCCTTGGTGGGCGGGAAGTCGAGAATCATGAACGTGCCGGCGACGGCGCCGGGCTGAGGTCCCACTTGGAGCGGCAGCACTCGCACGGCTACGTTTGGCAACTCGGAGAGCTTCAGCAGGTGATCGAGCTGAGCGGTCATCACCCGGGGGCCTCCGACGACGCGGCGGAGCACGCTCTCGCAGAGTACGGACTCCAGCCGAGGTGCCGCCGGAAGCCGTCGCATGAGCAGTGCCTGCCGCTGTAGCCGCACCTGAACTGCGCGCTCGCGCTCCTCATCGCTCAGCGTGCCCCCGAGGCGGTACAGCCCTTGCGCGTACTCCTTGGTCTGAAGGATTCCGGGGATGAGCGACTCGTCGTAGCCGCGCAGGCGGACGGCGGCGGATTCCAGGCCGACGTACAGCTCGAACCAGCTCGGCACCGCGTCCCCGTACGCGTGCCACCACCCCTTCGACTTCGTCTCCGCGGCCAGCCCTCGCATCGCCTCGGTCATCTCCGCGGACACGCCGTACAGCTCGCACATCGCCCTGACGTCGAGCACCCGCACCGGCCCGAGGCCGCACTCGATGCGCCAGATCTTCTGCCGGCTGTACTCCAGCGCCTCAGCGGCGGCGTCGAGGGTCACGCCGGCCTCGTTGCGGAACTGGCGTAGCAGCCGGCCGAGCTGTCGGCGCGGCACGGTCGAGCCGATGTCTTCCGCCATTCGGGCACTCCCTGGTTCCATCCGGCAACAACGAGTGACGTAGCTCTGCAACGTCTACTCGTTTCCACGAAATAAGTCAATGCACAAACCAGAAATTCGCTGTTGCAACGTTGCGCGTCCGCTGCGCACTGTCACAGGATGACTACCGGCACGACGGCGTGGCGATCTCTACGGCCCGGCCGCTGTGCCTGTCGATCGGTGATCCGTTGAGCAGCCCTGGTGCCGTACCGCTGAACGAAGCTGCGGTGTCAGGGCGGGGTGGGCACGCCGGCGCGGGACGGGCAGGCGAGCCCACCCCTTCCACGACAAGGAGGACAGTCCGATGAGCAACCGTAGCGATCGACCGGGGCGGGGCGGCGGGACGACGGCGTACCCCTCGCTGCTGCCGTGGCAGGTGCGCGAGCGCCGCTTCCCACCCGCCCGGTTCGGGCGCCGCGGCCTCGACCCCGATGCGGTGTACGCCTACCTCGGCCGGGTCGCCGGGGACATGGCCTCGCTTCACGCCGAGATCACCAGGCACCGCCAGGAGACCCTGCGAATCAAGGTGGCGCTCCGCCGCTGGCAGTCCGAGCAGGCGCGGCTGGCGAACGGCGAGCGCCGGTGACCGGGCGCTGGGTCATCCACCTGCCGGTGTCCGCTGCCGACCTGCCCGCCGCGCAGCGCCTGGCCCGCGTCGTGGCACGGTGGACCGGGGTGCTGCCGCAGGCCGACCCGGGGGAGACCACCGTGTCGGCCGAGGACGACCAGAACGTACGCCATCGGGTCTTCTGCGACCTGCTCATGCCCGGCGGCCGACGGTGCCTGCTCCGCGCCGACCATGACGGCCCCTGCTCCCGCCGCGTCCATCGCTGACGCGCTCAGCGGGGGAGGTGGTCGCGTCGGTGCGAGGGGCCGCGCGGACACCGATCGTCGTCGATCGAGGGTCAGCATCGCGAGCGTGCGCCACGTAGGGTGGGCTTCGGACGTCTCCCCGTAACCGGAGTGCATCTTGAGCCTCAAGTACTACCTCTACCTGTCGCATCTCAAGATCGGGCTCTTGGCGGCACAGGTCGCCTCCTCCGCGCAGCACGAGACCGAGCTCGCCGTGGACCTGAAGGTCGTCCGCTACAGCCGCAAGGCGGTGCTGCCCGAGCGCCACGACCTCGACAAGCTGGAAAAGGTCATCCGGCACCTGCAGGACGCCGACCAGATCGGCGCCGCGGACGAGGAGCGCCCCTACGTCCAGGCCTGCCTGGAGATGCGCTGGCAGGTCTTCCCGACCGCCGGCATCGTGGTCTTCGCGGGGACGCTCGACGACCAGGTCATCGTCCTCGGCGGCTCGGCGTCGCACGTGGTCGGTGGCGGCGACGCCGAACCGGTCGGATCGGTCCCGCCATACCTGTTCCGCAAGCTCCAGGAATTGCGAGCCGACCCGGGCGAGTTCGACGACGAGCGCTTCCACGAGTCGTTGGCGCAGATCGGGGCCGCGCTCCCCGGGCCGGCGCAACGGGTCGAGTTCATCGCCAAGCGGCTGGCCGAGAAGTCAGGGGCGAACGGCGTGCTCCTGGGCAGCCCGATCTACGTGGCGCTCGTCGACTAGGGCCTCGGCGTGGACGCGGGGCAGGTCATCCGGTGGCGGCCGGGGGAGACCGTCCTCGACACTTTCCGCATCGAGGAGGTCGTCGAAACGGGCGGCACGGGGTTCGTCTACCGCGCGCATCACCTCGCCTGGGGCGTCGACCTGGCGGTGAAGACGCCGCGCCCCGACCTGGCCTCGGCGCCCGGGATCCTCGATCTGCTGGCGCAGGAGGCGCAGGCCTGGACCGATCTCGACCCGCATCCGAACGTGGTCGGCTGCAACTACGTGCAGCGCGTCGGCGCGTACCCGGTGATCTTCGCCGAATGGGTCGCGGGCGGTGACCTGACCGCGGCGGTCCGGGACGGGCGGTGCCGCGACCTCCCGCGGGCCCTCGACGTGGCGATCCAGATGCTGCGCGGCATCGGCCACGCGCACGCGGCAGGCCTGGTGCATCAGGACATCAAGCCCTCCAACGTCATGTACGACGGTGAGACCGCACGGGTGACCGACTTCGGAACGGCCAAGGCGAAAGCGTCCGTGGCGCGCAGCGCAGAGGGTGGCGTCGAGACCTCGTACGCGACGCTCGGTGGCTTCACACCGCAGTACTGCTCGCCGGAGCAGGTCGATCCGGACGGAAGGATCGGCCGAAGCAGCGACATGTGGTCCTGGGCGCTGACGGTGATCGAGCTGCTGCACGGGCGCCGGCTCTGGAGGTGGGGACACGACGGTGCGGATGCGCTGGCGTCGCTGCGCGGTGATCTCCCGCAGCCGTTGCGCGACCTCCTGTCCGGCTGCCTGGTGCGCGACCCCCGGTCGAGGATCGGCGACACCGCCGAGGCGGAGGCCGTCCTGCTGAGCGTCTACGCGGACTGCGCATCTGGTCCCTACCCGCGCCCCGACGGGGTGTCGCCGTCTCTCAAGGCCGACGGCTTGTCCAACAAGGCGCTGTCCCTGTGGGACCTCGGCGACCAACGCCGCGCGATCGAGATGTTCGAGCGGGCCAAGGCGATCGACCCGCACAACGTCCGCGCGGTCTACAACCACGGGCTCCTCAAATGGGCCGACGGCCTGGTCACCGACGAGACCCTCCTGTCGGAACTGCGCGCCACGGGCGACTCCTGGGAGGCGGACTACCTGGCCGCGATGGTGCACATGGAACGCGGTGACGGCGTCCTCGCGGCCCGGCACCTGGCTGAGGCGGACCGCAAGCATCCGGGTTCGCCGGAGATCGCGGCCGCGCGGGAGCGCTGTGCCCGACTGGAGCCGAGGGGCACGCTCGAGGTGTTCGGGCAGCTGTCCGGCCAGGTCGTCGCAATGGCCTGCGATCATGACGCGACACACGTGGTGGTGGCCGAGAGGTCAGGACGGGTACGGGTCTGGGACGCCTTCGCGGGCCGGGTGGTCGCGGAACTCGCCGCCTCCGGCCCGGCTCCCGTCGACGTCGCGATCGACCACGCCGGAGCGCGGGTCCTCGTCTGCTACCAGGATTCCCGCGTCGAGCGGTGGCGGCTCGCCGACGGCACGGCCCACCTCGAAGGCCGGCTGGAGGGAGGAACAGCCGTGGCGCTCAGCCCCGAGGGTGGCTTCGCGGCTGTAGGTACGGCCGACGGCCGTCTCCTCGTCTTCCGTACCGGCGCGTGGGAGCCGGTCGCCCGCATCCGGCCCCACGACGGCACTGTCACCCGGGTGATCCTCGGCCCGGACGCCGAGGTGTGCGTCTCCGCCTCACTGGGCCGTCCCGGCTCCGCCGTCGACCACCGGGTGGAGCAGTGGTGGCCCCTGCGGGACACGAGGATGCGGGGCCTGCACATACCCGCCGACGAGATGGACGGCGACGGCCAGAACGTCGCCCTGGCGCCGGACGGGTCGACCGTCCTGAGAATCGGCTACCAGTCCCTGACAGTGGTGGACATGCGGGTCTGGGACGAACCGCGCCGGTGGGAGATCCCCTGGCTGACCGGATACCGCATGCTCGGCGTCTCCGGCCGGGCCGGCTGGGCCCTGCTCGACCCCGGGACCGGAGACCTTCAGGTCCTCGAACTCGCCATCCGCCGTTGCGTCCGCACCTTCCCGAAGGACTGGGCGCGGGGTTCACGTCGCGACGCGACGGCGTTCAGCGGGGACTGCGGCTACGCCGTCATCGCCGAATCGCACGGCTACAGTGGCCAGACCTCGCTCTCCCGTCTCCCCATGCCGCTCAGCGGACACCTCGCCCCCTGGTCGTACGCGCCGCCCCGCCCGGTCGGTGCCCTCGCGCGCGACGAGCGGGCGTTCGACCAGGTCATGGAACGCGTCGAGGCGATGATCGCGGCCGGAGAGGATCGGCGCGCGGCAGACGCGATCCGCGAGGCGCGTGGCGTTCCCGGCCACGAACGTCATCCGCGGCTACGCCGGGCCTCCAGTGCCCTGGGCCGGAACCTGCGGCGCACCGGACTGACCGGCATCTGGCTGGAGCAGGAACTGTCCGATGTCATGCTCACCCGTGGCACCTTCGACATCGGCGCCTCCGGCCGGTTGTTCGCCTTCGCCGCCAACGTCGACGAGGTCGAGATCTTCGACCTGGAGACGCTGGAGAAGGCAGGCGGGGTCACCAAGCGGCGGAACCCGGCCGTCAGCCTGTCCTTCGCCAGGGGCGGCCGGGACGTGATCATCGGCTACTCGGACGGATCGGTCGCCTGCCACGACACCCGGACGTTCCAGCCCCGGTTCAAGGTGGCCGGCGCCCTGCCTCGCGACGACGGGAACACCACGCTCGACATCTCGGGCGACCTGTTGGCGGTCGGCTTCGGCCATGGATTGGCGACGGTGTGGTCACTGGAGGCGGCTGCCTGCGTCGCGACGGTCCGCACCGGACCCGGCACGATCGTCGGCGTTACGGCCGATGAGGCGTCCCGCTCGATCGCCGTGCAGCTGCTGACCCACGACGCGGCCTCGGCCACCGTGGAGGTCCGGTCGATGAACACCGGAAAGCCCGTGAAGACCTTTGCGAAAGTCGATCCGCACACGGAGATCCGGTTCGCCTCCGGGATGCTGCTGCTGGCCGAGATGACCCGCCTGACCGCGTGGCGACCGGGTGACAGGCGCCCGTCGTACCACCTAGACCAGGTCAAGCACGGCTCGTCGGCGGCGTTGGCCTTCACGGACTCCCGTCGGCTCGCCGTCATCGCCGGGCTGACCGGCTTCGTCGTGTGGGACGCCGCGAGCGGAGAGCTGGTGTTCGACGGGAGGGCTCTCGACGGCCCGGCCGGAAGCCTCTCCGGGGTCGAGGAGGTGGCGGTGTCGCCCGACGGGAGGTTCGCGGTGGCCGGAGACCCGGGAGAGCAGACCGTCGACGTCTGGGACCTGCGCACCGGACGCCGGATCCGCTCACTGCACGGTCACCACGTCCGGGTCAACGCGATACGCGCCGACGACGCGTTCGGCACCGTCGTCACCGGCGACCACCAGGGCAATGTCCGCATCTGGGGCCTCGATTGGGACTACGGAGAGTGATCCGATGACCGGACGCCGCCAGCGCGATGAACTGCGAGCCGCGTTCCTGGCCAACCGGGAGCGCGTCAGAAGCTGGCTCGACGCCTGGGAGATTCCCGAAGTGGTGTGGACCGACGAGTTCAACGAGATCCCTCTGCCCTGGATCGTGCGGGAGCGGGAAAGGGAGAGCTGGCTCAAGCGCCACGCACCCTTCCTGGACGCGTACGACTGGATGTTCATCGGACGGCCGCTGACCCCGGGGGTCCGCGAGGTGCGGGCCCTGTGGCACTTCGGGGCGGCACACCGGTTCGCGGAACTCGACCTGACGATCACCAGCGTCTGTGACCCCGAGTACCTGGCCGAGAAGCTGACCCTGGCGGTTCACCACGCCGGCTTGAAGGGCTGGCGTGACGCGGACGCGCAGCCGCTCTATCAATGGCTCGTCGAGGGTGTGCACACGATGCCCCTCGGCAACGGCGTGCGGGGCAGCAACCGTTCGGGGTTCGTCCTGTTGCGTTTCACCCGCCTTCCGACCTCCGACGGCGACGTGATCGTGCGTCTGACCGCAGCGGAGACCGATCGCGCCCTGGACGGCTCACCTCTCGACGACGACGGGGTGTCGGTTCCTGGCGGCTAGACCAGCGGCACTGTGCGACACGGCCGCAGCACCTCCAGCTCACGCGGCGTCAGCCCCACGTCCGTCGGCGTGCCCTCGGCGGGACGGATCCGCGCCGCGTACCGGCCGACCAGTTGCCGCGTCACCTCGGGCGCGAGCAGCGCGGCGCCGGAGGCGACGGTGCGGATGCCGGCCAGCAGGCGGGTCGCCGCAATCGCCTACCGCGGCCATGTCCGGCTGCGCGTCGATGATGGTGGCGAATCCGGTACGGATCAGGGCCTGGTCGTCGCAGACCAGCACCCGGATCGGCGTGGTCACGACGCGCTCCCGGTGGGGATCCGCGCCCGGACGACGAAGCCGTTGCCGGCCGGCGGTTGGGGCGTGCCTTGAGCAGAACTGCTGGCCTCGGGACGGTCGCGGCGGGCAGGCTGCCGGCATGGCGACGGGCTTCGGCGGTGAGGTGGCGACCTACTACGCACGGCATCGGCGCGGCTATCCGCCCGAGGTGCTCGACGCCCTGGCGGCAGCCTTCCGTCTCGGCGCCGACGACACGGTGGTCGACCTCGGCTGCGGCACGGGCCAGCTGAGCATCCCGCTCGCCGACCGGGTGGGCGCGGTCATCGGCATGGACCCCGAGCCGGACATGCTGGCGATCGCCCGGCGTACCGCAGTGGACCGGGGGACCGCAAACGCCACGTGGGTGCTCGGCGGCGACGGCGACGTGCCCGCGTTGTCCCGGCTGCTCGGCGGGCGGACGGTCGGCGCGCTGACCGTCGCCGTCGCCATTCACTTCATGGACCGCGACACCCTGTTCGAGGCGGCCCGGCCGTTGGTACGCCCCGGAGGTGGCATCGCCGTCGTCACCAACGGCGAACCCCTGTGGATGCAGGACACCGAGTGGTCGCGCGCGCTGCGGCGATGCCTGGAACGGATGCTCGGCCACCCCGTCGCGGGGAGATGCCAGACCGACGAGGACGGGCGCCGGCGCAACCGGGAGGCGCTCGTGCGTGCCGGTTATCGGTACGAGGAGACGTCGGTGCGGTACGACGCGCCGCTCACGGTCGACGACATGGTGGGCGGCGTCTTCTCTGCCATGTCCGCCGAGCATCTGCCGACTGACCAGCAACGCGAGCGCTTCGCCACCGAGCTTCGGGATGCGCTCGGCGGGAGGACCGAGGTGACCGAGAGTGTGCGGGTCTGGTTGCAGTGTGGCGTGCGCGTCGAGGGCTAGCTAACTCGCGAAGAGCATCCGTTGTGGAAAGTCGCCCCGCTCGCGCCAGGCGTGGACGATCTTTCCGGTGATCGTGCTGGCGGCGGCGTTGAAGTCGCCGTCCTCAACTCGCGCCTGCAAGGTCTGCGGGTCGATGACGAGGATGCGGTCGAACCTGTCCTCGAACCCGAACTCGTAACGCACCTCGCCCGCCGGGGCCTCGACCCGGCGGGCGGCGACCATCATGCCCATGCCGCTTCTCTCTGAACCGCCCGCAATCTCTGGTCACAACCGCCCTTACGGCAGCCTGTAGGTCGCGGCGACGAGTTCTCGAAGATGTGCCACCACTCCGGGTTTCTGGTCTGTCTCCGGCAGATGCCGCTCACCCGCCGTCACTAGACCGGCGCGTAAGTGGTTGACGACTTCGCGCTGGGCCTCCGGCGACAGATCCTCCAGCCAGAACGAACCGAGGTTGTTGTCGACGATCTCCTGAAGATGCCTTGCGGCACTTCTGCTCGAGAGCCGGCCGATCAGGAACTCCAACGTCCAGTCGAATAGTCCTCCGGTCGCTGTCCAGTCGACTCCGGGTCGCAGAACGACGAGGCCGGCCACTACTGCCTTACCCTTCCGGCCAGTTCAGGGCTGCTGCTCGGCGCCTTTGGTGTCGACCCTCTGGATCTTGTCCGGTGTGAGGGCCACAGTGCTGAGGGTCTGCCCGTCCTGATCGGCGAACTCCACTTCGTAGGCGAGGTCGGGTCGGTGGAACACGTGCACGATGGTGCCGACCGCTCCGGCGGGAAGGTTTTCCTCGGGCACGGCGTCCCTGAGTTCGACAAGGTCGTACAGGTCCACGATCATCCTTGCTTGGGCGGGAACGAGATGGTGACGAGGCGCGGTGCGGAAGCGTCGGCATCGAGAATCCAGGCGGTCCGCACCAGGATAGTTCCGGACGGGCCGGTCAGGGGTAGGTCGACGGACCAGCGCCGGCCATATTGGTCCGCCTTGCCCGCGATCGGTGTGCCGTTTCGCACGCCCTCGCGGATTTGCCGCTCGATGGTCGCGGCGTCGTCAGGGCCGAGCCCGGTCGCCGCGTTGATCACCCGGTACTTGTTCTTGCCGACGGGATGCTCCGGATTCATGGCGTACGCGGTGATCTTCCTAGCGTCGATCTCCGGATTCCGGAAGTCGGGAGCATCGGGGTCGCGTGGCGTCTGGGGTGGGTCCACATCACGCGGCGGTGGTGACGCGGATGGCTGGCGGCGAAAGCGGCGCAGCACCTCCTTCAGCTTCTCGATCAGGTCGCCGAGGCGGCGCATCTCCGGCATCAGCCGCCGCAGACTCGCCAGCAATCCCCGCAACAACCGCCCGATCCGCGCCGCCCACGACGCCACGGTCGTCGTCACCTGCTCCACCACCAGCGGCGTCGCCAGCCCGGCCGTGGCGACCAGTTCGGCCGCGTACACGATCAGGCGGGACACGCAGGCGGCGATGGCGTCGCGGACCAGCAGCCGCACGGCCGCGACCAGGCCGGCGGCGCCCTCGGTGATCGCGGCCATCGCCTCGGCGCCCTGCGCCAGCCCGGTGACGGCCTGCTGCTGCTCGGCCGCCCAGCGGCGGTAGCCGGTGGCGGCGGCGCCCGTCCACCCGGCGACCTCGGTGCGGACGGCGTGGGCCAGCTCGGCGGCGTCCTCGCGCAGCGACGCGGCGACGTTGCGCCAGGTCTGCGCGTGCGCGGTGATCTCGGCGGGGTCGCCGGCGAGCCAGTCGAGGGCCTCGCTGAGTGGCTTGACGTGCTCGATGAGCCAGGCGATGCCGTACTGGAGGAGGGCCCCGGCCGGGTCGGACACGAGGGCGAGCGCGTCGAGGCCGGCGCTGAGGACGCCGAGGCTGCCGTCGATCCAGCTGCCGGTGCGTACGCCCTGGGTGATGAGTTCGATGTCCTCGCAGATCCACACGCCCGCCCAGGCGCTCGGCGCGGTGTCCGGGGCGGCGGCGACCAGCGGGTTCGTGGTCACCGACGCTGCCGTACCCGGTCGAGCAGGTCCGCGGCGTGCGCGTCGGAGGCGCGGTAGCGCTCGGCGCTGGACCGCAGCTTCCCGGCCGTGTCCCGGACCGAGGTGGCGGCGGTGCCGATGCCGTCGGTGAGCGTCCGCTGGAGACCGCCGAGCAGGACCGGCATGATCGCGCAGAGCTGCCCGTACGCGTCGGCGCTCAGCCGGACGTGCTGTCCGGCCTGCCGCGCGGTGTCGATGCTGTCGGCGCAGCGGCCGAGGTGGGCGGCGTGCGCGGTCAGGTCGTCCGGGTCGACCTGGAGGCCGTCACCGGGCGGCATCCGGCGCGTCCGGGTCGGGGCCGAGCCGCCGCTGGTGGGACTCGACGATCGCTCGCGCGGCCGGGTCGTCAGCGCCGAGCGTCTCGGTGGTGGCCTCGGTGAGCTGTCGCAGCAGGTCGGCGCGGGCGTCCCGGGTGACTGCCAGGATCTGCCGGGCGGTGTGTGCGGCGGAGTGCTGCCGGACGCGTTCGTCGAGTCGCAGGCCGGTGAGCAGCCCGGACGCGTCGACGGTGACCTCGACCAGCCCGTCGGCGCTGCGGGCGGTGCCGATCAGCGCCTGTGTGCGGGCGGACAGGTCACGGGCGCGTGCCGCCCGGTCGGTCAGCGACGACTCCCACTCGTCGAGCCGTCGTGCCGCCGCGTCCAGCGCGGCCTCGTCCGCCCACATGACGACCCTCCCCAGAGGACAACGGTGCCCGACACGGTAGCAACCGGTAGCGCTTCGTGTGGGCCCCGTGACGGCACGGCGATGAGCGCGCTCCCCTGTGGAGGGACATCTCCGCGTGCCGGGCGTTGCTAGGGTCTGGTTGACCGTGACGGGGAGGCAACGGGATGACACAGGACGCCGCGGCCGACGACTACGCGCTGCGCGTCTCCGGCTACCGCGAGGAGCTGGCGGCCCTGCGCGCCGGCGCGCACCCCGCCGGTGGCGTGACCACCGACGGCCACACCACCGGCGGGGTGACCGCCGAGGCGCACGGCCGGGCCGCCGACGGCCAGGTCGAGGTGACGGCGGAGGACGGGAGGCTGCGCTCCGTCGAGCTGGCCGCGCCGTTGATGCGGTTGTCCGAGGACGAGCTGGGCCGCCTGGTCGAGCAGGCGGTGAACGACGCGCTGACCGCGTCCCGGCGCAGCCTGGCGAGCAGCGAACCGGTGGCCGACCTGTCCGCGCTGACCGGAAGCCTCGGGGCCGTCCTCGCCGAGAGCGAGGCGGCGATGCGCCGGCTCCACGGCGCGATCGCCGACGCCGTCGCCACGGCCGGTCCGGCGACCGGGCTCGGCGGGGACGTCCCGGCGAACGGCCCGGCGGATCTCCTGCACCAGGTCATGGACGTGCTGGGCGCCGCGACCGGCGGCACGCCGCCCGAGGACGGCGGGGACGAGCGGTGGAGCGGGTCCGATGACGCCGGGACCGTGCGCGCGGAGGTCGACGGCTCGGCCCGGCTGACCCGGCTGGAGGTCACCCGCCCGCCCCGCCGGCTGTCCTCGGCGGAGCTCGGCGAGTCGGTGGTGGTCGCGGTCAACCGCGCGCTGGAGCAGATCCCCCCGGCGGCGGCGCCGCAGGGGCTCGGCTCGGCCGCGCTCGACGCGCGGCTGCGCGACCTTCAGGAAGCGAGCGTCCGCCAGATGTCCGCGCTCACCGGAGCGCTGACCGGCGTGATGCAGACCATCCGGGACCCGGGACGATGACCGACGGAGAGGAGCGCTGATGGCCCGCGAGATCGAGATCGATCCCGAATCGATCATCGGGGCGGGTGACGACATCGTCGCCTCCGCGCAGCGTCTGCGCGCCGCGCTGTCCGCGTTCGACGCCGAGCTGGCGGCCTTCGGCACCCCGTGGGGCAACGACGACCTCGGCTCGCTCATCGGGATGGTGTACGAGACGATCCGCGACCTGGCGCTGGAGAGCTACGACGCGAACCTCGTCGAGATCGAGGACATCGGCAAGCTGAGCCGGGTGATGGGCCTCAACTACCAGGAGACCGAACGCATGATCACCGAGAGTCTCGGCCGCTTCCGTGAGGTGCTCGGCTGACATGGGAATGACCCTGCCCGGAGAACTGGTGTCACTGCTCGGCATGCTCGGCTACACCTGGCCCGAGGCCGACGAGACGAAGCTGCTGGAGATGGGCCAGGCGTGGCTTGCCTTCCCGGACCGGCTCCGGACGCCGGTGGCCGACGCCGACCGATCGGCGCAGCAGATGTGGACCCAGAATCGCGACGACGCCATCGAACGTTTCCAGACGAGCTGGCAGGCCGCCGACTCGGCGAAGACCAGCCTGGACGACGGGGCCTCCGCGGCGGCGCTCATCGGAACCGGGCTCATGGTGTGCGCCGGGATCGTCCTCGCCTTGAAGATCAACGTGATCGTGCAGCTGACGCTTTTGGCGATTCAGATCGCGCAGGCGGTCGCCACGGCGGTGGTCACCTTCGGCGCCTCCCTGCTGGAGATCCCGATCTTCAAGCTCATCACCGGTGTCCTCATCGACCAGTTGCTCAACCTGGCCACCGAAGCGGTGCTCGGTGGGTAAGCGGGGAAAGGCCGGTCTCTTCACGCCGGTGGAGAAGTGGCTCCGGGCCCGGATGCGGCACCGCCGCTACGCGCACATCTTCCGCGGTCACGTGAACACCAACGCCAATCCGCCCCGGGGCACCGGCTTCCACCACCGGTTCATGGGGGAGAACCCGCCGGGTGCCCGGGTCCGCGTCGACGCGGACGGCCGCGAGATGATCCTCGAACGGCACGCCGACGGCACGTACCGCGCCCGCGTCGACGTGCAGGACGACGGCGGGGTCTGGCGCCAGAAGCGCGGTTCGAGCACCTTCTTCCCGGACAACTGGACGCCGCAGCGGGTCGACGAGACGATCGAGGGCGCGTTCCGGTCCGGCGGCCCGCACCCGGACGACCCCAACAAATGGCAGGGGAGGGCGAACGGGCTGCTCGTCGAGGGCTTCTACAATCCCGGTGGCACGACGTGGTACTCGGCTTGGCCGGTGGGGGGACGCTAGCTGTGGGTGACATCCAGTTCGGGCGCAATCAGAACGGCGCGCCCACCATGACCAGCGGTGACGCGCGTTTCCGCCCGTTCGCCTCCCAGCTCGTCAGCGACATCCAGACGTACGCCCCGGACTGCCTTGAGCTGCTGCAGTGCATCGACGACGTGATGTCCGGGCGCTCGGACTACGAGGAGTACGAGGGCAACTCCGCAGTGGTGCGCTGCACGCCGACCGGCGTCAGCGTGGACAGCCTCGGCCCGGTGCCGTCGGGAGCGTCGTACACGGTCGACGAGGCCCGCACGGTGATCCTCGCCTACTTCGACTTCCTCGCCCCCTCGCCGGAGGAGAAGAAGCGCCACCTCGCCACTTGGGAGCGGGAGCACGGCGGCCCGTTCCCCGGGCGGCACCTGCTGCGTCTGCCCGGCTGACGCCGCTCAGCGGGCCAGCCGGGCGATCGCCGCCACGGAACGGTCCACGTCGGCCTCAGTGGTGGTCGCGTTCGACACCGAGATCCGCATCAGCCGCCGCCCCCGCCACGTCGTCCCACCGGCCCAGGACGTCCCGTCGGCCTGCACCGCGGCCACCACCCGGTCGGTGCGCGCGTCGTCGCCGAACCCGACCAGCACCTGGTTGAGCACGACGTCGTTCACCACCTCGAACCCGGCCGCGCTCAGCCCGTCGGCGAACCGCCGGGCCAGCGCGCAACACCGCTCGACCAGCGCGGCGACGCCGTCGCGGCCCAGCTCCCGCAGGCCCGCCCAGACCGCGAAACCACGGGCGCGGCGCGAGGACTCCGCGGTCAGCTCCGCGCCTACGGGCACACCACCGGAACCCACGAGGTACGCGGCCGTGAGCGACATGGCCGCCGCATGCGCGTCGGGCCGGGCGCAGAACGCGAACGCCGTGTCGTACGGCAGGTTCAGCCACTTGTGGCCGTCGCACGCCCACGAGTCGGCCGCCTCCAGCCCGTCCACCAGGTGCCGGGTCGACGGGCTGACGGCCGCCCACAGCCCGAACGCGCCGTCCACGTGCGCCCAGCCGCCGTACCGGTGGACCAGGTCGCAGGCGCGGCGCAGGTCGTCGCACGCGCCGGTGTTCACGTTGCCCGCCTGCAGGCAGACGATCGTCGGTCCGGGACCGGCGTCGCGCAGCGCCGCCGCCAGCGCGTGCGGGTCGATGGCGCCCTGCGGGCCGGTCGGTACCGGGCGCAGCGCGTCGGTGCCGAGGCCGAGCAGCTGCAGCGACCTGTCGACGGTGGCGTGCCGTTCGGCGCCGGCGAACACGCGCACCGCCGGTGCGCCGGACAGGCCGCGCCGTTCCACGTCCCAGCCGGAGTCGGCGAGCATCTGGTGGCGGGCGGCGGCGAGCCCGGCGGTGTTCGCGGCCTGCCCGCCGGTGACGAACCCGACGGACGCGGTCGCCGGGATGCCGAGCAGTTCCTTGAGCCAGGTACCGGCGGCCGCCTCGGCGGCCACCGCGGCGGGGGAGGTGACGGCGTTGAACGCGTTCTGGTCCCACCCGGCGGCCAGCATGTCCGCGGCGGTGGCGGCGGGCAAGGCGCCGCCGATGACGAAGCCGAAGTAGCGCGGCCCGGCGGTGGCAACGAGTCCCGGTTCGGCGGCGGCCACCAGCTCCGCGAGGACCTGCTCGGGCGGGGTGGGCGCATCAGGCAGCGGGCCGGCGAACGCCTCGTTCAGCGCGGCCTGGTCCACGGGTACGCCGACCGGCCGGTCCGGCAGGGACAGCCGGTAGTCGACCGCGTGGTCGGCGGCGCGCCGGAACAGGTGCCTCAGCTCGTCCATCGCCGCACCCTAGCCGAGGGCGCGGGCCATCCGAGCCGCCCTCATGAACGGTCCCGACCGCCGGTCACCGCGAGTGCGGCGTCGAGGCGGTCCAGGTGCAGGGCCACGGGCCCGACGGTGAGCAGGCCACTGCCCGCCCCGGCCAGCTCACCCGCCGCCGGGGCGAGCGCGGCCCGGGCCCGCAGCATCGCGTCCCGGTCGTCCAGCGCCACGGCGGCCCGGCCGGTCAGGCACCACAGCGCCTCCATGAGCAGGTCACGCGGCGGCGCCGGGGTGCGGCGCAACGCCGTGGCGGCCTCGCCGCGCCGCCCGTCGGCGAGCAGGAGCAGCGGGCGGGCCCACGGCGCGTACGGCCCCCAGTCGGTGTCGGCGGGGAAGACGGCCGGCAGGTCGTGCCACGCCCGCAGGCAGAGCAGCGCCAGCGACGCCAGCCCGCGTTCCACGCCGGGCATCCCGCAGCCGGTTAGCCGGGTCGCCCACGACCGGTACGCGGCCTCCGCCTCCGGGTACGCGGCGCCGGTGGCGGCGGTCCGCATGGCCCGGTAGCCGCCGGTGAACACGCCGACGAGCGGGCTCTCGTGCCGGGCGGCGAGCCGGTCCGCCGCCTCGGCGTGCGCGTCGGCGCTGGTGAAGTCGGCGAGAGCGCTCCGCGCCTGCACCCGGATCAGGTGCCCGAGGATCTCCACTGTGGCCAGGCCGTGCCGGGCGGCGAGCGCTACCAGTTCCACCCCGATCGCGTCCCGCTCGGCGGCCAGCCCGGTCCGGTGGAACGTCTGCATGTACACGCCGTTGAGGGCCTGGGCCAGCAGTGCCGGGTCGGCCACCCGCCGGGCGATCGCCTCCGCGTCCCGCGCCGCCTCGGCAGGTCGCGGCGACGCCGTACCGCGGGACTCGATCGCGACGGTGGCCAGCAGCCGGGCCCGGGTCGCCTCCGGCGCGTCCGGGCCCAGCCCGGCCAGGGCCCGCTCCGCCGCCGCGACGACCCGGGCTGCCTGCGCCGGGTCGTCCGAGCGGGTCCAGATCGCGGGTACGTCGTATCCGCCGATCACCCGCGCGGTGAACTCCGGGTCGCCCAGTTGCTCGGCTGCGGTGATGGCCGCCTCGCGCTGGTCCCGGGCCGCCTCCAGTCCACCCGGACCGGTCACCGCGAGGCTGCGCAGCAGCCCGACGGTGGACTCCAGCCGGGCCCGCGCGCCGGGCACCACGCTGCGCTCGTACGCCGCTGCGGTCTCCGCCCAGACCCGCGCCGGACCGGTCGGCTCGGGTTCGGCCTGGCGCAGCAGGTCGGTCTCCAGCCGCCGCAGCCGCGGTCCGGGGTCCAGGCCGAGCTGGTCGCGCAGCAGTTCCCGGGCGCGGCGCAGCACGGCGAGCGCGTCGGCCTGCCGTCCGGCCCGGTAGAGCGCCGACGCCAGCAGCGCCCACCCGTCCTCCCGCCACGGGTGCGCGGCGACGTGCGCGTCGAGATCAGGTACGGCGTCGGCGGCCCGGTCCAGCGCCAGCAGCGCCTCGGCCCGCCGCTCCACTGCGGTCAGCCGGATCTGGTCGAGCCGGGCACGTTCGGCGTTCGCCCACGGCTGGTCGAAGTCGGCGTACGCGGGCCCGCGCCACCAGCCCAGCGCCTCGTCGAGCCGGTCCAGCGACGCACGGGGCAGCGCGTCGGCGACAGCGGTCACGGTGTCCTCGAACCGCCAGGCGTCGACGGTGTCCGGGTCGGCGCGCAGCGCGTACCCCGGTCCGTCGGTGACCAGCAGCCGGGCCGGCTCGCGGGGCGGACGGTGCGGTTCCAGGCGGCGGCGCAGCGCCGAGACGAACGTGCGGACCGCGCCCACCGCACCGGCCGGCGGGTCGTCCCACAGGTCGTCGACGATCTGCCCGACCGGCACGGTCCGGCCCCGGGCGGCGACCAGCCGCGCCAGCACGGCCCGGTGCCGGGGCCCCTTGAGGTCGACCGGCACACCCGCGTCGTCCCAGGCCGTCACCGGACCCAGCACACCGAAACCGACAGGCACCGACCCTCCTCGCCAGGGGTCACCGTATCGCGCTCATCGGTTGCTCATCCGGTGCCGCCACGCTGGTCAGGTACGACGAGACGAAAGAGGGATCATGATGAGCACCGCCATCGCGGGATTCGACTACCAGCGCGTTCCGGTCGCCGAGGGTGTGACGCTGAACGTGGCGGTGGGTGGCTCCGGCAGCCCGGTCGTGCTGCTGCACGGTTTCCCGCAGACCCACCTGATGTGGCGGCACGTCGCCGCCGACCTGGCGGGCGAGCACACGGTGATCTGCCCGGACCTGCGCGGCTACGGCGCCAGCGACAAACCGGCCGCTGATACCGAGGACACGTACAGCAAGCGGACGATGGCCGCCGACGTGGTGGCGCTGGCCCGCGCGCTCGGGCACGAGCGGTTCGCGCTGGCCGGGCACGACCGGGGTGCCCTGGTCGCGGTCCGGGCCGGCCTGGACCACCCGGACGCGGTCACCCATCTGGCGTCGCTTGATGTGCTGCCCACCCTCGACATGTGGGACGTGCTGCACGGCGTGAACGCCTCGGTGGCGTTCCACCTGTACCTGATGGCCCAGCCGCCCGGCCTGCCCGAGACGATGATCGCGGGCAGCGCCGACGCGTTCTTCGGGCACTTCCTCGACGCCTGGGCCGGTGACCCGGCGGCCATGCCGGCGGAGGTGCGCGCCGAGTACCTGCGGGCCTCCCGGGAGGCGGTCGACTCGATCGTCGCCGACTACCGGGCGTCGGCCGGGATCGACGTGACGCACGACCGGGCGGACCGGGACGCCGGGCGGCGGCTGGCCATGCCTACCACCGTCATCCAGCAGGACTGGGGCGCCGCGCTCGGCTACGACGCGGCGGCGGTGTGGCGGGCGTGGGCCCCGGACCTGGAGCACCGCACCACCACTGCCGGGCACTTCATGGCCGAGGAGGCGCCGGGCGAGATCGCCGAGGCGCTGCGGGCGCTGCTGAAGCGGTAGGTACGGCGGTCCGGGCGCGCGTGGCGCCCGGACCGTCCGCCCCGTCCGCTCAGCCGGCCCGTCTCCGGACGTGCCACAGGCCGAGCGCCGCCAGCAGACCCGCCGCGCCGAGGTGGAGTGCCAGCTCGATCCACTGGAACGCCCAGAACCGGCGGTTCGGCTGGTACGCCAGGTCCACATGCAGGTCGAGCGCGCCGAGACAGACCGCGGTGTCGCCGAACGTGCCGGTGGCGCCGGTACGCGGCGGGTCACCGAAACAGGTGCCGAACGCGGCGTCGGAGAGCTGCCGCCCGTCGGCGGTCCGCAGCGGGCTGATGTCGGTGACCCACGCACCAGGCACGTCCAGCCCGCCGACCACAGGCGAGCCGGTGATGCTGCCCAGGTTGCGGGCCCGGTTGACGGTGTCGGCGGTCATCGGCACGGTGACCCGCTCCGGCGGCAGGTAGTGCGGGCGCAGCAGGTTCGGCACCGCGAACTGCACCACGACCACGGCCAGGAACACCACTGCCATCGCCTGCAGGGTGCGGCGGAGCAGCAGCCCGGCGACCACGCCGAGGACGAGGCCGAACACGGCGTACCCGACCGGCGCGATGCCGCGCGCGCCGAACAGCACGGTGCTGAACCGGTCACCTGCAACCCGGTCGACGGGCGAGGCCGCCCAGGTCAGCAGCGCGCCGAGCACACCGGCGACGAGCGCGGCGGCCACCGACAGCACCGCCAACTTGATCGCCAGCCAGCGGCGGCGTGGCACGCTCTGGTTCCACACCAGCCGGTGCGTGCCCTGCTCCAGTTCCCGGGCCACCAGCGGCGCGCCCCAGAACGCACCGATCAGCGCGGGCAGCAGCGCGAACCCGCCGGCCAGGAACAGCATCGTCTGCGCGTACCGGCCGGGCAGCCGGGCCGGGTCGGGCTCGGCGCGGATGTCCGCGCCGAGGCGCAGCAGGTAGGCGCCGGCCAGCACCAGCAGGACGGCGCCGACGAGCGCCGGGAGGCGGAACTGCCGCAGCGTCATCCGGATCATCGGGTCACCGCCGGGCGGGCGGCGGCCCGGGACAGGTACGCCAGGACCAGTTCCTCCAGCGTGACCGGCGCGCCGTCGCGTACCGCCGGGCCCCGGACCACGACGCGGCCGGGCTCGGCCCAGACCACCTCGGCCCCGGCGGACGCGGCGGCGGTCCGGTGGTGTGTGGCGAGCAGGTCCGGGACCGGACCGGCCACCTGCACCCGGGCGGCACAGAGCACGACCAGGTGGTCGCAGACCTGCGCCACGTCGCCGAGCAGGTGCGAGGAGAGCACCGCGCCCGCGCCGAGTTCCCGCACGAAACCGGCCAGCCCGTGCATGAACTCGCGCCGGGCCAGCGGGTCCAGCGCGGCGGCCGGCTCGTCGAGGATCAGCAGCTCGGGACGTTTCGCGGCGGCCAGTGCGAGGGCCAGTTGCGCGCGCTGGCCGCCGGAGAGCCGGCCCGCCTTCTGCGCCGGGTCCAGGCCGACCTCGTCGACGCGCCGCCGGGCCAGCGCCGCGTCCCAGGACGGGTTGAGCCAGGCGCCCATCCGCAGGTGTTCGGCGACGGTCAGGGAGGCGTAGACCGGCGTGTCCTGGGCGACGAAACCGACCCGGGCCAGGTGCGCGGCGTCGGCGGCCGGCGGTGAGCCGAGCACCGTCAGCGAACCCGAGGTGGGCGCGATCAGCCCGCAGGCCAGTTGCAGCAGCGTGGACTTGCCGGCGCCGTTGGGGCCGACCAGGCCGACCACGTGCCCGCGCGGAACGCTCAGGTCACAGTCGGCAAGCGCGGTGCGGCGGCCGTACCGTTTGGTCAGCCGCTCGGCGTGCAGGGCGAGTGGTGGATGCATGCGACTCATCCTGGGCACGCCCGGACCGGCGGGCATCGGTCCGGAGCAGGGTCCGGCACTCGGACGGCCCCTACTTTCGGCCGGTTCGCGGCGGCCCGCGATCTCCTAACGTGCTGGGCATGGCTGGTGAACGGATCACCCGGGTGGCGGCGACGGCGGGGCTCGCCGTGGTGCTGCTCGCCGCGATCGGCGTCCAGGCGGTGGCGATCGCCGCGAGCTGGGGACTGCCGTACTGGCTCCCCGGCGGTGCGGCCGCCGTCGTGGTCGGCGCGCTCGCTCTGGTACGCGACAGGCAGCGCGTCGTCACCGCCACCGCCGGACTCGTCGTCGCCGGGTCGGCAGTCGTCGCGGCCCGGCTGTTCGACCTGCCCACCGAGCCGGGGCCGGCGCTGGCGCTCGCGTCGGCCGTCCTGGTCGGATCGGCGGTACGGGCGCTGCCGCCGCTGCCCGCCGGCCTGATCGGCGCCGGTGGTCTCGTGGTGGCGGCCGGGGCGTGGCTGGCCGCCCGGCCGGGGGCGGGCGGGTCGGGGGTGGTCGCGTTCAACGGGCTGTGCTGGCTCGGCGGGGTCGCCGCCGGGCTCACGCTGCGGCTGCTCGACGAGCGGGCGAAGGTCACAGCCGAGCGGGTACGCCGCGACGAGCGGCTGGAACTGGCCCGGGAGCTGCACGACGTGGTGGCCCACCACGTCACCGGCATGGTGGTGCAGGCGCAGGCCGCCCACCTGGTCGGGCGGCGGGATCCGGCGCGCGCCACGGAGTCGCTGGCCGGGATCGAGGCGGCCGGCGGCGAGGCGATGCGGGCCATGCGCCGCCTGGTCGGGCTGCTGCGGGACACCGCTGACGCGCCGCCGGCCTCGGCCGGTACCGAGCAGATCGAGGAACTCGTCGAGCGGTTCCGCCGGCAGGGCCCGCCGGTGCGGCTGCGGCTGCCGGCGGAGACGGCCTGGCCGCCGGAGGTCACCAGCACCGTGCACCGGATCGTCCGGGAGGCGCTGACGAACGTGGCCCGCCACGCGCCGCACACCGGCCAGGTCACCGTCGACGTGGCGCAGGAGCCGGACGCGGTGGTGGTCGAGGTGACCGACGACGCGTCCTCCACGCCCGCCGAGTCCCGGGGCGGATACGGCCTGATCGGCCTGCGCGAGCGCGTCGAGGCCCTCGGCGGCACGCTGACCGCCGGTCCCCGCCCGGATGGCGCCGGGTGGTCGGTGCGGGCGGTAGTGCCGAACGGGAGGGCGTGATGACGATCCGGGTGCTGCTCGCCGACGACCAGGCGATGGTCCGCGGCGGGCTGCGGCTGATCCTGGAGGACCAGCCCGACATCACAGTGGTGGCCGAGGCGTCCGACGGTGTCGACGCGGTCGCCCAGGCCCGCCGCCTGCGACCCGATGTCTGCCTGGTGGACATCCGGATGCCGCGCCTCGACGGGCTCCAGGTGACGCGGGCGCTCGCCGGGCCCGAGGTGGCCGACCCGCTGCGGGTCGTCGTGGTCACCACGTTCGACCTGGACGAGTACGTCTACGGCGCGCTGCGCGGGGGAGCGGCCGGGTTCCTGCTCAAGGACGCCGGTCCGGCGCTGCTGGTGGAGGCCGTGCGGGCGGCGTACCAGGGTGACGCGCTCGTGTCCCCGTCGGTGACGGTCCGGCTGCTGCGGCACCTGACGCCGCCCGCGCCACCCCGGGACGAGCGCCGCCCGGCGTTGTCCGAGCGGGAGATCGAGGTGGTACGCGAGATCGCCCGGGGCCGGACCAACCTGGAGATCGGCGCGGAGCTGTTCATCTCGCTGAGCACCGTGAAGAGCCACGTCTCGACGGTGCAGACGAAGCTCGGCCTGCGGAACCGTACCGAGATCGCGGTCTGGGCGTGGGAGCACCGGCTGGTCGACTGAACCATTGGCGGACGCCATACCGTACGTTGTACGTTAGTGCCCTCGTCGACGGAGGGGGAACAGACGTGGAACACGCGATCCTCGCGGAGGGCCTGCGTAAGCGATACGGGGACACGGCCGCGCTCGATGGATTCGACCTGCGGGTGCCACCGGGCACCGTGTGCGGGCTGCTCGGCCCGAACGGCGCCGGCAAGACCACAGCCGTCCGCATTCTCGCGACGCTGCTGCGCTTCGACGCCGGGCGAGCAGAGGTCGCCGGCTACGACGTGGCCGGGCAGGCCGACCGGGTGCGCCACCGCATCGGCCTGGTCGGGCAGCACCCGGCGGTGGACGAGGCGCTCAGCGGGCGGGAGAACCTGGTGATCTTCGGCCGTCTGTTCCACCTGGACCGGGCCGGGGCGCGACGGCGGGCCGGCGAACTGCTCGACCGGTTCGGGCTCGCCGACGCCGGCGGGCGGCCGGTACGCACGTACTCCGGTGGCATGCGCCGCCGCCTCGACCTGGCCGCCGGGATGATCCTCGCGCCGTCGGTGCTGTTCCTCGACGAGCCGACCACGGCGCTGGACCCGCGCGGGCGCAACGAGGTGTGGGAGGCGGTACGGGATCTGGTGCGCGCCGGCACCACGGTGCTGCTCACCACGCAGTACCTGGACGAGGCCGACCAGCTCGCCGACCGCGTCTGCGTGCTCGACGCCGGGCGGGTGATCGCCGAGGGCACCCCCGACGCGCTCAAGTCACGCCTCGGCGGCGACCGGATCGAGCTGGTCGTCCGCGACGCCGCCGACCTGGCCACCGCCGCCGGACGGCTGCGCGCCGTCGCCCGCGCCGAACCGGCAGTCGACAGGGACCGCCGGGCGGTCAGCGCCCAGGTCGGCGACCGGGCCGGCGCGCTGACCGAGGTGCTGCGCGCGCTCGACGCCGACGGCGTGGACGTGGCCGACGTGGCGCTGCGGCGACCCACACTGGACGAGGTGTTCCTCCAGCTCACCGGCGGGCCGTCCGCCGACCGGACCGGCGTGGAGGTGACCGCGTGACCGCGACGGTGACCCCGGCCCGGCGCGCGTCGCTGGCCGGTGACGGCCTGACGCTGACCGGTCGTGCGCTGGCGCACTGGCGGCGTGAGCCCGGCCCGCTGGTCGGCTCGCTGGGCTTCGACATCCTGATGGTGCTGATGTTCGCGTACCTGTTCGGCGGCGCGCTCCAGGTACCAGGCGGTGGCAGCTACCGCGAGTTCCTGATGCCCGGCATGTTCGCCATGACGATGGTCTTCGGCATCAGCATGACCACCATGGCGGTCTCGGCGGACCTGGAGCGCGGCGTCACCGACCGGCTGCGATCGATGCCGGTGTCCCGGCTGGCCCCGCTGCTCGGCCGCGCTGTGGCCGACCTGATGTTCGCGGTGGTGACGCTCGCCGTCATGCTGCTCGTCGGCCTGGCGATCGGGTGGCGGGCGCGCGGCGACGTCGGCGACACGCTCGCCGCGCTCGGGCTGATCCTGCTGCTGCGGTTCGCGCTGGTCTGGGTTGGCGTCTTCCTCGGCCTGACCGTGAAGGGGCAGAGCGCGGTGACGGCCGTGCAGACGCTGGAGTTCCCGCTGGGCTTCCTGTCCAGCGCGTTCGTGGCGCCGTCCACCATGCCCGCGTGGCTGGGCGCGGTCGCCGAGTGGAATCCGCTGTCCGCGACCGTCGGGGCCACCCGCGAGCTGTTCGGCAACCCCGGGTGGGGCGGCGACTCGTGGGTGGCCGCGCATCACCCGCTGCTGGCGGTGCTCTGGCCGCTGGTGCTGGTCGCGGTGTTCCTGCCGCTGTCGCTGCGCCGGTACCGGGCGCTGAGCCGCTGAGCCGGACCCCGGGGGCGGTGCGTGCGCCGCCCCCGGGGCACGGTCACGGCCCGGTCAGCACGACCAGTTCGCCGGTGGCCCGGGTCATCGCGACGTACCGGTCCACCGCCCCGGCGACCCCGTCGCCGAACGCCTCCGGGTCGACCAGCACCACCAGGTCGAACTCCAGCCCCTTGGCCAGCACCGGGCTCAGCGACCGGACCCGCTCCGAGGCCGGGAACGCCGGATCGCCGATGACGCACGCGACGCCCTCACTGTGGGCGGCCAGCCAGCCGTCCACCACCGCGCGCAGCTCGGCGCGGGCGCCGTATCGCACCGGAGCGCCGTCGCGGATGGACGTGGGCACGTTGGCATCCGGCAGCACGGCCCGGATCACCGGTTCGGCCGCCGCCATCACCTGGGCCGGAGTGCGGTAGTTGACTGACAGCGTCGCCACCTCGACGCGGTCGAACCCGGCCCGCGCCAGCCGCTGCGGCCACGACTCGGTGAACCCGTGCCGCGCCTGCGCCCGGTCACCGACCACGGTGAAGCTGCGCGACGGGCAGCGCGCCAGCAGCATCTGCCACTGCGCATCGGTCAGCTCCTGCGCCTCGTCCACCACGACGTGCGCGAACGGCCCGGCCAGCAGGTCCGGATCGACCGCGCTCAACACGCTGGAGTCGACCAGGCTGGTGCGCATGTCCTCGCCGTACAGCATGGTCATCAGACCCTCGCCGTCGTCGTAGGCGTGCGACGCGATCAGCGCGTCGACCACCGTGTCCATCTCGGCGCGCTGCGCGGCCAGCACCCCCTCGTCGCGGCGCCGCCGCAGCGACGCCTCCGGGTCGCCGACCCGCCGCCGGGCCGCGTCCAGCCACGGCAGGTCCGCCACCGTCCAGGCTCGAGGGTCGGCCCGCCGCAGCGTACGGATCTCCTCGACGCTCAGCCACGGGGCGCACCGGCGCAGGTAGGCCGGCACCGACCACAGGTCGGCCACCACGTCGAGCGGGTCGAGCAGCGGCCACGCCCGGCCGAACGCGGTGACCAGTTCCCGGTCGCGCCCCAGCGCCCGGCGGACCGCCTCCTCCGGCTCGTCGCCGCGGTACTTCTCCAGCAGGATCGTGAGCAGTTCCTCCCACACCTCGTCGCGGGCCTCGTTGTGCGGGACACCCGGCCCGGCCGCCTCGAACGCCGTCGCCCAGTCGTCGGCGGTCAGCCGCAGCTCCGCGTCCCCGACCCCGACAGTCATTCCGGCCGTGGGCGGCTCCTCGTAGAAGCGGACCGCGGCGTCGACAACGCGCACCAGTTCCCCGGACGCCTTCAGCCGCGCCACCTCCGGGTCGGCCTCCCGCGCCGCCGCCGCGCCCTCCGGCACCAGGTCGGCCAGCGTGCAGATCTGCACGTCCTCCTCACCCAGGCTGGGCAGCACGTCGGAGACGTAGTTCAGGTACGGCTGGTGCGGCCCGACCACCAGCACCCCGCCCCGGCGCTCGCCCAGCCGTGGATCGGCGTGCAGCAGGTACGCGGTGCGGTGCAGCGCCACCACCGTCTTGCCGGTGCCGGGACCGCCGTCCACCACCAGCGCGCCCCGGGAACCGGCCCGGATGATCGCGTCCTGGTCGGCCTGGATGGTGCCGAGCACGTCGCGCATCCGCGCCGACCGGGTCGCGCCCAGGCTGGCGATGAACGCCGACTGGTCGTCCAGCGCGGCGTGCCCGGCCAGCCCGTCGGCGGTGAACACCTCGTCCCAGTAGTCGGTGATCCGGCCCGCGGTCCACCGATACCGGCGGCGGCTGACCAGGCCCATCGGGTCGGCGTGCGTCGCGCCGAAGAGCGGCTCGGCGGCGGGGGAGCGCCAGTCCAGCAGCAACCGGCCGCCCGCGCCGTCGGTCAGGCCGAGCCGGCCCACGTACACCGGTTCGCCGCCGTCCGCGCCGACCATCCGGCCCAGGCACAGGTCCAGGCCGTAACGGCGCAGCGTACGCAGGCGCGCGCTCAGCCGCCGGACCTCCTGGTCCCGGTCGACCGCCTGCCGGCCCCGGCCGCCCGCGGCCCGGCGCGTCGCGTCGAGCCGGTCGGTCAGGTCGGCGATCGAGCGGCGCAGGCTGTCCGCGATGGCGGCGAAGTGCCGCTCGTCGGCGGCGATCAGCTCGGGGTCGGCCTTCGCCGACAGTCGCTCGGGTAGATCGAAAACGCTCGTGGCAGGCAGATTCAACTCGTCTCCGATCACGGGCACGGCCGAGCCTCCGCTCTTCGCGGCTTTTCGAATGGCACGGCAATGGGTTACGGCCGGCAATTGTGCGCCCCGACCCCGGTCTTGCGGCAAGACCGGGGGTGCGCTATATGTTGGTAGTGGCGGGAGAACCCGCCATTCTTTTTGCGCGAACAATTCTCGGGCTGCCCTTTTCCGGCGTCCCGCCGCCGTCCGGTGACCGGCCCGGCCGGTAGGATGACGGCACCATGTCGAAGGAGCGCCGGCGCAAGGCCGATCCCGCCCGCAGCCTGGCCCTTCTCTGGCGCACCCGGGAACCGGCCAGCCGTGGCGCCGGTCCCGGTCTCAGCGTCGACCGGATCGTGCGCACCGCGATCGAGATCGCCGACGCCGAGGGCATCGACGCGCTCACCATGCGCCGGGTCAGCGAGGCGCTCGGCGTGGGCACCATGTCCGTCTACACGTACGTGCCGGGTAAGGCGGAACTGCTCGACGTCATGGTGGACGCCGTCCTCGGTGACCTGCCGCGCCCGGCCGACGTGCCGGGTGGCTGGCGGGGCCGGCTGGAACGCATCGCGCGGGACAACCTCGCTCTCTACCGGGCCCACCCGTGGCTGCTGCGCGCCGAGACGACCCGGCCGGTGCTCGGCCCGAACGTGCTCGCCAAGTACGACTACGAGCTGCACGCCGTGGCGGACATCGGGCTCGACGACGTGGAGATGGACGCGGTGCTCACGCTCGTGCTGGGGCACGCCAAGAACGCGGCCCGGGTCGCGCTGGACGTGGCCGAGCTGGAACGTGAGACCGGGATGACCGACGACCAGTGGTGGCGGACGCACGGGCCCTGGCTGGAGAAGTTCATGACCGCCGGCAGCTTCCCGCTCGCCGCGCGGGTCGGCACCGCCGCGGGCATGGCGCACGGCGCGGCGTACGGGCCGGACCACGCCTTCGAGTTCGGCCTCCAGCGGGTGCTCGACGGCATCTCGGTGGTGGTGGCCGAGCGTGCCGGTGGCGAGCCGGGGCCCGGGAAGACCTTGTAATCCTACTAGTTAAGTAGGAAACTCTCGTTGGGGTCGATGATCCCCCGTCACCCCTCGCCTCCGGCTGCCCTCCGTCGCCCGCGCGTACCCGTAGGAGCCCGCATGAGCAACGCGCCCACGCCACCCGAACCGCCCACCGCTGGCCACTCCCGGCTCGCCCTCAACGAGGACTGGGCAGCCACCGTCCTCGGCCTCGCGCTGCTGCTCCTGGTGCTGGCCGGCGCCATCCCCGCCGGGCTGGTGCCGTGATGGCCGGCGCCCCGGAATCCGCCACCCACAGCACCGCCGCCGGGTCGTCCGCGGCCTCCACCGCGGACGCCCCGGCCGCCGCGACCTCAGTGGACCGATCGGACCGCACACCGTCGGACGCCACGCCCTCGGCCGATCTGCGTTCCGGCGCGTTCTGGGTGTGGACCGTCCTGGGCCTGCTGGTGGTGTTCGGTCTCGCCGCGCTCACCCGCTACCTGGAACAGAACGTGCCGGTCTGGGCCGAGGGCAGCGCGGTCGAGGACGTGGCCGCCGCGATCGAGTACCCGGTCTACGCGATCCTGCTCGGCCTGCTCGGCAACCTCGTCGTCACCGTGACCGGCCTGCGGGACCGGATCTCCGCCGCGTTCCGTACCGAGTTCTTCATCAAGACCGGCCTGGTGCTGCTCGGCGCCTCGATCAACCTGGCAGTCATCGCGAGCGCCGCCGGTCCCGCCATCGCCCAGGCGCTGCTGCTGATCAGCGGCGTGTTCCTGTTCACCTGGTGGCTGGCCGGGCGGTTCGGTCTGGACGAGAAGCTGCGGGCGCTGCTCGCCTCGGCGGTGTCGATCTGCGGGGTGAGCGCCGCGATCGCCGCCGCCGGCGCGGTCCGCGCACGCCGGGAACAGCTCGCGTACACGGCCAGCCTGGTCATCGCGTTCGCGCTGCCGTCGATCTTCCTGCTGCCGTGGCTGGCCGACGTGCTCGGCCTCTCCGACGCGGTCGCCGGCGCCTGGATCGGCGGCAACATCGACACCACCGCCGCCGTGACCGCTGCCGGCGCGCTCGCCGGTGAGGACGCGCTCCAGATCGCCAGCATCGTCAAGGTCACCCAGAACGCGCTGATGGGCGTGGTCGCGGTGGCGCTCACCGCGTACTTCGCGCTGCGGGTGGAGCGGCGGCCGGACGCCCCGCGCCCCGGGCTCGGCGAGCTGTGGCGCCGGTTCCCGAAGTTCGTCCTCGGGTTCGTCGCCGCCTCGGTGATCGCCACCTGGTACCTCGACACCGCGGGCGCGGACGGCAAGGCCACGATGGCGGTCGTCACCGACCTGCGCGTCTGGTTCCTCATCCTGGCCTTCGTCAGCATCGGCCTGGAGGTCCGCGTGTCGTCGCTGCGCGAGGCCGGCTGGCGGCCGGTGACCGTGTTCGCCGCCGCCACCGTGTTCAACCTGGTGCTGGCCCTCGGGCTGGCGTCGGTGCTGTTCCACGGCTTCACGGCCTGACCGCCGTCCCGCCCCCGTACACCTTGGAGGAACGCCGTGACCGAGCCCGCCGACACCCCGGTCGACGCCGACGCCGACGCGCTGCGGACGCTGCTGCGGCACCAGGCCAGCACCGTCACAGTGGTCACCGCCGCCGGTCCGCCCGCGGCCGGGTTCACCGCCACCTCGTTCACCGCGGTGTCGCTGCGACCGCCGATCGTCTCGTTCTGCCTGGACCGGGGGGCGTCGAGCTGGCCGGTGGTGTCCCGGGCCCGGCACGTCGGGGTGCACCTGCTCGGGCACGGCCAGCACGAGCTGGCCCGGACGTTCGCCACCAGCGGGATCGACCGGTTCGCCGGGCCGACCCGCTGGCGGCCCGGCCCGGAAGGGGTGCCGGTCCTCGACGACACGCTGGCCTGGCTGCTGTGCCGGGTGGTGGACCGGGTTGTCGTCGGGGACCACGCCGTGGTGCTTGCCGAACCGGAACTGCTCCGGCACGCCGACGTCGGCTCGCCGCTGCTCTACCACCGGGGGCGGTACGCGGGCCTGGCCGACACGACCGACCCCGGCGACCGCCGCTCCGCCGCCTGACCGGCCGCCGCTATCGTGGCCGCGTGATCACCTGCGTCGTGCACTACACGATCGACCCCGCGCAGCTCGAGGCGTTCGAGCGTTTCGCCCGTACCTGGATGCGGCTGGTGGCACGGCACGGCGGCGTGCACCACGGCTACTTCCTGCCCGCCGAGGGCGCCAGCGACCGGGCCGAGGCGCTGTTCAGCTTCTCCAGCCTGGCGGCGTACGAGCAGTACCGGGCCCGGTTCGGAGTGGACCCGGAGTTCGTCGCCGCCGACCGGATCCGCGAGGAGTCGGGCTGCGTCCTGCGGTACGAGCGCACGTTCATGCGCCCGCTCCTGCCGACCGACTGACACCCCCGGCACGACCGGGGCAGTGGGAGGCGGTCAACCGCTGCGCGGCGCGTCCGGGGCCTGGGCGGCGGCTGCGTAACGGCGGGCCAGGCGGGCGAACGCCTCGCGCAGCTCCGGCGGCCCGACCACCTCGATGTCGGCGTCGTAGCGGCCGAGCACAGCGGCCAGCCCGGGCCACGACCAGGCGCCCAGCACCAGCCGGCAGCGGTCCGGGCCCAGCGCCTCCACGATCCCGTCGCGGGTCCACCCGGACACCACCCGGGCGGGCAGGTCGAGGATCACCTCCCCGCGGCAGGGCCAGTCGCCCGGCCCGGTGGCGCCCTTGAACCGGCCGGCGACGTACGCGGCCACGTCCCCGCCGGGCAGCTCGCGGGGCGTGAACCGGGGGCCGGTGGGCGTACGCGGGCTGATCCGGTCGACCCGGAACGTGCGCCAGTCGTCGCGGTCGAGGTCCCAGGCGACGAGGTACCAGCGGCCGCCCCAGGTGACCAGGTGGTGCGGCTGCACCCGGCGCGGCGGCCGGCCCGCGACCGGCGGCGTCGCGGACACCGACTCGTAGTCGAAGCGCAGCTCCTCGCGGGCGTGCACGGCGGCGCTCAACGTGATCAGCAGCGCCGGTTCCACCCGGTGCTGTGCCGGCGTGCCGGCGCGTTGCACGTCGACCACCCGCAGCGCGTCCACCCGGTGCCGCAGCCGCGCCGGCATCACCTGCCGCACCGTGGTCAGCGCCCGCGCGGCCGCCTCCTCGATGCCGGTCACCCCACCGGCGGCGGTCTGCAACGCCACGGTGAGGGCGACCGCCTGCTCGTCGTCGAAGAGCAGCGGCGGCAGCGCCGAGCCGGCGCCCAGCCGGTAGCCGCCGTCCGGCCCCTTGGCGCTCTCGATCGGATAGCCCAGCTCCCGCAGCCGGTCGACGTCGCGGCGCACGGTACGCGGGCTGACCCGCAGCCGTTCGGCGAGCAGCGATCCGGGCCAGTCGCGTCGCGCCTGCAACAGGGACAGCAGGGCGAGCAGTCGGGCGGAGGTCTTCGGCACGACACGCATTCTGCCGCGAGAAGAGGACACTTCCTGACCGCTATGCCTGCGAGGGTGGACCCGTACCCGATCAGGACCGGAAGGAACCGATGACGATGACCGGCACCACCACGACCCCCACCACCCTGGACGCCGAGCGGACCGACCTGCTGGCCGAGCTCGCCGAGGCCCGGAACATGCTGATCAACACGGTCCGTGGCCTGACCGACGAGCAGGCCGGGCAGAAGCCGACCGTCAGCGCGCTCTGCCTGGGCGGCCTGATCAAGCACGTCGCGTCCACCGAGGAGGCGTGGCTGCGGTTCGTGGTCGAGGGCCCCTCGGCGATGTCCTTTGCCATGCCCGAGGGCGTCACCTGGGAGGACTTCATGTCCGGGCAGGCCCGCGAGCTGCCGCAGTGGGCGATCGAGCGGGGACGGGACTTCCAGATGCTGCCCGAGGACACGCTGCCGGCCATCCTCGACCGGTACGCCCGCGTCGCCGCCCGTACCGAGGAGATCGTGGCCGGCGTCGAGGACCTGTCGGCCACCTGGCCGGTCCCGGACGCGCCGTGGAACGAGCCCGGTTCGGTCCGCAGCGTCCGGCGGGTGCTGATCCACGTCATCGCCGAGACCACGCAGCACGCCGGGCACGCGGACATCCTGCGCGAGAGCATCGACGGCCAGACCACCACCTGAGCCGGCCGGAGAACGAAGCCGTGACAGTGCTCGACCGGCGTGCGCTCAACCGGGCGACGCTCGCCCGGCAACTGCTGCTCGACCGCGCCGACCTGCCGGTGGCCGACGCGGTGGCGCACCTGTGCGGGTTGCAGGCCCAGGAGCCGCAGGAGCCGTACGTCGGGCTCTGGTCGCGGCTGCGGGCCTTCGACCCGGCGGTCCTGTCGGACCTGTTGGTGCGCCGCCGCCTGGTGCGTACCCACCTGATGCGCCGCACCGTGCACCTGCTCGCCGCGGACGACGTGCTGGCCTGGCGGTCCCGGCACGACGCGATGCTGCGGCAGCGGGTGCTGGGCGTCTACCGCGGCGAGTTCGACGGGGTCGACCTCGACGAACTCGCCGCGGCGGCCCGGGAGATCCTGGCCGACGGCGAGCCCCGCACCACCGCCGAGATCGTGGGGGCGCTCGCCGCGCGCTGGCCGGCGACCGATCGGCGGGCGCTCGGCGAGATCGTGCTCGCGCTGGTGCCGGCCGTGCAGGCGCCGCCGCGCGGACTGTGGCGGACCACGGCCGGCGTCCGTACCGTCGCTCTGGCCCGGTGGCTGGGCCGCGACGCCGAACCGCCCGGCCCGGACGGCGACGACCCGGCCGGGCGGGCGCTGGTGCGGCGCTACCTGGCCGCGTTCGGGCCGGCCGCGTCGGCGGACCTGCGCGCCTGGTGCGGCCTCGCCGGGCTGCCCGCCGCGGTGGCCGCGGTCCGCGACGAGCTGGTGGCCTTCCGGGACGCGCGGGGCCGCACGCTGCTGGATCTGCCGGACGCGCCCCGGCCCGACCCGGACACCCCCGCGCCGGTACGGTTCCTGCCCGCCTTCGACAACGCCGTGCTCGGCTACCACGACCGCAGCCGGATCATCGACGACGCCCACCGCAACCTCTCCGTGGCCGGGGCCCGGTTCGTGCTCGTCGACGGCCGGGTCGCCGCCACCTGGACGGTCGACGCGGGCGTCGTGGTGGTCACGCCGCTGCGCGCGTTCACCCGCGCCGAGCGCACGGCGGTCACCGCCGAGGGCGGCGCCGTGGCGTCGTTCCTGTCCGAGGGCGACAACCAGGGGGTACGCGTGGCCGCCCGTTGAGCCGCACGTCAGGCGGTCGCCGCCGCCCGGCCCATCCGGGCGACCGCCTCGGTGAGCACGGCGGGGGAGGTGGCGAAGTTGAGCCGCACGAACCCGGCGCCGCCGCTGCCGAAGACGTGCCCGGAGCTGAGCGCCACCCGGGCCCGGTCGAGGAACATCCGCGCCGGACCGGCCACGTCGCTCGCCACGCCCGGTCCGTCGCCCGCCTCGGTGGGTACGCCGAGGCGCCGGCAGTCCAGCCAGGCCAGGTACGTGCCCTCGGGCGGCTGCCACGACACGGTCGGCAGGTGGTCGCTCAGCAGTGACCCGAGCAGCGCCCGGTTCGCGTCGAGGCCGTCGAGCAGCCGGTCCAGCCACGGCCCGCCGGCTCGGAACGCGGCCGTGTGCGCGAGCACCCCGAGGTGGCTGGGGCCGTGACTGACCTCCTCCGGCATCCGGGCCAGGTCGTCCGCCGCGTCCGGCCCGGCGACCGCCAGCGCCGCCTTGAGCCCGGCCAGGTTCCACGCCTTCGACGCGGACACCAGCGCGAACGCGTTCTCCGCACCCGGCACCGTCAGGTACGGGGTGAACCGCGCGCCGGGCAGCGCCAGCGGCGAGTGGATCTCGTCGGCCACCACCCGTACGCCGTGCCGCGCGGCCAGCTCGGCGACGGTGGCCAGCTCGTCGGGCCGGTGCACCACACCGGTCGGGTTGTGCGGGTTGCAGAGCAGGAACGCCGGGCGGTCGCCGATCGCGCGGGCCCGCCGGAACGCCTCCTCCAGCGCGGCCGGGTCGAGCCGCAGGTCCGCGCCGAGCGGCGCCTCGAGGACCTGCCGCCCGGCGTTGGCGACGAACGCGTAGAACGGCGGGTAGACCGGGGGAGTGACCACCACCGCGTCACCCGGGCCGGTGACCAGGCGCAGCACCTCGACCGTACCCATCATCACGTCCGGTACGAGCGAGGTCCGGCCGACCGGGAAGTCGGCCCAGCCCCACCGCTGCGCGGCGAACCCGCCGACCGCCTCGGCGTACCCGGTGCCGTACGCGTAGCCGGTGTCGCCCAGCTCGACCGCCCGGCGCAGCGCCTCGGCCACCGGCGGCGCCAGCGGCACGTCCTGCTCGGCCACCCACAGCGGCAGCACGTCCGGCGGGTAGAGCCGCCACTTCACGCTCGTGCGCTGCCGGAGCTGGTCGAGCGTGAGCTGGGTGAGCGGGTTGCCCTCGTCGGCGGAAACGACCATGCGGCCCACCCTAGGTTCCTCCTACCATCGCCGGATGACCCACCCGGCGTACCCGCTGCGCACGCCCCGGCTGCTGCTGCGCCCGGTCACGCTCGACGACCTCGACGACGTGCACGCCTGGCAGCGCCGCCCGGACGTGGTCCGCTGGATGGCCGGCGCCGCGCCGCGTACCCGGGCGGAGTCCCTGTCGTCGGTGACCGCGATGACCGGCGAGGACGCGCTGCGCGCGGAGGGCGACTGCCTGACGCTCGCCGTGGTGCGCGACGCGCGGGTGATCGGCGCGGTCGAGCTGGTGTGGCGCAGCGCCGCGGACCGCACCGCCGAGCTGGGGTACGTCTTCCACCCCGACCACGGCGGCAGGGGGCTGGCCACGGAGGCGGCCGGCGCGCTGCTGGACTGGGGTTTCGGCGCGTTCGGGCTGCACCGGGTGATGGCCCGCTGCCACGCGGACAACGCGCCGTCGGCGCGCCTGATGGCCCGGCTCGGCATGCGGCGGGAGGCGCGGCACGTGCGCAGCTACCGGTTCCGGGACGGCTGGGCCGACCAGCTCGTCTACGCGATCCTGGCCGACGAGTGGCGGTCCCGGCCGGTCAGGTCGGGCTGAACGCGCTCAGTCCACCCGCCCCGGCGAGCAGCACGGTCTCCGGGTCGAGGGCGTGCAGGGAGTCGATCCGGCGTAGCGCGGTGGTCCGCTCGTGGACGCCGTCGTCGTCCACGAGCAGGAGGACGCCGGACCGTCGAGCCACCACGTGACTGTCGCCGACCGGCGCGACGCCCTCCGCCGGCGGATCGCCCGGACCCACCCGCCGGTGGACGGCGCCGGTGGTCACGTCGACGGCGGTCAGGCCGCCCCGGTTGTCGCGTACCCAGGCGAGGGTGCCCGTGACGGAGGGCGAGTCCGGGGTGAGGTCGGCCTCGGCGCGGAAGAACTCCTCGCCGTCGCCGGATCCGAGGTGGACCCGCCGGATCGTGCGCGGGCCGCACCGGAGCAGCACGTGGTCGTCGTCGACGGTGACGAGGGCCGGGGAGTGGTCGCTGTCCGTCAGCGGCTCGGGCAGGGCGAGCCGGCGCACCTCGTCGCCGCTGCCGGCGTTGAGTATTCGCAGCTCGGACCCTCCATGGGCACCCACCACGACGACGCCACCGGCAACCGCGGGCCGTACCGTGGCCACCCGCGCGGCGGTGGCCCACCGCGTCGTCCCGGTCTCCCGGTCCAGCGCGCGCAGTGCGGTGTAGCCGCGCCACCCGCCCACCAGCACGGTGTCCCCGCCCACCACGAGATGACCGGTGTACGGTGGCACCGCCGTGCGCCACGCCAGCGCTCCGGTGCGCAGGTCGAGGCAGTCCACCTCGTCCCGGTTCTGCGGCAGCGCCCAGCACCGCTCGCCCGCAACGACCACCGCTCGGGGCCAGGTGCCCAGCGGTACGTCCCAGCGCGCGTCGCCGGTCGCGGCGTCCAGCCCGACCAGGCGGGTGGCGCGTTCGTGCGCCACCACGTACCCCGACGTCACCGCGACCGCCTGCGGCCCACGCAGGTGTGACGGCCTGCTCCACCGCACCCGGGCCGGTGGCAGGCGGGTGCGGCCTGTCATGTCGCCTCGCACTCGTCTCCGACCCGGATCTCCCCGGTGGTCAGCGGGACCAGCCGGACGCCGAACCAGGTCTTGCCGTCGTAGCGCCGGTGCCGGGCCAGCGTGCGGATCGGTTCCTTCCCGCGCGCCAGGGTCTCCGGGTCGATGAGCGTCACCGAGCAGCGGTCGCAGCGTTCGGACACCCGGAAGTCGACGGCGCCGATGCGCACCCGCGTCCAGCCGTCCTCGGCGAACGGTTCGAGCGGTCCGTCCAGCACCACAGTCGGCCGGAACCGGGCCATCGCCAGCGGCTCCGGCGCGGGCTCGCCGCGTTCCAGCGCGCCCTCGACGATCCAGTCCCGCAGCCGCCGCAGCGACGGCGCCGTGGCGACCAGCAGCGGTCCGGCGTCGGAGAGGTTCAGCGGATCACCGGGTCCACCGCCGTGTTCGGCAGACATCGGCCGGCGGCGCGGATCGTCCAGCCAGGCCAGCCGTACGGGACGGCCCAGCCGGGCGGAGAGCCAGTCGTGGGCCTCGTCGGCGGCGAGCCGGACCGTGTCCAGCCGGGACACGTCGGTCGGGACCGGCGGGCCGTCGACCGGTTCGGCGACCGTCAGCGACGACCCGTCGCGGGCGGTGAGCGTGATCGACCCGGGGCCGGGCGCGGCGGTCAGGCCGAGCAGCGCCGGCAGGGCGGTCGAGCCCAGTTTGCCGCCGCCCGGGCGCAGCACCAGCCAGCGGCGGTCGTGACGCAGCCCCCACGGCTCGACGTCGGCCCGGTCGACGTCCACGCCGCCGAGGGACTTGACCGGATACAGGTGTACCGAGGCGAGCCGCATCACCACGCCGTCAGCCGACCTTCGGGGTGGCGCGGACGATGATCGCTGCCAGATCCAGCCCGCCCGGCAGCGTCCCGTACGCCTGCCCGTGGTCGCCGTCGAGCCGGGACGCGCAGAACGCGTCGGCGACCGCCGGGTGGCCGTGGCGCACCAGCAGCGCGCCCTGCAGCACCAGCGCCAGCCGCTCCACCACCCGCCGGGCGCGCAGCTCCAGGTCGGTGTGGTCGGCCAGCTCGTCGCGGACCCGTCGCACCGCCGCGTCCAGCCGGGCGTCCGCGCCGGCCGCGGCGGCCACCTCCGCCTCGTACGCGGCGAGCACCTGCGGTTCCCGGGTGAGCGCGCGCAGCACGTCGAGGGCGGCGACGTTGCCGGAGCCCTCCCAGATCGAGTTCAGCGGCGACTCACGGAACAGCCGCGGCATGCCGGACTCCTCCACGTAGCCGTTGCCGCCCAGGCACTCCAGCGCCTCGGCGGCGTGCCCCGGCCAGCGCTTGCACACCCAGTACTTGCCGACTGCCAGGGCGAGACGCTTGAACGCGGTCTCGCCGTCGTCGCCGCGCGCGGACCGGTCGGTCGCGCCGGCCAGCCGGACCATCAGGACGGTGGCGGCCTCGGACTCCACCGCCAGGTCGGCCAGCACGTTGCGCATCAGCGGCTGGTCGGCCAGGTAGTCGCCGAACGCCCGCCGGTGGGTGGCGTGGTGCACGGCGGTGGTCACGCCGTGGCGCATCCCGGCCGCCGCGCCGATCACGCAGTCCAGCCGGGTCAGGTTGACCATGTCGATGATGGTGCGCACGCCCCGGCCCTCGTCGCCGACGCGCCACGCCACCGCGTGCTCGTACTCGACCTCGGCGGAGGCGTTGGAGCGGTTGCCGAGCTTGTCCTTGAGCCGCATCAGCCGCATCGGGTTACGGGTGCCGTCGGGCAGCACCCGGGGGACCAGGAAGCAGGTGAGGCCGCCGGGCGCCTGGGCGAGGGTGAGGAAAAGGTCGCACATGGGCGCCGAGGTGAACCACTTGTGCCCGACGAGCCGGTAGCTGCCGTCCGGCTCCGGCCGGGCCGTGGTGGTGTTGGCGCGCACGTCCGAGCCGCCCTGCTTCTCGGTCATCGACATGCCGGCGAGCAGGCCGCGCTTGGTCTGCGGCGGGCGCAGCCCGAAGTCGTACTCACGGGTGGTGAGCAGCGGCTCGTAGCGGGCGGCCAGGTCCGGGCTGTGCCGCAGCGCGGGCACGGCCGCGTAGGTCATCGAGATCGGGCAGCCGTGCCCGGCGTCGGGCCGCCACAGGTAGAAGCCGGCCGCGCGGGCCACGTGCGCGCCCGGCCGGTCGTCGGCCCACGGCGCGGCGTGCAGGCCGTGACCGACGGCGGTACGCATCAGCTCGTGCCAGGACGGGTGGAACTCCACCTCGTCGACGCGGTGGCCGTACCGGTCGTGGGTGCGCAGCACCGGCGGGTGCTCGTTGGCGAGCCGGCCGTGCTCGGCGGCCTCCTCGCCACCGGCGAGCCGGCCCAGCTCGTGCAGCCCGGGCAGCGCCCAGCCGGCGCCCTCGCGGGCCACGCCGTCGCACAGCGCCGGGTCGTCGGCGGTGTCGTGGCCGACCATCGGCGGGACCTGGTTGACGACCTCGTGTGTGGTCACGGCGGCAACTCCCAGCGCAGGTGGCGGATCAGATCGGGGCCCGGATTGAACCACCGTTCACTCCGTACCGGCAACACCCGTCGACCAGTCAATTTGGCTGGATTCGTTTGACATCATCCGGCTCGGAGATAAGACTCGCCGAAACTTTCTTTTGTCCGGGAAGTGGCTAGGGGGGCCTGTGTCCAGGAAGAAGCTCGGCGTGCTCGGCGCCGCACTCACACTGACCGTCGGCGTCCTGTCCGGATGCACCGGAGGCGAGGCGGTCGACGTCGGTGGCGGGGGGAACGCTGGCGGCGCCGGTGGTGTCCTCAACGCCGCGATCGGCGGCGAACCCGACCAGCTCGACCCGCACAAGACCTCGGCGTACTACAGCTTCCAGGTGTTGGAGAACGTCTACGACACGCTCGTCGAGCCGGACGCCGACCTGAAGATGGTGCCGTCGCTGGCGACGAAGTGGACCACCAGCGACGACCAGCTCACCTGGACCTTCACGCTGCGCGAGGGTGTGAAGTTCTCCGACGGGTCGCCGCTGACCTCCGAGGACGTCGTCTACTCGTTCGAGCGGATCATCAAGGAGAAGCTGAACAACGCGTACAAGTTCGCCACCGTCAAGTCGGTCACCGGGCCCGATCCGGCCACAGTGGTGGTGACGCTCAGCGCGCCCACGCCGAACCTGCTCGCCAACCTCGGCGGGTTCAAGGGCGTGGCGATCGTGGAGAAGTCAAACGTGGAGTCCGGCGCGGTGAAGACCGCACCGGTCGGCAGCGGCCCGTTCAAGGTGGCCGGCTACACCTCCGGCGACAGCGTCAAGCTGGTCCGCAACGACGCGTACTGGGGGGACAAGCCGAAGCTGGACGGCGTCACGTTCACCTTCGTCAAGGATCCGACGGTGGCGCTGCAGAACCTGCGCAGCGGCCAGGTCCAGTGGACCGACAACCTGCCGCCGCAGCAGGTGAAGTCGTTGCAGGACGGCGACGACCCGGTGGTGAAGTCGGCGGCCTCCACCGACTACTGGTACGTGGCGCTCAACGAGGCCCGCAAGCCGTTCGACAACCCCGAGGTGCGGCGCGCCATCGGGTACGCGCTGGACCGCGAGGCGATCACCAAGGCGGCCAAGTTCGGGCTGGCCACCGTCAACCAGACCGCCATCCCGAAGGCCAGCGCGTTCTACTACGACTACGCGCCCTACAGCCACGACCCGGGCAAGGCGAAGCAGATGCTCGGCCAGGCCGGCGTGAGCAACCTGACCATGGACCTGATGGTCACCAGCGAGTACCCGGAGACGGTCACCGCCGCGCAGGTCATCGCCGCGCAGCTCAAGGACGTCGGCATCACCGTCAAGATCCGTACGCTGGACTTCGCCCAGTGGCTCGACGAGCAGGCCAAGGGCAACTTCGACGGGTTCATGCTCGGCTGGCTCGGCAACATCGACCCGGACGAGTTCTACTACGCCCAGCACCACAGCGGCGGCACGTTCAACTTCCACAAGTACAAGAACCCGGCGGTGGACAAGCTGCTCGACGACGCCCGTACCCAGACCGACCAGGGCGCCCGCAAGCAGGCGTACGAGCAGGCGGCGAAGCAGATCGTCGACGACGCCAGCTACCTCTACCTCTACAACCCGGACGTGGTGCAGGGCTGGTCGAAGAAGGTCTCCGGCTACGACGTGCGCACCGATCGGGCGATCCGGTTCCGGTCGGTCGCCCTGGCGAAGTGATGGCCCGCTTCGTCCTGCGGCGGGTCCTCCAGTCGGCGGTCGTGCTGGTCGGCGTCACGCTCGTGGTGTTCCTGCTGCTGCAACTGGTGCCGGGTGACCCGGTCCGGGTGGCGCTCGGCACCCGGTTCGACCCGCAGACGTACGAGGCGCTGCGGGAACGCGCGGGCCTCGACCAGCCGCTGCCGGTGCAGTACGCCAGCTACCTCGGGCACGCGCTCACCGGTGACCTGGGGGTCAGCTTCCGCACCGGCCAGCCGGTGAGCCAGATCGTGCTGGAACGGCTGCCCGCCACGCTGTCGCTCGCCGTCACCGCGGTGGTGTTCGCGCTGCTCGTCGCGTTTCCGCTGGGCATCGTCGCGGCGGTACGCAGCGGCTCCGCCGTCGACCACGCCGCCCGCGTGTTCAGCCAGTTCGGCGTCTCCGTGCCGGACTTCTGGATGGGCATCATGGGCATCCTGCTGTTCGCCGGGGTGCTCGGCTGGCTGCCCCCGTCCGGTTACGTGGCGCTGACCGACGACCCCGGCCGGTGGGCCACCCACGTGGCGCTGCCGGCGGTCACCGTCGGCCTGGTCACCGCGTCGATCCTCACCCGGTTCATCCGCTCCTCGGTGCTGGAGGTGCTCTCCGCCGACTACGTGCGGACCGCCGAGGCGAAGGGGCTGCGCAACCGGGTGGTGATCGTGCGGCACGTGTTGCGCAACGCGCTCATCCCGGTGGTCACCGTGGTCGCGGTGCAGCTCGCCAGCCTGCTCGGCGGCGTCATCGTGATCGAGGTGCTGTTCGCCTGGCCCGGTATCGGCCGGCTCACCTTCGACGCCGTGCAGGCCCGCGACTATCCCGTCCTGCAGGGCGCGGTGCTGCTCGTCGCGGCGCTGTTCCTGCTTGTCAACCTGCTGGTGGACATCCTCTACGCCCGCCTCGACCCGAGGATCACGGTCAAGTGAGCGCCACGACCGAGAGCACCGGACGCCGCGTCCTGGACGCGCTGCGCCGCGACCCGCTCGCCGTGGGCGGCACGATCGTGCTCGTGCTGCTCGTCGTGGTCGGCGTGGCCGGCCCGTGGCTCGCACCGGCCGGAGTGAACGACGTCGACGTGGACCAGATGCTGCGACCGCCCAGCGGCGCGCACCCGTTCGGCACCGACGAGCTGGGCCGTGACGTGCTCAGCCGGGTGCTCGTCGCGGCCCGCGTGTCACTGCAGGTCGGCGCCGTCAGCGTCGGCATCGCGCTGGTCGCCGGGGTGACGCTCGGGCTGTTCGCCGGCTACTACCGGGGCTGGCTGGACAGCGTGCTCATGCGCTGCATGGACGTGCTGTTCGCGTTCCCGGTGCTGCTGCTGGCGGTCGCCATCGTGGCGGTGCTCGGCCCCGGCCTGCTCACCGCCATGGTCGCCATCGGCGTGGTCTACACGCCCATCTTCGCCCGGATCACCCGCGCCGGCGTGCTCTCCGTACGCGAGCAGGTGTTCGTCCGGGCCGCCGTCTCCATCGGCGCGTCCGACCTGCGCATCATGCGCCGGCACGTGCTGCCGAACATCGCCGCGCCGCTGATCGTGCAGACGTCGCTGTCGCTGGCGTTCGCGATCCTCTCCGAGGCCGCGCTGTCCTTCCTCGGCCTCGGCATCCAGCCGCCCGCGCCGGCCTGGGGCCGGATGCTGTTCGACGGGCGCGGCTTCGTCACCGACGCGTGGTGGCTGGGCGTGTTCCCGGGCGCGGCGATCTTCCTCACCGTGCTGGCGTTCAACCTGGTCGGCGACGCGCTGCGCGACGTGCTCGACCCGCGCCAGCTCACCCTGGGCGAGGCCCGCAGGAGCACCCCATGACCGAGCGCACCGACCGCACCGACCGCATGCCGAGCCAGCGCCGGCACCCCACGACCGACTCGACAGTGCTGTCGGTGGACGACCTCACCGTCACCGTCGGCACCCGACGCGGCCCGGTCCGTGCCGTCGCCGGGGTGTCCTGGCAGGTGCGGCAGGGGGAGACGTTCGCACTGGTCGGCGAGTCCGGAAGCGGCAAGAGCATGACCCTGCTCGCCGCCACCGGCCTCGCCCCGCGCGCCGCCACGGTCACCGGGCGGGTGCGGCTGCTCGACACGGAGCTGACCGCGCTGCCCGACGACCGCCGCCGCAAGGTCCGCGGCCGGCACGTCGGGTTCGTCTTCCAGGATCCGATGACCTCGCTCAACCCGGTGCTGCCGGTGGGCCGGCAGGTCACCGAGGCGGCCGAGGAACACCTCGGGCTGACCCGCCGCGCCGCCCGCGACCGGGCGGTGGAACTGCTGGAACTGGTCGGCATCCCGTCGGCCGCCCAGCGGGTCGACGCGTACCCGCACCAGTTCTCCGGTGGCATGCGCCAGCGCGTCGCCATCGCGATGGCGCTCGCCTGCGAGCCGGACCTGCTGATCGCCGACGAGCCGACCACCGCGCTCGACGTCACCACGCAGGCGCAGATCATCGAGCTGGTCGCCGACCTGCAGGCGCGGCTGGGCACCGCAGTCGTCTGGGTCACCCACGACCTGGGCGTGGTGGCGGGCATCGCCGACACCGTGGCGGTCATGTACGGGGGCCGGATCGTCGAGCAGGGCCCCGTCGACGCGGTGTTCGACACGCCCACCCATCCGTACACCCGGGCGTTGCTGGCGGCCCGGCCGGACCCGTCGCGGCGCGGCGAGGACCTGGTCGCCATTCCCGGCTCGCCGCCGAGCCCGCTGGACCTGCCGCCCGGCTGCGCGTTCTGGCCGCGCTGCCCGGTCCGCGCCGATCCCCGCTGCGAGCACGAGCTGCCCCCGCTGACGCCGGTCGGCGACGGGCACACGGTCCGTACCTTCTACCGTGGAGAGGCCGGATGAGCGCCGACACCCCGGACCTGGTCGCCGAACTGGACGACCTGAAGATGCACTTCCCGACGCCGGCCGGCACGGTCCGCGCGGTCGACGGCGTCAGCCTCGCCGTACGCCGGGGCGAGACGCTCGGGCTGGTGGGCGAGTCGGGCAGCGGCAAGTCCACCGCCGGTCTGGCGCTGCTGCGGCTCGTCGATCCGACCGGCGGGCGGGTCCGGGTGGCGGGCGAGGACGTGACCCGCTGGTCGCGCCGCCGCCTGCGCGCGACGCGCCGCCACGTGGCGATGGTCTTCCAGGATCCGCAGGCGTCGCTGGATCCACGCCGGACGGTCGGTGACAGCATCGCCGAGCCGCTGATCGTGCACCGGCTCGCCAGCTCCGCCGCCGCCCGCCGGGCCCGGGTCGCGGAGCTGCTGGATCTGGTCGGCCTGCGCGCCGACACCGCCGGCCGGTATCCGCACGAGCTGTCCGGCGGCCAGCGCCAGCGCGTCGGCGTGGCCCGGGCACTGGCCGGGGAGCCGGACCTGATCGTCCTGGACGAGCCGATCGCCTCGCTGGACCTGAGCGTGCAGGCGCAGATCATGAACCTGCTCCGGCATCTGCAACGCGACCTCGGGCTGACCTACCTGTTCATCGCGCACGACCTGGCCGCCGTCGAGCACATGAGCGACCGGATCGCGGTGATGTACCTGGGCCGCATCGTCGAGACCGGCCCACCCGAGCGGATCTACCGGCACCCGGCGCACCCCTACACGGCGGCGCTGCTGTCCGCGGTGCCGGTGGCGGACCCCCGGGTCGAGCGGGAGCGCCGCCGGATCGTGCTGACCGGCGACATCCCCAGCCCGGTGGACCCGCCGAGCGGTTGCCGCTTCCGTACCCGATGCCCCCAGGCCCGCCCCGCGTGCGCCGAGACCGATCCGGCGCTCGCCGAGGTCGGCCCGGGCCACGACGCGGCGTGCCTGTTCCCGCTCGACGGCGAGCGCGACGGCGGCCCGGGGGAGGAGGGCGCGACGACGCGCGCGGACGCCGCCGGCACGGCGTAGGCTCACCGCCGATGACGTTCACCACCCGGCCGACGCTGCGCGGCACGTTCGGCATGGTCTCGTCCACGCACTGGCTGGCCAGCCAGTCCGCGATGGGTGTGCTGGAACGCGGCGGCAACGCCTTCGACGCCGCTGTCGCCGCCGGGTTCGTGCTGCACGTCGTGGAGCCGCACCTCAACGGCCCGGCCGGTGAGGTGCCCGCGATCCTCGCCACCGCGACCGACCCCACCCCGCGGGTGCTCTGCGGCCAGGGCCCCGCGCCGGCGGCCGCGACTGTGGCGCACTTCCGGTCGCTCGGCCTGGACCTCGTGCCGGGCGCCGGCCCGCTCGCCGCGGTCGTGCCGGGCGCCGTCGACGCCTGGCTGTTGCTGCTGCGCGACCACGGCACCCGCACGCTCGCCGAGGTGCTGGAACCGGCGATCGGCTACGCCGCCGCCGGCCACCCGCTGGTCGGCGCCGCCGGGCAGACCGTCGCGCGGGTCCGGTCACTGTTCACCGACCACTGGCCGACCTCCGCGCGGCTCTGGCTCCGCGACGGCCGCCCGCCCGCGCCGGGGGAGATGGTCACCAACCCGGCGTACGCGGACACGCTGCGCCACCTCGTCGACGCGGGACGGGCCGCCGGTCCGGACCGGGAGGCGCAGATCGAGGCGGCCCGGCGCGCCTGGCGGGAGGGTTTCGTCGCCGAGGCGATCGACGCGTTCAGCCGGCTGCCGTTCCGTGACTCCAGCGGGCGTGCGCACGCCGGGCTGGTCACCGGCGACGACCTGGCCGGATGGTCGGCCACCTGGGAGGAACCGGTCACGCTGGACTGGCACGGGCACACGATCGCCAAGACCGGCTTCTGGGGCCAGGGCCCGGTGCTGCTCCAGACGCTCTCCATCCTGGACGCGCTCGACGACCCGCGTGTCCACGACCCGTCGAGCCTGGAGGGCATCCACGCGCAGGCCGAGGCGCTGAAGCTCGCGTTCGCCGACCGGGAGGCGTGGTACGGCGACACTGATGTTCCGGCCTCCGCGCTGCTGTCGGCCGAGTACGCCAGTGCGCGGGCCGGGCTGGTCGGCGACCGTGCCGACACGACGCTGCGCCCCGGCAGCCCGGCGGGCGAGCCGCCTCGGCTCCCGTCCCACCTGCGTGCCGACGCGGGTCGCGGGGCCGTCCCGCAGGATCCGAGCACCGGCGAACCCACGGTACGGGCGGACGGCGTGACCCGCGGCGACACCTGCCACGTCGACGTGGTGGACCGGTGGGGCAACATCATCTCCGCCACGCCCAGCGGCGGCTGGCTGCAGAGCTCACCCACCATTCCGGAGCTGGGCTTCCCGCTCGGCAGCCGGTTGCAGATGTGCTGGCTGGAGGAGGGGCTCGCCTCCACGCTGCGGCCGGGGCGTCGTCCGCGTACCACGCTCAGCCCGACTCTCGTGCTCCGCGACGGTGAGCCGGTGATGGCCTGCGGCACGCCCGGCGGCGACCAGCAGGACCAGTGGCAGCTGCTGTTCCTGCTGCGGCACCTGGCCGGCGGGCAGGAGTTGCAGGAGGCGATCGACGCCCCGACGTGGAACACCGCGAGTTTCCCGGCGTCGTTCTATCCGCGCGAGGTCGAGCCGGGCGTGCTGGTGCTGGAGGACCGGATCGACGCCGACGTGCTGTCCGGCCTGCGCGCCAGGGGCCACACCGTACGCCTGTCCGACCCGTGGAGCCTGGGCCGCATGTGCGCGGTGACCCGCGACCCGCGTACCGGGGTCCTGTCCGCCGCGGCGAATCCCCGAGGCGCCCAGGGCTACGCCACAGGCCGCTGACCGACCCTCCCGCCCTCTCTCCCCGTCGATCTTGCACTTGCTGCCCGGGCATAGTCGGCATAACGGGCGCGAGTCGGGCCGAAAGTGCAAGATCAACGAGGGCGGGGCGGGGCGGGGGGAGAGGGCAGGGTTCGTCAGGTGTCGATGCGGGTGATGTTGCGGATCTTGTTGGCGGCGTCCAGGGCGGCCACCTTGTACGCCTCGGCAAGCGTCGGGTAGTTGAAGACGGCGTCCAGCAGGTAGTCGACGGTGCCGCCGCACCCCATCACGGCCTGCCCGATATGGACGATCTCGGTGGCGCCGGTGCCGAACACGTGCACCCCGAGCAGCCGCCCGTCCTCGGGTGAGACCAGCAGCTTCAGCATCCCGTACGAGTCGCCGACGATCTGGCCCCGGGCCAGCTCCCGGTAGCGGGCGATGCCCACCTCGAACGGGACGGACGCATCCGTCAGCTCCTCCTCGGTCTTCCCGACGAAGCTGATCTCCGGAATGGTGTAGATGCCGATCGGTTGCAGGTCCGACATGCCGCGCGCCGGTTCGCCGCACGCGTGCTGGGCGGCCAGGCGGCCCTGTTCCATCGAGGTGGACGCCAGCGCGGGGAAGCCGATCACGTCACCGACGGCGTAGATGTTCTCGACGGCGGTGCGGTAGTCGGCGTCGACGGTGATCCGGCCCCGGTGGTCGGCGGTGAGCCCGGCCGCCTCCAGCGCGAGGTCGTCGGTCTGCCCCTGCCGGCCGGCGGAGTACATCACCGTGTCGGCGGCGATCTTCTTGCCGCTGCGCAGGACGCAGAGCGCGGCGCTGCGGTGCTTCTCCACGGCGGCCACCTCCTCGCCGAAGCGGAAGGTCACCGACAGGTCCCGCAGGTGGTACTTCAGGGATTCGACGATCTCCTCGTCGCAGAAGTCGAGCATCCGCGGGCGGCGCTCGACCACTGTCACCTTGGTGCCGAGCGCGGCGAACAGGGACGCGTACTCCATGCCGATCACCCCGGCGCCGACGACGACCATGCTGCGCGGGACGGCCTGGAGGTTGATGACGCCGTCGGAGTCGACGATGGTCCGGTCGTCGAAGTCGACGCTGTCCGGGCGGGCCGGGCGGGTGCCGGCCGCGATGACCGCCTTGTCGAAGCTGACCCGGGTCTCCCGGCCGGAGCCGGCGTCGACCCAGACGGAGTGGGCGTCGGCGAACCGGCCGGTGCCGGTGATCAGCGAGACCTTGTTGCGGGCCAGTTGGTTGCGGATGACGTCGGTCTGCCGGGTGATCACGTGCTGGGTGCGGGCGGCCAGGTCGGCGACGGTGATGTCCTCCTTGACCCGGTAGCTGCTGCCGTAGAGGTCACGCTGGCTGAGCCCGGTCAGGTAGAGGACCGCCTCGCGCAGCGTCTTGGACGGTACGGTGCCGGTGTTTATGCACACCCCGCCGAGCATGTCGCGGCGGTCCACGATCGCGACGCGGCGGCCCAGCTTCGCCGCGGCGATCGCCGCCTTCTGTCCACTCGGTCCGGAGCCCAGCACCAGCAGGTCGTAGTCATACACGAGCGCCAGCCTCGCAGGGTCTCGCAACCGGTGCCAGCCGAGACGCCCCCACGAAGATCGAAAACTGCCGTAGGGTGCGCTGATGCGCCGCCCCGTAACCCTGATCATGGTCCTCGGACCGCTGCTCGTCGCCGGGTGCACCACCGCTCCCGCCACCCCGGCCGCGACCCCCTCCGCCTCCACTCCGCCGAGCCCGACCGCGCCCGCCGTCGACTACGCCGCCTGGCAGGCGGGGCGGTCGACGCCGGTGGCCGACCCGGTCTATCCGGCCCGGGGCACCGATGCGCTGGACGTCCTGCACTACGACCTCGCGCTGGAGTGGGCGCCGTCGACCACCACCCTCACCGGCACCGCCACGCTGCGGATCCGGCCGGTGAAGGACGCGCCGAACCTGGTTCTCGACTTCATGCCCTACCAGCTCGACAGCGTCACGCTGGACGGCGCGACGGTTCCGGGCGCGGTGGCTAAGGAGAAGCTGACCGTGTCCGCCCCGGTGGTGGCGGACGAGCCGGTGACCCTGGTGGTCACCTACCACGGCCGGCCGAAGACGACCCCGATGCCGTCGCGCCGCAAGGACACCGAGGCCCTGGGTCTCACCGTCACCAAGGAGGGCGGCCTCTGGACCATGCAGGAGCCGTTCGGGGCGTTCACCTGGTATCCGGCGAACGACCAGCCGTCGGACGAGGCCCTCTACGACATCAAGGTGACAGTGCCGGCAGGCTGGTCCGCGATCGCCGGCGGCACGCCCGCCGGTCAGTCCGGCACCACGTTCAGCTACCGGAGCACCGACCCGGTCGCGACCTACCTGACCACGCTCGCGGTGGGGAAGTATCAGAAGCTGACCGCGGCGGGGCCGCGCGGCGTGCCGCTGACCTACTGGTACCGCAAGGGCGCGGACGACAAGCTGCTGCCGTACCTGAAGAAGTCCCCGCAGTACCTGGCCTGGCTGGAGAAGAAGTTCGGTCCGTACCCGTTCCCCTCCGGCGGCGTCGTGGTGGTGGACTCGGCGTCGGGCATGGAGACCCAGCAGATGATCACGATGGGCCGGAAGATCGAGAACACCGCGGCCCGCCGGGACCGCTGGGGCAGCGACCTGCTGCACGAGTACGCCCACCAGTGGTTCGGCAACTCGGTCACGCCCACCACCTGGACGGACCTGTGGCTGAACGAGGGCTGGGCGACGTACATCCAGGACCTGTACACCAAGGAGACGCAGAAGCTCAGCGAGGCCAGCCTGGACCGGTACCTGCGCGAGGGTGACGCCGTCCTGCGCAAGAAGCTGGGCCCGCCCGGCCGGCCCGACCCGAAGCGGTTCGCCGAGGGCAACGTCTACCTGTGCCCGGCGGCGATGCTGCGCGAGATCCACCGGACGGTCGGCGACAAGGCGTTCTTCGCGCTGGCCCGCGCCTGGGTCCAGGAGCAGCGCAACACGCCGCAGGACCGGACCTCGTTCATCGCCTTCGTCAACAAGCAGACCAGCCGGGACTTCACCGCGCTGATCAACGCCTGGCTGGACTCGCCGACCACGCCGAAGAAGATCGCCCCGAAGAAGATCGCCTGACCCGGCGCGGGGTCCCGCCCGTCCGGCGGGGCCCCGCGGCGCGTCTCAGCGGCCCTGGAGCGAGCGGACGTTGTCGCCGAACGTCCAGCCCTTCGACCCGTCCCAGTTGACCGACCAGGTCATCAGGCCCTTGAGGCGGCCCTGGTAGGTGTTCCACGCCTGGGCCACCAGTGCCGGGCTCATGTAGCCGCCGCCGGCGCCGACCTGCGCGGGCAGCCCGGGGACCTGCCGGTCGAGCGGTACGCGGACGGTGGTGCCCTGCACGACCAGGCCGGCGTCGAGGCAGTTGGTCTGCGCGACGAAACCGGCCACCGTGCCGGCCGGGTACGAGTCACCGGCGCAGCCGTACATCGAGCCGTTGTAGTACTGCATGTTCAGCCACCACAGCCGCCCGTTGTCGGCGTACTTCTTGACGATCGGCAGGTACGCGCCCCAGATCGAGCCGTAGGTGACGCTGCCTCCGGTGACGTACGCGGTCTCCGGGGCCATGGTGAGCCCGAAGCCGGCCGGCATCTGGGCCAGCACCCCGTCGATGATCCGGATCAGGTTGGCCTGCGAGGGGGAGAGCTGGTTGATGTTCCCGCTGCCGGTGAGGCCGGTCTCGATGTCGATGTCGATGCCGTCGAAGTTGTGCCGCTTGAGGATCGGTACGACGGTGGCGACGAACCGGTCGGCGACGGCGCTGGAGCTGAGGTCGATGCCGGCGGTGGCGCCGCCGATGGACAGCAGCACGGTGAGCCCGGCGGCCTTGGCCTGGCACACCTGCGCGGGGGTGGGCACCTTGACACCGGCGTCCATGCCGTCCTCCCAGAGCACGGTGCCGTCGGCGCGGATGACCGGGAACGCGGCGGTCACCACGTTGTAGCCGTGCCCGGTGATCCGGGAGTCGGTGACCGGGATCCAGCCGAGCCCGGGGTGCACGCCGTTCGCGGCGCCGTCCCAGTTCTCCCAGTAGCCCTGGAGCACCTTGCCGGCCGGCCGGGACCGCAGCGCGCAGGTGTCCCCGCCCGGCGTGGTCGGGCTGGACGACACAGTGGGCGTGGGCGTGGGCGTCCGCGTCGGGGAAGGGGAGGTGGAGGCGGAAGGGGTGGGCGACGGCGGCCGGGTGGTGGGGCTGGGCGACGGCGTGCCGCCGGTGCAGGCGCCGAGGTCGGTCCAGAGCGCCGGTACGGCGGCAGGGGTCCAGCCCGCGCCGGCCGGCGGGGTGTGCGTGACGAGCGCCTGGTAGAGCCGGCCGCCGTAGGTCGCGCGGCTGCCCGCGGTCCAGGTGACGCCCTCGGCCCAGGCCGGCGCGTCACACGCGACGAGCGCGCCGACGGCGCCGGTCGGTGTGGCGGCGGTGGCGGGCAGGGCGGCGGCGGTGGCGGCGAGCAGCGCGACGCCACCGAGCAGAGCGGTCATCCCACGTCCGAGTCGCATGACATACCTCCTCATCGATGCGCCGGAGGCTATCAGTTAACTTTGTTAAATGTAAATGCGGCGTACCCTGTCACCACCCCGTTCAGGGCATGAAGCAGGAACGAAAGCCGCCGGCGGGCGGCCGGGAAGGACGGCGGCGGACGTGGACGCCAGACGCACCACGGTGCGCGACATGCGCCGGGCCAACCGGTCGGTCCTGCTGACCCGGATCTGGCTGGACGGCCCGCTCAGCCGGCACGAACTGGGCCAGTCCACCGCGCTGAGCCTGGCCAGCGTCAGCAACCTGGTCGGCGAGATGATCAACGAGGGCCTGGTCGAGGAGGCCGGCTCGGTCGAGTCCGATGGCGGCCGCCCCCGCGTGCTGCTGCGCGTCGCGCCCGGCTACGGCTACCTGGTCGGCGCCGACGTCGGCGAGACCCGCGTCCAGGTGGAGTTGTTCGACCTGAGCATGACCGCGCTGGCCAAGGCGGAGTACCCGATCACGGCGGCCGATCCCGACCCCGAGCGGGTCGCCGCGCACCTGCGGCACGGCCTCGCCGCCGTCACCGAGCAGGCGGGCGTCGACCCGGCCGCGGTGCTCGGCTTCGGCGTCGCCGTCGCCGGCACCGTCGAGCGCACCGCCGACGCCGTCGTGCACGCCCAGACGCTCGGCTGGGACGGCGTGCCGCTCGGCGCGATGCTGCGCGCCGGCACCGACGTACCGGTGCACGTGGACAACGGCGCGAAGACGCTCGGCCAGGCCGAGATGTGGTTCGGCGCCGGCCGCGGCGTCCGGCACGCGGTGGTCGCCCTGGTCGGCTCCGGCGTCGGCGCGAGCGTGGTCGCCGACGGCGTCGGCTACCGCGGCGCGCACAGCAGCGCCGGGGAGTGGGGCCACACCACCATCGTGTACGGGGGCCGCCGCTGCCGCTGCGGCAACCTCGGCTGCCTGGAGGCGTACGTGGGCGCGGAGGCGGTGCTGGACCGGTTCCGCCAGGCCAACCGGGGCCGCCCGGCACCCGGCGCGGACGAGGAGACCGCCTTCGGTGAGCTGCTGCGCTCCACCGGCAGCACCGCCGCGAAGGTGATCGACGAGACGGTCGGCTACCTCGGTGCCGGGGTGGCGAACCTGGTCAACCTGTTCAACCCGGAGCGGGTGGTGCTCGGCGGCTGGGCCGGGCTGGCCCTGGGCGAACGGCACCTGCCCGCGATCCGTGAGGCGACCGCGCGGCACGCGCTGCGCCAGCCGTACGCGCAGACCTCGATCGAGCTGTGCCGGCTCGGACCGGACGCGGTCGCGATGGGCGCGGCCACCCTGCCGATGACCCGGCTGCTGCGCGACGGCGGCGTGGCCCGCGACCCGGCCGCCCGCCCGAGTCCGGCGTGGGGGCAAGGCCGGCGCCACTGACCGGCCCGGCCCCCACGCTGGAGCGTCAGCGTTGCCCGCGGACCCGCCGCACGGTGTCCCGGTACCACAGCGCGCTGCGCTTGGGAGTGCGGCGCTGCGTGTCGTAGTCGACCCGGACGATGCCGAACCGCTTGTCGTAGCCGTACGCCCACTCGAAGTTGTCCAGCAGCGACCAGGCGAAGTAGCCGCGTACGTCGGCGCCGGCCGCCCGGGCCCGGGCCACCGCCCGCAGGTGCTCGGTGAGGAAGCCGACCCGGTCGTCGTCGTTGACGAACCCGTCGGCGTCCGGCTCGTCGTCGAACGCGGCGCCGTTCTCGGTGATCACCATGGGCGTGCCCGGGTAGTCGCGGTGCAGGCGGACCAGCAGGTCGGTGAAGGACTCCGGCACGATCTCCCAGTCCATCGCGGTACGTGGCAGGTCACGGCGGACCACCCGGCGTACCGGCTTGCCGTCGTCGTCGCGGTCCCGGCCCTGCTCGTCCACGCCGGAGTGCAGCTGCCCGAAGTAGTAGTTGACCCCGAGCACGTCGATGGGGGTGGCGATGACGTCCAGGTCGCCCTCCTCGACGGGGATGCGTACCCCCTCGGCGGCCAGGTCCGCGACCACGTCCTGCGGGTACTCCCCGCGCAGCACCGGGTCGAGGTACAGCCGGTTGGCCAGCCCGTCGGCGGCCCGCGCCGCGTCCCGGTCCGCAGCGCTGTCGGTCGCCGGGTCGGCGGTGGACAGGTTCAGCGTCAGGCCCAGCTCGATCGGGGAGCGGGCCGCCTCGCGCAGCCGCCGCGTCGCCAGCCCGTGCCCGAGCAGCAGGTGGTGGGCCGCGGCGATGCCGTCACCAAGGTTCCGCCGGCCCGGAGCGTGGTCGCCGTAGGCGTACCCGAGCATCGCCGAGCACCACGGCTCGTTGAGCGTGGTCCAGGTGCGGACCCGGTCGCCGAGCGCGGCGAAGACCAGCTCCGCGTAGTCGGCGAACCGGTACGCGGTGTCCCGGTTCGGCCAGCCGCCCGCGTCCTCCAGTTCCTGCGGCAGGTCCCAGTGGTAGAGCGTCACCCACGGCTCGACGCCCCGGCCGAGCAGCTCGTCCACCAGCCGGTCGTAGAAGGCCAGCCCGGCCACGTTCGCCGGGCCGCGCCCGCCCGGCTGCACCCGCGGCCAGGCCACCGAGAACCGGTACGTGTCCAGTCCCAGGTCGGCGATGAGCGCGACGTCCTGCGGCATCCGGTGGTAGTGGTCGCACGCCACGTCGCCGTTGTCGCCGTTCGCCACCGCGCCCGGCACCCGGCAGAACGTGTCCCAGATGGACGGGGTGCGGCCGTCGGAGGCCACCGCGCCCTCGATCTGGTACGACGACGTCGCCACCCCCCACCGGAAGGTCGGCGGCAGCGTGTCGATCGGGTCCGCGCCGGCGACCGACGACGGGCGGGTGAGATCGGTGTCCATGGTTCTCCTCGCGGGTAGCGGGTGGTGGTGTCGGGCGGGTCAGCGGGACAGGGGCGCGACGGCCGGGTGCAGCCGGCACGCGACGGCCCGCGCCGGGTCGTCGACGCGCGGGGCGCCGAGCACCGGCACCTGCTCGTCGCACCCGTCGAACGCCTTCGGGCAGCGGGGATGGAACGCGCAGCCGGACGGCATGGCGCGCAGGTCCGGCGGGGAGCCGGGGATGCCGGTCAGCTCGCGGCGCGGTCCGTGCAGCGCCGGGAACGAGTGCAGCAACCCCTCGGTGTACGGGTGCAGCGGTTCCCGGTACAGCCGGGCGGCGGGGGCCTCCTCGACGATCCGGCCGCCGTACATGATCGCGATCCGGTCGGAGAACTCGACAAGCAGCGACAGGTCGTGGGTGATGAACAGCACCGCGAAGCCGAGGCGTTCGCGCAGCTCGGCGAGCTGGCCGAGGATCTGCCGCTGCATCACCACGTCCAGCGCGGTGGTCGGCTCGTCCATGATGACCACCTGCGGTTCCAGCGCCAGCGCCATCGCGATCATGACCCGTTGCCGCATGCCGCCGGAGAGCTGGTGCGGGTAGCTGTCCAGCCGGTCGGCGGAGATGCCGACCAGGCGCAGCAGATCCTTGGCCCGGGCCGACCGGCTCGCCGCCGTGCTCTTCGGCTCGTGTGCCCGGATCACGTCGAGCAGTTGGGTGGAGACCTTGTGCACCGGGTTCAGCGAGTTCATCGCGCCCTGGAACACGATCGACGTCTCCGCCCAGCGGAACGCGCGCAGCTTCGCCGGGCTGAGCGTGAGCACGTCGACCGGCGGGCCGTCGGCCGGGTGGTAGATGACCTGGCCGCCGCTGACCACGCCGGGCGGGGGCAGCAGCCGGGTCAGCCCGTAGGCGAGCGTGGACTTGCCGCTGCCGCTCTCCCCGGCCAGGCCGAGCACCTCGCCGCGGTGCAGCGTCAGGTCGACGTCGCGGACCGCCCGGACCGCGTCCGCGCCGACGCCGTAGTCGACGCACAGCCCGCGGATCTCCAGCACCTGGTCGCTCATGAGGTCGCGTCCTCTCGGATGGGGTCCGCCGGCCGCTGCATCGGGACCGGCGCCGGGTTCGGCGCGAGGACCGGGGTGAATCCGACGCGCATCGCGACGGTGCGCCCGTCGGCGGTACGGATCCGGGTCCGGCCGCCGGTGCGCAGCCGAGGGCTGACGAACTCGTCGATGCCGAAGTTGATCAGCGCCAGCGCGGTGCCGAGCAGCGCGATGGCCAGCCCGGCCGGGACGAACCACCACCAGGCGCCCTGCGCCAGCGCCTGCTGTCCCTGCGCCCAGAACAGGATCGTGCCCCAGTTCCACGACGACACCGACGAGACGCCGATGAACGCCAGGGTGATCTCCGACATCACCGCGAAGATGACGGTGCCGACGAAGCCGGAGGCGATGATCGCGGTCAGGTTGGGCAGGATCTCGAAGCCGATGATCCGCCAGGTCCGCTCGCCGGTGGCCCGTGCCGCCTCGACGTAGTCGCGGCGGCGCAACGACAGCGTCTGGGCGCGCAGCACCCGGGCGCCCCACGCCCACGACGTGAGGCCGATGATGAGCGCCACGAGCATGTCGCTGGCCTGGTCGACCAGGGACGTGACGATGATGATCAGCGGCAGCGCCGGGATCACCAGGAACACGTTCGACACCGCCGACAGGCCCTCGTCGGCTGCGCCGCCCAGGTAGCCGGCGGTCACGCCGATGAGGACGGACAGGATCGTGGCGAGCACGCCGGCGATCAGGCCCACCACCATCACGCTGCGCGCGCCGACCAGGATCTGGCTGAAGATGTCCTGCCCGAGGTGGGTGGTGCCGAACCAGTGCCGGGCCGAGGGCGCCTGGAGCACGTCGGCGCTGCGGGCGTCCGGGTCGTACGGCGCGATCCACGGTCCGATCACCGCCAGGAGCACGTACACCCCGAGGATGGCGAGGCCGGTCGCGGCCTTGGCGTTGGCGACGAAGCGGAACCGGCGGCGGCGGGCCCGGGCCGACGGCTGCGCCATCGCCCCCTGGCCGGGGATGACCTGCTCGATGCTGGACGGGGAGAGTGTCATCGCTCAGCTCTTTCGGGTCCGCGGGTCGAGGAGCAGGTACGCCACATCGGCGAGCAGGTTCGCCACCAGCACGGAGATCGTGATGATCAGGAAGATGCCCTGCATCAGCGGGTAGTCCTTCGATCCCACCGCCTGGAAGAGCTGGAACCCCAGACCCGGGTACGAGAAGACGATCTCCACGAGCAGCGTGCCGCCGACGATGAAACCGAGCGACAGCGCGAACCCGGACACGTTGGGAAGCAGCGCGTTGCGGGCGGCGTAGCTGAGCGCCACCCGGCGCTCGGACAGCCCCTTGGCGTGCGCCACGGTGATGTAGTCCTCGCTGGCGACGGTCACCATCATGTTGCGCATGCTGAGGATCCAGCCGCTCATCGACGACACCAGGATGGTCGCCGCGGGCAGGATGCTGTGCTGGATCGCGCTCGGCACGAAGTACGCGTCGAACGCCGGCACCAGGCCCGGCTCGTAGCCGCCGGAGGAGGGGAAGAAGCTGCCCGGTCCGGCGAACAGCGCGATCGCGACCAGGCCCAGCCAGAAGTACGGGATCGAGGACAGGAACGTGGTGGCCGGCAGCAGCCCGTCGATCCACGAGCCGCGCCGCCAGCCGGCGCCGACGCCGAGCGCGGTGCCGAGCAGGAAGCTGACGATCGTGGTGACGCCGACCAGGCCGACCGTCCACGGCAGGCTGCTCCCGATCACCTCCGACACCGGGGCGGGGAAGAACGTGAACGACAGGCCCAGGTCGCCGCGCAGGAGCTGCCCCCAGTAGGCGACGTACTGCTCCCACAGCGAACGGTCGGAGTCCAGCCCGAACAGCACCCGCAGCGACGCGATCGCGTCGGCGCTGATCCGGCCCTGGTTGCGGGAGATCAGCGACTGCACCGGGTCGCCCGGCACCATCCGCGGGATGAAGAAGTTGAGCGTGATCGCCGCCCAGGCGGTGAACAGGTAGAAGGCCACGCGTTGCAGGAGGAACCTCATCGGGCCGCCTCCGTTCCGGCTGCGGCCACGTCGGTTCCGGTCCTCGCCGCCGCCACGGTCTCGACGTCGTACAGCCAGCAGGCCGCCCAGTGGCCCGGCGCGTCGTCGACCGGGATCGGCGGCGGCAGGTCGGTGGCGCAGCGCGGCATGGCCGCCGGGCAGCGCGGGTGGAACCGGCACCCGGCCGGCGGGCGGATCAGGCTGGGCGGCTCGCCGTGCCCCCGCTCACCCGCCGCCGCGCCGTCGCCGCCCGCGCCGGTGATCCGCTCCGGGTCCGGCGCCGATTCGATCAGCAACCGGGTGTACGGGTGGGCCGGGCGCTGGGTGACCGTCTCGCTGTCGCCGCCCTCGACCATCCGCCCGGCGTACATGACGATCGTCTCGTCGGCGAAGTAGCGGGCCGAGGCGATGTCGTGGGTGATGTAGAGGATCGCCAGGTCGAGCCGGTCCTTGAGGTCCTGGAGCAGGTTGAGCACGCCGAGGCGGATCGAGACGTCGAGCATGGACACCGGCTCGTCGGCGAGCAGCACCTCGGGGTCGGCGCCGAGCGCCCGCGCGATCGCGACGCGCTGGCGCTGCCCGCCGGACAGCTCGTGCGGGAACGCGTCCAGGTAGCGCTCCGGCGGGGTGAGCGCGACCCGGGTCAGCAGGTCGGCCAGCGCCTTCTCCAGCCCGTCCGGCCCGGCCCCGGCGTTGCCGTGGATGCGCAGCGACCGGGTCAGGTGGTAGCGGACCGTGTGCACCGGGTTCAGCGAGGCGAACGGGTCCTGCAGGATCAGCTGCACCCGGCGCACGTACGCCCGGAACCGGCGCCCGCCGCGTACCCGGGTCGATTCGCCGTGCAGCCGGATGTCGCCGGCGGTGCGCGGGTAGAGCTGGGCCAGCAGCCGGGCGACTGTGGACTTGCCCGAGCCGGACTCGCCGACGAGCGCTGTCACCCGGCCACGGCGCAGCGCGATCGATACGTCGTCGACGGCGTGCACCACCGCCGGGGTGCGGGAGAGGAGGTCACGCAGCCGCCGGCGGACGGGGAAGTGCTTGGTCAGGCCGACGGCCTCCAGCACCACCTCGTCGGCCGGCGCCGGTGCGCTCTCGGTCAACGTCATGCCGCATTCCTGTCTGGGGTTGCCGAAGCGAGGGGCGGGCGCCGCCGGCCCGGCCGGGCGATCGTGGCCGGGCCGGCGGCACCGGGTCAGCCGTTGGCCGGCTTGAGGTGCAGCACCACGTCCACCGCGTTGGGCTGGGTGGGCTGGAGAGCGCCGTACGGGTTCGAGTCGTCCGGCCAGCCGGTCCAGTTCTTCGTGCTGTACGCGCCGCCGATGTTGTCCGCGCCGACCGGGATCATCGGCACCTGCTCGACGAAGATCTTCTGCAGAGTGGCCAGCGCGGTGGTACGGGCGGCGTCGTCGGTGGCGTTGGCGTACGACACCAGCGCGTCGGTGGCCTCCTTGCTCTGGAACCGGCCGAAGTTACCCGCCGGGGAGGCGGTGCCGACCGGCTTGAGCACGCGGCCGTCCATGATGGTCCGGTAGATGTCGTACGGCGTGGCGCCGCTCTCGGTCCACCGGAACGTGGCCTCGAAGTTGCCCTGCTCGACGTTGCGGAACCAGGCGTCCTGGTTGGCCTTGTCGACGGTGGCCGCGATGCCGATCTTCGCCAGGTTGCCCTTCACGATCTCCAGGCTGGTCTGGTAGTCGGACCAGCCGGCCGGGTCGGTGAGCCGGATCGTGACCGGCTTGCCGCTGCGGTCCTTCAGCGTGTTGCCGTCGAGCTTGTAGCCGGCGCCGGTGAGCAGCGCCTTGGCGCCCTCGACGTCGACCTTGTGCTCCTGGCCCTTGTACTCGGGTGCGATGAACGAGTCACCGGCCGGGCTGGGCAGGCCGGTCACGCTCTTGACCTCGGGGTGGAAGTAGCCGGCCTCGGCGGTGGTGAAGATGTCCGCCCGGTCGATCACCATGTTCATCGCCTTGCGCAGCGTCGGGTCGTCGAACGGCTTCTTCGTGGTGTTCAGGTAGAGGCCGTGGATGCCCAGCACCGGCGGCGCCCACATCTTGTGGTTCTTCTGGTCCTTCGCCACGAACACGGTCTGGTAGTTCGGGATGAAGACGAAGCTCCACTCCGACTCGCCGTTGGCGAGCGCGGTGGTCTGCGCGCTGTTGTCGGTGTACGACGTGTACCGCAGTTCCTTGACCTTCGGCGCGTCCTGCCAGTAGCCGCTGTCGCGTACCGCGAGCGTCATGCTCGCCGGGGTGAACGACTTCAGCGTGTACGGGCCGCTGCCGACCGGCTGCTTCACCGGGTCGGTGGCCGGGTCGGCGATCTTCTCCCACAGGTGCTTCGGCACGATCGGCACCCGCCACAGCACCTTCTGCTGGTTGACGAACTGCGGGCTGGCCATCGAGATGGTGACCTCGTTGCCGCTGGCCACGGCGTCGGTGTACGGCACGCCCTGGTCGTTGAGGGCCGGGAACTTCTTCACCAGGTTGTAGGTGAACGCGACGTCCTCGGCGGTGACCTTCTGCCCGTCGGACCAGGTGGCGTTCTCCCGGATGGTCACCTTGACCGTCTTGTAGTCCGACGACCACTCGGCCTTGGTGGCCAGCCACGGCTTGAACGGCTCGGCCGGCTTGACCGGGTTCCACATCATCAGCGGCTCGTAGATCTGCCACCGGTAGCCGAGCGACGCGGCGGCCGAGGTGGTGAGGAACGGGTTGTTGTTCTCCGCCTGCGGGCCGTTGGGCATGCCGACGTTCAGCACTGTCGCGGCCTGGCCGCTCTTCTTGTTCGCGTTCGGGCTGTCGCCGCAGGCGGCGGCGCCGGTGACCATCGCGCCGGCCAGCGCGAGGGCGAGGAGTTGCCGTCTTCTCATGGAGGTCTCCCTCGGTGGTCCCGCATTCGTCGGGCGGGATGTGGTGGATGGAGGGTGTGCGGTGGTGCCACCGGCGGGCGGGCCCGCCGGCGTGGTCGCCGGTACGGCGGGGGTGGGGTCAGGTGTCGCGGGTGCCCGTCGGCTCCCGCGCGTCTGTCGAGTCCGGTGCGGTCGGGTCGCTTGTGGTCGTCGAGTCGCGGGCGGTGAAGCCGGTGGGGATGACGGTCGGGGTGTCCGGCAGCGGCGTGCCGGCGAGGTGGCCGATGAGCAGGCGGGCCGCGGCCGTACCCATCTCCCGCAGCGGTTGGCGCACGGAGCTCAGCGGAGGGTGGGTGTGCCCGGCCAGCGGAAGGTCGTCGAAGCCGACCACCGCCACGTCCTGCGGGACGCGCCGCCCGGCGTCGCGCAGCGCCTGCAACGCCCCGGCCGCCGACAGGTCGTTGTGGGCGAAGACGGCGTCGAACGGTACGCCGTCGGCGAGCAGCCGCCGCACCGCCGCACGCCCGCACTCGAAGGTGAAGTCGCCCTCCACCACCCGGTCCGGCTCGACCGGTACGCCCGCGTCGGCGTAGGCGCCGGCGAACCCGGCGAGCCGTTCCCGGGTGCAGCCGAAGCGGCGCAGGCCGGTGACGACGAGCGGCCGGCGCCGGCCGAGTGCCAGCAGGTGCGTGGCGGCGGCCCGCGCGCCCGCCTCGTTCGTGGTCCGCACCGACGGGAAGCCGGGCTGGTGGCCCCGGTCGTCGATGAGGATCACCGGCAGGCCGCGCCGGTGCAGCTCGGTGATGTAGTCGAGCGTCCCCTCGGGTTCGACCACGAGCAGGCCGTCGAACGACTTGGCCGAGACCTGGGAGGCGAACCGGCGCATCGACTCGTCGCCGTGGGTGCAGGTGAACAGCAGCATGCCGTAGCCGGCGGCCTCGACCACGTCGGCCGCGCCCTGGAGCACCTCGCCCATCCAGGGCCAGGTCAGCGCCGGGACCAGCATCCCGACCACCCGGGTACGGCCTCGGGCCAGCCCGACCGCGCGGGCGCTCGGCACGTACCCGAGGTCGCTGATCACGGCGCGGACCCGGTCGGCGGTGCGCATGTGCACCTCGCCCTTGCCGTTCAGCACCCGGGAGACCGTCGTCTTGCTCACCCCGGCGCGGGTGGCGACGTCGGCGATGGTGATCGGCACGTGACGCTCCCGGGTCGCAGGGATGAGCGGGGTGTTTCGGAACCGGTTGCGGAAGCGGTTCCGTGGCAGTCAATCCAAGTGGCGCGGCTCACGTCAATCACAGATGAGTAACGATGTACTGCTAAGTTCGAGCCTTGAAAAAAGTGCCCGGGCTGCGTCTCCGCCGATTACGGCGATGAGCAGGGTCGATGCCTTGGTTCTCCGTCGACGGCAGTCCGAAATGGACGCTCAGGGGCGGGCGTACACGTCCCCGGAGTTGGCCTCGTCCGGCAGCGTGCGCAGGTACGCGGCCACAGCGGCGGCCTGACGCCAGCCGGGCAGCGCGAACTCCATCTCGTCACCGATCGCCACGGTGAACCGGGTGAAGCCGAGCGCGGTGAGCCGGTCCAGGCAGCGCGCCGCCGCCACCCGCGCGATGGTGGTGAACTCGAACGACAGCGCCGGGACCGGCCGGCTCAGCCCGGCCAGTACGGCGTCCTCGAAGCCCTCCACGTCGATCTTCACGAACGCCGGAACGCCGTACGCGGCCACGAGTACGTCCAGCGTGGTGCCGGGCACCACGATCTGCGCGTCCCAGGTCTCGCCCGCCCAGCCGGGCGCCCCGTCGGCGGCGCGGACGAACCCGGGGGAGGCGGTGGAGACCGTCGGGTTGGCCGAGTTCACGTGCAGTCGCACCGGCCCGGCGGTACGCCCGCAGGCCGCCTCCACCACTGTCACGCCGTCGTCGCCCGCGTGCATCTCGCGCAGTACCCGGGCGCACAGCGGCTGCGGCTCGACCGCCACCACGCGCGCACCGAGGCGGCGGAAGCTGCCCAGCCGGTCGCCCACGTGCGCGCCCACGTCGAAGACCAGGTCGCCGGCGCGGACCAGCGGGGCGTAGAACGCGTCGAGGGCGGCCTCGCGTGCCGGGTCGCCGTGATAGAAGTCCAGCGACCGGCGCAGACCGGACATCGCCGGGTCCGCCTTGAGCGCCTCGATCACCCCGTCCCGCACCCCTCGACGCTAGCCAGCGCCGCGCTGGTGCGAGCCGCATTCGCATCCTTCCCGCCGCCGAGGTGGGGCGATCACCCCATCCTCCTAGGATGCCGTAAGGGTGGCGAGGCCGGTCGCTCACGGCGAACAGGGAGCTGGCCGCCACCACGGGAAGGGGGTTGGTCTCGCGGCCAACTGGGGCCTCATTGCGGCTGCGGCGCTGACGTTCGCGCTTCAGACGCGCGCCTCCGGGCTCGCGCTCGGGACCTGCGCGATCTTGGTACGAAAAGGCCCTCAGGGGGGCCACTTCGTACCAAGATCTTCATGCCGTCCCGCGTCGCGGGACACTGGTCCCGGTGGCCGAGATCGTGGCGGGTCGTCCTCGGCCGCGAACGTCAAGTCGCCGTGCGACCGTGGTGCGACTGGAACGCCATGGGTGCCAAACAGGGCCGGAGACACCCATGGCGTTCCAGTGGCCGGTGAATCCCCCGTGGCGGGGAGAGGTGGACGGGACGCAGGGGAACGGCCGCGCCGACGGTCGGCCCGTCGGCCACGTCGACTGTTGACGGTCAGCCGCGCCTATTGCTGACGGTCAGCCGTGCCGACCGCCAGCGGTCAGCCGGAACGGCGAGGAGGCCGGACCGCCTACGCGGTTACGGCGTTTCGACGACCTCCTGGCCGAGCGGCCACAGCGCCGCCGGGACCAGCTTGAAGTTCGCCACCCCGAACGGGATGCCGATGATCGTCACGCAGAGCGCGATGCCGGCGAGGATGTGCGACAGGGCCAGCCACCAGCCGGCCAGCACCACCCAGAGCACGTTCGCCAGGCCGGAGGGCAGCCCGGCGCCCGGCTTGCGCACGATCGTGCGCCCGAACGGCCACAGCGAGTACGACGCGAGCCGCAGCGAGGCCACGCCGAAGGGGATGGTGACGACGAGGACGAAGCAGATCAGGGCGGCGATGCCGTAGCCCAGGGCCAGGACGAAGCCGCCGCCGAAGACGAGCCACAGCAGGTTCAGCAGAAAGCGGATCACCACTCCATGATCCCTCGCGTCCGCAAGCGCGTGGCGGCGTGGGAATACCGGCGTGAGTGCCGGGTAGAGGAGGGCGTGATCGAGCCCGAGCCCTCGTGCCTGTGGTGCCCGGGCAGGCGGGCGGTGCGGTGACCCCCGTGGCTCCGGCGGCGCGCCGCGAGATCCGGGAGGCGTACGAGCGGCTGCGCCGGTACTTCATCGTGGCTCTCCAGGCCGGTCTGGCCGCCGGTCTGGCCTGGTACGTGGCGAGCACGCTGCTCAAGAACCCGCAGCCGCTGTTCGCGCCGGCGGCTGCGGTGGGCACCATCGCCGCGGCGATCGGCAACCGGATCCGCCGTACCGCCGAACTGCTCGGCGGTGTGATCGTCGGCGTGCTGGTCGGCGACCTGATCATCAAGCTGATCGGGGCCGGTCCGGTGCAGACCGGCCTGGTGGTCGCGCTGGCGATCTCGCTGGCGGTGGTGATCCGGGGCAACGGCGCCGTGATGGTGCAGGCCGGCAGCACCGCTGTGCTGCTGGGCACCGTGGAGCCCAACGCGCCCGACCTGGCCGTGCCGCGTACCGCGAACGCGCTGGTGGGCGGCGCGGTGGCGGTGGTGGTGGCGCTGCTGCTGTTGCCGTTGAACCCGGTCCGGGTGGTGCACCGCGCGGCCGGGCCCACGCTGGACCTGTTCGCCAACGAGCTGACGGCCACGGCGAACGCGCTCACCGCCCGGGACGCCGGGGAGGCCGAGGGGGCGCTGCGTCGCCTGGAGGCGGCCGAGGTCGAGCGGAAACAGACCACCGAGATCGTCGCGGCGGCCCGCGAGGTGACGTCGCTGTCACCGTGGCGGTGGCGGCGACGGGCCCAGTTGCGCCGCTACGAGAACGCGGGCGCCCACCTGGAGCTGGCGTACACGAACAGCCGCAACATGGTGCGCCGGGTGGTGGCGTTGCTGGAGGCCGGGGAGCCGGTTCCGGCGGCCCTGCCGGCCGGGGTCGAGGCGTTCGGGCAGTCGCTGCGGCTGCTGCACCGAGACTTCCTGGCCGGGCGGCCGCCGGACATCGCGCGGGCGCGGGCGCGGGACGCCGCGCGGGAGGCCGGCCGGGCGCGTGCCGCCGGTCTGGGTTTCTCCGGCACGATCGTGGCCTCGCAGCTGTTCATCGTGGTCGGCGAGTTGCTCCGGGCATCGGGCATGACCAAGATCGAGGCGGACCGGATGGCCGGCGTCTGCGAGCATCGCCCGGACTCCCGTCCGGACCCAAACGACCGTTAAGCTTCGGGGTGTGGGAATCGAGGAACTGTACCCCGCCGGGCGTCTCGTCGCGGCCCAGCGCGCCACCGCCGCGGCGGGCCTGGACGCGCTGCTGCTCACCCCGGGTTCCGACCTGCGCTACCTGACCGGCTACGACGCCCGCGAGGGGGAGCGGCTGACCTGCCTGGTGCTGCCCGCCGAGGGCGAGCCGACGCTGATCGTGCCGGTGCTGGAGCGGCCGGACGCCGAGGCCGCGCCCGGCACCGGGTACCGGATCGTCGACCACGCCGACGGCACCGACCCGTGGCCGCTGGTGCGCGCGGCGCTGCCCGGCCCGGTCCGCGCCGTCGGGCTGGCCGACCGGATGTGGGCGCAGCAGGTCCTCGCGCTGCGCGACGCGCTGCCCGGCGCGGCCCAGCGGCTCGCCTCCGACGTGCTGCGGGAGATGCGGATCCGCAAGTCGCCGGCCGAGGTGACGGCGCTGGCCGAGGCGGGCGCCGCGATCGATGCGGTGCACCTGCGGATGGGGGAGTGGCTGCGCCCCGGCCGCACCGAGCGCGAGGTCGCCGCCGACCTCGCCGCCGCGATCCGGGCGGCCGGGCACGCCGCCGTCGACTTCGTCATCGTCGCGGCCGGGCCGAACGGCGCGAGTCCGCACCACGGCATCTCGGACCGCCCGATCGGCGCCGGTGAGCCGGTGGTGGTCGACATCGGCGGCACGATGCCGTCGGGCTACCGCTCCGACTGCACCCGCACGTACGTCGCCGGCGGTCCCGCCCCGGCCGAGTTCGTGGACTACTACGCGGTGCTGTGGGAGGCGCAGCGCGCCGCCGTGGCCGCCGTCGCGCCGGGTGTGACCGCCGAGGCCCTCGACGCGGTCGCCCGCGACGTCATCGCCGCCGCCGGTTTCGGCGACGCCTTCCTGCACCGCACCGGTCACGGCATCGGCCTCGACGGCCACGAGGAGCCGTACGTGGTGACCGGTAACCCCCGGCCGCTTCAGGCCGGCATGGCTTTCTCGGTCGAACCCGGGATCTACCTCGCCGGGCGGCACGGAGCCCGGATCGAGGACATCGTCGTCTGCACGACGGACGGCGGGCAACGGCTCAACACCACCCCCACGGAGCTCATCGCGCTATGAACGTCGACCGGATCCTGCCCACCGACGAGGCCCACGACCTGCTGGACCTCGCCACCGAACTCGCCGACCGGGAGCTGGCTCCGGCCGCCGCCGGTTTCGAGGCCCGCGCCGAGTTCCCCCGGGAGGTGCTGCGCACCCTGGGCCGGGCCGGCCTGCTCGGCCTGCCGTACGCGGAGGAGCACGGTGGCGCGGCGCAGCCGTACGAGGTGTACCTCCAGGTGCTGGAGATCCTCGCCAGCCGGTGGCTGGCAGTGGCCGAGGCGGTCAGCGTGCACACGCTGTCCTGCTACCCGCTGGCCCAGTTCGGCACGGACGAGCAGCGCAAACTGCTGCCGGACATGATCGGCGGGGAACTGCTCGGTGCGTACTGCCTCTCCGAGCCGCAGGGTGGCTCGGACGCGGCGGCCCTGACCACGCGGGCGGTGCGCGACGGCGACGCGTACGTGGTGACCGGCACCAAGGCGTGGATCACGCACGCCCGGGTGGCCGACTTCTACAACATCTTCTGCCGCACCGGCGGTCCCGGCCCGAAGGGCATCTCCTGCCTGCTGGCCGACCGGTCGACGGCGGGCATCCACCCGCAGGCCGCCGAACGCACCATGGGCCTGCACGCCTCGCCGATCGCGCAGATCGCCTTCGACGACGCCCGGGTGCCGGCGGAGCGGCTGATCGGCGGCGAGGGCGCCGGGTTCACCATCGCGATGTCCGCGCTGGACTCCGGCCGCCTGGGCATCGCCGCGTGCGCGGTGGGCCTGGCCCAGGGCGCGCTGGACTACGCGGTCGGCTACGCCCGGGAGCGCCGCCAGTTCGGCCGCGCGATCATCGACTTCCAGGGGCTCGGGTTCAACCTGGCCGACGCCGCCACCCAGATCTCCGCCGCGCGGGCGCTCACGCTCGCCGCCGCGCGGCTGCGCGACGCCGGCCGCCCGTACTCGATCGAGGCGGCCAAGGCGAAGCTGTTCGCCACTGACGTGGCGATGCGGGTGACCACCGACGCGGTGCAGGTGCTCGGCGGCGCCGGGTACGTCGCCGACCACCCGGTCGAGCGGTACATGCGGGAGGCCAAGGTGCTCCAGATCGTCGAGGGCACCAACCAGATCCAGCGTCTGGTCATCTCGCGTGCGCTGGCGAAGGGCTAGCCTGTCGCGGTGACCTTCCCCCGGATCACCGTGGACCCCGACGTCATGGGGGGTGCGCCCTGCGTACGGCAGTCGCGCATCCCCGTGGCCACCCTGCTGGCCATGATGGCCGAGGGCATGTCCGTCACGGACATCCTCACCGACCTGCCGTTCCTGGACGAGGAGGACATCGCGGAGGTGCTGAACTACGCCGCGGACGCGGTGCGCGACCGGACGGCGCGCTGAGCGTCACCACGGCGGGCCGGGTACGGCGTGGGAGCGCTTTTCCGGCTACTGTGCAGCGCGTGGAGGAGATCGACCGTGCCATCGTCGCCGCGCTGACCGGGGACGGTCGGCTGTCGTACACGGATCTGGCCGAGCGGGTGGGCCTGTCGGTGTCGGCCGTGCACCAGCGGGTCCGCCGGCTGGAGCAACGCGGGGTGATCAAGGGGTACGCCGCGCGGGTGTCGTTCGAGGCACTGGACCTGCCGCTGACCGCGTTCGTGGCGATCCGGCCGTTCGACCCGTCCCAGCCGGACGACGCGCCGGAGCGGCTGGCGCACCTGCCCGAGATCGACTCGTGCTACTCGGTGGCGGGGGAGGACTTCTATCTCCTGCTGGTGCGGGTGGCCGGCCCGGCCGACCTGGAGCGGGTGCTGCAGGAGATCCGTACCGCCGCGAACGTCACCACGCGCACGACAGTGGTGCTGTCCACGCCGTATGAGAACCGGCCGCCGAAGATCAGTGGCGAGCTGACCGGCCGGGGTCGTCCCCGCCCGTCGGCGGAGCCGGCAGGTTCCACCGCCTGAGCACCCGCCGGCCGTGCTCGTGCCCGAGCACGCTGAGCGTGGCGGTGTCCAGCCGCAGCAGCGCCCCGGCCGAGGGCGGCAGCCCGATCCAGCGCGCCCCGAGCACGCGCAGGCTGTGCCCGTGCCCGACGAGCGCGACATCGCCCTGTTCCAGCAGCGGCGCGATCCGGTCCAGCACGCGGTCCAGGCGGGCGCCCACCTGCTCCGGTGACTCGCCGCCGGGGCCGCCGTCGGCCCAGATCGACCAGCCGGGCCGGTCGGCCTGGATGTCCGCGGTGGTGCGGCCCTCGTACTCGCCGTAGTTCCACTCGGCCAGGTCCGGCTCGATCGCGTCGACGGTGAGCCCGGCCAGGGCGGCGGTGCGGGTGGCCCGCTGCCGGGGGCTGGACAGCACCCGGGCGAAGCGCCGGCCGGCGAGCAGCGGGGCCAGCGCGCCGGCCTGCCGTTCGCCGTCGGGGGTCAGGTCCAGATCGGTGTACGAGGTGTGCCGGTGGGCGGCGCTCCAGCTGGTCTCGCCGTGCCGGATCAGCAGGATCTCGTTCACCGGCCCAGTCAACCACGCCGGGGCGGGCCCGGCCCGCCGCCGACGGTTAACCGGGGAAGCGGGCGCTAGCGGGCCGCCGGCGTGGGTTCGGTCAGGCCGTCGCGTGCCGGGACCGGCCGGCCGGACGCCCGTTCCCGGGCGCGTGCGCCGCCGGGGCGCAGTTGCAGGACCGCGACGGAGGCCAGCACCAGTGCGCCGCCGGCGAGCTGCGCGGGGGTCAGGGCCTCGCCGAGGGTGAGCGTGGCCAGCGCGGCGGTGACCACCGGTTCGAAGGTGGACAGGATGGCCGCGGTCGACGGACCGGTCCGCTTCAGCCCGGCGAAGAACGCCAGCATCGCCACGACCGTGGAGATCACGGCGATGGCGGCCAGCCAGAACCATCCCCGCCACCCGAAGCTCAGGTCGGCGCCGCCGGTGACCAGGGCGCGAGCGCCGAGGGTGCCGGCGGCACCCGTCATCACCAGCGCCGACAGCGCCACGGGTGCCAGCCGGTGCACGACGGTGTCGGAGACCAGGATGTAGACCGTGTAGGTGACGGCGGCGGCGAAGGCCAGCAGCGCCCCGAGCGGATGGAAGCCCGCGCCACCGGCGCCGAGCAGGACCAGCAGCGTTCCACCCGAGGCGGCCACCACCCGCCCGCGCCTCGTCGCCGGCCGCACACCGCTGTCGTCGCCCGGCGCCGCGCGGCGCCGGGCCGGCCGGGTGAGCAGGACGAGCCCGAGCAGTACGGCGGCCAGGCCGAAACGCACCAGCAGCAGAGCCGTCGGGGAGACACCCGCGTCGTACGCGAGCTTGCCGAAGACGGCCATCGCGCCGAAACAGGCGGCGGACAGGAGACACAGCGCGGCACCCACGCGCCAAGGATCACCGGTGCCGACTGCTCGGGTCCAGCGATGAATTCCGCAGGTGAATCATTAGGATTCCCGCATGATCGAGCTGGACCTGCGGCGGTTGCGTTTCCTGCGGGAGTTCGAGGAGCGCGGCACGATGGCCGCTGTCGCCGCGGCTCTGGGCTACAGCCCGTCGACTGTGTCGCAGCAGCTGGCCCTGCTGGAGAAGGAGGCGGGTGTCCGGCTGCTGGGCCGGGCGGGCCGCGGCGTACGGCTCACCGAGGCCGGGCACGTGCTCGCCCGGCACGCCCGGGTGCTGCTGTCGGCGGCGGAGGCGGCGGAGGCCGACCTGGCCGCGCTCGACGGTGACGTCCGGGGGAGCGTCCGGGCGGGCGGCCTGCAATCGGCGGCGCGCCGCCTGCTCGTGCCGGCCGTGGCCCGGATGAGAGCCGAGCACCCGCGGGTGCGGGTGGAGATCTTCGAGCTGGAACTCGAACAGTCCCTGCCGGGCCTGCGGCTGGGCGCCGTCGACCTGGTCATCGGCGACGAGTACGACAGTCAGCCCCGCCCCCGCCCGCCGGGGCTCCGTTTCACGCTCCTGCTCGAGGAGCCCTTGCGGCTCGTGCTTCCCGCCGCGCATCCCCTCGCCGGGACCGGGGGACACGTCGCGGTCGCCGACCTGCGGTCCGAGGTGTGGACGGCCTCCGCCGAGGGCACCGGGCACCACGCCATGGTGGTCGGGACGTGCCGCCGTCTCGGCGGCTACGAACCGGACCTGCGGCACCGGTCCAGCGACGCGGACGTGCAGCTGGAGCTGGTCCGGGCCGGGGCGGCGGTCGCCCTGATGCCGGCGCTGGCCCTGCCCGGGGACGACCCGGCGCTGGCGGTGCGGGGCATCGCCGAGACCGCTCTCCGGCGCCGCCTGGTGGCTGTCACCCGGGGCACGCCACCGGCGCCCGCCCTCACCGCGTTCCTGGCCGCCGTCACGGACCGCGTCCGCGACCTGAACCGGTAGGCACACACCTTCAACCTATTATCCTAGGACGCCCTACGCGATGCGCGCCGGTCAACAGCGTTTGACACGACACGCACCGGGGACGCGACAAGGGCAAGGCGCAGCCGGACGAGGGAGGGCGACATGAGCTTCACCGACAAGGCGAAGAACAAGGCCCAGGAGATGAGCGGCATGGCCAAGGAGCGGATCGGCGACGTGACCGACAACGAGCGGTTGCGGTCCGAGGGCGCCTCCGAGCAGAGCACGGCGCGGGCCCGGCAGGCCGGGGAGCACGCCAAGCAGGCGGGCCGCGACGTCAAGGACGCCTTCAACAAGTGAGTACGCGAACGGCGGGCCACCTCAGCGATGAGGTGGCCCGCCGTCGGTTGTCCGGGGTCAGTCGTCGCGGTGGGCGAGCCACCAGGCCTGGCCGGCCTCGGGCAGCGTGTCGATCGGGTCGTAGTAGGCGTAGCGCTTGTTCAGCGCCTCCAGGTCGGCCGACTCGATCGAGGTGCGGTAGTTCTTCGTCCAGTACGAGATGCCGCGCTCACGGTCGTAGTCGGTGAGCATGTGCACCCAGCGCTTGCCGACGAACGGCACGTCGCAGACGATCCGCGGGGTGGCGTAACCGGGCAGGTAGCCCATGATGTCGTGCTGGAGCTGCTGGGCGTGCCAGACCGGGACGCGCCAGTGCTCGGCGTTGGGGATCATGTCGCACATGTAGAAGTAGTACGGCAGGATGCCCGCCTCGCCCTGCAGCGCGAAGCAGAGGTCGAGCAGGTCGGCGCTGGTGGCGTTGACGCCGCGCATGAGTACGCCCTGGTTGCGCACGTCTCGGACGCCGACGTCGAGCGCGGTCTGGGCGGCCTTGGCGACCAGCGGGGTCAGCGACTGGGCGTGGTTGACGTGGGTGTGGATGGCCAGGTTGACGCCGCGGCGGGCGGCGGTGCGGGCGACCCGTTCGAGGCCCTCGACCACGTCGGGCTGGAGCCAGTGCTGGGGCAGGCCCATGAGCGCCTTGGTGGCGAGCCGGATGTCGCGGATCGTCTCGATCTCCAGCAGGCGCATCAGGTACGACTCGAGGTTGCGCCACGGCACGTTGGCGACGTCGCCGCCGGAGACGACAACGTCGCGTACGCCGGGGTGGGCCTTGAGGTAGGTGATGTGGGCGTCGTAGCGGTCGACCGGCTTGAGGGTGAGCTTGAGCTTGTCGACGGCGGGGGTGGAGTTGCCGACGAGGTCCATGCGGGTGCAGTGGCCGCAGTACTGCGGGCAGGTGGAGAGCAGTTCGGCGAGGACCTTGGTGGGGTAGCGGTGGGTGAGACCCTCGGCGACCCACATGTCGTGCTCGTGGAGGCTGTCGCGGCTGGCGTACGGGTGCGACGGCCAGTCGGTGCGCCGGTCGGAGGCGACCGGGATCATGTAGCGGCGGATCGGGTCGGCCAGCAGCGCCTCGGTGCTCATCGGCTGATGCGGCACCATGGTGTTGAGCATCTGCGGCGGCACCAGCATGGACATGGTGGCCAGCGCCTTCTGGTCGGCCTCCAGGTCGGCGTAGAAGGTCTCGTCGACGGTGTCGCCGAGGACAGCGCGCAGCTGCTTGATGTTCTTGACGCAGTTGACCCGTTGCCACTGGGCGCTCTCCCACTGTTCGCGGGTGATGTGGCGCCAGCCGGGGAAGCGGGTCCAGTCGGGTTCGACGAGGGGCGCGCGGCGGTATTCGTAGGGCTGTCCGGCGGTCGGAACGGCGACCGGCGCGGGGCGGGGCGTCGGGATGGTCTCCACCGGTTGGGTCTGGGTCACGGCCCCTCCTCGTCAGTGTGCGGTTTGATCAACGGATGCGTAGGCTACTGGAAAATCTGCGGTGAAGAAATTAGTCTGCCGGAAGTTTTCCCGCGACGCGACTCCTGGCCGGGGGTTCGGGCGGCTGGACATAGGGGGTCGGCGTGACGTCACCGGTGGGTCTGCACCGAGTCGTGGAACCGGCGGGGGTGCTCCCGCAGGCGGCCTGGCGGCTGGACCCGGACCCGCGGATCGCGGCGAACGAGGTCCGGATCCGGGTCGAGCGGCTGAACCTGGACGCGGCGAGTTTCCGGCAGCTGGCGGAGAAGCACGGCGGCGACGGGGAGAAGGTCCGCGCCGAGGTGCTGGAGATCGTGTCGGCCCGGGGGAAGATGCAGAACCCGGTGACCGGTTCCGGCGGCATGCTGATCGGCACCGTCGAGGAGGCGGGCCGCCGCTCGCCGCTGGGGCTGAAGGCGGGTGACCGGGTGGCGACGCTCGTGTCGCTGACGCTGACGCCGCTGACGATCACCGACGGGCTGGCCCGCTGGGACGGGCGCAGCGAGCAGGTGCCGTGCGACGGGTACGCGATCCTGTTCGCCCGGTCGATCGCGGCGGTGCTGCCGCCGGACCTGCACCCCGAGCTGTCCCTGGCGGTGCTGGACGTGTGCGGGGCGCCGGCGTTGACGGCGCGGGTGGTGGCCGAGCAGGTGGCACGGCGCTCGCGGGAGGGTGATCGGCGTCCGGTGTCGGTGGCGGTGATCGGCGGGGCCGGCAAGAGCGGGTCGCTGTCGCTGGCGGCGGCGCGGCGGGCGGGCGCCGCCCGTACCGTCGGGGTGGTTCCGGTGGCGTCGGAGCGGGACGCGCTGACGGCGGCCGGGCTGGCCGACGTGGTGGCGCTGGCCGACGCGCGGGATCCGGTGGGGCTGTCGACGGCGGTGACGACGGCGCTGGGTGTGCCGGCGGACGTGACAGTGGTGTGCGTGGACGTGCCGGGGTGTGAGCACGGCGCGGTGCTGGCCACGGCGGACGGCGGTACGGTGATCTTCTTCTCGATGGCGACGAGCTTCGCGGCGGCGGCGCTTGGTGCGGAGGGCCTGGCGGCGGACGTGACGATGCTGGTGGGCAACGGGTACGTGCCGGGGCACGCGGCGCTGGCGTTGGATCTGTTGCGTGCCGAGCCGGGGGTGCGCGGCCTGTTCGAGGCTCGTCTGACGGCAGACTGAGACCATGACGAACCCCTCGACGCTGTATCGCGGTGGAGTGCTGCACTGTCCGGCGGACCCGAGCGCGACGGCGCTGCTGGTGCGGGACGGGCGGATCGCCTGGTTGGGTACGGACGCGGACGCGCCGCGGGCGGACCGGGTGGTGGAGCTGGGCGGTGCGCTGGTGACGCCGGCGTTCGTCGACGCGCACGTGCACGCGACCGATACCGGATTGGCGTTGTCGGGGCTTGATCTGTCGGCGGTGCGGTCGGCGGATGGGCTGCTGGAGGCGGTGTCGGCGTTCGCGGCGGGTCTGCCGGGTGACGCGGTGGTGCTGGGGCACGGCTGGGACGAGTCGGGCTGGGCGGATCCGGCGTTGCCTGATGCGGCGGCGCTGGACCGGGCGGCCGGTGGGCGGCGGGTGTATCTGTCGCAGGCGTCGATCCATTCGGCGCTGGTGTCGGCGGCGCTGCTGGCGGCGTGCCCGGAGGTGGTGTCGGCGGCCGGGTTCGAGGCGTCGGGGTGGCTGCGGCGCGACGCGCATCACGTGGTGCGGGCGGCGGCGTTCGCGTCGGTGTCGCGGGCGCAGCGGGTGGCGGCGCAGCGGCGGGCGCTGGAGCATGCGGCGTCGCTGGGTGTCGCGGCGGTGCACGAGTGCGGTGGTCCGGACATCTCCGACGAGGAGGACTTCACCGGGCTGCTGGCGATCTCGGGGGCCGGGGTGCCGGAGGTGTACGGGTACTGGGGTGAGTTGCTGGGTGCGGCGAAAGCCCGGGAGCTGGGTGCGGTGGGCGCGGGTGGTGACCTGTTCGCCGACGGGGCGCTGGGGTCGCGGACGGCGCACGTGTCGGCGGCGTACCTGGACGGTGAGGCGGGGGCGTGCGGGCACGGGTACGTGTCGGCGGAGCAGGTCCGTGATCATCTGCTTGATTGTGCGGCGCACGGGTTGCAGGGCGGGTTCCACGCGATCGGGGACGCGGCGATCGGGACGGTGCTTGCGGGTTTCGGGCTGGCGGCGCGGTCGCTGGGTGTGGACCGGTTGCGGGCGGCCCGGCACCGGGTGGAGCACGCGGAGATCATGAGCAAGGCGTTGATCGCCGGGTTCGTGGAGTACGGGATCGTGGCGTCGATGCAGCCGGCGTTCGACAGGTTGTGGGGCGGCGCGGGCCGGATGTACGAGTCGCGGCTGGGGTTGGCGCGGTCGCTGGAGTCGAATCCGATGGGTGCGATGCACGGCGTCGGGGTGGCGTTGGCGTTTGGGTCGGATTCGCCGGTGACGCCGCTGGATCCGTGGGGGTCGGTGCGGGCGGCGGCGGCGCATCACAACCCGGCGCAGCGGATGAGTGTGCGGGCGGCGTTCGCGGCGCACACGCGCGGCGGGTGGCGGGCGGTGCACCTGGACAACGAGGGTGTGCTGGCGTTGGGGGCGCCGGCGACGTTCGCGGTGTGGGACACCCCGGCGGGCGTGGAGCGGGGGCTGCCGGTGGTGCTGGCCGAGGATCCGGAGTTGCGGGGCGCGGACGATCCGACGCCGCTGCCGGTGTGCCGGGCCACTGTGTTGCGCGGTGACGTGATCTATCAGGAAGGGTCTTCGTGACAGGGAAGCTTGGGCTGGATCCGGCGCTGGTGGCGCGGGCGCGGGAGTTGGCGCGCCGGGCCGGGCAGCCGGTGGTGGATCTGGCGCGTAGTCACACCACGGTGTCGGTGGAGCGGGCGGTGCTGCGGCTGGCCGGGGTGACCGGCGCGGACCCGGACGGTATTCCGTGGGTGAACCGGCTCGTGGACGCGGTGGTCGCGGACGTGGGTCTGGGGCACGGGGTGGCGGCGCCGGTGTTCGACGCGCTGGCGCGTGAGGGCATCACCGATGTGACGTTGCTGGCGCAGAAGGCGGCGGCCGGGTCGGTGCGGTTCGCGCAGCCGTCGGGGAAGGCGGCGACGGCGGCGCGGCGGGCGTCGCGCAAGGCGGTCGCGGCGGGGGTGCGCAGCATCGACCGGCGGCGCGCGGAGCGGGACCGCCTGGTGAAGCGGTTCGGTGATCCGGAGCGGCGGCCGTGGATCTACCTGATCGTGGCGACGGGTGACATCTACGAGGACATCCCGCAGGCGCAGGCGGCGGCGCGGGCCGGCGCGGACGTGATCGCGGTGATCCGGTCGACGGGGCAGTCGCTGCTGGACTACGTGCCGGAGGGGGCGACCCGGGAGGGTTTCGCGGGCACGTACGCGACGCAGGAGAACTTCCGGTTGATGCGGGCGGCGCTGGACGAGACGTCGCGGGAGCTGGGCCGGTACGTACGGCTGACGAACTACGCGTCGGGTCTGTGCATGCCGGAGATGGCGACACTGGCCGGGTTGGAGCGTCTGGACATGATGCTCAACGACTCGATGTACGGGATCCTGTTCCGCGACATCAACCCGATCCGTACGTTCGTGGACCAGCGGTTCTCGCGGCAGGTGCACGCGCGGGCGGGGATCATCATCAACACCGGTGAGGACAACTACCTGACCACCGCTGACGCGGTGGACGAGGCGCACACGGTGACGGTGTCGCAGCTGCTGAACGAGTTCTTCGCGCACGAGGCGGGGCTGGCGGACTGGCAGCTGGGGCTGGGGCACGCGTTCGAGATCAACCCGGATGTGCCGGAGTCGTTCCGGTTGGAGCTGGCGCACGCGTTGCTGGCGCGGGAGTTGTTCCCGGATGCGCCGTTGAAGTGGATGCCGCCGACGAAGCACATGACCGGTGACGTGTTCCGGGGCAACCTGCTGGACGGGTTCTTCAACCTGGTGGGCACGATGACCGGGCAGGGGATCCTGCTGGTGGGGATGATGACCGAGGCGGTGGTGACGCCGTGGTTGTCGGACCGGGACATCGCCCTGCAGAACGTGCGGTACGTGCTGGGCGCGGCGGGCGGGTTGCACGAGGACTTCGTGCCGGCGCCGGGCGGGTTCATCCAGGAGCGGGCGCACCGGGTGCTCGGTGAGGCGGTGGATCTGCTGGAGCGCATCGGGGACCAGTCGTTGCTGACGGCGATCGCCGAGGGCACGTTCGGGATCATGAAGCGGCCGGCGGACCGCGGGAAGGGCCTTTCCGGGGTGGCGCGGCACGAGGCGGACTACTACAACCCGGCCACGGAGATCCTGGAGCAGACCCTGTGAGCGAGAAGACGGTCGTGCGGCCGTACGGGGACACCACCGGTGACGGCATGGTGCAGGTGTCGTTCACGTTGCCGGTGCCGCACGACAAGCGGGCCGAGGGCGCGGCGGTGCAGCTCGCCAACAAGATGGGCATGGACCCGGCGATGCTGGTGCACGCCAAGCCGATCGGTGACGGGTTCACGTTCTTCGTGGTGTACGGGCGGGTGAACCACCTGGTGGACCTGTCGAAGGTGAAGGTGGTGGAGCGTGACTATCCGCTGCTGTCGGCCAAGGAGGTCAACGCGGTGGTGAAGCGGCGGCTGCGCCGCAAACTGTCGGTGGTGGGCGCCTGCATCGGCACCGACGCGCACACCGTCGGCATCGACGCGATCCTCAACGTCAAGGGCATCGCCGGCGAGAAGGGCCTGGAGTACTACCGGGAGCTGAAGGTCACGAACCTGGGCGCGCAGGTGAGCGTGCCGGAGCTGGTCGAGGCGGCCCGGCGGGAACGCGCCGACGCGGTGCTGGTGTCGCAGGTGGTGACGCAGCGCGACGCGCACCTGCACAACACGCGGGAGATGTCGGCGGCGTTCCGGGAGGCGATGCCGGCCGGGCGCCGGCCGCTGCTGATCGTCGGCGGGCCCCGGTTCGACGAGACGATGACCGGCGAGCTGGGCGTGGACCGGATCTTCGGCCGTGGCACCACCCCGGGTGAGGTCGCCAGTTACCTCGTCCACGCTTTGATCACCTCCAGGAAGGCGAACACCTGATGAGCGATCCCCGTGTCGGTCTGACAGTCACCCACCGCCGGTACGTGCCGTACTCCCACGCCCACTACGCGGGCAACCTGGTCGACGGGGCGTACGCGCTGGGGTTGTTCGGGGACGTGGCGACCGAGGTGTGCATCCGCACCGACGGCGACGAGGGGTTGTTCGCCTCGTACTCGGACGTGCAGTTCCGGGCGCCGATGAAGGCCGGTGACGTGCTGGAGGTGACGGCGACGGTGACCCGGGTGGGCACCCGCAGCCGCACCGTCGACTTCGCCGCGACTGTGGTGTGCCGGGGCCGCCCGGACAAGGGCGAGTCGGCCGCCGAGGTGCTCGACGAGCCGATCGTGGCGGTCACCGCGACCGGCACGGTGGTCGTGCCGCCATCACCGTGAGCGCGAGGAGCGAGCCGGTGTTGCGAGCCCCGCAGTCGCGAACGAAGGCGAGCCCGGCGTGAGCGCGAGGAGCGAGCCGGTGTTGCGAGCCCCGCAGTCGCGAACGAAGGACGGCCCAGCGTGAGTGCGCCGGTGTCGCGCGTCGTCGTCTGCGCGGACGTCGGGTCGACGTACACGAAGGCCGCGGTGGTGGACCTCGACGGCGGCCGGCTGGTCGCGGCGGCGTCGGCGCCCACCACGGTGGGCACTGATGTGCTGCACGGCCTGGACGCCGCGGTCGGCGCGGCCACCGCGTCGGCGGGGGTCGCTGAGGTGCCCTGGTACGTGTGTTCGTCGGCCGGGGGTGGGCTGCGCCTCGCGGTGGTGGGTTACGAGCCCCTGGTGACCGCCCAGGCGGGCCGACGGGTCGGTCTGTCGGCGGGCGCGAACGTGGTGCACGTGGCGGCGGGTCGGCTGTCCGGGGCGGACGTGGCGGCGTTGCGGGCGGCCCGCCCGGACGTGGTGCTGCTCGTGGGCGGCACCGACGGCGGGGACGCCGAGACGGTGACGCACAACGCGACGCGGCTGGCGAAGGCCCGGTTCCGGGTGCCGGTGGTCCTCGCCGGCAACGCCGACGTGCGTGCCGACCTGCACGCGCTGCTGGCGGGTGCGGGGGTGCCGGTGACGGTGGCGGACAACGTGCTGCCCCGCATCGGGGTGCTGGAGCCGGCGTCGGCGCGGGCGGCGATCCGGGAGGTGTTCCTGCGGCACGTCATCGGCGGCAAGAAGCTGTCCCGGGGTACGCGGTTCGCGCGGCTGGTCCGCGCCGCCACGCCCGACGCGGTGCTCACCGGCGTGGAGGTCCTCGCCGGCACGCTCGGCGGTGACCTCGCGGTGGTGGACGTGGGTGGGGCCACCACCGACGTGTACTCGGTGCTCACGCCCGACGAGCGGGACAGTGGCCCCAGTCAGGAGGTCGCCGGGACGCTGTGGCGGGCCCGCACCGTCGAGGGGGACCTGGGCATGCGGTGGAGCGCGCCGGGTGTGGTGCGCGCCGCGGCCGAGGAGCGGCTGCTGGACGCGGCCGAGGAGGCGCAGCTGACGGCTGCGGCGGCGGTACGGGCGGCCGACCCGGGGTTCCTGCCCGCCGGTGACGGTGAGCGGGCCGTGGACCGGCGCATCGCGGCGCTGGCGGCGACTGTGGCGTTGCGGCGGCACGCGCGTGGTGCGGCGACGGGGGAGCGGGCCGGGCGGGACCTGCGGGAGGTGAAGCTGCTCGTCGGTTCCGGCGGGGTGCTGCGGCACGCCGACCCGGGTGACGCGGCGGCGGTGCTCGACGCGGTGCTCACCGACCACGCCGGCGGGTGGGCGTTGCCGCGGGCGGCCCGCCCGGTCGTCGACGTGGACTACGTGCTGGCCGCCGCCGGGCTGCTCGCCGACGATCATCCGGGTGCGGCGGCGGCGATGCTGCGGCACCACCTCGGCGCCTGAAGCAGCCTCAGGAATCGAGACGCGCCGACGCGACACGCCGTGTCGCAACACACGACAGGCCCGGGTGGGTTGACAGCGGCGGGGGTCTACGCCGTACCGTCTTTGAGTCCTACCACGGGAAGCGGCTGTTGTTCGCTTCGTCCCTTCGTCCGCTGGCCGAGCGACCGGAAGGTTGCGGCGGCCAGGTCCAGCGGGCGGGGGTCGGCGGGGCGGCGCGAACCGGTCGCGGTTACCGGTGTACGGGCAGGGTGAGAGGCACGGCCAGTAGACAACGGCCAGGCGGGGGCAGCCAGTCCACGTCGGGTCGGTCCGAAGGTCGGCGCCGATCGTCTTCGCCCCACCGGCCGGGAAGGGCCTGGGAGCATCGGGGCGCGGCTTCGGCCGCGCCCCGATTTCATCCCCCCGATACCCCGGCCCTTGTCAGCGGCCGAGCCGCCGGTAGCGGCGCACCGCCGCCGGCGCGGCCACCGCGATCAGCGCCAGCGGCCAGGCGATCGCCAGTTCCAGCGCGTGCCGGGCCGGCCACGAGTCGCCGCTCAGGCCCGGGTTGCCGAACAGGTCCCGGGCCGCCGCCACGGTCGCCGACAGCGGATTCCAGGCGGCGATCGCGCCCAGCCAGTCCGGCATCAGCTCCGGTGCCACGAACACGTTGGACAGCGCGGTCAGCGGGAACGCCAGCGGGAACACCACCACCGCGACCGTGTCCGGGTTCGGCACGAGCAGCCCGAACAGGATGCCCACCCAGGTCATCGCGACGCGCAGCAGCAGGATCAGCGCCACCGCGGCCAGTGCCGGGCCGACGCCCTCGCGCCACTGCCAGCCCACCAGCAACCCGCACACCACCAGCGTGGTCATCTCCAGGCAGGCCCGTACCAGGTCGGCGCCGGCGCGGCCGGACAGCAGCGCCGAACGGGCCATCGGCAGGGACCGGAACCGGTCCACCACACCCCGGCCGGCGTCCACCGCGATCGCCGACGCGGTCGCGCCGAGGCCGTACAGCATCGTCATGACGAACACGCCCGGCAGCAGGAACTCCCGGTAGCTGCCGTCGCCCGGCACGGACATGCCGCTGCCGAACACGTAGCCGAACACCAGCACGAACATGATCGGCAGGCTGAAGTAGAGGATGATCTCCTCGGGGGCGCGGACCACGTGCCGCATGTTCCGCCCGGCCATCAGCCACCCGTCGGTCAGCGCCCTCACGACGCCACCCCCACCCGCTGCGCGTCGGCGTGGCCGCCGGTGAGCCGCAGGAACGCCTCGTCCAGTGTGGGACGGCGGACCAGCACGTCGTCCACGGCGATCCCGGCGTCGTCGAGGGCCCGCAGCACGGCGGTGAGCACGGCGATCCGGTCGGCCACCGGCGCGTCCACACGCCGCAGCTCGACGTCCACTGTCGCGGCCGCGCCGGTGGCGCGTTCCACCACCGCCGCCGCGGCGGGCAGGTCCGCCACGTCGCGGACCACCAGTTCCAGCCGGTCGGCGCCGATGCGTGCCTTCAACCGCTCCGGGGTGCCCTCGGCCACGACCCGGCCGGTGTCGATGACGCACACCCGGTCGGCGAGGTGGTCGGCCTCCTGCAGATATTGGGTGGTCAGCAGCACCGTGGTGCCGTCGTCGACCAGTTCCCGCACCGCCGTCCACAGGCCGTTGCGGCTGCGCGGGTCCAGGCCGGTGGTCGGCTCGTCGAGGAACAGCACCCGCGGTGGCACCACCAGGCTGGCGGCGAGGTCCAGGCGGCGGCGCATCCCACCGGAGTAGCCGCCCGCCGACCGGTCCGCCGCCTCGGTCAGGCCGAACCGGTCCAGCAGCTCGTCGGCGCGGCTGCGGGCCCGGCGCGCGGACAGCCGCCGCAGCCGCCCGAACAGCACCAGGTTCTGCCGTCCGCTGAGCACCTCGTCGACCGCCGCGTACTGTCCGGTGAGGCTGATCGCGGCGCGGACCCGGTCCGGGTCGGAGGCGACGTCGTACCCGGCCACTCTGGCCCGGCCGGCGTCGAAACGCAGCAGCGTGGTGAGGATACGCACCGCTGTGGTCTTCCCTGCCCCGTTCGGGCCGAGCACCCCGTACACGGTGCCGGCCGGCACGGCCAGGTCGAAGCCGTCCAGGGCGGTGGTGCGTCCGTACGTTTTTCGTATCCCGTCGGCCAGCACGGCCGTCGCGTCGTCGGTCATGGGAGTCAGCGTCACCGGCGGCGCTGACCGGGCGCGTACCGCGCGCGCACCGGGCGGCGCCGCGCCGGTCAGCGCCCGTCGACCAGCGCCAGCGCCCGCTGCCGGGGCAGGTCCGCGCCCCGGGCGTACGCGGTGGCGAACGCCGCCTCACCCAGGTGTTCCCGCAGCTCGGCGGCGGTGGGTGTGCCGGCCGGGGCGTCTGCCGCGCCGGTGCCTGCGAGCAGCGCCGCCGCCGCGCCCAGCAGCCGCGCCGCCGACTCGGGGTGGCCGTCGCGCAGCAGCGGCCCGGCCAGCCCGTCCGCGGCGGCGGCCACCACCGGCACGTCCCACACCCCGACGCCGGCGGTGAGGACCTGCCGGTAGTGGGCGCGGGCCGCAGCCGGGTCGCCGGTGGCGTCGGCGAGCTGCCCGAGCGTCACCAGCGCCGCGAGCCGCACCACGTCGGCGCCGAACCAGCCCGACGGGCATTGCGCGACCGCCCGCTCGCACAGCGTCCGCGCCCGCTGCGGGTCGCCGTCACGGCGGGCGATCTCGCCGAGCCCCAGGTACGCGGCGGCGACCAGCTCCGGCGCGCCGGCCGGCCCGGCGATGCGCCGCACCCGCCGGAAGTCCTCGGCCGCGCCGGTCAGGTCACCGGCGGCGAGCCGCCCGTCGGCGCGGGTCCGCAGCAGTTCCGCCAGGTCCAGGGTGGAGCCGAGCTGCTCGGCCAGCTCCAGCGCCTCCGCCATCGGCGCGGCCGCCGACGCCACGTCACCGGTGCGGTAGGCGGCCTCGGCGTGGGTGGACAGCGTCACGATCATGCCCCAGCGGTCGTCGAGGGCCCGGAACCCGGCGAGCGCGCCGTCCAGGTCGGCGTGGGCCTGGGCGTGACGGCCGTGCAGCAGGCTGACCATCGCGGTGCCCAGCAGGCCCAGCGCCCGGCTCCACGGGTCGGTGCCGAGCAGCCGGTCCCGAACGGCCTGCTCGTGCAGCGCCGCCGCGTCCTCCGGCGACGGCGGGCCGCTGGCCATGCCGGACAGGTAGAGCAGGAACGGATGCCGGGGCGGCCGGGCCAGGGTCCACAGGATCCGCGACGCGGCGTCGACCTCGCTGCGCTCGCCGCCACCGGCGAGCGTGGCGATCAGCAGGGCCAGCGCGTACTCCTCGGCCAGGTCGTCGGGCGGGCCGCCGAGCCGGTCGACCAGCCGCCGGGCCAGCGCCGCGCCCTCCCCGCGCAGGCCCCGCAGCCACCAGTAGAACGCCAGCGCCGCGACCAGCCGCAACCCGGTCGCGGTGTCCGCGTGCCGCAGCGCCGCGTGCAGGTCGTCGCGGGCGGCGTCGAGGCGGCGCAGCCACCGCTCCTGGCCGCCGCCGCGCAGCGCCGCGTCGCCGGCCTGTGCCAGATCCAGGAAGTACGCGGCGTGCGCGTCGCGCACCCGCCCGGTGTCGCCGTGCTCGGCGAGGCGGGCGGATGCGAACTCGCGGATCGTCTCCAGCATCCGGTAACGCCCGCCGGTGGCCTCCACCAGCGACTTGTCCACCAGGCCGGTGAGCACGTCCAGGACGTCGCCGGCGTCCGGCGCGCACACCGCCTGCACGGCGGCCAGATCGGCGGCGCCGGCGAACACGCTCATCCGGGCGGCCAGCCGCCGCTCCGGCTCGTCGAGCAGGTCCCAGCTCCACCCGACGACCGCCTCCAGCGTGCGGTGGCGGGGTGCCGCGGTGCGGTCGCCGCGGCGCAGCAGCCGGAACCGGTCGTCCAGCCGGGCCGCGACCTGCGAAACCGGCAGGGCCCGCAGACGCGCCGCGGCCAGCTCCAGGGCCAGCGGCAGCCCGTCGAGGGTACGGCAGATCCGCAGCACCGCCGGGGTGGTGGCGTCGTCGAGGGTGAACCCGGGCGACACGTCGGCGGCCCGGTCGGTGAACAGCCGCACCGCCGGGTACGCGGCCGCGGCCTGCGGTGCGGCCGGCCCGTCCGGGGCGGGCAGCCCACCGACCGGGCACAACGCCTCGCCGGTGAGGCCCAGCGGTTCCCGGCTGGTGGCGAGCACCCGCAGCCCCGGCGCGGCAGCGAGCAGCCGGCCGGTCAGCCGGGCCGCGTCGTCGATCACGTGCTCGCAGTTGTCCAGCACCAGCAGCAGCCGCCGGTCGGCCAGCGCCGCCACCAGCCGGCCGGTCAGGTCGGCGGGGCCGCCGGGGGTGCGCAGGGCGGCGTCGCGCAGGTCCAGCGCGGCCAGCACCGCGGGCGCGACGGGCGCGCCGGTCGCCACGGCGGCCAGCTCCACCAGGCACACCGGCCCGTCGTGGCCGGACGCGACGGCGGTGGCCAGGCGGGTCTTGCCGGCGCCGCCCGGGCCGTGCAGGGTGACCAGCCGCGCCGCGCCGAGCAGTTCGTGCACCCGCCGCAGCTCCGGTTCCCGGCCGACGAAGCTGGTGAGCGGGCTGGGCAGCCGGACGGCCGGCGCGGGCTCGTCGCGCAGCAGCGCCGTGTGCAGCGCGGCCAGTTCCGCCGACGGGTCGGTGCCCAGTTCCTCGGCCAGCACCCGGCGGGCGTCGGCGTAGACGGCGAGCGCCTCGGCGCGGCGGCCGGCACCGTGCAGGGCCCGCATCAGCTGCCCGTGCAGCCGTTCCCGCAGCGGATGCGCCGCCACCAGGTCCCGCAGCTCGGCGATCAGCGGCGCCCCGGCCGGCGCCAGCGCCAGTTCCGCCTCCACCCGGTCCTCGACCGTGGCCAGCCGCGCCTGGCGCAGCCGGGCCGCCTCGGCGTCGGCGAACGGCGCGTCCGTCACGTCCGCGAGGGGTTCGCCGCGCCACAGCCCGAGCGCGTCGCGCAGCAGCGCCGCCGCGCCGGCCGGGTCACCGGCGGCGAGCGCCGCCCGCCCGGCCGCGGCCAGCCCGGCGAACCGGTGCACGTCGACGCGCTGCGGGTCGACCGCCAGCCGGTAGCCGGCCGGACCGAACTCGATGGGCGCGCCGGGCAGCAGCCGGCGCAGCCGCGACACCTGCGACTGCAGCGCGTTCGCGGCCTGCTCGGGTGGCCGGTCGCCGTACACGCCGTCGACGAGACGCTGCGGCGCCACGGTGCGGCCGGCGTCGAGCAGCAGCAGCACCAGCAGCGCGCGCAGCCGCCCACCGGCGACGGGCAGGACACTGCCGTCGGCCGCGTACGCCTGGGTCGCGCCGAGCACACCGAACCGCATGCGCCTGATTGTCGCCTGCCAGCGCCGCGCCGGTGGCACGCCCCACACCGGTTCGGCTCACCGCCGGTACGGGCGGGTAGCCTTCGGCCCGTGATCGTGGGGAGAAGCCGGTGACGACGCTGGAGCAGGAGCAGCCGCGCACCATCGCCGAGGGGGCACGTCCCCTGCCGCTGACGCTCGCCGTGCCGGCCGCCGTGCTGGCCGGGCTGGCGCTGCTGCTGGCGTTCCCGCCGTACGGGATGTGGCCGCTCGCGCCGGTCGGGGTGGCGTTGCTGGCCGCCGCGGTGCACCGGCGGCGGCTGCGCGCCGGCGCGGGACTGGGCCTCCTGACCGGGGTGGCGCTGTTCGCGCCGCTGCTGGAGTGGACGAACCTGCACACCGGCTACCTGCCGTGGGCGCTGCTGTCGCTGCTGCAGGCCGCCTACCTGGCGCTGCTGGGCGCCGCCACCGCCTGGGTGTCGCCGCTGGCCGACCGGCACCGGGCGGCGTGGCCGCTGCTCACCGGTGTGCTGTGGGTGGGGCAGGAGGCGCTGCGTGACCGCACCCCGTTCGGCGGGTTCCCGTGGGGCCGGCTGGCGTTCAGCCAGGACACGTCGCCGCTGCTGAAGCTCGCCGCGCTCGGCGGCGCCCCGCTGGTCACGTTCGCCGTCGCGGTCGCCGGTGGGCTGCTGGTCACCGCCGCGTGGCGGGACTGGCGGCGTGCGCCCGGGCAGTGGCGGCCGGTCGCCGGGCTCACCGCCGCGCTGGTGGCGCTGCTCGCCGCCGGTACGGCCGTGCCGACCGGGGTACGCGGCGCGGGCGACACCGTCACCGTGGCGATCGTGCAGGGCAACGTGCCGCGCCTCGGGCTGGACTTCAACGCGCAGCGGCAGGCGGTGCTGAACAACCACGTCGACGCGACGCTGGAGCTGGCGCGGCGGGTCGCCGAGGGCGGCCAGGACCGTCCGGACGTGGTGGTGTGGCCGGAGAACTCCAGCGACATCGACCCGCTGCGCAACCCGGGGGCGGGGGAGCGGATCTCCCAGGCCGCCGACGCGATCGGCGCGCCGATCCTGGTCGGCGCGGTGCTGGTCGGGCCCGGCCGGGGTGAGGTGCGCAACGCGGGGCTGCTGTGGCGGCCGGGCACCGGCCCTGACCTGGACCAGGTGTACACGAAGCGGCATCCGGTGCCGTTCGCCGAGTACGTGCCGCTGCGGTCCATCGCCCGCAAGGTCAGCTCCCAGGTCGACCGGGTCCGGTCCGATTTCGTCCCCGGTGACCGTCCCGGCGTGCTGAACACCGGCCCGGCCGTGCTCGGCGACGTGATCTGCTTCGAGGTCGCCTACGACGGCATCGTCCGGGACACCGTCACCGGCGGCGCGCAGCTGCTGGTGGTGCAGACGAACAACGCCACGTTCGACGTGGCCGAGGCCCGCCAGCAGCTGGCGATGGTGCGGCTGCGGGCCGTGGAGCACGGCCGGGCCGCGTTGATGGCCTCCACGGTCGGGGTGTCCGGGTTCGTTTCCCCGGACGGGCGGGTAGACGGTGCGACCGGGTTCAACACCGCCGCGGTGGTGGTGCGGCAGATGGAACTCGGCGACGGGCGTACCCCGGCGACCACGGCCGGGGTGTGGCCGGAGGTGGCGCTGACGGCGCTGGCGGTCGCGGCCCTGGCCGGCGCGGCCGTGCTGCGCCGCCGCCGGGAGGTCGCTCCCGGCTGAGCCGACGAGCGGGAGGCGGTGCGACGGTGGGCGTGGCAGCCGACAGGAGGAAGGTCGGCCATCCCGGGGTGGGGCGGGTCCTGGTGGTCATCCCCACCTACAACGAGGCCGACAACGTCGGGCGCATCGTCGCCCGGGTACGCGAGGCGGCGCCGGCGGTGGACGTCCTCGTCGCCGACGACAACAGCCCCGACGGCACCGGCGCGATCGCCGACACGATCGCCGACGGCGACCCGGGGGTGCATGTGCTGCACCGGGCCGGCAAGGAAGGGCTCGGCGCGGCCTACCTGGCCGGGTTCGCCTGGGCGCGCTCCCGCGGCTACGACGCGGTGGTGGAGATGGACGCCGACGGCTCGCACGCCCCGGAGGACCTGCCGGCGCTGCTGCACGCCGCCCGCGACGCCGACGTGGTGATCGGCTCCCGGTGGACGCGTGGCGCGCGGGTGCTGAACTGGCCGTGGCGGCGGCTGCTGCTGTCCCGGGTCGGCAACCTGTACGCGCGGCTGGCGCTGGGCATGCCGGTAAGCGACGCCACCGGCGGCTACCGGGTGTACCGGTCCAGCGCGCTGGACGCGATCGACCTGGACTCGGTGCGGTCCCAGGGGTACGCGTTCCAGGTGGAGCTGTCGCGGCTGGCGCACCGCGCCGGGGTGCGGATCGTGGAGGTGCCGATCACGTTCGCCGAGCGGGAACACGGCGACAGCAAGATGAGCCCGCTGATCGTGGCGGAGGCGTTGTGGCGGGTCACCCGCTGGGGGGTGCGGGACCGCCTGGCGACCGCTCCTGCCCGCCCGGACGCGCTCGCCCGCTGGCCTTGAGCGAGGGCGTGTCATGCTTGAGGGGCGTGATGACCCCGGGCTGATGAGGTGAGATGCGCCGAGGACTGAAGTACGTGCCACCGGCCCTGCTGCTGTTCGCGCTGCTGGAGCTGACCGTTTTCGTGCTGGTCGGCCGGGCCGTCGGGTTCGGCCCGGCGGTGCTGCTGGTGTTCGGGGCGTCCCTGCTGGGGCTGGTGCTGCTGCGCCGCGAGGGCATGCGGGCGTGGCGCGGTTTCCGCGCGGCGGCGCAGGCAGGCCGGCCGCCGGGCGCCGAGGTGACAGACGGCCTCGTCGGTCTGCTGGGTGCGCTGCTACTGGCGCTGCCGGGCCTGGTCAGCGGCGTGGTGGGCCTGCTGTTGCTGGTGCCGCCGCTGCGCCGGCTGGCCGGCGGCGGGGTGCGCCGGGCCACCGAGCGGCGGGTGTCGTCGATGGTCGCCGGTGACCTGTTCGGGCCGCGCCGGGTGCGTGTGTACCGGGGCGCGCCGCAGCCGGCCCCGGAACCCGCGCCGGCCCCGTCGCCTGGGCCCGCGCCGTCGCCTCAGCCGGTCACCGACCCGGGCAAGGCCATCGAGGGCGAGATCGTCGACCGCTGAGACGGTCGTCAGACAGCGAAACGCCCCCGGGTGATCCCGGGGGCGTTTCGGCGCGTTACGGACGGTCAGGCACGACCGCGGCGGGTCCGGACCTCCTGGAGCCGCTCGGCGAGGATGTCCTCCAGCTCGGCGATCGAGCGCCGCTCCAGCAGCATGTCCCAGTGGGTACGCGGCGGCTTGGCCTTCTTCTGCTCCGGCTCGGTGCCGTCGACCAGGCGGGCGACGCTGCCGTCGAACTTGCACTCCCAGGTCGTCGGGACCTCGGCGTCGACGGCGAACGGCACCTCGAACTGGTGCCCCTTGGCGCAGAGGTACTCGCGGGTCTGGCGCGGCGCGAGCTCCGTGTTGCGGTCGGACTCGTAGCTGACCGCTCCCAGCCGGCTACCGCGCAGCATGCGCTCGCCCATGATCGACTTCCCCTCGTTCGTGGTGCTGGTCTTCAGGTGTAACGGCCGGTGACCGCTCGCCCATTCCCCGGCCCACGGCGGCAGGACCGTACGCGGGTCGGGAGTGTCAAGGGTAACCGGCCATGACAGCTGCCCGGCGGGGTCGTCCCCGGCCGGGCCGAATCGGTGGAGTGTTTCGCCTGTCAACGGGGATGTTACCCACCTGTTTGCGTGGCGGAGGTGACGATGAGCAGTGACGCGCCGGTCGGGGACCGACCACCAGCCGGGAAGACCTTCTTCGGTCACCCCCGCGCGCTGTCCACGCTCTTCCTCACCGAGATGTGGGAGCGGTTCAGCTTCTACGGCATGCGGGCGATCCTCGTGCTGTACCTGACCGCCGCGGTCGCCGACGGCGGACTGGACCTCGGCGAGTCCAGCGCCAACGCGGTGTACGGCACCTACAACGCCATGGTCTACCTGATGGCGCTGCCCGGCGGCTGGGTCGCCGACCGGCTGATCGGCGCGCGGCGCAGCGTGCTGTGGGGCGGCGTGGTGATCGCCGCCGGTCACTACGTGATGGCGATCCCCACCGGGTGGAGCGTGTTCGCCGGCATGGCGCTGATCGTGCTCGGCACCGGCCTGCTCAAACCGAACATCTCCACCATGGTCGGTGACCTGTACGAGCGGGACTCGCCGCGCCGCGACGCCGGGTTCTCCATCTTCTACATGGGCATCAACCTGGGCGCGTTCATCGCGCCGCTGATCACCGGTTTCCTCGGCGAGAAGATCAACTGGCATCTGGGGTTCGGCGCCGCCGCGGTCGGCATGACCTTCGGCGTGCTCCAGTACGTGCTGGGCCGCCGCAACCTCGGCGACGCGGGCGCCCGCCCGGCGGACCCGCTGCTGGGCGCCGACCGGCGGCGCGCGCTGACCCGCATCGGCGTGGCGAGCGTCGTGGTGCTCGCCGTCCTGCTGGTGCTGCTGGTGGCCGGCTGGTTCACCGTCGACACGGTGGTCAACCTGCTCACAGTGGTGACGGTGCTGGTGACGGTCGGCTACTTCGCGCGGATCCTCACCGACCGGGAGATCAGCGGCACCGAACGCAGCCGGATGAAGGCGTACGTGTGGCTGTTCCTGTTCGCCGCCTCGTTCTGGCTCATCTACGACCAGGCCGGGTCGGTGCTGAACATCTTCGCCGCCGACCAGACCGACAGGTCGGTGGGCGGGTTCACGTTCCCGGCGTCCTGGTTGCAGTCGGTGAACCCGATCCTCATCATCATCGGCGCGCCGCTGGCCGCCGCGCTGTGGCTCAAACTCGGCCACCGGGTGTCCACGCCCACGAAGTTCGCCGTCGGTCTGGTGCTGAACGGCCTGTCGTTCGTGCTGATGGCCGCCGCCGCGCAGGCCGCCGTCGGCGGCGACCTGGTCTCACCGCTGTGGCTCGTCGCGGTGTACGCGATCCAGGTCGCCGGTGAGCTGTCCCTGAGCCCGGTCGGCCTGTCCGCCACCACGAAACTCGCCCCGGTGAAGTACGCCAGCCAGATGCTGGGCCTGTGGTTCCTCGCCACCGCCGTCGGCGACGCCATCGGCGGCCAGGTGGCCCGGCTGGCCGGCACCTGGTCCCAGCCGGTGTACTTCCTGACCTTCGGGCTGGCCTCGGTGGTGCTGGGCCTGGCCGCGGTGATGTTCACCCGCCAGATCCGGCACCTGATGGCCGGCATCCACTGACCGCGCTCAGCCCGCCGGGGTCGGCGGCAGCGGCAACGGCAGGCCGGGCAGCCCGTCGATGCTGGTGGCGACGTGGTCCTTGCCGGCGAAGTACGCGCTCAGCGACGCGTCGTCCTCCCGGGCGAACCGCCGTTCGTGCAGGTCACGGTCGGCGTCGTAGGTCATGAACGGCACCGCGTAGCCGCAGGTGTCGCGGATCAGCTCGGCGCGTACCACGATGATCGCCCGCAGGCCGTGCGGGCCCGGGTCGATGTCCGGGAAGTGGGTCAGCAGGCCGGGCCAGCGCGGGTCGTCGCGGAACACCGGCTCGCCGCGGCCGTGCACCCGCACGATGTTCGGCGGGCCGGCGAACGCGCACCACATCAGTGTGATCCGGCCGTTCTCCCGCAGGTGGGCGATGGTCTCGGCGTTGCTGCCGGCGAAGTCCAGGTACGCCACGGTGTGCTCGTCGAGCACCGCGAAGCAGCCGCGCAGGCCTTTCGGGGACAGGTTGACGGTGCCGTCACCGGACAGCGGGGCGGTGGCCACGAAGAACATCGGCTGCGCCTCGATGAAGTCCCGCAGCCGGCCGTCGATGCGCTCGTATGTCTTTCCCATGCCCCGATCCTCGCCGCCGGCCCGGGTGTGGCGCTGCCCCGTTCCCAGCCCGTGGCCGCCTCAGCCGGCACGCGTGCCCAGCCGCGCCAGCGCCGTCGCCAGATCGCTCACCTGGTCGGCGAGCTGCCCGGCCCGGCGCTGCGCGGCGTCCCGGTCGGCCTCGATCACCGCCGTCCGCGCGGCCAGGTCGGCCGCCCGGGCCTCCGCGGCGCTCGCGGCCCGCCGCGCGTCGGCCAGCTCCGCGGCCAGCGCGTCCCGCTCGGCGGTACGGGCGGCGGCCTGCTCGACCGCGGCGGCCACGTCCGCGCGGAACCGTTCCATCGAAGCGGCAGCCTCGGCGCGGGCTCGTTCCAGTGCCGCCTCGGCGTCGGCTCGTGCCGCGTCGGCGCGGTCCCGCTCGGCGAGGGCCTGCCGGGCGGCGGCGGCCTCGGCGTCGGCACGTTCGGCGGCGGCCCGGGCCGCGCGCTCCGCCTCGGCGGCCCGCCCCAGGGCGGCCTGCGCGTCGGCGCGGGACTGTTCGGCCCGGTCCAGGGCCTCGGTGGCGGAGCGGGTGGCCCGCTCGGCGTCGGCCCGGGCGGCGTCCCGTTCGGCGGTCAGCTCGGCCGCGCGGCGGCGTTCGGCGTCGCGTTCGGTGCGTACCGTGCGCAGTTCGTGCCGGGCGGCGTCGCGGTCGCGTTCGGCCTGCACCCGCAGCGCCTGCGCGGCACCCGCCTCGGCGCGCGCGGCGTCGCGGGCGTCCTCCGCCGCGGCGACCCGCTCGGCGGCGGCGGACGCGGCGGCCTGCGCCCGTTCGGCGCGGTCGGCGGCGGCGTCGCGGTCGGCGTATGCGGCGTGGGCCTGCTGCCGGTCGCGGGCTGCCGCCGCGGCCGCGTCCTCGGCCTCACGGCGGGCCTCGTCGCGTTCGGCGTGCGCCGCCGCGACCTGCGCGGACGTCTCCGCGCGCAGCTCGGCGAGCTGCCGCTCCACACCCGCAGGGGACAGTTCGGCGTGCAGCGCCTCGGTGAGCGTCTCCACGATCTGGTCGAGCCGGTCCACCGCCTCCCAGGTGCGCGCCACCTGCCCGGGCAGGCCGGGGGAGTTGCGGTGGCGCATCCGCGAGTTGCGGGCGGCCCGCTGGCAGGCGCCGTCGTTGTCCCGGCAGTAGCGGAACGGGCGGCCCGCGCCGACGCGCTGCGGCACGTCGCGTCCGCAGTGGGCGCAGGGTCGGGTGTCGGTGGCGAGCTCGGCGTCCATCGGGGGCGAAGTCTAGTGGGCCGCGTCCGCGCGGGCCGCGCCGTCGAGGGTGTAGCGGCGTTGCAGCAGCACCGCGACCACCATCACGGCGGCGGGCAGCAGCCCGAAGCCGTAGCGCAGCGCGTCCAGCGCGGCCGGGGACTGGGTCACGCTCTGCCCGGCGGTGGAGGCCACGAACCCGCCGGCGGCCAGGCACAGCGCGTACGCGTAGGGGCCCAGCGCGGCGCCGGTGGCCTCGGTGGCGGTCCACACTCCGGTGTACGTGCCGGCCCGCTCGGTGCCGCCGGCCGCGCGGATCACGTCGGGCAGCATCGAGAACGGCAGCAGTTGCATGCCGGCGAACGCCACCCCGAGCACCGCCACGGCGGCCACCAGCACCGGCAGCCCGGCGGGGCGGCCGATCGCCAGCACCAGCGACCCGGCGGCGAACGCGGCCTGCCCGGCGAGCAGGGCGCGTTGCTTGCCGATCCGCCGCGCCACCGCCAGCCAGCCCGGCGTGACGAGCAGCGCCGGTGCGACGAACGCGGCCACCAGCACCGTGGTGAGTCCGGGGCGGCCCAGCTCGTACTCGGCGTAGTAGGGCACTCCGGCGAGCACCAGGTGGGTGGTGGTGGACATGGCCAGGTACGCGCCGACCAGCCAGCGGAACTGCCGGTCCCGCAGGCTCGCCGCCAGCGCCCGCCACCCGCCCGGGCCGTGCGGCGGGGCCGTGTCGGCGGCGGTACGGCGCAACCGGCCGATCCCGGCGACGCCGACCAGCATCGCGGCGAGCATCCCGGCCGCCAGCACCACGCCCATCCGCAGGTAACCGTCGCGGGTGGCGTCGTCGCCGCCGGCCAGCAGCGGCGCGAGCAGTCCGGAGACCAGGATGCCGAGCGTCAGCACCACCATCCGGAACGCCATCAGCCGGGTCCGCTCGTGGTAGCCGATCCGCAGGTCCGCCGGGGTCGCCAGGTAGGGCACCTGGTACGCGGCGAACAGCAGGTTGCCGGCGACGAAGAACACCGCCACCCAGCCGGCCGCGGCGGCGCCGGTGAGGCCGCCGGGCACCGCGAACAGCGCGGCGAACGCCAGCGGCAGCACACATCCGGCCAGCAGCAGCCGGCGGCGGTGGCCCCGGCGGGCCTGCTCGACGTCGCAGCGGTGCCCGATCCACGGGTGCAGCAGCACATCGGCGATCTTCGGCAGCAGCAGCGTGAGCCCGGCGAGCCACGGCGCGACGGCCAGCACGTCGGTCAGGAAGTAGAGCAGCAGCAGCCCGGGCACTGTCACCCAGACGCCCATGCCGAGCGAGCCGGTGGCGAACCCGACGAGCGGGCCACGCGGCAGGGTGACCGCGTCGGAGCGCTGATCCAGCCCGGTCATGGCGGTCTCCTGTCCTCGGGGCGCGCCGCCCCCAATCCAACGGTTGCTGGATTGTAGGGGTAACAATGGCCGGATGACCATGCCCCGCCGCCGACCGGGCCGGCCCCGCCGCGACGACCAGCGGCCCACCCGTGACCTGGTGCTCGCCGCCGCCACCGCGTTGTTCGCCGAGCGGGGCTTCGACGCGGTGAGCGTCCGCGACGTCGCCGCAGCGGCGGGCGTGGACGCGGCCACCGTCGTGCACCACACCGGCACCAAGGCGCAGCTCTACGACGCCTGCTTCGCCCGGGTGTTCAGCGCCGAGCGGGAGGTCGTCGAGGCGGCCGGGGAACGCGCCCGGGCGGCCCTGGCAGCGGGCCCGCAGGACGCGCTGCGCGCGCTGCACGACCTGCTGGACGTATTCGTCGACTTCCTGGAGGACCGGCCGGAGACCACAGCGCTGTGGCTGCGCCGCTGGCTGGAGCCGCAGCGCCACGGCGAACTGGACCGCCGCTACGCCGCCCCGCTGTACGGGCTGGTCGAGGAACTGCTGGTGGCGGCGTCCGGAGCGGGCGCGCTGAGTGAGCCGACCCCGCACGTGACGGTGCGTTCCCTGGTCTGGGCGGTGCACGGGCACGTGGTGGCGCTCGCCGCCGGGACCGGTTCGGGTGCGCGGGAGCGGCGGGAGTTCCGGGCGTTCGTGCACCGGTTCCTCGACGCGCTGTACGCCGGGGGCCCGGGAGACACCCGGCCTTGACGCCGGCCCGCGTTCCGGGGATTATCCATCGGTCGTTGGATTAAGGAGGCGGGTATGGCCGCACCCAGGGTCGCTGTCGTCGGCGCCGGAGCCGCCGGCCTGGCCACACTCAAGGCGCTCGCCGACGCCGGTGTCCCGGCCGTCGCGTTCGAGACGGCCGACACGCTCGGCGGCCTCTGGGTGTACGGCGCACCCGGCTCGCCCGCGTACCGCACGCTGCACCTGAACACCAGCAAGGGGCGCACCGAGTTCGCCGACCACCCGATGCCCGCCGACTGGCCGGACTACCCCGACCACACCCGCGTCGCCGGCTACCTCGGCGACTACGCCGACCGGTTCGGGCTGCGCGAGGCGGTACGGCTGCGGCACACCGTCGACCGGGTCACCCGCACCGGCGACGGCTGGCGGGTACGCGCCACCGGCCCGGACGGCCCGGTCGCTGTCGACGTCGAGGCGGTGGTGGTCGCCAACGGGCACAACCGGGTGCCGAAGCGACCCGAGCCGTACCCGGGCGAGTGCACCGCCGAGCAGATGCACAGCCACGACTACCGCGGCCCGGAGCAGCTCGCCGGGCGCCGGGTCCTCGTGGTCGGCGGCGGCAACTCCGCCATGGACATCGCTGTCGACGCCTCGTACGCCGCCGCGCGCACGCTGCTGTCGCTGCGCCGCGGCGTGTGGGTGGTGCCCAAGTACCTGCTCGGCCGCCCGTCGGACACGCTCAACGGCGCGCTGGCCCGCCGGCTGCCCTGGCGGCTGCGGCAGCGGATCAGCCAAACCATGATCACCACAGCGGTCGGATCGCCCACCCGGTACGGGCTACCAGCACCGGCGCACGGCTTCCTCCAGGACCACCCGACGCTGTCCGACGCGCTGCTGTCCCGGCTCACCCACGGCGACATCCAGGCCCGGCCCGGCATCGCCCGCTTCGACGGCGACCGGGTCGAGTTCACCGACGGCCGCCACGACGAGGTCGACCTGGTCGTCTGGTGCACCGGCTACCGGGTCGAGATGCCGTTCCTCGATCCGGCGCTGCTCGGCGACGGCGCCGACCGGCTGCCGCTGTACCGGCACGTGTTCCACCTGGACGCCCCCGGCCTGGCGTTCGTCGGGCTCATGCAGTCCACCGGCGCGGCGTTCCCCCTGGTCGAGGCGCAGGCCCGGCTGGTGGCCGCGCGCCTGGCCGGCACCTGGGCGCCACCGGATGCGGCCCGGCAGGCCGCCGCCTGCCGCGAGGAGCTGCGCGCCGCCACCACCCGGTGGGGGCAGCGCCGCCCGCACATGCGCGTCGACTTCGACGTCTACCTGGCCGAACTGGGCCACGAACTGGCCGCCGGCCGGCGCCGCGCGGGAGCGGGACGATGAGCGCGGCAGGCAAGGAGCGGACCGGAGTGAACGCGTCGGCCCGTGGCGGCGGGCTGGCCGGACGGCGGGTGCTGGTCACCGGCGCCCGGGGCACGTTCGGGCAGCACCTGGGCGCGGCGCTGACCACCGCCGGCGCCCACGTGGTCGGGCTGGACCTGCACGCCGACCTCGACGCCACACCGCCGGTGCTCGGCGTCGACCTGACCGACCCGGCCGCGACGCCACCGGCGGTGGCCGCCGCGGTCGACCGGCTCGGCGGGCTGGACCTGCTGATCAACAACGCCGGGGTGGGCGGGCCCGCGCCCGCCGAGCTGCCGCCCGACGAGGTGGTACGCCGCCAGATCGAGGTGAACCTGCTCGCCGCCTGGCGGACCACCGCCGCCGCGATGCCGGCCCTGGAGGCGACCCGCGGCCGGGTGATCTTCGTGGCCAGCCGGATGGCGGTGCTGCCGCTGCCCCTCGCAGCCGCGTACGGCGTCAGCAAGCGGGCGCTCGTCGCGTACGCCGACGCGCTGCGCCACGAAGTAGGCACCCACGTCGGCGTCAGCGTCGTCTACCCGAGCATGGTCGCCTCCCCGATCCACGACAGCACCGTGGCGGCCGGGCTGTCGCTGAACGGAGTGTCCCGCCCGGAGCCGGTCGAGGGGGTGGTGGCCGCGATCCTGCGCGCCGCCACCGCCCGGCGCGCGCCACGGGACGTGGCCACCACCCGGCGCGGCCGGATCGAACTGGCGCTGGCCCGGCACGCACCGGCCCTCGCGGACCGGATGGTGCGCCGTACCGTCGCCACACGGCTGGCCGCCGGTGACCTGGACGGTGCGGCGCTGGCCGAGGGCATGGTCCGGCGGCACCGGCAGGACCGCCGGTAGCCTGCTCGCCATGGCCGTCTCGCCCTACATCGCCCGGCTGCGCCGCCACGTCGGCCACGACCTGCTCATGCTGTACGGCGTCAGCGGCGTGGTCACCGACGACGCGGGACGGGTGCTGCTGGCCCGCCGGGGCGACAACGGCCGCTGGTCCGTCCCGGCGGGCACCGTCGACCCGGGCGAGCAACCAGCCGACGCGCTGGTGCGGGAGGTCCACGAGGAGACCGGCGTCAAGGTGGCGATCGACCGGCTCGCCGGTGTCGCCACCCACCCGGTGGTCTATCCCAACGGCGACGCCTGCGAATACCTGAACATCTGGTTCCGCTGCCGGGCGGTCGGCGGGGCGCCGGCGGCCGACGGCGACGAGTCGCTCGCGGTGGCCTGGTTCGCGCCGGACGCGCTGCCCGACCTCGACGACTGGGCGCGGCTGCGGATCGGCACGGCGCTCACCGACGACGCCCCGCCCTGGTACGCCGCACCGGGCGAGAGCCACCCGGCGCTGCACCAGCCCGACAACCTCTAGCCGAACGCCACCTCGTACGGCCGGTCCGGGGCCAGATCCACCGCACGGCGGCCGCCGGGTGCGTGCACCACCACGCGCTGCGCCACCGGCGACACCAGCCGCGCCCGCACCCGGCCCGGCGTCCAGGTCAGCTCCTCGACCGTGACCCGGCCCCGGCAGGTGATGCCGCGCAGCGCGCCCGAGGGCAGGCCGGGCAGCGGCGCGGGGAGCAGCCGCAGCGTTCCCGGGCGCGACTGCACCAGCGACTCGATCAGCACCGCCGGGAGCGCGTGCGCGGCGTCGGCGTTGTACGTCCTCCGGCCCGGGTTGTGCGCGCTCATCAGCGACCGGAAGAACATGTCCGCGCCGAGGATCTTGCGCAGGTTCACCGCGACCAGCTCACCGTCGCGCAGGCGTGCCGCCGCGAGCGCCCGGTGCAGGCTGCCGTGCGCGGACCGGTTCTCGTCGCCGCGCAGCGTCAGCACCCGGTGCGCGGCGGCGGCCAGCTCCGGAGTGTCGTCCCTGTCGATCTCGTGCAGCGGCCACACCGGATACAGGTGGCTGACGTGCCTGTGGTCCTCGTCGCCGGTGCTGCCGGGCCACGCCCACTCGGCGAGCGCGCCGCGCTCGTCCACCAGGTAGTCCGGCGGCCGTATCCCGGCCCACCGGTCGTCGCCTGTGACCTCGGCGGCCAGCCGCAGCGCGTGCCGGGCCGCCGCGACGTCCATCGTGGCGTTCACCGCGACCGGCGCGGTCCGGCCGGTGTCGTCGTACGGGCCGGTCTCCGGCGAGTACGACGGCACCAGCACCGGATGCCCGTCCACAGCGGTCAGCACGTCCGCGAAGAAGTCCGCCACCTCGGCCAGCCAGCCGGCCACCTCGCCCAGCGGCTCACCGGTGACCAGGTGATGTTCGTGCAGCGGATGCAGCAGCCAGTCCGCGCCGGCCAGCCACGCGGTGAACGGCCAGTCCGGGTGGACGTGGAACAGGTGCCCGTGCTCGCCGTCGGTGCGGCTGGGCGCCAGCAGCCCGCGTGCCCCGTACACGGCCCGCGCGTTGGCACGCCAGTGGTCCACCTGGGCGGCGACCAGCCGGGCGTGCGCGGCTGTCACCTCCGGCAGCGCGCCCACGTTCACACCGGCCAGTTGCAGGTTGAGGTTCGCGTCGGTGGTGAAGTCACCGGCCCACGCCGCGTCCCACGAGCCCAGCCACAGCCCGGTCAGCCGGGGCGGCAGCACCCCGCTGGCGCTGAACAGCAGGTACCGGCCGGCGTGGAACAACCGTTCCAGCAGCGCCGGGTCCAGCCGGTCCGGCGCGGCGGCCTGCCGGGCCAGCAGCTCACCCACTGGTAGCGCCCGGTCGGCGGCGGGTACGCCGAGGTCCAGGCCGACCCGGGTGTACGGACCACGATGGCGAGGTACGTGCCGGGCCAGCAGCGCGTTGTAGTCCCCGGCCAGCGCGGCAAGCCGCCGCTCCGACACCCGGGTACGCCACGGCGGCGCGTCGGGCCGGTCGACGAGCGTGGTGAGCAGCGCCGGTCCGCGTACCCGCACCCGGTCGCCGTCGACGCTCACGTCCCCACGCAGCAACGTCAGTCCTTCGAACCCGTACGCGCCGCCGGCGTCCGGGTAGCGGGCGCGTATCCGCAGGAACACCAGCCCGTCGCGGCGGTACGCGGCGTGCTCGTAGACCACGTCGGCCGGCTTGCCGGGCAGCTCACCGGTCGCCCCCACCACGCAGTCGCCCTGGTCGAGGTGCAGCACCGCGACACCGTCGGTGCGAGAGACGAAACAGCGCCACCGCCCGCCCGACCACTCGACGGTCACCTCGCCAGTGGTGAAGTCGGTGTCGCGCCGGTAGTCGCGTACCGGTCCGGGCGGCGCATCGACGGTGAGCGCGTACGCGGGGTGGAACGACTGGGTCCACTCCAGTTCCCGGCCGCCGGTGAGCAGCCGGGCGGCCTCGACACGGCGTCCGGCGAGCACCAGCGCGCGGATGTGCGGCATCCGGCCGGCCAGCTCCGGCGCACGCGCGTGCCGGGTGCCGTTCGGTAGGACGAGCCGGTGGTGGTTCACCACGATCCGCTCCGCGTGCGGCCGCCCGTGGACCATGAGTCCCAGCTCGCCGTTGCCGGTGAGGAAGGCGTCCGTCCAGTCGGCGGCCGGCGCGGTGTCGTGGATGCGGTGCGCAGTCACCGGCCGGCGCTGGTGTCCCGCACGGTGAGGTGCGGTTCCAGCAACGTCACCTCCGGCACTCCCTCGCCGCTCAACCGCCGCATCAGCAGCGCCACCGCCTGCTTGCCGACCTCCTCGGCGGGCACCGGTACGCAGGTGAGCCCGGACTGCTCGGCCAGCTCGTCCGGGCAGATCGCGACCACCGACACGTCGCGGGGCACCCGCCGGCCCAGCAGGGGCAGCGTGGCGAGCACCGGCCCGACCGCCGACTCGTTCTGCACGACCAGCCCGGTGACGTCCGGGTGGTCGGCGAGCAGCGCCTCCAGATCGCGGCGTACCGCGGCCGGTCCCTCCTCGCAGGGCCGGGTCACCGCGTCGACGCCGAGCCGCTCGGCGGCGGCGCGTACCCCGGCGCGGGTGCGGTGGGCGAACCCGGTGCCCCGGTCGTAGACCGCGGCGGGCGCGCCGAGCAGCGCGATGCGCCGGTGCCCGGCGGCGGCCAGGTGTTCCACGCACAGCTCGCCCGCGCGCCGGAAGTCGAGGTCCACGCAGGCCAGCCCGGTGCTGTCGGCGGGGTGCCCGATCAGGACACCCGGCAGCGCGAGGTCCCGCAGCAGCGGCACCCGGGAGTCCTCCAGCTCGACGTCCATCAGCAGCACCCCGTCGACGAGTGCGCTGCCGGCGATGCGGTGCAGCCCAGCCGGTCCCTCGTCGGCGGTGACCAGCAGCACGTCGTGGTCGTAGCTGCGGGCGGTGGTGACCACTGCGGTGGCGAAACGCATCACCACCGGCACCTGCATGCCGGTACGCAGCGGCAGCACCAGCGCGATCACGTTGGCCTTGCGGCTGGCCAGCGCGCGGGCCCCGGCGTGCGGGTGGTAGCCGAGCGCGCGGACGCTGGCGAGCACCCGGCTGCGGGTGGTGGCCGAGATGGTGCGTTTGCCGCTGAGCACGTACGACACGGTGCTGGCGGCCACCCCGGCGTGGCGGGCCACGTCGGCGATGGTGACCTGCTCGCCGGGGGTCCGGCCGGTCACCGGGCCGCCCCGAAGCTGGTGCCCGCGGGCTCGGCCGTGGCGTCGCCGCCGGTGACGGTGAGCGTGCCGGCCAGCCGGATGTCGCGCGCGGACCGGCCGACCAGCACGGAGTGGACGGCGTCCTCCACCACCATCGCGGCGCGGGTCTCGTCCCACCAGGCCAGATCGGCGGTACGCAGCCGCAGCGTCACCCGGGCGGCGCAGCCGGGGTCGAGCGTGACGCGGGCGAAGTCGCGCAACTGCCGCAGCGGCTGCTTGACCCGGGAGCGCCGCTGCCGGGTGTAGAGCTGCACGACCTCGGTGCCCGGGCGGCGGCCCGTGTTGGTGACCTCGACGCTCACCTCCACCTCCTCGCCGGCACGCGCCGTGGCGGTGCTCAACCGGAGGTCAGCGTAGTCGAACGTGGCGTAGCTGAGCCCGTGCCCGAACGGGTACAGCGGCTCACCCCGGTGGTACAGGTAGGTGGTGTCGGCGCCGATGACGTCGTAGTCGAGCAGGTCGGGCAGCTCGGCGGCGTCGGCGTACCAGGTCTGGGTGAGCCGCCCGCCCGGGTCGGCGGCGCCGAGCAGCACGTCCGCCAGCCCGTTGCCGTGCTCCTGTCCACCGTGGGCGCTCCACAGCACCGCCGGCACGTGTTCCTGCGCCCAGCCTGCCGCGTACGGGTAGCTGCTGGTCAGCGCCAGCACGGTACGCGGGTTCGCGGCGTGCACGGCCCGCAGCAGATCGGCCTGGCCGGTGGGCAGCGCCAGGTCGGCGCGGTCCTCGGTCTCCCGGCCGTTGACCATCGGGTGGTTGCCGAGCACCACCACCGCCACGTCGGCGGCGGCGGCGAGCGCGGCGGCAGCGGCAGCTCCGTCGACGAGCAGCGTCACGGTGAACACGGCCGGGTCGCCGGTGGCGACGCTCAGCCGTCCGTCAGGTGCGACGCCGACGTGCCGGCCGGTGGCGAGGTGGTGCAGCAGCGCGGTGCCGTCGGGCCGGTGGTGCAGGCGGAACGTCTCGCGTACCACCCAGCCGCCGGGCCCGTCGCGGTCGGCGACGAGCGCCCCGGTGTCGTCGGCGCCGACGTACCGGCCGGTGTCCGCGGCGCGCAGCGCCACCACGTCCTGCCCCCAGTCGACCACCTCGAACTCGGCCGGGCTGTCGCCGAGCGCCAGCGGGCCCTCGTCGTCGTGGCGTACCGCCCGGTCGCCGACGTGCAGGGTGATCCGGTCGGTGCCGGGGTGGGTGGTCACCTCGGGCAGCCGCCCGAGCAGCCCCGCGTACGCGCTGATCACGTACGGCGGGGTGCCGCTGTACCAGTCGGTGAGCACGGTGTCGGCGAGCGGGCCGAGCACCGCGACCCGGGTGCCGGGGCGCAGCGGCAGCAGGCCGTCGTTGCGCAGCAGCACCACCGACTGGCGGGCGGCCTCGCGGGCGAGTTCCCGGTGGGCGAGGCTGTCGAGCGTGTCCGGCGGCACGTCGTCGTGCGGGTCCGGGGCCAGGTCGCCAAGCCGCGACCGGACGGACAGGATCCGCCGCACCGCCCGGTCCACGTGGGAGGGCTCGATCAGCCCGCGCGCCAGCGCCTCGGCGAGACGTTCCACCGTGGGTGCGCTGTCCTCGTCGTCCTCGGTGAAACTGTCGATGCCGGCGCGCAGCGCGGCGGCGAAGCCTGCCACGTGGTCGGGCAGGTACTCCTGCACGCCGGCGATGTTGCCGACCGCCCCGGCGTCACCGACCACCATGATCTCGTCGTCGGCGTAGCCGCGCAGCTCACCCTCGATCAGCGGGCTCAGGTGCGCCGGTACGCCGTCGACCAGGTTGTACGACGCCATCACCGCCACCGCCGCGCCCGCCGTCAGGGGAGCGCGGAAGGCGGGCAGCTCGTACTCGTGCAGCACCCGGGGCGGCAGGTCGCTGGACGTGGTGGCCCGGTCGGTCTCGTTGTTGTAGCCGAGGAAGTGCTTGAGCGTCGGCGCGGTCCGCAGCCGGATCGGGTGGTCGCCGCGCAGCCCCAGCGCGTACGCGGTGGCCAGCTTGCCGGTCAGCCACGGGTCCTCGGACCAGCCCTCCTCGTTGCGCCCCCACCGGGGGTCGCGCAGCGGGTTGACCACCGGCGCCCACACGTTGAGGCCGACGCGGTCCGGGTCGGCCCGGTGCTTGACCCGCACCTCGTCGCCGACGGCGGACCCGACCGCCCGGATCAGGTCCGGGTTCCAGCTCGCGGCGAGGCCGATCGCCTGCGGGAAGACGGTGGCGGTGCCGAGCCACGCGACGCCGTGCAGCGCCTCGGTGCCGGTGCGGAACGCGCGCAGGCCGAGCCGGGGCACCGGTGCCTGCCACTGGTGCAGCAGGCCGAGCTTCTCCGGCAGGGTGAGCCGGGCCAGCAGGTCGTCGAGACGGTGGGGGACGGGGTCGGTCATGGTGGGCGCCTCCGGTCGGCGTTCGGGCCGCCGCTCGTTCGTCGAAGCGCTTCGACGAACGAGCCGGTGATGCGGCGGCGCGTACGCGAAAAAGGGGTGGTGGTGGGGGCGGCGGTGTCGGCCCGGAGCGGTGGTGAAGCGCTTCGACAATCGCCGAAAAACACGCCGCTTCGCAGGTTGCCCGGTCCCGGAACGCGGCGCTACCGAGGTTGACACCTTCCGGCGGGTGCGGTCAAGGGGTCATCCGGCGGGCAGGCGTCCCGCCTCCACTGTGGCCAGCGCGGCGGTGGCCCCGCCCAGCGCGCCGGCCGCGGACCCGAGCGTGCTTGCCTCCAGCCGTACGCCGGGCGGGACGGGTGTGCGGGCGGCGAGTTCGGCGTGGGCGGCCGGCAGCAGCCACGGCGCGAGCGCCGCCAGGTGGCCGCCGACCACCACCACCTCCGGGTCGAGCAGCCCGGACAGCACCGACGCCGCCTGCCCGAGCAGCCGGCCGATCTCGGTGAGCCCGGTCCGTACCGGCTCGTCCCCGGCGCGGGCCAGGGCCTGGATCCGTTCGATCTCCGGCAGGTGGTCGGTGACCGGCCCGGCGTCTGGTAGCAGCCGGCCGATCACCGCGTCCACGCCGAGGAGCGCGGTGAGGCAGCCGCGTCGCCCGCAGTCGCAGGGCGGGCCGTCAGCGGCCAGCGGCAGGTGTCCGATGTCGCCGGCGAAGCCGCGTCCGCCGCGCAGCAGCCGGCCGCCGCTGATCAGGCCCGCGCCGATCGCCGGGCCGCCGGTGAGGTGCACCAGGTCGGTCGTGGCGGCGTACGGGCCGTGCCGCCGCTCGGCCAGCGCGGCGAGGTTGGCCTCGGTGTCGACGGCGACGGGGAAACCCCTGTCGCGCAGCGCGCGGCGCACCGACGCGGCAAGCGGCACGCCGCGCCAGCCCAGCGCCGGGGCGGCCGGGACGTCGCCGTCCGGGTCGACCAGCCCGGGTACGGCAACGGTCAGGCCGAGCACGGTGCGGTCCGCGCCGATACGGGTGACGGCCCGCCGGACCAGCGCGGCGAGCGCCTTGACCGTCTCCTCGGGACCGGCGGTGGCGGCGGGGAACGCGCGCCGCCAGGTGAGCACCGGGTCGCCGCCCAGCCCGGCGGCGACCGCCACCAGTTCGTCCGCGCCGACGCGCAGGCCGAGCCCGGCGTAGCGGGCGCCGTCGAGCACGAGCATGGTGGCCGGGCGGCCCACCCGGTTCTCGGTCAGCCCGGTCTCGCGCAGCAGGCCGTGCTCGATCAACTCGGCGACCAGGCTGGAGACGGTGGCCTTGTTCAGCCCGGTACGCGCGGCGACGTCGGCCCGGGAGCAGGGGGCGTGGCGGCGGACGTGCCGGAGCACGGCGGCCCGGTTGGTCACCCGCACGTCGCCGAGGTCGGCCGTCGGCCGGTCGATGCTGATCACGTACTGCCCGCCTCCTGCGCCCGACCCGAGTTCGGCTACAGCTTAAACTAAATGGGCGAGATTCCGGCCGGCCGGTCTCCGCCGCCGAACCACGGCGCGAACGGCGTCACCGGGACCGGCTCGCCGCCGAGCACCACCCGGCGCGGCGGATCCTCCCCGACCACGCTGACCCGCCGCACGTCCAGCGGCCCGTCCACGCGTACACGCAGCGTGTCCCCGTCGCGTGCGGCGGTGATCGTGGTGTCGCCGTCGGGGTCCCGCACCACGCTCACGCCGTCGACACCGCCCCAGGCCACCAGCGTGACGTCCCGGAACGGGCCGGTACCGACCGTCGCCGCCGGCGCCACAGTGGGGATCAGCGCGCCGTGCCGCACGTACAGCGGCAGCCGGTCGATGGGTACGCGCACCCGCAGGTGCCCGCCGCCGGGGTGCCGCTGACCGGTGTACGCGTCCAGCCAGTCGTCGCCCGCCGGCAGGTAGACGGCGCGTTCGCCGGACCTGTCGAGCACCGGTGCCACCAGCAGGTCGGGGCCGAGGCGGTACTGGAGGTCGGCGGTCCAGGCGGCCGGGTCGTCCGGGGTGTCGACGAGCAGCGCCCGCATCATCGGGCCGCCGGTACGGGCGCTCGCCACCGCCGCCGACCAGAGGTACGGCAGCAGCCGGTAACGCAGCCGCAGCGCGTCCACCGCGTGCCGTTCCGCCTCGGGCGGGAACTCCCACGGCAGCCGGCTGGTGGTGCCGTGCAGCCGTACCAGCGGGGAGAGCGCGCCGAACTGGGTCCAGCGCACGTACAGGTCCGGTTCGGGCGTGCCGTGGAAGCCGCCGGTGTCGTGGCTCCAGAACGGCACCCCGGACAGCCCGTGGGACAGGCCGCCGCGCAGCGTGCTGGCCATGCCGGGCCAGGTGGCGTTGACGTCGCCGCTCCACTGGGCGCTGTGCCGCTGCCCGCCCAGGTACGACGAGCGCGCCCACACCGTACGGTGCCCGGCGACCTCCTCGGTGACGTCGGCGACCGCGTCGTTGAACAGCAGCGCGTACACGTTGTGCAGTTCCACGCCGGTCATGCCGTTGTGCGCGACCGCGTCGGCCGGTACGCCCTCGGCGAAGTCGGTCTTGAACACCGCGACGCCCTGCGCCAGCAGCGGCCGCAGCAGGCCCTGGAACCAGCGCACCGCGGCCGGGTTGGTGAGGTCCACGATGGCGCCCGCCGGGTAGCTGCCGTGCCAGGTGTCGGCGACGTACGTGCCGCCGTCGGGGTGGCGCAGGAAGTACCCGGCGGCCTCGGCCTCGGCGTAGAACGGGCTGCCGGTCATCAGGTACGGGTTCATCCACAGGCACACCCGGAAGCCCTGCTCGGTGAGGTCCTTGAGCATGCCGTCCGGGTCGGGGAAGGCGTCGGCGTCCCAGCGCAGGTCGGACCAGTGCCCGGCGACCTGCCAGTAGCAGTCCAGGTGCAGCACGTCGCAGGGGACGTCCCGCTCGCGGAGGCGCCGGGCCCGCTCCAGCACCCGCTGCTGGCTGTCCGGGAAGAAGCCGGACGAGATCCAGGCGCCGAACGCCCACCTCGGCGGCAGGTACGGCCGCCCGGTCAGCGCGTCGAGCCGGTCGAGCACCCGCTCCGGGGTGGGTCCGGCCAGCACGTAGTAGTCGAGCAGGTCGTCCGGGACGAGGATCTGCACGCTGCTGTGGGTGCTCGCGCACACGTCGAACTGCACCGGCAGTCCGCTGTCGACCAGCAGGCCGTAGCCGCGGTCGGACAGGTAGAACGGCACGTTCTTGTGCGACCGGTCGGACTCGCCGCCGAACGCGTCGAAGTTCCACATCAGCGGTCGCTGGCCGCGCTTGTCCAGCGGCGTGAACTTCTCACCGAACCCGACGAACCGCTCGTCGCCCGGCGCCACGAAGCTCTCGTGCCACGCGACCGGCTCGCCGTCGAACGTGGAGCGGCCGAGCGGCAGCGTGCGGCGGCGGCCGCTGATGTCCCGCGTGCCGCCGTCGGAGGCGAGCAGCAGCCGCCCGTCGGGGGTGACGAAGCGCAGCTCCCACGGGTCCAGGCGCAGGTCGGCGATCACGCCGCCGGCACCCACCCGGACGTGCCCGTCGGCCACGGTCACCGTTGCCGGGTGCGGTTGCGGGTGGACCAGCGTCAGCGCGGCCGCGGACCGGCTGCGGACCGAGAGGTCGTCGGCGAGGCGTACCCGGATGATCCCGTCTCCGGCGGCCTCGATGCGCGCGACGAGCGTGCGGCCGGACGCGCAGGCCGCGGTCAGCGTGACCCCGTGCGCGTCGGTCGCGGCGACCTCGGCCCGCAGCACGTCGTCGGCGCCCTCCTCGCCGGGGGCGCGGACCGGCAGGTCGGGCGGGTCGGCCACGAACGTCTCGTACGGGACCAGCGGCGGGCGGTACGGCATGGGCGTCTCCTCGCGGCGTCCACGGGCGGTCCCGCCAGTTTCTTTGGAAGCCCAACTAACTGTCAATGATCGACGGCATTGACTTTCCTTCTCACCTGTTCCTATTTTGGCCGGGATGCCAACTAAAACGCCGTGGGACGACGGTTCGCTCTGCTACGGCGGGGACTGGAACCCGGAACAGTGGCCGCCCGATGTGTGGCACGAGGACGTCGCCCTGATGCGCGCCGCCGGGGTCAACCTGGTCACCGTCGGCGTGTTCGCCTGGTCCCGGCTGGAACCCGAACCCGGCCGGTACACGCTCGACTGGCTCGACGACGTGCTGGACCTGCTCCACGCGGCCGGCATCCGCGCCGCCCTGGCCACCCCCACCGCGTCGCCGCCGCCGTGGTTCTCGCTGCGCCACCCGGACGCGCTGCCGGTCACCGCCGACGGCGTACGCCTGACCCACGGCAGCCGGGACACCTACTGCGCCGCCGCGCCCGCGTACCGGGCCGCCGCCCGGAGCATCGCCGAGGTGCTCGCCGCCCGGTACGCGCACCACCCGGCGCTGGCGCTGTGGCACGTGCACAACGAGTACGGCACCACCTGCCACTGCCCGCGCACCGAGGCGGCGTTCCGCCGCTGGCTCACCACCCGCTACGGCGACCTCGACGCGCTGAACGACGCCTGGGTCACCAGCTTCTGGAGCCAGCACTACTCCGACTGGGCGCAGGTCGGCACGCCCCGCGCCACCCAGTACCTCGCCAACCCCGGCCAGCTGCTCGACTTCCGCCGCTTCTGGTCCGACACGTTGCTGTCCGCGTACACCGAGCAGCGGGACCTGCTGCGCGCGGCCAACCCGGCGGTACCCGTCACCACCAACTACGTGCTCGGCGACTGGGTGCCTGTCGACCACGCCCGCTGGGCGCGCGAGGTCGACCTGGTCGCGATCGACCACTACCCGTCCGCCACCGACCTGGGCGCCGAGGAGCAGACCGCGTTCGCCGCCGACCTGGCCCGCGGCTGGGCCCGTCACGGCGCCGGACGGCCGGTGCCGTGGCTGCTGATGGAGAGCGCCCCCAACCAGATCCACACCGCCGGGCGCATGCACACCAAGGAACCCGGCCGGATGACCCGGCACAGCCTCGCCCACGTCGCGCGCGGCTCCGCCGGCGTGATGTTCTTCCAGTGGCGTGCACCGGCCGGTGGGGCGGAACGCTTCCACTCGGCAGTGGTGTCGCACGCCGGGGCGGATACCCGCGTGTTCCGCGAGGCCGCCGACCTGGGCGCCGCGCTGGGCCGGCTCGCCGGGACCGCGCCGGGCCGCGTCCAGGCTGCGGTGGCCATCGCGTACGACGCGGCGAGCGGCTGGGCGCTGCGGCACCCGGGGATGCCCCGCGACGGGCTCGACCACCCCGGCGAGGCGGCCGCCGTGCACCGGGCCCTGTGGCACGCGGGCGTCACCGCCGACGTGGTGCCGCCCGGCGCCCCGCTCGACGGTTGCCGGCTGCTCGTGCTCCCCGCCCTCTACCTGGCCTCGGACGCCACAGTCGACTGGGTACGCCGGCACGTCCACGACGGCGGGCACCTGCTGGTGACCTGGCTCAGCGGCGTCGCCGACGAGCACGCCCGGGTACGCCTCGGTGGCTACCCGGGCGCGTACCGGGACCTGCTCGGGGTGCGGGTGGAGCAGTTCCATCCCCTCGCCGACGACGAACACGTGCCGCTGAGCGGGGGCGGGACCGGCCGGATCTGGTCCGAAACGGTGCACCCGGCCGGCGCCGAGACCATCAGCGCGTACGCCGGGGGAGTGCTGGACGGGCGGCCCGCGATCACCCGGAACCGGGTCGGTGACGCGTACGCCTGGTACGTCTCCACCCGCCCCGACGACGACACCTACCGGCGGCTGCTCACCGAGGCGGCAGGGCTCGCCGGCGTGGCCCCGGCCTGCCCCGGCGCGCCCTCGGGCGTCGAGGCGGTACGCCGCCAGGACGGCCTGCTCTACCTGCTCAACCACACCGACCGGCCGCAGCGGGTGCCGGCCGCCGGGCTCGACCTGCTGACCGGCGCGACTGTCGACGGCGAGTTGACGGTGGCGCCGGGCGGCGTGGCGGTGGTACGCGAGGAGATCTCGTGACGAGGCACTGGTGGTGGGACGGCGGCGGTTGCCGAGGCGCGTACCCCGGGTCAGGGGGTGGCGACGGCGGCGCGGGAGCGGTCGGCGGCGATCCGCACCGCGAGCGCCGCCAGCACCGTGCCCATCACCCACCGCTGCACGCGTGCCCAGCCCGGACGGCGGGTCAGGAACGCCGACACCGAGCCGGCGCTGAGCACGATGAGCGCGTTCACGGTCAGCGCCACGACGATCTGCGTCAGGCCGAGCAGCAGACTCTGCACCGCCACGTGCCCGCGCGCCGGGTCGACGAACTGCGGCAGCAGCGACACGTACAGGATGGCGATCTTCGGGTTGAGCAGGTTGGTGACCAGGCCCATGGTGAACAGGCGCCGGGGCCGGTCCGGCGGCAGCGGCGCCGGGGTGAACGCCGACACGCCACCCGGGCGCAGCGTCCGCCAGGCCAGCCACAGCAGGTACGCCGCGCCGGCCAGCTTCACCGCCGTGTACAGCGGCGGGACCAGCACGAACACGGTGGCGATGCCGGCCACCGCGGCGGCCAGGTAGACCAGGAAGCCGACGGCCACGCCGAGCAGCGACACCAGCCCGGCCCGCCGCCCCTGCGTCACCGACCGGGACACCAGGTAGACCATGTTCGGCCCGGGTGTGAGCACCAGACCGAGCGCCACCAGACCGATTCCCATGACCGCGCCGACAGTGACCACGTCGCCTCCCCGTTGCCGACCGTGAACCGGACCCTACGCCGGTCGCCGCCGTCCGCGGTGCCCGTAAGGCGCCGGTGGGGTGTTGCGCGGGTCACCTGATCGGGCGTGCGGCGGTGATACTTGCCGCATGTCGATCGTGCTGTCCGCACCGGCCACCCCGACCGCACCCGCCCTGATGCTGCGCCCGTGGCGCGACGGCGATGCCGACGCGCTGATCGAGGCGTACCGGGATCCGGTGCTGCGCGCCTGGACCAGACATCCGGTCACCGGCCCGGCGCAGGCGCAGGTGTTCCTGCGGCGCAGCCACCAGGGCTGGGCGGCCGGGCACCGGTTCATGTTCGCGGTGCTGGAGGAGGACCGGGTGGCGGCCTGCGTGGTGCTCAAGGACGTCCGCCCGGGACGCCCGTCCGCCGAGGTCGGCTACTGGACGGCCGCGCCGGCACGCGGCCGGGGAGTCGCGCCACGGGCGGTGGAGGCGGTCACCGCGTGGGCGTACGCCCGGTTCGCCGCCACCGGCCTGACCCACCTGGAGCTGTTGCACCAGGTCGACAACCCGGCCTCCTGCCGGGTGGCGGAGAAGAGCGGGTACGTCTTCACCGAGGTGCTGCCGGCCCGCGCGCCGTTCCCCCGGGACGGCCACCGCCACGTCCGCCGCCTGCCCTGACGTCGGCCCGGTCTCAGCGGCCGAGCAGGCGCAGCAGCAGCCGTGGCTCGCCCGGCCACGCGTCGAGCAGCACCTGCCGGGGCATCTGCCGGGCGGCGTAGCGCAACGCGAGCGCCACCACCACGATGTCGTCGAGCGGGCCGATCACCGGCAGGAACTCCGGGATCAGGTCGATGGGGCTGGCCACCCAGATTCCGGCGACCACGATCGCGACGCGGGCGCGGCGGGGCACCCGCGGGTCGCGGCGCAGCCGTCGTACCGCTGTCACGCAGTCGGGCACGAACGCGGCCAGATCACGCAGGATCCCCGCCGGCAGGCGCCGGGCCAGCAGCACCAGCATCGCCCAGCTCCCGACCAGGCAGGCCGCCGCCACCGCGAGTCCGATGAGCCAGTCGCGCACGCCTTCACCCCCGGGGGCACGCTACGCCGCCGTCCCGGCGCGCGGGAACAGTCCGGCGCCGCGCGACGCTGACCGTTGTCGGACGGCGGCGGATACCGTGGGTACGGGAGGTGACGGCGGTGACGACAGGCTGGGAGGCCGCGGTCGAGGCGCAGATCCGCTCGGCCCAGGAGCGTGGCGAGTTCGACGACCTACCGGGTGCCGGCAAGCCCATCCCGGGGCGCGACATGCCCTACGACGAGGGCTGGTGGATCCGCAGCTTCATGGAGCGCGAGCAGATCCCGTCCGACCTGCTGCTGCCCACGCCGCTGCAGTTGCGCCGCCGCATCGAACAACTTCCGGCCGAGCTGCGTGACCTGCCGACCGAGGAGGCCGTCCGGTCGTACGTGGCGGCGCTCAACACCGAGGTGGTGGCCTGGCTGCGTACCCCGACCGGGCCACGCGTGGTGGTCCGCCCGGTGAACGTCGAGGAGGCGGTGCACCGCTGGCGCACTGATCGGGAACGCGCCGCGCCGGTCGTCACGGCACCGCAGCCGCAGCACGCCACCTCGGCCCGCCCGCGCCGTCGGTGGCGCTGGTGGCGCCGCTGAGACCGCGTCAGTGACGCGCAGCCTGCCAGGTCCACGCGGTCCGCCGCGGTCTGCCGCCGAGCGGCGCGCGACCGGTCAGCCACAGCAGCACCGGCGCCGGGTCGCCGTCCGGCGCGTCGGGGAACAACCGGCGCACCACCCGCGCACACAGCCCAGCGGGCGGCGACCAGTCCAGGTCGAGCCCTCGGGTCAGGTCGTGTGTGTGCAGCAGGATCTCGGCCACGCCCATCGCGGCGAAACCACCCGGATCGCACGGCCCGAAGTGCCACGCCCGGTCGTCCGGGCTCGCCGCGTCGATGGTGGCGGCGAGCATCCCGGCCGCGGCCGCCGCGACGGTGAGCACCTCGGCCGGCGCGGCGTCGGCGCGTACCCGCAGGTCGAACGGGAGATAGCCGCCGCCGGGCCGGCCGGACACCTGACCGGCGTACGCGACCAGGTCGTGCGCGATGTGCGCGGCCGTGGTCCAGCAGGACCAGTCCAGGTCTCCCGCGCGTACCGTCCAGTCCCGGTCGGCGGCGGGCCGCAGCACGGCGGTCATCGCGTCGGCGGCGGCCCGGACGTCCCCACCGTTCACCTGCGCCGCACCCGCAGCACGCAGGTGAGCATCGGCAGCGTGAACTCCCCGTCGGCCGTCTCCGGCCGGCTCGCCAGGTACGCGCGGATGCGGTCGAGCGTCTCGGTGCGCTCCCGTTCCGGCATGACCAGCATCCCGGCCCGGGTGGCGAGCGTCGCCACGAGCGAATCGGCGGTACGGCGCTGCCCGTGCGGGAACTCCGCCTGCTCGGGCGAGCCGAACCGGGCCTCGCCGGTCCTCGGCAGGTGCATGGTCGCTGTCGCGGCGCGCCAGCTCGCGGGCGTGTCCCGGGGGCCGATGGCGGCGCTGCCGCTGACCGCCGCGAGCCCGGCGACCCAGTCGACCCGGTCGTCCACGACGTTCCACAGTCCGGCGAGGACACCGCCGGGCGCGAGGACGCGGGCGATCTCCGGCCCGGCCACTGCCATGTCGAACCAGTGCATGGCGTTGCCGGCGACCACGGCGTCGACGGAGGCCTCCGGCAGCGGGATCGCCTCGGCGCTGCCGGGCAGCGCCCGTACACCAGGCAGGGTGCGGCGGAGTTCGGCGAGCATCGCCGGGTCCGGCTCCACGGCCGTGACGTCGTCGCGCACCTCGGCCAGCGTGGCGGTGAGCTTGCCGGTGCCCGCGCCGAGGTCGAGCACCCGCGCACCGGGCGCGGGTTCGAGCGCCCACCGCAGGGCGGCCCGCGCGTAGTCCGGGCGGTGTTCGGCGTACGCGGTGGCCGCCGCGCCGAACGACGAGGAGTGCCGGAGTCGTGCATCGTCGTCCATCGGGTCACCCTATCGACGGGCCGGATTCCTTGACGTGCGAAACGTGCTTCGTGAATAATGAATCGTAGTTCGAGGGGGAGTACCCGACGTACCACGCACCGCCGTCAGTACGGGCCCGGCCCATCCGGATCCCGGCGATGCAGCCACCGCGACGGGTGGCCCGGGGAGACCTTCGTCCAGCAGCGCCGGCGCACCCCGGCCCGGGCGAGAGGTCTCCTTCGGTATGTCCGTGTCCTGGTGGATCTGGGCAGTACTCATGCTGGCGATCGCGGCGATGCTCGCCGTGGACCTGTTCCTGCACCGCGACAACCACGTCATCGGCTTCCGTGAGGCAGCGGTCTGGTCCGGTATCTGGATCGCCGCCGGTCTGCTCTTCGGCGTCGTCCTGTGGGTCTGGCAGGGCGGCGACGTGGCGGGCACCTACTACGCCGGCTACCTGATCGAGAAGGCGCTGTCGATCGACAACGTCTTCGTCTTCGCGTTGATCTTCACGTCCTTCGCCGTGCCCGCCGCGTTCCAGCACAAGGTGCTGTTCTGGGGTGTGATCGGCGCTCTGGTGTTCCGGCTGGTGTTCATCTTCGTCGGCGCCGAACTGCTCGAGACCTTCTTCTGGACCGCGTACGTGTTCGGCGCGTTCCTCGTCTGGACCGGCTACAAGATGGCGTTCCGCCACGGCGAGCAGACCCCGCCGGACCGCAACCCGGTCGTCCGGCTGGTCCGCCGGATCGTTCCGACCGACCCGGCCTTCCACGGTGACAGGTTCTTCACCCGGGTCGACGGGAAGCGGGTCGCGACTCTGCTGTTCGTGGTCCTGATCGCGGTGGAGGCCACCGACCTGATCTTCGCCGTCGACAGCGTCGCCGCGATCCTGGCGATCACCACCAGCACGTTCATCGTCTGGACCGCCAACGCCTTCGCCATCCTCGGCCTGCGCAGCCTCTACTTCTGCCTCGCCGGGCTGCTGCGCCGCTTCGTGCACCTGCACTACGGCCTGGCCGTCCTGCTCGCCTTCGCCGGCGTGAAGTTGATCCTGTCGGAGACGCCGGTCGGCAAGCTGCCCATCCCGGTCACCCTCGGCGTGATCGTGGTGACGATCGCGGTGTCGATCGCGTGGAGCCTGCGCAGCACCCGCGGCACCGCGCCGGACGGCAGCTGACGCGAGGACGTGCGCACTACCATCGGCGCATGGGCTCGGGCGGGGCGTCTGTCGAAGCCGTCTTCTTCGGCACCTCGACCGTCCACGTGTCCGACGGCAGCTCCGGAATCCTGATCGACGGTTTCCTGAGCCGGCCCTCACTGCTGCGCGTCGCGCTGGGCCGCGTGGCCCCCGACCTCGGGCGGATCACCGCCGCGCTCTCCCGGGCCGGCGTGACCCGTCTCGACGCGCTCTTCGTCTCCCACTCCCACTACGACCACGTCATGGACGCCCCCGAGGTGGTGAAGCACCTCGGGGGACGTCTGTTCGGCTCCGAGTCCACTCTGAACGTGGGACGCGGCGCGGGCCTCGGCGAGCAGTCGATGACCCGGCTCGCCGACGGCGAGGAGTACCGCGTCGGCGCGTTCACCGTGCGCGTGTTCGCCGGCGACCACAGCCCGGGCAACAGGTTCCCCGGTGTGATCGAGGAACCGCTCGTCCCACCGGTCAGGGCGAGCAGGTACCGCGACGGCGGATGCTTCTCGTTCCTCGTCACCCACCCCGGCGGTTCGCTGCTGATCCACCCGAGCGCCAACTACGTGCCGCACCGGTTCGACGGGCTCGACGTCGACGTCCTCTACCTCGCGATCGGCGCCCTGGGGGTGCAGCCGCAGCAGTTCCAGAGCGACTACTGGCGGCACGTGGTGGACGCGACCCGGCCCGGCCTGATCGTGCCGATCCACTGGGACGACTTCTTCGTCTCCCTGGACCGCGGGCTGCGGCCGCTGCCGAGGTTCTTCGACAGGTTCGCCGTGGCCAGGGCGTTCCTCGACCGCAAGAGCCGGGAGAGTGGCATCGCCGTACGGTTCCCGGAGCCCTTCGAGGTCGTCAGGCCGTTCGTACGCTAGGTGCTCTCGTCGCACGCGGCGCCGATCGCGAGGCGCACCTCGACCTGCCGTCCGGGCGACTGGATCACCAGCGGTACGCACGCCGGGCTCGCCACCCAGGTGCCGCCGGTGTAGACCGACCATGCGGTCGACGCGTTCGCGGCGGGGCACGCCTCCACCTGCACAGTGGTCGTCGGGACGGCGCCCGGGCCCCACCCGATGCGGGCACGATCTCCCCAGCCGGGCGCCACCCGCACCTCCACGGCCGCTCCGACCCGTACGAGCAGGCCCCATTTGGCGAAGAGACGCGTCGGCCCTCGTCCACCGGATGACTCGTTCGGCTGCACCACAGTCGACGACACCGCCACGGTGTCAGCCACGACGCGGTACCCCTCACCCGGTTCCGGTGTCGTGGCGATCGAATCGGCGCACCGCAGGCGCTGCCCGCCCTCGGGAAGTGGTGGCAGCGGCGCGGCCTGCGCGCCGGGGGAGACGGGATCCGACGCGGCCGGTTCAGGTCGCTCCGCATCGTCCTCGCTGGTGCACCCGGCGGCTGCGAGCAGCAGGCAGGTGGTCAGGGCGACGTGCCCCCATCTCCGGTTCGCGGCGCGCACGCCTCGATCCTTCCAAACTTCGCCCCCGAGGCAAGCCCGCTCGGGGACTTGTTTAACGGATTACCGGTAACAGTAATCCGCTAAATCATGTGGTCAAACAGGACGAATCGACACCGCACCATAATGACAGTTATGTGCGCGCAGGCTCCGTGGGCGCTGTCGGCGTACGATCACGCCACCGCAGCCGATCGAAGGGAGCAGGGCGACGGTGTTCGACGCGACGCTGACCCGGATCAACGACGGCGTACAGATGCACCACCAGCACGGCCGACGGGAGGACGCCCGCGACCTGTTCGCCCGGATCTGGGACGAGATCGGCGGGGAACAGGGTGACCCCCTGCATGTCTGCGTCCTCGCGCACGCGATGGCCGACGTGCAGGACGACGTACGTCAGGAGCTTGCCTGGGACCGGCGGGCGCTCGCGGCGGCCGACCTGCTCACCGACGAGCGGGTCGCGCAGGCCGGGGTGCCGATGTCGGTTGCCGGCCTGTATCCGTCGCTGCATCTCAACCTGGCGGAGTGCCACCGCAAGCTCGGCGAACTCGACCAGGCCCGGGACCACCTCCGGCGGGCCCGGGAGGGGATCGGCGCGCTCGGCGACGACGGCTACGGAAAGCTGATAAGGGACGGACTCGATCGGCTGTCGCAGGAACTGGCCGCCGGATAGGCCGCAGACGACTGGCTAGCCGCTGGTGCGCGTTGACGGGGTGACGGCGGCGACGACCAGGTCGACGATGCCGTCGGCGTAGTCGTCGGTCAGTGGGCCGTTGCGCAGCAGCCAGCGGTGGTAGAGCGGGCCGAACAGCAGCTCCACCACCTGGTCCAGGGCGGCGTCGGGGCGCACCTGGCCGGCCTCGCGGGCGGCCTCCAGGCGGACGCGGACCGCGTTCAGCTGGGGACGGAGCAGCCTGTCGCGCGCCTGGCCGCCCAGGTCCTCGTCGGCGAGTGTCTCGATGGTGATGGCGCGGGTGGTGGCGGACAGCCGAGGATCGGCGAACTCGGCGACGGTGGCCCGGAGCACCTGGCGCAGATCGGTCCGCAGGTCACCGGTGTCGGGCAGGGCGATGACCTCCGGCATGTCGTCGGCGAGCGCGTCGAGGATGACCGCGCCCTTGCCGCGCCACCAGCGGTAGATGGTCTGCTTGCCGACTCCGGCGCGGGCGGCGATCGCCTCGACGGTCAGGGCCGGGTAGCCGGTCTCGGTCAGCAGCTCCAGCGCGGCGGCGAGGATCGCGCGGCGGGACTGCTCGTTGCGGCGGGCGGGCTGCGGGGTCACGCCACGAGCATACAGCGAGACGAGACGTATCGTCTTGACGGCGCGGTCGCGCCGTGCTCTCCTTGTCGAGCGAGACGGGACGTCTCGTCTCAGCAGAGATCAGGAGTTCACGTGCCGCACATCGCCATGGTCAGCATTCCGTTCCACGGCCACGTCAACCCGAGCCTGGAGATCATCAGTACCCTCGTGCGGCGCGGCCACCGGGTCACCTACGCCAACGATCCCGCCTTCACCGAGGTCATCCGGGCCACCGGCGCGGAGTTGAAGCCGTACACGTCGACGCTGCCCGCCGACGGCGGCGCCGACATCGACGACCCGATCGCGCAGCTCACGCTCTTCCTCGACGACGCCGTCGCCATGCTGCCGCAGCTGCGGGCCGCCTACACCGACGACCGGCCGGACCTGTTCCTCTACGACATCGCGGGTGCGCCGGCCCGCCTGCTCGGCGAGCAGTGGGGGATTCCGGCTGTCCAGCTCTCCTCGACGTTCGTGGCCTGGGACGGCTACGAGCAGGAGATGGCACCCGCCGTGGAGGCGATGCGGGCCGATCCGCGCGGCGCCGACTACTACCGGCGGTTCACGGCGTGGCTGACCGCCGAGGGGTCGTCGGTCACCGACAGCATGGCGTTCCAGGGGCGGCCGGTGCGCAGCCTCGTCCTGCCGCCGGAGGCGCTCCAGCCGAACGCCGACCGGGTGGACCGGTCGGTCTACAGCTTCGTCGGCCCGGTGCTGGGCGACCGCTCCGACCAGGGTTCCTGGGTACGACCCGAGCACGCCGAGAAGGTGCTGCTCGTCTCGCTCGGCTCCGCCTTCACCCGGCAGCCCGACTTCTACCGCCGCTGCGTCGCCGCGTTCGGTGACCTGCCCGGCTGGCACACCGTTCTCCAGATCGGCAAGCACGTCGATCCCGCCGAACTCGGTCCCGTCCCGAGCAGCGTCGAGGTGCACCGGTGGGTGCCGCAGCTGGCCGTACTGGAGCAGGCGGACGCCTTCGTCACCCACGCCGGCATGGGCGGCAGCAGCGAAGGTCTCTACTGCGGGACGCCGATGATCGCCGTACCGCAGGCGGCCGACCAGTTCGCGAACGCGGAGCAGTTGGCCGCCCTCGGCGTCGCCCGGGTCGTCGACTCGGCCGGCGTCACCGCCGCGCAGCTGCGGGAGGCGCTGCTCGCCCTCACCTCGGACCCCGCCGTGGCGGCCCGCACCGCCGAGCTGAAGCGGCAGGCCCGCGCCGCGGGCGGCGCGGACCGGGCCGCCGATCTGATCGAGGCCGAGCTCGCCGCGGTACGGGGTGGTGCGACGAGCGGCCGGTGAGGCGTGGGGGGGCGGGGCGCCCGCCCCCCCCCCCCCCCCCCCCCCCCCACGCCCGGTCAGTCCTCCGCCAGCACGGTGAAGGTGAAGGCGGAGCTCGTCGGACGCTTCAGCGGGATGTCGCACTTGACCCGGCGCAGCACCTCGGACCGGGTGAGGCCGAACCGGTGTGCGATGAGCCGGTCCGGGCGTACCGGCACCGGGTCGTCGAACGTGACGTTCACCTGGACCGGCCACCCGTCGAGCGGCACGACCGGGGCGTCCAGGCGCCACGCGCCGGTCCAGTCCAGGGTGAAGCGGCAGCGCCGGGCGAACGCCGGATCCAGCAGTGTGGCCGCCACCAGGTCGGGATCGTTGAGCTGGTGGCCGTGCAGCTCGGTGGGATCGAACGAGCTGACCGCCGCCCGCTCCCGGACGGTGAGCTTGATGGTGCGGTCGCAGGACACGCACCGGACGAGCAGCCACACGTCCAGCAACTTGCCGTTGGCGTTGACGCGGAACCGGCCCTTGGCGGCGGTGGCCGACTCGGCCCGGCAGACGGCGCAGCGCAGCGACAGCAGCGGAAGGCGGGTCCGGCGCACGACCCAGGGCAGCACGATATGCGGTTGGGATGACATGGAGACCTGATCTCTGAAGACCTGACGCGAGGCCGATTACGCGCGGCCTCGGACGCTGTGGCCGGGCGCGCGAGGGCAGCCCGGGGAGCCGGCGCGCAACGGCCGGCTACAGGCGTGGGGAACGTGTCAGGTTCTAGAGAGCAGGAGGGGTCACGCGGAATCGTCCTTCTTCGCTGCGACAGGAGTGCGGGAAACGTACGGGACGTCCGGAACCGCTCTCAACCCGTTTTCCCGCGCCGCTGCGTCGCCCATCACTTCACTGACTAAAAGTTTGCACTCTCTGCAAGATCGCTCGTAGTCTCGTGGCGTGACCCCGGATCAGAGCCGCCCTGGCCTGCGTGACCGCAAGAAGCGGCAGACCCGCGCCGCCCTCAGCGCCGCCGCGCTGCGTCTGGTCGCCGAGCGCGGCCTGGACCAGGTGACGGTGGAGGAGATCAGCGAGGCCGCCGACGTGTCGGCCCGCACCTTCTTCAACTACTTCCCCAGCAAGGACGAGGCGTTGCTCGGCGACCAGCCGACGGACCGCGAGGTGCTTGCTGCCCGCATCGTCGCCGCGCCGCCGGAGATGTCCGCGTTCGACGCGCTGCGGCTGGCCTTCGACGAGGTGGTCGAGGCCATCGAGGCCGATCGGGAGGTGTGGCTGCTGCGGCTGCGGGTGATCGCGGCGAACCCGTCGCTGCTGCCGCGTCTGGTCAGCGGCAACGCCGAGACGGAGCAGGTGATCGTCGCGGCGGTGGCCGCCCGGCTGGGGCTCGACCCGTGCCACGGCCGTCCGACGCTCGTCACCACCGTTGCCGGCGCGGTGTTCCGCACGGCCCTGATGCAGTGGGTCGAGCGACCCGACACGGCGACGCTGCGCGAACTGACCGCCGAGGCGTTCGCCGTCGTCGCCGCCGGCCTGCCCGACCCGTCCTGACCCCTCCCACCCGTACCCGCCGCCGCCGTCGCGCGGCCGCTCGCCCGTGCACACCGACAAGGAGTTCGATGACCACCGCCACTGTTCCACCCGCCGAGACGGGTACGCGGATGTCGCGCCGGGAGGTCCTCCAGGCGTTGTCCGGCCTGATGGTCGGCATGTTCGTGGCGATCCTCGCCTCGACGGTGGTGGCGAACGCGCTGCCCCGGATCATCGCCGACCTCGACGGCAGCCAGACCGTCTACACCTGGATCGTCACCAGCGAGTTGCTGGCGATGACCGCGACGGTGCCGTTGTGGGGCAAGATGGCCGACCTCTACAGCAAGAAACTGCTGATCCAGTTGTCCCTCGGCCTGTTCGTGGCCGGTTCACTCGTCGCCGGTTTCACCCCGAACGTCGAGGTGCTGTTGCTCAGCCGGGTCATCCAGGGCATCGGCGCGGGCGGCATGACGGCGCTCGCCACGATCGTCATGGCGGCCATGATCCCGCCGCGTGAGCTGGGCCGGTACGCCGGCATCTTCGGCGCCGTCTTCGGTGTCGGCACCATCGCCGGCCCGCTGATCGGCGGCGTCCTGGTCGACACGTCCTGGCTCGGCTGGCGCTGGTGCTTCCTGATCGGTGTGCCGTTCAGCCTGCTGTCCATCGCGCTGCTGCAGAAGACGCTGCACCTGCCGGTGGTGCGCCGCAAGGTCCGCATCGACTGGCTCGGCGCCCTGCTGATCACCTCGGGCGTGTCCACGCTGCTGATCTGGTCGTCGCTGGCCGGCAACAAGTTCGACTGGGCCTCCGGCTGGACGGCGTTGCTGGTCGGCGGCGGTCTGGCGCTGCTCGCGCTCGCCGTGTTCGTCGAGGCCCGCACCGAGGAGCCGATCATCCCGCTCGGGATCTTCCGCAACCGCACGGTCAGCCTCACCACTGTGGCCAGCATCCTGGTCGGCGTGGCGATGTTCGGCGGCACCGTGTTCCTGTCGCAGTACTTCCAGACCTCGTTGGGCAAGTCGCCGACGGCGGCCGGCCTGATGAGCCTGCCGATGGTCCTCGGTCTGCTGGTCTCCTCGACGGTGGCGGGCCAGCTGATCACCAAGTACGGCCGGTGGAAGATGTTCCTGGTCGCCGGCGCCGCGGTGATGACGGTCGGCATGCTGCTGCTGAGCACCATCGACGCGACCACGAGCGTGCCGGTGCTGTCGGTGTACATGGCGGTGCTGGGCGTCGGCGTGGGCATGCTCCTGCAGAACCTGGTGCTGGCCGCGCAGAACGACGTGCCGGCCGCCGAACTCGGCGCGGCCACCTCGGTGCTGACGTTCTTCCGCAGCATGGGCGGCGCGGTCGGCGTCAGCGCGCTCGGTGCCGTCCTGGCGAACCGGGTGACCTCACTGACCGTCGAACGGCTGGGGCCGATCGCGGCCGGCGGCGGATCGGCCGAGGTGCCCGACCTGTCCGCCCTGCCGGAGCCGGTGCTGCGGGTCGTGCAGGACGTCTACGGCATCGCCACGTCGGAGATGTTCCTCATCGGTGCGCCCTTCGCGCTGCTCGCCCTGATCGTCGTGCTGTTCATCAAGGAGAAGCCGCTGAACACGCTCAGCGGTGACGAGCGCCGGGCCCGCGAGGAGGCGGCTGCCGCCGCCGGCATGCACTGACCGCGTCCGACCGAGCGTGGGGCCGCCCCCGGGAGCACCGGGAGCGGCCCCTTCGTGCGTACGGTCAGCGTTCGGTGCGGTCGTTGATCTCGGTGCCGGACTCGCCGGGCATGGCGCCGATCGACTCCTCGGCGGCCCGGCCGCCGGTGCTCTCGTCGCCCTGCGTCAGCGAGCTGCGGGGCAGCCCGGCCAGGTGTGCCGGGTCCTCGATCGGCTGGGGCGGCCACTGGTCCTGCGTACCGTCGGTCACCCCGGCGCGGCGCAGCGCCTCGACCAGCTGGTCCGGCGACAGGCGGTCGACCTCCTGTATGCCGGCCCCGCGCGCAATCGCCTGCAGTGTCTTCAGGTCTTCGCTCACGAATGTCTCGGCCATGCCCAAGCCTTCCCGGCCCGCAAGACAAGGAAACCGGCTCGCGCCGGCGGCCTGCCCGCCTGGAGCGGTCGATCATGAAGTTGGACCCGGCAAACCGGACACGGAACGCCGTCAACCTCATGATCGACGCGAAATGAGAGGTTCGGTCAGCGGCGGGCGGGTTTGCGGTCGGGGCGCGGGCGGTCCCGTTCCGGGTCGACGCCCACCTGCACGGCGAAGGCCGGGTCGACGGCCAGCAGTGGCCGGGGGCCGAACAGCGCCATCCCGGTCAGCAGCGTGTCGGTGTCGCGGCCCTGCCAGACCGGGCGGCGCTCCGGGTCCAGGTCGGCGTGCTCGCGGCGCAGCCGCCGCAGCAGCCGGCGGGCGGCGGCGCCGGTCTCCGGCACCTCGGTCAGCCACCAGGCGCCCAGCGCGGTGGCCAGGCAGCACAGCAGCAGCCCGGCGACCGAGGCCGGACCGCCGGCGGAACGCCCCTCGACCGCGCTGTCCACGAGCCGGGTCAGCCCGACCGCGGCCACCGCGAACAGCGGCACCGTGCCCAGCGCGATCCGCCGCCGCTGCGCGCGGGTGAGCAGCCACCCGTCGCGGACCAGCCGCCCGACGGTACGGCGCAGCGCCCGGCCCACGGCCGGATCGGCGAGCACCGCCGCCCAGGTCTGCGGGCGGCGCAGCGCGGTGTGCAGGGCGCGCACCAGCGGGGGTGAGCCGGGCGGCGGCGGCCCCTGCGCGTGCAGGGTGGCGAGTTCGCCGACGTCGACCCCGCCCGCACGGCGCAGCGCCGCCACCCCGACCTGGCAGGCCAGCAGCGCCCGGTCGGTCAGGTACGCCAGCTCGACCCGGTCGGGTGTCGCACCCCGGGTACGGTGGCCGGTCAGTTCGCGTACCGCCAGGGCGATCCCGACTGCCACGGCGACCGCGCCGAGGTAGTCGAGGAGGAAGACCGGCCCGCTGACTCCCCAGAGCATGGCGGCAAGTATCTCAGGAGCCGTGGCGTACCTCGGTGTCCCAGATCTGTGACCACGGACGCCGCAGTCCCCGCGCGACGAAGATCGGCTCGCCGTTCTCGTCGTTGTCGACGTCGACCCGCTGGTCGACCCGGCCCGCCTCGGTGACCTCGGTGAACCAGGCACGCAGCGGCTCCGGGCGGGACCAGCCGACGACGATCACCACGTCGGCGTCGTCCGGCGGCCGGCCGAACGCGGCCATGCTGTTGTGCCCGGAGTACGCGCGCGGCAGGCCCCGGGCCGGCCCGTACCGGGCCAGTGCGCCGGCCTCGCCGTAGTTGCCGGTCAGCACCACCGCCCGGTCGCGCTCGGCCGGGGGCAGCGCGCGGTGCACGGCGGCCACCGAGTCGGCGAACTCGGGCCAGCCGATGGTCTCGCCCGCGTCGTAGTTGGCCGCGACCACGAACCCGGGCAGCCGGTCGGCCGGCAGCGTGGGCAGCAGCAGCACCGCGCTGCTCGCGGCCATCAGCACGATGGCGGCGACCAGCAGCGCCTGCCGGGCCCGGGCCGCACCACGCCGCGCCCACTCGACGGCCGGCACCACCCCGGCGGCGGTGAGCACCAGCAGCAGCGGCGCGTCGTAGTAGCCCTTGCCGCCGGCCACCACCACGATCGCGACCACCACCAGCCACGCCCAGGCCAGCGACCGGTACGCCGCCCAGGACGGCCGGCGCAGCAGCGCGACCAGCCCGGTGATCCACACCGGAACCGCGAACGGGCTGATGATCAGGAACTGGAGCACCACCGCGTCGATCCGGCCGCTGTAGGAGCTGTCGCCGTCGGCGATCGACGCGGCGACGTCGAGCTGCGGGAAGCCGTGCGCTGCCTGCCACGCCGCGTACGGCACGGCAAGCAGCAGGGCGACGCCCGCACCGGCGAACACCCACCGGTCGCGCAGCAGCCGGCGCGGCCCGGCGATCAGCACACCGGCGACCAGGCCCACGCCGAGCAGGGCGGGCAGCGGCTTGTTGAGCAGGCCGATGCCGAGCGCCAGCCCGGCACCGAGCGCCCACCGGGTGTCGCCGGTGCGCAGCATCCGCACCACGCAGAGCGCGGCGGCCAGCCACACCAGCAGGTCGACGCTCGTGGTGCTGAGCAGGTGGCCCCCGGCCAGGACGATGCCCGAGGCGGCGGCGAGCACCGCCGCCGCCGTCTGGGCGGCGCGGCCGGCGCCGAACTGCCGGGCGATCGCGGCGACCAGGACCACCGCCGCGCCGCCGATGAACGCCGACGGGGTACGCAGCACCACCAGGTTGCCCGGCGCGATCGTGTCGGCCAGCCGCGCCAGCGCCGGCACGAGCGGCCCCTGGTCGACGTAGCCCCAGTCGAGGTGCCGCCCGCACAGCAGGAAGTACAGCTCGTCGCGGTGGTAGCCGTAGCGGCCGGCGAGCGACAGCAGCACTGCCGTGAGGACCGCGCCGACCGCCAGGGGCACTGCGGTACGCGGACCGGCGGGCGGCGGGCCACCGGGCGCGGCGGCCTCGCTCCGATCGACGTCGGCGACTGATTCGGCCACCTGTCCATGATGGCCCCGGCCGGTGGTCCGCCGATGCCCCGCCGCCCTCGGCCGGGTGGACGGAAACCGGTGGCCGGACGGCCGGGGCGGCGGCTAGCGTGCGCGCCGATGCTGATTCGTGACTACACCGACGCCGACTGGGACCAGGTCGGGCCGATCCTCGCCGACGTCGTCACCGCCGCCGACACGTTCCCGTACGACCCGGACTGGCCGCCGGAGACGTTGCGGGAGGTGTGGGTGGAGCGCCCGCCGGGGCGTACCTCGGTCGCGGTGGACCACGACGGCGCGGTGCGCGGCACCGCGAAGATGGGCCCGAACCGGCCCGGGCCGGGGTCGCACGTGGCGACGGCCAGTTTCATGGTCGCGGCGCACGCCCGCGGCCGGGGTGTGGGCCGGGCGCTGTGCGAGGAGGCGCTGGACTGGGCCCGCCGGCAGGGTTTCGCCGCGATGCAGTTCAACGCCGTGGTGGAGACCAACACGGCGGCCGTGGAGCTGTACCGGCGGCTCGGCTTCAGCGTGATCGGCACCGTGCCGGAGTCGTTCGCGCACCCGGCGCGGGGACGGGTGGGGCTGCACGTCATGCACCGGCGGCTGTGAGCGCGAACCGGATCTGTCGGGGGCCGGGGCTAGGTTGACCTGGACCGTCACCACCCGAGGAGCCGCCATGACCACGCTCACCGGCCGTCCGCACACCGCGCTGCTCGTCGTCGACGTGCAGAACGGTGTGGTGGGCGGCGCCCACGACCGTGACCGCGTGGTCGCCACCATCGCCGGTCTGGTCGACCGGGCCCGCGCCGCCGACGTTCCGGTGGTGTGGGTGCAGCACCGCAGCGACGACCTGCCGGCCGACAGCGAGCAGTGGCGGATCGTGCCCGAGTTGACGCCACGCGACGACGAGCCGCTGGTGCACAAGGCCTACGGCGACTCCTTCGAGGACACCGACCTGGAGCCGGTGCTCGCCACCGCGCGGGTGGGCCGGCTGGTCGTGACCGGCGCGCAGACCGACGCGTGCATCAGCTCGACGCTGCACGGCGCGTTCACCCGCGGCTACGACGCCACGCTCGTCGCCGACGCGCACACCACCGAGGACCTGTCCGCCTACGGCGCGCCGCCGCCCGCGCAGGTGATCGCCCACACCAACCTCTACTGGCGTTTCCAGACCGCGCCGGGGCGTACCGCCGGCACCGTCGACGCCGCCGACGTGGACTTCGCCGCCTGACCCGCCTGACCTGCGGGCTCGCCGGTCGGCGTCGGAGCCCGCGCGGGCCGGCGCCGCGAACCGCACGGCCGTCGGCGCGGGCCGGGCGCGGCACGAAAACGCCTGGCCGGATCCGGCGGGTTGCTGACAGGCTGCCCGCCATGACCGCTCATGCCCTCGCCGGGGCGCTCGCCGACGAGCGCCGCCGGACCGTGTTCGCCGCGATCGTGCTCGGCGCCCGGGACGTGCCGGCCGTGGTGGCCCGCACCGGCCTGCCCGCCCGCGACGCCGCAGTGGCCGTCCGCCGTCTCACCGACGCCGGGGTGCTCGCCGACGACGAGGGCGGGCTGCGGGTCGACGCCGAGCGGCTGCGCGAGTTCGCCCGCGCCGGTACGGCGTCCCCGGCGGTCCCGGCCGCGAACCCGCGCGAGGCGATCCTGCGCACGTTCCTGCGCGACGGCGCGCTGACCCGGCTGCCCGCGCAGCGGGGGCGCCGCCGGGTGCTGCTGGAACACATCACCGAACGCAGCTTCGAACCCGGGCGGCGCTACCCGGAGCGGGAGGTGAACGACGCGCTGCGCCGATGGTGCGAGGGCGGCGAGGCAGACCACGTGACGCTGCGCCGCTACCTGATCGACGACATGCTGCTCACCCGCGAGCAGGGCGTCTACTGGCGGACCGGGCCGTGACCGGCTGGAGCACGCGGGCCGCGCGCCCGGACGAGCCGGACGCGACGCTGATGTTGCGCGAGTACATGGCGGAGATGGTGCGCCGCTGGTACGGCCGTCCGGAGCGGCCCGGTGAGGTGGACGCCGCGCTGGCCGAGGACCCGAGCGACGACCTGGCCCCGCCGACCGGACTGCTGGTGCTGGCCCGCCGCGACGGCCGGCTCGCCGGGTGCGCCGGGCTCAGGTGGCAGCCGGGCTGGGCCGAACTGACCCGGGTGTACGTGCGCCCGGAGCACCGGGGCGCCGGGGGCGGTGCGGCGCTGATCGCGGCGATCGAGGCGTACGCGGCCGGCGGCGGGGCGACGCGGATCCGGCTGGACACCCGCTCCGACCTGATCGAGGCGCGTGCCCTGTACGCCCGGCACGGCTACCGGGAGATCCCCGCCTTCAGCAGCGGTCCGTACGCGCAGCACTGGTTCGAGAAGGCGCTCGCGGGCCGGGTTGACGACGCGGCGGAGGCGCGCTAAAACAGAACCAGGAACTTGAGTCACCCGGACTCAACTTGAGACCTTGGGCCAGGAGAACCGAGGAGGCAAGAGCCATGTTGATGCGTACCGACCCGTTCCGCGAGATCGACCGGATCGCCGAGCAGTTCTTCGGCACCACCGCCCGGCCCGCCGTGATGCACCTGGACGCGTACCGCGACGGTGACCACTTCTACGCGGCGTTCGACCTGCCCGGCGTGGACCCGGACAGCATCGACTGCACCGTCGAGCGCAACGTGCTGACCGTCCGCGCCGAGCGCCGCCGTCCCACCGGTGAGAACGTCGAGCTGGTCGCCGCCGAGCGTCCGATGGGCACGTTCACCCGGCAGCTGTTCCTGGGCGACACGCTCGACACCGACCGGCTGGAGGCCGGCTACGACAACGGGGTGCTGACGCTGCGCATCCCGATCGCCGAGCGCGCCAAGCCGCGCCGGATCACCGTGAGCACGCCCGCCGAGGGCAACGGCCGGCGTCAGCTCACCACCGCCTGAGCACGTCACACCGACACGCGGGGGAGGCCGGGCCACCGGCCGACCCCGCTTCGTCGTACCGGCGGATCAGCGCGCCTCGTCGCCAAACCCCCCGCCGGCTGAGAACCTTTCTCACATGCTTCGCCCCGAGGTGCTGCCCCGCGCCCGCCCCGCCGCCCTGCCCGCCGGCCCGGCCGACGTCACCGAGGCGTGGCTGCGCAACCGGCGGCTGTCCGAGCACACCCGCGACGCGTACCGCCGCGACGTCACCGGCTGGTTGACCTGGTGCGCCGAGCACGCCGTCGACCCGCTGCGGGCCACCTTCCTCGACGTCAACACCTACGGCCGCGAACTGGAGTCCACACCCCGCGGCCGCGCCGGCCGCCCGCTCACCCCGGCCACCGTCGCGCGCCGGCTGTCCGCGCTGTCGAGCTGGTACGACTTCCTCGTCAAGCTGGGCGCGGTGCCCGCCAACCCGGTGTCGGCGGCGGACCGGCCGCGCGTCGACCGGGACCACTCCGCCACCGTCGGCCTCACTCCCGACGAGGTCGACGCGCTGATCGCCGCCGCCGAGGCCGACACCGGCCCGGCCGCCGCCCGCAACCAGGCCGCCGTCGCGCTGCTGGCCGACCTGGGGCTGCGGGTCGGGGAACTGGTCGCGCTCGACGTGTCCGACCTGGGCACGGAACGCGGTCACCGCAGCGTCCGCTTCGTCGGCAAGGGCGGCAAGGTACGCCGGCGCGCGCTCACCCCGGGCACCGCGTACGCGGTCGACGCCTACCTGGCCGCCCGGGCCGCCGCGCAGGGTGTCACCGTGCCGGAGCTGACCGGTCCACTGCTGATCACCGCCACCGGCGGCCGGATGGACCGGCACGCCGTGTTCCGGCTGGTGCGCCGCCTCGCGCAGCGGGCCGGGATCGCCGCGTGGGCGAAGTTGTCGCCGCACTCGCTGCGCCACGCGTTCGCCACCACGGCGCGCTCGGAGGGGGTGCCGCTGGAGGACGTACAGGACGCGATGGGGCACGCCGATCCGCGTACCACCCGCCGCTACGACCGGGACCGGCACAACCTGGACCGCGATCCGGCGTACGCGATCTGGGCGGCCCGGGCCCGCCGCCGCGGCTGACCGCCACCAGCCGCGCAGCGGGCCGCGGAGCACTGCGGCCCGCTGCGCCGACCGGTCAGCCCTGGGGGCGGGGGCAGAGGCAGAACGGCTGCCCGATCGGGTCGATCAGCACGGTCCACCGCTCGCCGCCGGGCTGGAAGTCGGGCCGGGTCGCGCCGGCCGCCACCAGGTCCTTCTCCGCGACCGCCACGTCGTCGACGTAGAGGTCGAGGTGGTAACGCTTGTTGCCGCTCTCGTCCGGCCATGCCGGCGGCGTGTACCCGGGCACCAGGCCGAACCCGATCGCCGGACCGTCCTTGACGATCATGGCGTACTCGGCCTCGCTGTGGGTTATCTCCCACCCCAGCGCCTTGGCGTAGAAGGCGGCGTGCGCGGCCGGGTCGGAGCTGTCGATACTGATCATGGCGATGTCGGCGTGAGCTGTCATGCGGACAGTCTGCCGCCGATGCCCGCCATTTGCTGTCCGGTACGAGCGCGCGTCGCAACCGGCTGCGCGTCACCGTCCGGTTGCCTACCGTCGACAGTGATGGGCAGGCAGCGGGAGTGGCACCACACGGCCCGGCGTCGCCGGCCGCTACGCGCGGGCGTGCTGATCGCCGGTCTCGGCGTGGGCACCTGCCTGATCGGGGTGGCCGGGCTGGCGGCGTGGAACGCGCAGGTGGTGCTCCAGGCCGACGGGCCCGTGCGGGAGACCGCCGACGGGTTCTTCCGCGACGTCGCGGCCGGCGACACCGACGCGGCGTACGAGCGGCTGTGCGCCGAGGCCCGCGGCAAGTGGAGCCGTACCGGCTTCGGGAGCTGGGTGCGGACCCCGCCCCAGGTGAGCGGCTACGAGATCGTCGACGTGTCGGTGGCGACCCGGTCCGGCAAGCCGACGGGGACGGTGATCGTGCGGATCAACCGCGACGGCGGTGGCAGCGAGGAACGTGAGTTGCCGGTCGTGCCGGAGGGCGGGTCGTGGCGGGTGTGCGGGGATCCCTTCTGAGGCTCAGGCACGCGGGCCGAGGTCGCCCGAGCGGTAGTGGCGCCGGCACAGCACCTGGTAGCGCACGTCGGCGGTGTCCACGGTGTCGCCGATGACGACCTGCGCGCCCTCGCGGACCACCCGGCCGCCGACCACACGGGCGTTGAGCAGCCCTTCCCGGCCGCACCAGCACAGCACCTCGACCTGGATGCGGGCCACCTCGTCGGCCAGCTCGAACAGCCGCTGCGCGGCCGGGAACAGGCAGGAGCGGAAGTCGGTGGCCAGGCCGAAGGCGTAGACGTCGACGTCGAACCGGTCGACCAGCTCGGCCATCTGCTCGATGTGTTCGAGGTTGTAGAACGAGGCCTCGTCGCAGATCAGGTAGTCCACTCGTACCCCCTCGGCCCACGCGTCGCGGACCAGGACGCGCAGGTCGAGGTCGTCGGTGACCTCGACGGCCTCGTGGGCCAGGCCGATGCGGGTGGTGACCTGCGGGCCCAGCGAGCGGTCGATGCGGGTGGTGACCAGGCCGCGGCGGCCCTGCCGGGCGTGGTTGTGGTTCATCTGCAACGCCATGGTGGACTTGCCGCAGTCCATCGGCCCCCAGAAGAACTTGAGCGCGGCGGCGTGCAGCGGCCGGCCGTCGACGCCGCGGGCGGCGGCGCAGCCGGAGGCTCGGTCGTCGCCGGGCCCCGGCAGGGGGCGGGCCAGGCAGGTCGGGGCGGCGTCGTCGGTCACGTCGGGGCAGCCTAGTCCATCGACGCCGCCTGATCCGGTCCGCGATGATCCACAGGTCGGGGCGCGGGGGTCAGAGCACCCGGGGCGGGGTGTTGCCGGCGGCGATGATGGCCCGGCGCATCGGCACGGCGGCCAGCAGCGCGAAGCCGACCACGAAGAAGATCAGCAGCGATACCAGGCCCACCCGGTACGACGAGGTCAGCTGGAAGACCAGGCCGAACGCCAGCGGGCCGAGCCAACTGGTGCCCTTGTCGCTGATCTCGTAGAAGCCGTAGTACTCGCCCTCCTTGCCGGCGGGGATGAGCTGGCTGAACAGCGACCGGCTCAGCGCCTGGCTGCCGCCGAGGACCAGGCCGATGCAGCCGCCGAGGATCATGAACGGCACGGGCGCCTCGGCCGGCAGCCGGAACGCGGCGATGATCACACCGGTCCAGAGCACCAGCGACAGCAGCACGGTCTTCCAGGCGCCGATGCGCTTGGCGAGCGCGCCGAGGGCGAGCGCGCCGCCGAAGGCCAGGAACTGCACCAGCAGGATGGTCACGATCAGCGTGCTCTGTTCCAGCCGCAGTTCCTCGGTGCCGTACTGGCTGGCCAGGGTGATGACGGTCTGGATGCCGTCGTTGAAGACCAGGAACGCGAGCAGGAAGTACAGCGTCAGCGGGTACGCCTTGATCTCGCGCAGGGTGCGCCCGAGCTGCCGGAACCCGTCGGTGAGCACGTTGCCGCCCGCCTGCAGGGCCGCGGCGGTGGGGTGTTCGCGCAGCCAGCGCAGCGGGACCAGGGTGAACGCGGCCCACCACACGCCGGCCGACACGATCGACCAGCGGGCCAGGTCCAGCGTGCGCTGGGCGTTGCCCTCCTCGCTGAGCATGGTGACCGCGACCAGGTTCAGCGCGAGCAGCAGACCGCCGCCGAGGTAGCCGATGGCCCAGCCGCGGCTGGAGATGCCGTCGCGTTCGTCCGGCCCGCCGAGTTGCGGCAGGAACGAGTTGTAGACGACCACGGCGGCGCCGAAGGAGATGTTCGCGATCAGGAACAGCGCGCCGCCGAGCAGGTAGCGCTCGCCGGTGACGAACGCGAACGCGATGGTCGCGCCGGCGCCGGTGAACGCGGCGCCGGCCAGCAGCCGCTTCTTGTGCGCCGACCGGTCGGCGATCGCGCCGATCACCGGCAGCACGAACACGGTGAGGAAGACCGACAGCGAGATCAGGTACGGGTAGAACGAGCCGGCGGCCACCTTGACGCCCAGCGGGTACACGGCCCCGTCGCAGCTGTCCGCGCCCAGTTCGCAGCCGGCGGCGAGTTCGGTGACGGTGGTCAGGAACGGCCCGAGGAAGACCGTGATGACTGTGGTCTGGAACGCGGAGTTCGCCCAGTCGTAGAAGTACCAGCCGGTGCGCTCGCGGCGGGTGCTGCCCGGTCCGGCGGGGTCGGCGACGGCGGGGGTGACCGTATCGGCCATCGGGGGTCGTCCTCGGGGGCTCAGGCGGCCCAGTGGCCGCGACTGCGATAGACGTCACGGAGCACGCTGACGTGATCGGTCATGATGCCATCCACACCAAGATCAAGTAAGTGGTGCATCTGGGCGGGTTCGTCGATCGTCCAGACGTGCACCTGCAACCCGATCCGGTGGCAGTACGCGAGGAACCGCCGGTCCACCACCGGCACCCGGCCGAAGGAGACCGGCACCTGCGCGGCGACCACGGACGGGGGCAGCCGCAGCGGCCGTCCGTGCAGCGAGGCCAGCCGCAGCCGGGCCACGCCGCGCATGCCGAGGCTGGTGGCGGCCTTCGGCCCGGCCAGTGCCCGCAGCCGTGCCAGCCGGGCGTCGCTGAACGAGGCGAGCAGCACCCGCTCGCCCGCGCCCGCCCGGGTGACAGTGGCGACTGTGGGTTCCACGCCGCCGTCGGACTTCACGTCGATGTTGAACCGCACCTGCGGCCAGGCGCCGAGCACCTCGTCCAGGCGGGGGACCAGCGCGGCGCCGCCGACGCGTGCCGAGGACAGGTCGGCCCACCGCAGGTCCGCGATGCGGCCCGGCTCGCCGGTGACCCGGCGCAGCGTCGGGTCGTGAAAGACCACCGGTACCCCGTCGGCGGTGGCGTGCACGTCGGTCTCCACGTACCGGTAGCCGAGGGCGACGGCACGGGCGAACGCGGCGGCGGTGTTCTCGTCGCCATCGGCCGCGCCGCCGCGGTGGGCGAACGCCAGCGGCGCGGGCGCGTCGAGGTAGCCGTGACGGGGCTGCACGCGGGCAGTATGCCCGGCGTGGGTGGCGCGCACATGGCCGGGCGGCGAAATTACCTATCGTTCCCTTAGGAGGCTAGGATAGGGTGCGATGAGTAACAACATGTACTCGGTGGAGCAGGTCGCGGACCTGCTCGGCCTGCACGTGCGCACCGTGCGCGGCTACATCCGCTCCGGCCGGCTGCGGGCCACGCGGATCGGCAAGCAGTACCGGATCGCCCGCGCGGACCTGGACGCGCTGACCGGCCGGCCCGCGTCGCCCTCGGCACCGGGGGCGGAGGTGTCGAGCGTCGTGCGCCTCGACGGCGTCGACCGGGCCGCCGCCGACCGGCTCGGCACGCTGGTGCTGGCCGGTGTGAACACCCACCACGACCCGGACCGTCCGCTGCGCGTGCAGACGGTCCACGACGAGGAGCGGCACCGCATGACCATCGTGATCCTGGGCGACCTGACCGCCACCGCCGACCTGCTGCGCCTGCTCGACGGGGTGCTCGACGGCGGCAACGGCCTGCTCGGCGGCGGGGAGCACGGCCGTGGCTGACCTGATGCAGGAGCGCGCCGGCGTGCCGGTGCTGGTCTGCGACCCGGACGGCCCGCCGATCGCCACCGAACGCGACGCGCTGGACCTGATCGGCGCGGCGTTCCTCGGCGCGACAGTGGTGGCGGTGCCGGCCGACCGGCTCGACCCCGGCTTCTTCACGCTCGGCACCCGCTTCGCCGGTGAGGTGATGCAGAAGTTCGTCAACTACCGGCTGCGCCTGGCGATCGTCGGCGACATCTCCGCGCATCTGGAGCGCAGCGGCGCGCTGCGCGCCCTGGTGGCCGAGTCGAACCGGCACGACCAGGTGTGGTTCGTCCCGGACCTGACCGCCCTCGACGACCGCCTGCGCGCCACCCCCTGACCCACCCCCGCCCCGTCCCGCCCCCGCGCTCGCCTCACCTCGTCGATCTTGCGGTTGCGGCCCTCGTCGGGGGCGGTTGGCCGGGTTCGCCCGGGCACCAACTGCAAGATCGACGGCGGTGCGCGCAGGCGGCCAGCGCGGCCGGGGTCGGGGCCGGGTCAGCCGGGCTGGGTGCTGGGGCCGACGCCCGCGTCGCGGGTTCCGGGCGGCGGGTAGGGCCGCTCCGCGAGCAGCCGGGCCAGGTGGGCGCTGTTGAGCGCCAGCGCGGCGGTGGTGCGGCCGGTCGTGTCGGGTTTGGGGCGGGCGTCGACGTAGTCGGTCTTGTGCAGCGCCTCCCCGACCCAGTACGTGGCCCCGGCGGCCGGGCAGGTGAACCCCACCTCGTTGAGCGCCTGCTGCACCTCGGCGATGGTGTGGTGCGCGCCGTCCTCGTTGCCGACCACGGCCACGCCGCCGACCTTGCCGTAGGTGCGCAGGCGGCCTTGCTCGTCGGTCTCGGACAGCTCGGCGTCCAACCGTTCGAGGACCATCTTGGTCACCGACGAGGGCTGACCGAGCCAGATCGGCGTGGCGATGATCAGGATTTGGGCGGCGAGCAGCTTGGCGCGGATGCCGGGCCAGCCGTCGCCGTTGCCCTCGTCGACAGACACCCCGAAGCGCACGTCGTGGTCGACCACCCGGACGATCTCGCCGTCGACACCCTGATCGGCCAGCGCGTCGAGCACCTCCTGGCCGAGCACCTGCGAACTGGACGTCGCCGGGGAGCGCTTCAGGGTGCAGTTGAGAACGAGTGCTCGAACAGCGGTCATGGCCGGGTCCTCTCCGCGTACGGGATGCGCGGCTTGATACCCGCGACCGGGCCCGGGATGCGTCAGCCGGTACGGCGGCGGTGCGCGCGACTGTCGTCCACCGGGCGGCCGGGGTCGACGTGCCGGGGCCGATCGGGCTCGTCGGGGCGCAGCGGCACGAGATCCTCGGTGATCGCGTCGATGATCCGGTCGGTGGCCCGCCGGGCCGCGCCGGGGGAGTCCGACCGCAGGTCGTCCAGCGGCACCGGGGCGCCGAAGTGCACCCGGATGACGGGCCGGCGGGCGACCGCCCGCGCCACCGCGCCCAGCATTCCCCTGGGCGCCCGGTAGGGCAGCACCTCGTGCGAGCCCCACTGGGCCACCGGCACGACGGCGGCGCCGCTGGCGAACGCGAGCCGGGCCGCGCCGGTCTTGCCCCGCTCGGGCCACATGCCCGGGTCGAGCCCGATGCGTCCCTCCGGGTAGACCAGCACCACCGACCCGCCGGCCACGGCCCGGGCGGCGACCTCCAGCGAGCGGTGCACCGCGGCGGTGCCGCGGTCGACGCGGATGTGCCCGGCGCGGCGCATCAGCGCCCCGATCACCGGGGCGCGGAACAGCCCGCCGGTCGCCATGATCCGGGGCGCGACGCGCCGGACCCGGCAGGCGGCGGCGAGCACCACCGGGTCGAACGGGCTGATGTGGTTGGCGGCCAGGACCAGCGGGCCGTGGCGCAGCGCGTCGGGCACGTCGCCGGTGACCTCCAGCCGGCCGACCAGCCCGACGACCGCGCGGGCGAGCGTCTGCGCGCCCCGCCACAGCAGCGGCGCGCGCCAGGGGGTGCTGTTCATCAGTGCTGGATCGTCGCACGAGCCGGGGCGACCCCGGTGCCCGGCAAGGGTGATCCCGGGACCGCAGGTCCTCCGGCAAGGGTGATCAGGGTCATTGGTCCCGGGCCGGGTGGGGCCCTGCGGCCCTGCTGCTTTCGCTACGACGCCGAGTAGTATCTACTACGTCTCGTAGTATGCACAGCTGGGGGTTTTCTGGTGGACGCGTTGGACGTCGCCCGCTGGCAGTTCGGTGTCACCACCGTCTACCACTTCTTGTTCGTGCCGTTGACCATCGGCCTGTCCGTGCTGGTGGCGATCCTCCAGACCATGTGGCACCGCACCGGCAACGAGCGGTACCTCAAACTCACCAAGTTCTACGGCAAGCTCTTCCTGATCAACTTCGCGATGGGTGTGGTCACCGGCATCGTGCAGGAGTTCCAGTTCGGCATGAACTGGAGCGACTACTCCCGCTTCGTCGGTGACATCTTCGGCGCGCCGCTGGCCATCGAGGCCCTTGTCGCGTTCTTCCTCGAATCCACGTTCATCGGCCTGTGGATCTTCGGCTGGGACCGGTTGCCCAAGCGCCTGCACCTGGCCTCGATCTGGGCCGCCGCGATCGGCACCAACCTGTCGGCGTACTTCATCCTCGCCGCGAACTCGTTCATGCAGAACCCGGTCGGCTTCCGGATCAACCCGGAGAGCGGCCGCGCCGAGCTGACCGACTTCGTCGCCGTGCTCACCAACAAGGTCGCCCTGGTGACCTTCCCGCACACCCTGGCCGGCGCGTTCCTGGTCGCCGGGTCGCTGATGGTCACCGTCGGCCTGTGGCACGTGATGCGCAACCGCGACAGCGCCGACACCGGCGCGTACCGCTTCGCCACCAAGCTCGGCTCCTGGACGGTCCTGGTCTCCTCGGCGCTGGTCATCCTCACCGGCGACATCCAGGGCAAGATCATGACCGAGGTGCAGCCGATGAAGATGGCCGCCGCCGAGGGCCTCTACACCACCGAGAGCCCCGCCTCGTTCTCCGTGCTCACCGTCGGCAGCCTCGACGGCAGCCGCGAGTTGTTCGCCGTCAAGATCCCGTACCTGCTGTCGTTCCTCGGCACCGGCGACCCCAACGGCACCGTCCAGGGCATCAACGACCTGCAGGCCCAGTACGCCAGCCAGTACGGCCCCGGCAACTACGCCCCGATCATCCCGGTCACCTACTGGAGCTTCCGCTTCATGATCGCCTTCGGGCTGGCCGCCGCCGCGATCGCCCTGCTGGTGCTGTGGAGCCAGCGCAAGGGCCGCACCCCCACCAGCAAGTGGCTGCTGCGCGCCGGCCTGGTCATGCCCGTGCTGCCGCTGCTGGCCAACTCGTTCGGCTGGATCTTCACCGAGATGGGCCGCCAGCCGTGGATCGTCTTCGGCGAGATGCTCACCCGTGACGGCGTGTCCCGCAGCGTCTCCCTGACCGAGGTGCTCACCTCGTTCACCGCGTTCACGCTCATCTACGCCGTCCTCGCGGTGGTCGAGTTCAAACTGCTGGTCCGCTACGCCCGCGCTGGCGTCCCGGACGTCACCCCCGACGACGACACCGACGACACCGACGACGCCGAGCGCCCGCTGGCGTTCGCCTACTGACACCCCGGAGCCCAACCGTGGAACTGACGACCGTCTGGTTTCTCCTCGTAGCGGTGCTCTTCACCGGCTACTTCATCCTCGAAGGCTTCGACTTCGGCGTCGGGATGCTGCTGCCGGTGCTCGGCCGCGACGACAGGCAGCGCCGCGTCCTGATCAACACCATCGGCCCGGTCTGGGACGGCAACGAGGTGTGGCTGATCACCGCCGGCGGCGCCATGTTCGCCGCCTTCCCCGAGTGGTACGCCACCCTGTTCTCCGGCTTCTACCTGCCGCTGCTGCTGATCCTGCTGGCCCTGATCGCCCGCGGTGTCGCCTTCGAGTACCGCCACAAGCGGCCCGAGGCGTCCTGGAAGCGCCGCTGGGACCAGGCCATCTTCTGGGGCTCGGCGATCCCGGCCGTGCTGTGGGGCGTGGCGTTCGCGAACATCTTCCGCGGCGTGCCGCTGGACGCCGACCACGAGTACGTCGGCGGCCTGCTCGACCTGCTCAGCCCGTACGCGCTGCTCGGCGGCCTGACCACGCTGGGGCTGTTCCTCACCCACGGCGCGGTGTTCCTGGCGCTGAAGACCACCGGTGACATCCGGGAGCGCGCCGGCGCCCTCGCCGTCAAGCTCGGCGTCGGCACCGCCGTGGCCGCCGTGGCGTTCCTGAGCTGGTCGCTGACCATCCGTTCCAGCGCCGCCGCCGTCGTGCTCGCCGTCGGTGCCGCCCTCGCCCTGCTCGGCGGTCTGGCCGCGGCCAGGGTACGCCGGGAGGGCTGGGCGTTCACCGGTACGGCGGTGGCCATCGCGCTGGCCGTGGCGACGCTGTTCGCCGCGCTGTTCCCGAACGTGATGCCGTCCACCCTGGATGCGGCCGGCACGCTGACGGCCACCAACGCCGCGTCCACCCCGTACACCTTGAAGATCATGACCTGGGTCGCAGTGGTGTTCACGCCGATCGTGCTGGCGTACCAGGGTTGGACGTACTGGGTGTTCCGCCGCCGGATCGGGGTACAGAACATTCCGCAACACTGATCGACCTGTGGGCGCAGGGGACGCGGGGCCGGTGCGAGGGGGTCGCACCGGCCCCGCGGGGCGTTCCGGGGTCAGCGCGCCTCGCGCAGCTCCGCCAGCCGCGCCTCGATCTCGGCCAGCTCGGCGCGCAGCTTCTCCGCCTGCTGCTCGGCCTCGGCCCGCTCGGCGGCCAGGATCTGCTCCACCGCCTCCTGCACGCCGGGCACGTCGACCAGCGCCACCATCCGCAGCGCCTCGGCCGGCTTCACCACGTACGGCCGGGCCAGCGCCTTCGTGCCCTGCTGCGCGGCCACCGTCCACTCGCCCTCGGCGTAGGCGAGCGTCACGGTCAGCCCCGGCGGGGTCTTCGGCTTGGCGGCCTTCACGGCTCGCTTCGCCGGCTTCGGCTCCGCCGGCGGCTGCTCGGTCTTCGGCTCCTCCCGCCGCGGCGCCGGCACCCGCGGGGTGTCCAGCACGAACGCAGGCTCCGGCGCGGCCGGCGGCTGCTCGGGTTCCGGCTTCGCCTCCGCGGCCGGACGCCGCCCGGCGCCCTTGGGGGCGATCGCCACGTCGGCGGGGGAGAACGGCAGCTCGTCGCGGCCGAACCGCACCACCACGAACTCCTCCGACGCCGCCGGGTCGGTCAGCTCCACCACCTGCCCGAGCTGCCCGGCCATCTGCCCGGCCGCCTCGGTGAACACCACCCGGGGCTTGCGGCCCGCCGCAAGGGCCTCCCGGATTCCCTGAACCTCGTCAGTGGACAAACCCTGACCCGCCATCACGCCCTCTTCCGTACACCTGTTTGACGCAGCCTTGATACCAGCCGGCTGCGACACCGCGATGATCAGCCCCCGAGGGCGCGCAGCGCCGCGTCGGCGTGCTCGTTCATGCTCAGCTCGCTGTGCACCACGGCGAGCACCCGCCGATCCGTGCCGATCACGAACGTCATCCGCCGGGTGCTCAGCGCGCCCAGCGGCAGCCGCCGCCGCACCCCGAACGCCCGCGCCACAGCGCCGTCGGCGTCGGACAGCAGCGGATAGCCGAGCCCGTGCCGGCGGGAGAACTCCGCCTGCCGCTGCACCGGATCCCGGCTGATCCCCACCCGTTGCGCGCCCACCGCCGCGAACTCCGCCGCCAGGTCCCGGAAGTGGCAGCTCTCCGCCGTGCAGCCCCGCGTCATCGCCGCCGGGTAGAAGAACAGCACCACCGGACCGGCGGCCAGGAACTCCGACAGGCGCCGTGGCGTGCCCGTCTCGTCCGGCAGCGTGAAATCCTCGACCAGGTCACCGACACCCACCGCGTCACTCATGAGGCGAGGATATGTAGACATCGGCGATCCCGCTCCGTCGTACCGGGCGAGCGGCGGGGAGACACCGCCGCACGACGCGAAGGACAGACAGTGAAGTACGTGATCATGATCCACTCCAACCCGGAGCCGTGGGGCCACCCCACCTCGGAGTACCTCGCCGCCCACCAGGAGCTGCCCGCCGAGGTACGCGACCGGCTCAACGCCGACTTCGAGCAGGTGATGACCGAGCTGCACGCCAACGGTGAGCTGGTCGTCGGCGAGGCGCTCGCCGACCCCCGAACCGCGCGGCTCTACCGGTGGAGCGACGGCGCGCCGCTGGCGACCGACGGCCCGTACTCCGAGGCCAAGGAACACCTCGCCGGCTTCTTCCTCATCGACGTCGAGGACCAGGCCCGCGCCGAGGCCGTCGCCGCGAAGTTCGCCGGCCCCGGGGAGACCGTCGAGCTGCGGCCCTCGATGTGGCCGGGCGGGTCCGATCAGTAACGCCACGCCGCTCGCGGACGTGTGGCGCCGGGAGGCGCCGCACGTCCGCGCCGCGCTGCTGCGCCGATACGGGCAACCCGACGCCTGCGAGGACGCCGTCCAGGACGCGGCGGAGGCCGCAGCCGCCCGGTGGCCGCTCACCGGCGTCCCCGACGAACCCCGCGCCTGGCTCATCCAGGTCGCCGCACGGCGGCTGATCGACCGGATGCGCGCCGAGGCGGCCCGGACCCGCCGCGAGCGGCTCGACGCGGTCCGGGAACCGGGCGCCGGCGTCGTACCGCCCGTCGACGACGACACGCCCGTGACCGGCGCCGACGACACGTTGCGGCTGCTGTTCCTGTGCTGCCACCCGGCGCTGAGCCGCCCCTCGCAGGTCGCGCTGACCCTGCGCGCGGTCGCGGGGCTGCGGGTGGAACAGATCGCCGCCGCCTACCTGGTGCCGGCCCGGACCATGACCCAACGGCTGAGCCGGGCCCGCGCGACCCTGCGCGAGGCGGGTGCCCGGTTCACGATGCCGCCGCCGGACGCGCTGCCCGACCGGGTGGCCGCCGTGCTCGACGTGTGCCACCTGGTGTTCAGCGAGGGCTACACCCGCACCTCCGGTGACCAGCTCGTCGACGTCGAACTCGCCGAGGAGGCGATCCGCCTCACCCGGCAGGTCCACGCGGCGCTGCCCGACCACCACGAGGTCACCGGTGCGCTGGCGTTGATGCTGCTCACCCACGCCCGGTCGCCCACCCGTACCGACGCCGCCGGTGACCTCGTGCCGCTGGCCGACCAGGACCGCTCCCGCTGGCGCCGTGACCTCATCGACGAGGGCGTCGCGCTGCTCGGCCGGGCTCTGCCCCACGGCCCGGTGGGCCGCTACCAGCTCCAGGCGGCCATCGCCGCCGTGCACGCCGAGGCGCCGGCCTTCCCGGACACCGACTGGCTGCAGATCAGCGTCCTGTACGACATGCTGAGCCGGGTCGCCCCCAGCCCGTTCGTCACGCTCAACCAGGCGGTCGCCGTGGCCATGGCGCACGGCCCCGACGTCGGGCTGGCGCTGCTCGAACCGCTGCTGGCCGACCCGGCGATGCGCCGCCACCACCGGCTGCACGCCGTCCGCGCCCACCTGCTCGAACTCGACGGCGACGCGCACGCCGCCGCCGAGCACTACAAGCTGGCCGCCCGCCTCACCGGCAGCCTGCCCGAACAGCGCTACCTCAACCGGCGGCTGGCGCGCCTGACCAGCGACTCCTGATCCGTCCGGCGGCTGCGGTCACCGCCACACCCCGGCCACCTCGCCGGCCACCGCCTCGGCCTGCGCGAACCCGGCCCGCGCCGACGCCGCCCGCCGCGCCGGGTCCAGCACGTTGCGGCCGATCGCCGTGCGCGCCGCCCGGTCCGGCGACACCACAGCCACCCGCGCACCCGCCTCCCGCAACGCCGCCACCTGCGCCGACAGCCGTGGCATCGGCCCCACCGCCGCGCGCGTCGGCGCCAGGACCACCACCCGATCGCAGCCGGCCGCCAGATCCGCGTTCACCGGCGAGCGGACCCCGCCGTCGACGAAGCGCCGGCCGCCGACTGTGACCGGCGGCCACACCCCCGGCACGGCGCAACTGGCGCCGACCGCGTCCACCAGCGGCACCCCACTGTCCGCGTCGAACACCACGAACTCGCCGGAGGCCGCGTCCACGGCGGTGACCAGCAGCCGCGCCGCCGGCCAGTCCGGCGACGGCAGCCGGGCCGCGATCACCGCCCGCCGCGACTGCTCCGACGGGGTACGCGCCGACAACGCCATCGCGCCGATACGTGCCCGGGCCCGCGCCGCGTCCCGGCCCCGCCCACCGGCCCACGCCCAGCGCAACAGCACGCCCGTCCCGAGCCGCGCCGGCACCTCCTCGCGGGGCGGCCGCAGCTGCGCCTCGTACAACTCCGCCAGGGGCGTACCCGAACGGACCTGCGCCCCGACCACCGACCCGGCCGACGTGCCCACCACCAGGTCAGCCTCGTCCAGCCGCAGGCCGTGCCCGGCCAGCCCGGCCAGCAGACCCAGCTCCCAGGCCACCCCGGTCACCCCGCCACCACCCAGCACCAACGCCCGCCCCATGTGACAGTCCTCTCCACCCCGGATGGTCCCGCCCACGGTAACGTCGCCCCCACCGCACAGGGGAGAAGGGCATTGACCTCCGTCACCATCATCACCGGGGGAGGGCGCGGCATCGGCGCGGCCACCGCCCGCCGGCTCGCCACCGAGGGCCACGACCTGGTCATCGGCTACCGCGCCGACCACAACGCCGCCGAGGCGGTGGCCGCCGACGTGCGCGCCGCCGGCCGCCGCGCGGTCACCGTCGCCGCCGACACCACCGACCCCGAGCAGGTACGCCGGATCTTCGACGCCGCCGACCGGCTCGGCCCGCTCACCGGCCTGGTCAACAACGCCGGCGTCACCAGCCCGATCGGCCCGTTCACCGACCTGCGCGTCGACGACCTGCGCGAGGTCGTCGACGTCAACCTCATCGGGTACGTCCTGTGCGCACAGCAGGCGGCGCGGAGGCTCACCCGCGGCGGCGCCATCGTCAACGTCTCCTCCGTGGCCGCGACGCTCGGCTCACCCGGGGAGTACATCCACTACGCCGCCGTCAAGGCCGCCACCGACACCCTCACCGTCGGGCTCGCGAAGGAACTGGCGCCGCACGGCATCCGCGTCAACGCCGTCGCCCCCGGCATCATCCGCACCACGATCCACGCCCGCTCCGGCGTGCCCGACCGTCCCGACACCGCCGCCGGGCGGATCCCGATGGGCCGGGCGGGGGAACCCGAGGAGGTCGCCGGTGCGATCGCGCACCTGCTCGGCGCGGACGCCTCGTACACCACGGGCGCGGTCCTGCGCGTCGGCGGCGGTCTCTGACCTGACGGCGGCCCGGGGGTTGCCGCCCCCGGGCCGCCGCGTCGCGTCTCCTACTGGGTGAACAGCTTCGCCGCCGTGATCACGGTCTGCACCACGCCGTAGCCCAGCAGCGCCGACACCACCAGCCACGACACCACCAGGCGAACCAGCTGCCCGCCACCGCTGTGCTCGTTCACGATCCGCTCCTCTCCGTCGCCCCCGGCTGTCCCTGCTCCGTCTCGCCCCGCCCGGACGCGGGCTCGTGGTAACGCTGCGGCACCGGCCGTACCAGCAGGTTCGCCACCAGCCCCACCGCCAGCAGGCCGACCATCGTGAACAGCGCCGGCCGGTACGCCGCCGCGGTCAACGTGCCCGGCTCGCCCTGCGCGTCGAGGAACCCGTTGACGATCAGCGGCCCGGCCACGCCCGCCGCCGACCACGCGGTCAACAGCCGGCCGTGGATCGCGCCCACCTCGAACGTGCCGAACAGGTCCCGCAGGTACGCCGGAATGGTCGCGAACCCGCCACCGTAGAACGACAGGATCACGGACGCCAGCAGCACGAACAACGCCGTCGAGGTCTGCCCCACCAGCGCCAGCACCAGGTACAGCACCATGCCCACGCCCAGGTACACCACGTAGATCGGCTTGCGGCCGATCACATCCGACGTGGACGACCACACGAACCGGCCCGCCATGTTGAACAGCGACAGCAGTCCCACGAACCCGCCGGCCGCAGCCACCGACACCGCCGACGTGCCGCCCTCGCGGAAGAAGTCCTGGATCATCGGGCTGGCCTGCTCCAGGATCCCGATCCCCGCGGTCACGTTGCAGAACAGCACCACCCACAGCAGCCAGAACGACCGCGTTCTCACCGCGTTGGCCGCCGACACGTTCGCGGTGGTCACCAGCGGCTTCTCGGCCACCTGCGCCGGATCGAACCCGGCCGGGCGCCAGCCCGGCGCCGGCACCCGCACGTTGAACACCCCGAACATCATGATCACGAAGTAGCCGACGCCGAGCGTCACGAACAACCACACCAGCGCCGACCCCGACGCGGTGGAACCACTGTCGGACGGGTCGTAACCGGCGTCGTAGAACGACAGCAGCTGCCGGGACAGGGGAGAGGCCACCATCGCCCCACCGCCGAACCCCATGATCGCCAGCCCGGTCGCCAGACCCGGCCGGTCCGGGAACCACTTGATCAACGTGGAGACGGGGGAGATGTACCCGATCCCCAGACCGATCCCGCCCAGCACCCCGTACCCCAGATACAGCAGCCACAGCTGCCCGGTCGCGATGCCCAGCGCCCCGACCAGGAACCCCGCCGCCCAGAAACACGCCGAGACGAACATCGCCTTCCGCGGCCCGTTCGCCTCCACCCACGTACCGGCCACCGCGGCCGACAACCCCAGCATCACGATCGCGATGCTGAAGATCACCCCGATCGCCGTCTGCCCCGTGTCGAAATGCGCGATCAGGGAGTTCTTGTACACGCTCGTCGCGTACACCTGCCCGATGCACAGATGGATCGCCAGCGCCGCCGGAGGAATCAGCCAACGGCTGTACCCCGGCGGCGCGACGGTGTGCCGACGATCGAGTGCGGAAAGCATCGTTGCTTCCTCCGTCCAGAAGGCGAGAACACCCGCGTTCATGCCCCCACCGCACGCTGCGCCCAAACCCGCCCCGCGCCCGGCGGTCGAAACCCTGAGCCGAACGGTCACCGCCGTCCCGGCCCGTCATCACCCCACCACCAGCAGTCATCCCCGGCAGGGGATGCGACGATGACCAGGTGAAGATCCTGTCCATCCAGTCGTCGGTCGCCTACGGCCACGTCGGCAACTCCGCCGCCGTGTTCCCACTGCAACGCCTCCGACACGAGGTCTGGCCGGTCCTGACCGTGCACTTCTCCAACCACACCGGCTACGGCGCCTGGCGCGGCCCCCTGCTCGCCCCCACCGACGTCGCCGACGTCATCGCCGGCATCGCCGACCGCGGCGTACTGGGCACCGCCGACGCCGTCCTCTCCGGCTACCAGGGCGACCCCGCCGTCGGCGCCGTCATCCTCGACGCCGTCGCCCAGGTCAAGGCCGCCAACCCGGCCGCCCTCTACTGCTGCGACCCGGTCATGGGCGACGTCGGCCGCGGCATGTTCGTCCGCCCCGGCATCCCCGAATACCTCCGCGACACCGTCGTCCCCCGCGCCGACATCGTCACCCCCAACCAGTTCGAGCTGGAGTTCCTCGCCGGCCGCACCACCGACACCCTCGACGACCTGCTCGCCGCCGTCGACGCCGTCCGCGCCACCGGCCCCCGGCACGTCCTGGTCACCAGCGTCCTGCACGGCGACCTGCCCGCCGGCCACCTGGAAGTCGTCGCCGTCTCCGACGACGGCGCCTGGGCCGTCACCACCCCGCTGCTGCCGATCGCACCCAACGGCGGCGGCGACGTCACCGCCGCCCTCTACCTCGCCCACCTCGCCACCACCGGCTCACCACAGACCGCCCTGGAACGCACCACCAACTCGATCTACGCCGTACTCGAGGCCACCCTCGAAGCCGGCACCCGCGAACTGCAACTCGTCGCCACCCAGGACGCCATCGCCGACCCACCCACCCGCTTCACCGCCCGCCGGCTGCGCTGACCGACAGCGCGGGTGCACCTGCCGCCCGGGTGCACCCGGGCGGCGACTCGCCGCTCGAACAGGTGGACGACCCCACCGCCCACCAGGCAGGATGCGGACGTGCCACCGCACCCGGCAACCGACGACCCCGCGTTCGCCCAGCGCCTGCGCGACCTCACCCGGCTACGCCGCGTCCGCGACCGCATCGACCGCGAATACGCCAACCCCCTCGACGTCGAAGCCCTCGCCCGCGGCGAACACATGTCCGCCGGCCACCTCAGCCGCCAGTTCCGCCAGACCTACGGCGAATCGCCGTACGCATACCTCATGACCCGCCGCATCGAACGCGCCATGGCCCTGCTGCGCCGCGGCGACCTCAGCGTCACCGACGTCTGCTTCGCCGTCGGCTGCCAGTCCCTGGGCACCTTCAGCACCCGCTTCACCGAACTCGTCGGCGAACCACCCAGCGCCTACCGCGCCCGCCACGCCCCCGACACCGCCGAACCACCACCCTGCCTCACCAAACAAGCCACCCGACCGATCAGGAATCGAGAAGCCCGCACCGGCCGACCACCACTAGCGTGACCACCATGACGATCACCATTCACTACGCGTTCCTGCCCCACACCGACGCCGACGCCGCCATCGCCTTCTACCGCGACACCCTCGGCTTCGAACTCCGCAACGACGTCGGCCAGGGCGACACCATGCGCTGGCTCACCGTCGGCCCACCCGACCAGCCGGAGACCGGCATCGTCCTGCACCCACCGGCCGTCGACCCCGGCATCAGCGACGACGAACGCCGCACCATCCTCGAACTCATCGCCAAGGGCAGCTACGGCGCGCTCACCCTCGCCACCGACGACCTCGACGGCCTGTTCGACCGCCTCCAAGCAGGCGGCGCCGACGTCGTCCAGGAACCCACCGAACAGCCCTACGGCGTCCGCGACTGCGCCTTCCGCGACCCCACCGGCAACCTCATCCGCATCAACGAGCGGCGCTGACCCGTGACCGACGCACCCCGCACCCGCGCCCAGCGCCGCAAGGACACCACCCACCGCCTCGACCACGACGTCGACTGCTGGGTCGCCACCGCCGGCCCCGACGGCACCCCGTACCTCGTGCCCCTGTCCTTCGACTGGGACGGCCACACCCTGCTCGTCGCCACGCCGGCCGGCAGCCCCACCGGCCGTAACCTCGCCACCGGCCGCGCCCGCGTCGGCCTCGGCCCCACCCGCGACGTCACCATGATCGACGGCGACGTGGAGAGCCTCGCCATCGACGCCCTGCCCACCGACCGCGGGGACCGCTTCGCCACCCGAACCGGCTTCGACCCCCGTACCCTGACCACGCCCTACCGCTGGTACCGCATCACGCCACGCCGCATCCAGGCCTGGCGCGAAGCCGACGAGCTGCCCGGCCGCACCCTGATGCGCGACGGCAGCTGGCTCGACTGACACCCGCAACACCGGACGGAGACACCATGAGCAAGGCCACCACCGGCCTGCACCACGCCGACAGCCACGACATCATCCGCGTCCACGGCGCCCGCGAGAACAACCTGCGCAACGTCGACGTCGAGATACCCAAACGCCGCCTCACCGTCTTCACCGGCGTCTCCGGCTCCGGCAAGAGCTCACTGGTGTTCGGCACCATCGCCGCCGAGTCCCAGCGCCTCATCAACGAGACCTACAGCGCCTTCGTCCAGGGCTTCATGCCCACCCTGTCCCGCCCCGAGGTCGACATCCTCGAAGGCCTCACCACGGCCATCATCGTCGACCAGGAACGCATGGGCGCCGACCCCCGCTCCACCGTCGGCACCGCCACCGACGTCAACGCCATGCTGCGCATCCTGTTCAGCCGCCTCGGCGACCCCCACATCGGCCCACCCAACGCCTACTCCTTCAACGTCCCCTCCGTACGCGCCGCCGGCGCCATCACCGTCGACCGCGGCCCCGGCAAGACCCAGACCAAGAAGGGCACCTTCAACCGCCTCGGCGGCATGTGCCCCCGCTGCGAGGGCCGCGGCGCCGTCACCGACTTCGACCTCACCGTCCTCTACGACGAGAAGCTGTCCCTCAACGAGGGCGCCATCACCATCCCCGGCTACACCATGGACGGCTGGTACGGCCGCATCTTCCGCTCCAGCGGCCTGTTCGACCCCGACAAGCCCATCCGCGACTACACGAAGCGGGAACTGGACGACCTGCTCCACAAGGAGCCCACCAAGGTCAAGGTCGACGGCATCAACGTCACCTACACCGGCCTCATCCCGGCCATCCAGAAGTCGATGCTCGCCAAGGACGTCGACGCCATGCAGCCGCACATCCGCGCCTTCGTCGAACGCGCCGTCACGTTCACCACCTGCCCCGACTGCGACGGCACCCGGCTGGCCCCCGAAGCGCGCTCCTCGAAGATCAACGGCATCAACATCGCCGACGCCTGCGCCATGCAGATCAGCGACCTCGCCACCTGGGTACGCGACCTGCGCGAACCCTCCGTCGGCCCGCTGCTCAAGGCACTGGGGGACACCCTCGACTCGTTCGTCGAGATCGGCCTCGGCTACCTCAGCCTCGACCGGCCCGCCGGCACCCTCTCCGGCGGCGAGGCCCAGCGCACCAAGATGATCCGCCACCTCGGCTCGTCCCTCACCGACGTCACCTACGTCTTCGACGAACCCACCATCGGCCTGCACCCGCACGACATCGCCCGCATGAACAACCTCCTGCTGCAGCTACGCGACAAGGGCAACACCGTCCTGGTCGTCGAACACAAACCCGAGACCATCGCCATCGCCGACCACGTCGTCGACCTCGGTCCCGGCGCCGGCACCGCCGGCGGCACCATCTGCTACGAGGGCGCGGTCGCCGGCCTGCGCGCCAGCGACACCACCACCGGCCGCCACCTCGACGACCGCGCCACCCTCAAGGACAAGCCGCGTACGCCCACCGGCGCCCTGCCCATCCGCGGCGCCCGCACCCACAACCTGCGCGACGTCGACGTGGACATCCCCCTCGGCGTCCTGGTCGTCGTCACCGGCGTCGCCGGCTCCGGCAAGAGCAGCCTCATCCACGGCTCCCTGGCCGGACGCGAGGACGTCGTCAGCGTCGACCAGACCGCCATCCGCGGCTCCCGCCGCAGCAACCCGGCCACCTACACCGGCCTGCTCGACCCCATCCGCAAGGCCTTCGCCAAGGCCAACGGCGTCAGACCCGCCCTGTTCAGCGCCAACTCCGAAGGCGCCTGCCCGACCTGCAACGGCGCCGGCGTCATCTACACCGACCTCGGCATGATGGCCGGCGTCGCCAGCACCTGCGAGGACTGCGAAGGCAAGCGGTTCCAGCCGGCCGTCCTCGACTACCACCTCGGCGGCCGCGACATCAGCGAGGTCCTCGCCATGTCCGTCGACGAGGCCGAGACGTTCTTCAGCGAAGGCGAGGCCCGCACCCCGGCCGCCCACACCATCCTCGACCGGCTCGCCGACGTCGGCCTCGGCTACCTCACGCTCGGTCAGCCCCTCACCACCCTGTCCGGAGGGGAGCGGCAGCGGCTCAAGCTCGCCACCCGGATGGGGGACAAGGGCGGCGTGTACGTCCTGGACGAACCGACCACCGGCCTGCACCTGGCCGACGTCGCCCAGCTGCTCGGACTGCTCGACCGGCTCGTCGACGCCGGGAAGTCCGTCATCGTGATCGAGCACCACCAGGCCGTCATGGCGCACGCCGACTGGATCATCGACCTCGGCCCGGGCGCCGGTCACGACGGCGGCCGGATCGTGTACGAGGGCACCCCGGCGGACCTCGTGGCGGCCCGGTCGACGCTCACCGGCGAACACCTGGCCGACTACGTCGCTAGCTGACAGAGAGAGTCGGTAGGGCGGCGAGGCGTCAAGTGATCGCGACGTCGAGCGTTGTCAGCGTCGTGCTAAGGCAGAGGTTCGGCTAGTTGGTGAAGAGTCTGATCTTCCTCGCTGCGGTACCAGTTCTGGGCCCAGAGCTGTGCTCGTGGCGGCTGTCCGGTGGCCGCGTGGATGATGAAGCGAATGAGCTCAATCAGCCGATAGCGCTTTCCATCGACGGCCCACTCGACCGGTCCGTTGACGTCGTTATGCCACCGCACCCGGGCCCGATCCGGATCCTCGCCAAGCCATCCGCGGATCGCCTCTCGGTCCTGATCGACCAGGTCGGGGACGCTGATCATCAGCGGGGTTCCGTCCGCGATCGCTTGGTGCGCGATGAGCCGCTGCACGGCGGCGGCTTTACGCTCCCCGGATGCGCGGGAGGCGGCCTGAGTGCCGCTACTGGAACGGGGTCGGACCATGAACTCCTCGGCATCAGGGACGGGGAGCAGTTGCGCGACTGATAGCACCTTCTCACCACTGACAGTCCGGTAGAGCTGATAACGCACCAGCCGAATGTCGATACCCGCCTCATACAGGTACAGTGCCGTGTTGGTAACAGCAGGGCCGAAGTCCGACGCCATCAGGACGATCCGAGGCAGCCCGAGCGTTTCGTCCGACAGGCCCTCCGACCACTCCATCAGATCGGCGAGGGCCTGCTGGCTCGTGACAGCGGCGCCGAGGTGAGCGGCGTGTACCTCGGCAAGCAGATCGAGGGTGAACCGGCTGGCCATGGCGGCATAGTTAATGGCCTGCATGGTGATGGTGTCCGGAGCTCGGTCGCGCTTGAGTTCAATCACCACCAGTCGGCCGGTCCGGTCGAGACCAAGTACGTCCAATCGGCTCGCTGTGCTGCCGGTGGTGGAAGCCCAACGGCCGTACTCGAAGGTGACAACCTTGATGCCGTCACCGATCAACTGTGGGTGGTCGATCACCCACTGCTGAAGGTGCTTGCGTTCCAAGAGGCCGGCCTCGGCCAGGGTAATGGGCTGCGCGGGTACCGCGGTTATGCCGTCGACCGTGAACAGCAACTCTTCGGGCATGTTGCACCTCCAGGCGTTGACCGTACCGGGCAGGAGGATCGAAAGATCAGGGGAGCCGACGCGGTATTTGGCGAGTATGGTGATGCGACATGATCGCCTGCGGTGGCAGACGCGGGGCCAACAGCCGAGCTGCGGCGGTTCTGAACCGGCTGGGGCAGTACGACAAGCAGCAGCGAATGCGCCACTGACTGCGGGACCGTCGGGCGGTGATGGTCCGCGACAATGAAGGCCTCACAGGGACAACACGGGGTAGCGCGGGCCCCGTCATCCGGTGAAGGATCGCGAAGTGCTCATCAACCCGCTCCCAGGTTCAAGCCCTAAAGCCTTGCATTCCGCGCTGACCGACCTCCGTTTCGCAGTTGCCAACCAGCAGGGCAGCGGCCAGTTCACTGCCAGCGAGCGCGCGACCGCCTACCTAACCTGGATGCAGGAAGGCCGCCGTCGACTGCGGGGGCAGGTGCGGACCGGTGATCTGGAACGACTCGTACCCACCAAAAGCTACGACGTGGTGATGTCCTCGCTTTCGTCGCTCACGACGCATGTGAGCGGCGACGCGGTTGGTTAACGCTCTGATCAACCAGCAACTCTCAGAGCGGGCGGACGACTTACAGGCTGCAATCGACGATCTTCAGCAGCAGACGCAGCGGTTCGCAGGGGAGGATCTCCTAGTAGTCCTCGACACCAATGTGTTCATGCACCACCCGCAGGAGATCGAATACCTCGACGTCCACGGGTTGATCTACCGAGCCTTCGAGCCGCTCCGCGTTGTCGTCCCGATGGTCGTGGTGGACGAGCTCGACCGCCTCAAACGGACCGGAGACGGGAAGGGCCGCGCCCGGGCTCGGTACGCCGTCGCCTACATCGACCGCATATACCGCACGGGGGGCCTGATCCGGCCCGCCAACTTGTCCCACGACGAGACCGCCCGAGGCATGCTCAAGCTAGACGTCCTCTTCGACTCGCCTGGGCATGTTCGTCAGCCGCAGGCCGACGATGAAATCGTCGACCGAGCCGTCGCCCTGCAGACGCTCGCTGGCAGGCCCGTCCACCTGGTCACCTACGACACCGGGATGGCGATGCGCGCACTCAACTCTGGCCTGAAGGACATCAAGCTGGAGCAGGAGCCTGAACAGGTCGACGTGAATCCGCGACGGCCTAGGCAGCCCCGAGGGCACTGAACCGCCCGCGTGCTCATGGATATGCCGGCCGGGGGGAGAGAGAAGCAGCCTACTGGCCGGTCGGCGCACAACTATGGCACCGGGCTCGTCCGGATCCAGATCGCGGAAGGATCGTGCCGGAGGCCGAGCTAGGCAGTTCGTCGAGAGGTCAGGAACAGTTGACCCGCTGAGTGTGCAGGAAGAGCGCGAGCCCGACCTTGCGTGGGACAGCTCCATGACTGCAGCAGTAACGCTCGGCACCAACTTTGCTGATCAACAGCTACTCGACAGCGATTCGATAATGCACATTATGTCAAGTGAAGCTGAGGCGGGAGCTCCCCGAGCGCCCGCGCGAGGCAGGTGACCGCCTTTGCGGGCCTTCGGGGGCGCCGGAGTGCACGCAGTCACCCCCTGTCGTGCCGCCGGGCCGCGTGCTCAACCTGGCGCGCGTTGGCAGCGGCAGCGAGCTCGCCGCGAGCCGGCTCACGCCTCCAGACACGATGTCGCCGCCGTTGCGTCCAGGCACCGATCATCGGGCCGGCCCATCCACCGGCCGACCCGAGCGTCCCCCGCCGAATCCCACCTCACTCCACCCGCCGTCCGCCGATCATGAAGCTAGCGGCGACACATCAGACAGCACTTCCGGTCAACCTCATGATTGCTGGCGCGGCCGCCAGTTCGCCGATGTGGCTGCATCGGAGCACTGGGGTTACCGCCATCTCGGCGAGAGGGAGTTGATCATGGCGTTGGTCGCCCCCCGCTCCCCTGATATGGACTCCTGGCGGGAACGCGAGAATCATGCATAATATCCCTTATGCATGACAAACCGGACGAAACGGTAGGCGCTCTGATCGAGGAGTTCCTGACCGCCCGGGCCACCCGTAAGCCCTCCCCCCACACCCTGGCCGCGTACCGGCGGGATCTGACCACGGTGGCCGAGCTCGTCGCCGCCGATGGTGACGCCTCTCCCCTGCACCTGTCCGTCAGCGCCCTCTCCCCCAAGGTGATGCGCGCGGCGTTCGCGCGGTTCGCCGCTCCCCGGGCCGCCGCGTCGGTCCATCGTGCCTGGTCGACGTGGAACAGCTTCTTCACGTTCCTGGTCGCCGAGGGTGTCGTACCGGGCAATCCGATGCCGGCGGTGGGGCGGCCCCGCACTCCGCTCCCCCGGCCCAAGCCACTGCGGGGCGAGGACACCCCGGAGGAACTGCTGGCGGCGGTGGCCCGGGCGGAGGGCCGGCAGCGTGACCCGTGGCCGGAGCGCGACCTGGCGGTGCTGGCGCTGGCGTTGTGCGCGGGGTTGCGGCTGTCGGAGCTGCTGGCGCTGCGGGTGTCGTCGGTGGCCGGGCGCGACGGTGAGCGGCGGGTGGACGTGACGGGTAAGGGCGGACGGCCACGTACGGTGCCGATCGAGGACGCCGTGGACCGGGTGCTTGCGGGTTATCTGGACAGCCGGCGGCTCCGGTTCGGGTCGCGCAGCGTGCGGCCGGATTCGCCGTTCCTGGTGGACCGCCGGGGTGAGGCGTTGCTTCGGGGTGGGCTGCAGTATCTGGTGGAGTCGTGTTACCGGCGGGCGGGCATCGGTGACCGGGTGCCGCGGGGTGCGCGGTTGCACGCGTTGCGGCACACGTTCGCGACGCGGCTGGCGGAGGACGGGGCGAGCGCGGCGGAGATCATGCGGTTGCTGGGGCACGCGTCGTTGGCGTCGTCGCAGACGTACATCGAGGTGACGGCGGGTCAGCAGCGGGCGGCGGTGGCGGCGAACCGTACCAACCGGGCGTTGTCGGGGTTGGTCAAGTGATAGCTGCCAGGCCGAGCTGGTCGGCGACGTACGACAGGTGGTGTGACGTTGCCCAGGCGATCCATTGGGTGGCGGTGCCGGGGCCGGCGTGGCGGGCGGCGCGCAGGGCGATCTGTTCGTCGCCCCAGGAGAAGTGACGCCCGGTGGGCGGCCAGTGGTCGGCGGATACGAGGGCCCGGCAGATGTCGTAGATGCCGGTGTTGCCGCTGTCCATGCCGTCGTTGTGCGCACGGTAGGTCCACCAGGCGTCCTGGTGGGTATAGCGGATGTTGGGTGCTGGCCCTCGGCGTCCCGAGCCGGTGCCGGGGTGAGTGACGCCGTAGTCGGCGAACTGGATGTCATGGTCCTTGAGCCGCTGCCAGAGGTCGAAGTCCCGCCTGCGGAGCGGGATGGCGGTGCCGGCTGGTACGTGGGAGATCGTGGCGGGCATCGCTCCGGCGGCGACGACGACCGCCTTCCAGGGGTGGCGTCCGGCCCACACGAGGTGTTTGCGAACGAGGGGCTCGGCTGTCGTGAGGTGCCGGTCGGATGCCACCTCGGCGACGTCGATGACGAGGGTGCAGTTCTCAGGTCGCAGTTCGGTGGCGGATAGGACGTGGCGCAGTCGTGCGTCGGTTTCGGCGTCGTCCGGTTCGGTGTGGTGGGCGGCGAGCCGGAGAACGCCACCGTAGGGCGCGGCGGCGTAACGGACGTCGGCCAGTTGTGCGGGGGTGTCGTTCAGGTGGGCGACGGGCAGCGCGGGGATCCCCCACGGGTGCAGGTCGTCGGCGATGTCGCGGAGTGGCCGGCGGGTGCCGGTGGTGGGCTCGGGGAGGTGGCGCACGTCGACGGCGATGGCCATGTCACGCGGGATGCTGTTCTGTGCGCGTTGATTGAAGGTGCATGCGTCGGTGATCGGACCGTGTTTGGAGGGTGGCAGGTCGAAGATCGGGAGGATGTGTGGTGCGAGTTCGTCGGGGACGTGGCTGACGGCTTGGAGCTCGGCTTGGCGTCCTTTGAGGATCGGGTGGTAGCCCGTCATTCGCATCGCCCCACACGATTTCGACGGCAGTCACTTACGTCGATATTCCACGTTCTGTGCCCAAACGACAACCGTACGTATCCAGAATGGGTCTGTCGGTGCGCTGCCGGGCTGGCAGGATCGGGCGGATGCGAATGGGTGCGGCGCGTGCGGTGGCGGTCGGGTGGGTGCGGGAGCGGATGCGTGCGGATCCGTCGATCGAGGGGGCGTTGTTCAGCGGGTCGACTGTGGGGTTGCCGGACGACGCGGTGCTGCCGGTGTGGTCGGACGTGGACGTGTTGCTGGTGCGCCGGGAGCCCGGTGTGAAGGTGGGCAAGTTTCTGCACCGGGGGGTGTTGCTTGAGGTCAGCACTGTCACGTGGGCGGAGTTGGGCGGCCCGGAGGATGTGCTGGGGTCGTGGGTGTTCGCGCCGATGTTCCGTACCGATGGGGTGATCGCGGATCCGTCGGTACGGCTGGCGGCGGTACGGGAGCGGGTGGCGGCGGGGTTCGCGGATCCGGTGTGGGTGCGGGCGCGGTGCGCCGGGGTGCGGCGGCGCATCGAGGCTGGTTTGCGGGCGGTCGACGCCGCACCGTCGACCGCGGAGCAGGTGCTGGCGTGGGTGTTTCCGACGTCGTTGCTGGCGGTGTGGCCGGCGGTGGCGGGGCTGGCGGATCCGACGGTGCGGCGGCGGTATGTGCGGGCGGAGCGGGTGTTGTCGCGGTTCGGGTTCGCGGATCGGTACGCGGGCCTGCTGGACACGCTCGACGGCGGCGGTGTGGGTGTGGACGCGGCGCGGGTGCGGGAGCATCTGGCCGGGTTGGCGGTGGTGTTCGACGAGGCGTCGCGGTTGCCGCGGGAGGGGTTCGCGTTCGGGGCGGATCTGGGTGCGGCGGGGCGTCCGGTGGTGTTCGACGGTGCGGCTGAGCTGATCGAGGCGGGGCGGCATCGGGAGGCGATGTTCTGGGTGCTGGTGACGTACGCGCGGTGTCATGTGGTTCTGGGTGCGGTGGCGCCGGAGCGGGAGCGGGCGTTCGGGGCGGTGCTGGCGGATCTGATGGTGGCGTCGGCGGCGGATCGGCGGCGGCGGGCGGACGGTCTGCTGGCGGCGTTGCCGGGGTGGCAGGCGGTGGTGGATGCGGTGGCGGCGGAGGCTGTGGCAGGCTGAGGGGGAACGCGACTGGCGGCACGGGGATGGGTGAACCATCGGGGAGCTCGTCGTGGGGGTCGACCGCCTGGGCCTCCGCGGGCGAGGTGTCGTATGTCTTCTGCGCGGTTGCTGCCGGGTGCCCCGGTGGCGGAGCGGGTGTTGTCGGAGGTCGCCGCGTCGGTGGCGGAGCTGCGTGCGGCGGGGGTGACGCCGGCGCTGGCGACGGTGCTGGTGGGTGACGACGACGCGAGCGCGGGTTATATCCGGATCAAGCAACGCCAGGCGGCCGACCTGGGTTTCGTGTCGCCGCACGTGCATCTGCCGGCGTCGGCGTCGCAGGTGGATCTGCACGCGGTGCTGGCGGATTTCAACTCGGACGCCACGGTGCACGGGGTGCTGGTGCAGTATCCGATTCCGGGTCATCTGGACTACGACCGGGCGTTGGCGGAGCTGGATCCGGACAAGGACGTGGACGGGATGCATCCGGTGAACATGGGCCGGCTGGCGTTGGGGTTGCCGGGTCCGTTGCCGTGTACGCCGGCGGGGATCGAGGCGTTGCTGGCGTTCCACGGTGTGCCGGTGGCGGGCCGGGAGGTGGTGATCCTGGGCCGGGGTGCGACGTTGGGGCGGCCGCTTGCGATGTTGCTGGCGCAGAAGCGGCCGACGGCGAACGCGGCGGTGACTGTGGTGCACACGGGTGTGGCGGACTGGCCGCGGTACACGCGGCGGGCGGAGATCCTGATCGCGGCGGCGGGGGTGCCGGGGATCGTGCAGCCGGAGCATGTGCGGCCGGGCGCGGTGGTGGTCGGTGGTGGGGTGCGGTACGAGGGACGGCGGTTGCTGCCGGACGTGGACGAGTCGTGTGCCGAGGTGGCGGGTGCGATCACGCCGCGTGTGGGCGGGGTGGGTCCGACGACGGTGGCGATGTTGTTCCGTAACGCGGTGGACGCGGCGCGGCGGCAGAGTGGGCTGGGTTGAGCGTCAGCCGAGGTCGACGACGAGGGGCCGGTGATCGGAGATGGTGGCCAGCGGTGTGTGGACGGCGGTGACGGGCGGGAGCCGGTCGAGGCCGTGGCGGTCGGCGAGGATGTGGTCGAGTTGGACGCGGGGTTGCCCGGCCGGGTAGGTGGGGCGCCTCGCGAGGGGCCGCCAGCGGGTGAGTGCGGCGGCGGGTCCGGCGGGCAGGTTGAGGTCGCCGAGCAGGACCCGGGGTGCGGGCAGGGTGCGCAGGACGCGGACGACGCGGCGTAGTTGCCAGACGTTCCAGCCGGGGACGAAGGACAGGTGGGTGGCGGCGACGGTGAGGGGGCCGTGGGGGGTGTCGAGGACGGCGGCGAGCACGACGCGGGGTTCGTCGCGGAGCAGGACGAGTCCGCCGCCGGGGCCGGGTGCGTAGATGGGTGAGCGCACGGGTGCGGCGCGCAGGCGGGTGACCTGCCAGGAGCGGACGGGGTGGCGGCTGATCAGGCCGATGCCGTAGAGGGGTTCGCCGTGGCCGTCGTCGTCGTGGGTGAGGGGGCGGAACTGTTCTCCGGGGGTGCCGACGACGGCGGCGGCGAAGCGGTGGTGGTCGGCGTGCAGGGCGCGGGCGGCCACGGCGGTGAGGTCGAGTTTGCCGCTGCGGGTCTGGTCGCGGTCGACTTCCTGGAGGGCGAGGACGTCGGCGTCGAGGTCGGTGACGGCGGCGGTGAGCCGGTCGGGGTCGACGAGCCCGTCGGTGAGGGATCGGCCGTGCAGCAGGTTGAAGGTGGCCAGGCGCACCTGGACACCCTACGTCGTCGTGGGAGTCTTGCCGGGTGCTGAAGCTGTTGTGCTGTTCGATGCTGGTGTTCGTGGCGGTGGGGTCGGTCGGGGTGTGGTTGCGGCGTCGCCGGGGGCGGTGAGGCTGGCCACAGGTGGCGTTGTCGCTGGTGGTGGCGTGGGCAGAATGCGGCGGTGGATGCCCTGTCGTTGACGACGTTGCTGACTGCTGCCCTTCTGGCCGGGTGGGTGGACGCGGTGGTGGGTGGCGGTGGTCTGTTGTTGTTGCCGGCGTTGCTGGTGGCGGCGCCGGGTGTGCCGGTGGCGACGGCGTTGGGCACGAACAAGCTGGCGGCGATCTTCGGTACGTCGACGGCGGCGGTGACGTACGCGCGGCGGACGAAGCTGGACTGGGCGGTGGCGGGTCCGGCGGCCGGGTTGGCGGTGCTGACGGCGGGGCTGGGTGCGGCGTTGGCGGGTGCGGTGCCGGGCAGCGCGTACCGGCCGGTGGTGCTCGTGGTGCTGGTGGCGGTGGCGGTGTTCGTGCTGGCGCGGCCGTCGCTGGGTGTGGTGGCGTCGCCGCGGCGGCGGACCCCTCGGCGGGTGGTGGTGGCGGTGGCGGTGGCCGGTCTGGGCATCGCCCTGTACGACGGGTTGATCGGGCCGGGTACGGGGACGTTCCTGGTGTTGGCGTTCACGGCGATTCTGGGTTCGGACTTCGTGCACGCCTCGGCGATGGCGAAGGTGGTCAACGCGGGCACGAATCTGGGTGCGCTCGTGGTGTTCGGGTTGACCGGGCACGTGTGGTGGGCGTTGGGTGCGGCGATGGCGGTGTGCAACGTGGTGGGGGCGGCGGTGGGCGCGCGGATGGCGTTGCGGCGGGGCGCCGGGTTCGTGCGGGTGGTGCTGCTGGTGGTGGTGCTGGCGCTGGTGGCCCGGCTGGGTTACGACCAGTGGATGGCGGGCTGATCGCGGTGGCGGTGCGGGCGGAGCACGACCGGGCGGTGCTGGCGGGTCTGCTGGGCCGGGATCCGGTGTTGCACGCGTACCAGTTGGGTGATCTGGACGACTTCTTCTGGCCGTACACGTCGTGGTTCCGGCGTGGCGACCAGGTGGTGTTGCTGTATCACGGGGTGGAGCTGCCGACGTTGCTGGCGTTCGCGGCGCCGGATCGGGTGCCGGACTTGGCGGGGTTGCTGGCGGAGGCGGCGCCGGTGTTGCCGGCGCGGATGTGGGCGCACCTGTCCCCCGGTCTGGAGGCGGCGGTGGGCCGCTGGTTCGTGGTGTCGGAGGCGGCGGCGCATCACCGGATGGCGTTGACGGATCCGGGGCGGCTGGCGGCGGTGCGGGCGGTGGGTGAGCCGTTGGGGCCGGCGGACGCGGCGGAGCTGGCCGGGTTGTACGCGGTGGCGTATCCGGGGAACTGGTTCGATCCGCGGATGCTGGACACGGGCCAGTACGTGGGGGTGCGGGAGCGTGGCCGGCTGGTGGCGGTGGCGGGGGTGCACGTGTTCTCGCCGCGCTGGCGGGTCGCGGCGCTGGGGAATGTGACGACGCATCCGGACGTGCGGGGTCGTGGTCTGGGTGCGGGTGTGGTGGCGGCGTTGTGCGCCCGGCTGCGCGCGTCGGTGGATCACGTGACGTTGAACGTGCGGGCGGACAACGCGGCGGCGGTGCGGCTGTACGAGCGGCTGGGGTTCTCCCGGGTGGCCGGGTTCACCGAGTGCGCGTTGACGTCAGCGGCTGCGACTGCGGCTGCGGCTGCGGCTGGGTGAGTCGAACCGGCCGGCGCGGATCTCGCGCAGGGCGCGGCGGCGGGTGTCGCCGCGCAGGGTGTCGACGTAGAGGCGTCCGCGCAGGTGGTCGGTCTCGTGTTGCAGGGCGCGGGCGAGGAAGCCGCTGCCGGTGACGGTGAGCGGTTCGCCGTGCTGGTCGTAGCCGTGGGCGGTGGCGTGCAGCGCGCGGGGGGTCGGGAAGTACAGGCCGGGGATGGACAGGCAGCCCTCCTCGTCGTCCTGGAGTTCGTCGGACAGCTCCAGCGTGGGGTTGATCATGTGGCCGCGGTGGCCGTCGGCGTCGTAGACGAACACCTGGGCGTTGACGCCGATCTGGGGTGCGGCGACGCCGGCGCGGCCGGGTGCGCCGAGCAGCGTGTCCATCAGGTCGGTGACGAGGGCGCGCAGTTCGGCGTCGAAGCTGGTGACGGGTTCGCTGGGGGTGCGCAGCACGGGGTCGCCGATGATCCGGATCGGGCGCATAGTCATGCCCGGAAGGCTATCCGTTGCTTACCGGTCCCGGGTGTCCGGCGGGGTGTCGAGGAGCCCGGTGTCGGCGATGCGGTCGCGCAGGGGGCGGCGGCGCAGGGCGTCGAGGACGGCGTACAGCTCGTCGGCCAGGGGCACCGGCAGTTCGGTGTCGAGGTGGCGCACGGCGGCGGTGGTGGCGGCCCATTCGGCTTCGACGGCGGGCAGCAGCGCGCGGGCGCGGTCGGTGAGGGTGACGATGCGGTGGCGGGCGTCGGCGCCGGGACGCAGGTCGACGAGGCCGGCGCGGCGCATCTGGGCGACGGTCTGGCTGGCGGCGGAGTGGGTGACGCCGACGCGGGTGGCGAGGTCGCGGATGGGCAGCGGGCCGTCGGCGACGAGCGCGCGCACGACTGGTGAGTAGCGGGGCCGGTAGTCGGTGAGGCCGAGCCGCTGGTGGACGGCGGCGACGTCGCCGTCGAGGACGTCCAGGACGTGGCGCAGCAGGGTGCCGAGGGCGTCGCGGTCGGGGGCGGTCACATCCACTAATGTAACAGTGCTGTTGTATCTGTTCCGGGGAGGCCACTGATGTATCCACCGATCGAGCCTTACGCCCACGGCATGCTGGATGCCGGGGACGGGCAGCGCGTGTACTGGGAGACGTGCGGCAATCCGGCCGGCCGGCCGGCCGGCGCTGGTGGTGCACGGCGGGCCGGGTTCGGGCGCGGGCACGTCCTGGCGGCGGCTGTTCGACCCGGCCGCGTACCGGATCGTGCTGTTCGACCAGCGTGGCTGCGGGCGCAGCACTCCCCCGGCGTCGGATCCGGCCACCGACCTGTCGGTGAACACCACGGCGCATCTGCTGGCCGACATGGAGGTGCTGCGCGCGCACCTGGGGATCGACAGGTGGCTGCTGTGCGGCGCGTCGTGGGGGTCGTCCCTCGCCCTGGCGTACGCGCAGCGGCACCCGGGTCGGGTGAGCGCGCTGGTGTTGTTCAGCGTGGTCGCCAACACGAACCGGGAGATCGAGTGGGTGACGCGGGACATGGGGCGGGTGTTCCCGCAGGAGTGGGCGCGGTTCCGTGACGGGGTGCCGGAGGCCGACCGTGACGGTGACCTGTCGGCGGCGTACGCGCGGCTGGTCGACGACCCGGACCCGGCGGTGCGGGACAAGGCGGCGCGGGACTGGTGCGACTGGGAGGACGTGCACGTGTCCCTCGCCGGCGGCTACGCGCCGAGCCCCCGGTACGCCGATCCGGTGTTCCGGTACGGGTTCACCCGGCTGGTGACCCACTACTTCGCCAACCGGGGTTTCCTGCCCGACGGGCAGCTGCTGCGCGACGCGGGCCGGCTGGCCGGCATCCCGGGGGTGCTGGTTCAGGGCCGGCTGGACGTCAGCGGCCCGCCGGACATCGCCTGGCAGCTGACCCGGGACTGGCCTGACGCTCGGCTGGAGATCGTGGAGTCCGGCGGCCACGGCGGCGGGCACGGCATCAGCGAGCGGGTCGTCGCCGCCCTCGACGAGTTCGCCGCCGGCTGAGCCGCCGCACGGCCGCCACCGCCCGCGTGGCCCGAGCCGCCGCGCACGGCCGCTACCGGCCCGCGGAGCCGCCGCGACAAGCCAGGCCGCCGCGAGAAGGCCGGGCCGCCGGCCCGTCAGCCGGCGAGCAGGGCGCGGATCGGGGCGGCCTTGGCGGCGGCCTCGGCGACCTCGGCGGCGGGGTCGCTGTCCCAGGTGATGCCTCCCCCGGCCCACAGGTGCAGCAGGTCCCCGTCGGCGGCGGCGGTGCGGATGGTCAGGCCCAGGTCGAGGCGGTCGGTGCCGACCCAGCCGAGCGCGCCCATGCTCGCGCCGCGCCCGACCGGCTCCAGCGCGCCGACCTGCGCCAGGGCGGCGTGTTTGGGCGCGCCGGTGACCGACCCGCCGGGGCACACCGCGCGCAGCAGGTCGGCCAGGCCGAGCCCGTCGGCGGGCGCCGCCGACACCGTCGACTCCGCCTGCCACAGGTCACACCAGCGGCGTACGGCGAACAGCTCGTCGACGCGCACCGACCCGGTGCGGGCGACCCGGGCCAGGTCGTTGCGTTCCAGGTCGACGATCATGACGTGTTCGGCGCGTTCCTTGGCCGAGGCGAGCAGGTCGCGGCGGCCGGCTGCGGTGGCCGGGCGGGTGCCCTTGATCGGGCGGGTGACCAGCCGGCCGTGTTCGACGGCGATGAGGGTCTCCGGGGAGGCGCAGCCGAGCGCCCAGCCGGGGCCGTGCAGGGTGCCGCCGTAGCGGGCGCCGGGTAGCGCGGCGAGGCGGGCCAGCGCGGGGCGCGGGTCGCCGGTGTAGCCGGCGGCGGCGTGGCCGACGATGTTGACCTGGTAGACGTCGCCGCGGGCGATGGCCTCGCGGACCGCGCCGACGGCGGCGGCGTGCGCAGCAGGGGTCCAGCTGTCCCGCCAGCCTCCGAGCCGCCACGGCGCGGGGGCCGGCGGCCGGGGTGCGGCCGGGCGGTCGGTGTGGTGGTAGACGACCACGACCAGGTCGGGCAGCGCCGGCGCGGGGCTGGGCGCGCCGGGCGACACGCCGATGGCGTACGCGCCGGCGGCGGCGGACAGGTACAGCGCGGCGCCGCACACTCCGGCGCCGGGGTCGTGCCGGCCGGGCCGGGTGAGGTCGCCGCGGTCGACGCCGTGTGCGGCGAGGAAGCGTTGTGCCAGGTCGGCGGGGTCGCCGCCGTCGCCGATCGACCAGTGCAGCCGGGCGGTCTCGACGAGCCGGCGGCGGCATCCGGGTGGGGCGCCGGGGGTATCGACCTCCACCTGTGGGAGCGCTTCCACGACGTCCGGGCCGTTACGGGTCATCCGTTCAGCCCATTCTGGGTGAACATGACGCATCCTTGCTCGTTGCCGCTCAGTTTTCCTTGGTACTGTGCGTCACTGGTCATGTGAACCATGACACAGTGCCCCCACAGTCCGGAGAACCCGATGTGTCAGCACCAGCCCACCTGCCCCTCCGCCGACGCGACCGACCGAGAGGCCGCCCGCGTCCTCGCCTGCTTCCCTGAGCAGGGCTGGAGCCTGCTCTGCAACGGTGTCATCGTCTTCGAGGACACCGGTGAGCTGCTCCCCGACGGGCGCACCATCGCCCCGCACCGGGGTCCGGCCCGCCACGCCCTCGTCGCCTGAGCGATCACGCAGCGTCAGTGAGCGTACGCGCCGGTCACGACCGTCCGGCGCACCGGCCGGGGCGGCGAGAGCCCACCGCCCCGGCGTCAGCCGCTCAGTCCTCGAACGCCTCCGGCGCGGGACACGAGCAGACCAGGTTCCGGTCGCCGTACGCGCCGTCGATGCGCCGCACCGGAGGCCAGTACCGGCCCGCCCGGTCCACACCCGCCGGGTAGGCGCCCACCGACCGCGGGTACGGGTGCGGCCACTCGTCGGCCGACACCATCGCCGCGGTGTGCGGCGCGTTTGACAGCGGGTTGTCCCCCGCCGGCCACTCCCCCGAGCCGACCTTGTCGATCTCCGCCCGGATCGCGATCATCGCGTCGCAGAAGCGGTCCAGCTCGGCCAGGTCCTCGCTCTCGGTCGGCTCCACCATCAGCGTCCCGGCCACCGGGAACGACATCGTCGGCGCGTGGAAGCCGTAGTCGATCAGCCGCTTCGCCACGTCGTCGACGCTCACGCCGGTGGCCTTGGTCAGCGGACGCAGGTCCAGGATGCACTCGTGCGCGACCAGGCCCTTGTTGCCGGCGTACAGCACCGGGAAGTGGTTGCGCAGCCGCGCCGCCACGTAGTTCGCCGCCAGGACCGCCACGCCGGTGGCGCGGGCCAGCCCGTCGGCGCCCATCATCCGCAGGTACGCCCACGGGATCGGCAGGATCCCCGCCGACCCGTGGTTGGCCGCCGAGATCGCCGGCCGCCCGTCGGCGCGCGCACCGAGCGGGTCACCGGGCAGGAACGGCGCCAGGTGCGAACGCACCGCCACCGGCCCGACGCCGGGTCCGCCGCCGCCGTGCGGGATGCAGAACGTCTTGTGCAGGTTCAGGTGCGACACGTCCGCCCCGAACCGGCCCGGCTTGGCGAATCCGACAAGCGCGTTGAGGTTCGCGCCGTCGACGTACACCTGACCGCCCGCGTCGTGGACCTTCGCGCACAGCTGGGCGATGCCGGTCTCGTACACGCCGTGCGTCGACGGATACGTCACCATGATCGCGGCGAGCGCGTCCCGGTGCTTGTCGATCTTCGCGTCGAGGTCGACCAGGTCGACGTTGCCGTCGGCGTCGCAGCCGACCACCACCACGCGCATGCCGGCCATGACGGCGGACGCGGCGTTGGTGCCGTGCGCCGACGACGGGATCAGGCACACGTCGCGGTGGCCCTCGCCGCGCTCCCGGTGGTAGCCGCGGATCGCCAGCAGCCCGGCCAGCTCACCCTGCGATCCGGCGTTGGGCTGCACGCTGACCGCGTCGTAGCCGGTGACCTCGGCCAGCCAGCCCTCCAGCTGGGTGATCAGCTCCCGGTACCCGGCGGTCTGCGCGTCCGGCGCGAACGGGTGCAGGTGCGCGAACTCCGGCCAGGTGATCGGTTCCATCTCGGTGGTGGCGTTGAGCTTCATCGTGCACGACCCCAGCGGGATCATGCCGCGGTCCAGCGCGTAGTCGAAGTCGGCCAGGCGGCGCAGGTAGCGCAGCATCGCCGTCTCCGAGTGGTGGCTGTGGAACACCGGGTGGGTGAGGAACTCCGACGTGCGGGCCAGCCCGTCCGGCAGGGCCGCGTCCACCTCCCCGTCGAACCCGTCGACCCCGAACGCCGCCCACACCGCCTGCAGGTGCGCGGGCGTGGTGGTCTCGTCGCAGGAGATGCCGACCCGGTCGGCGTCGACCAGCCGCAGGTTCACGTTGCGCTCGGCGGCGGCGGCGACCACCTCGGCGGCGCGGCCCGGCACGGTCGCGGTGACGGTGTCGAAGAACGCGACGTCCGCGACCCGCACGCCCCCGGCGCGCAGCCCGGCCGCGAGCCGCGCCGCCGCCTCGTGGGTACGCCGGGCGATGGCGCGCAGCCCGTCGGGGCCGTGGTAGACGGCGTACATGCCGGCCATCACCGCGAGGAGCACCTGGGCGGTGCAGATGTTGCTTGTCGCCTTCTCCCGGCGGATGTGCTGCTCGCGGGTCTGCAACGCCAGCCGGTACGCCGGGTTGCCGTCGGCGTCGCGCGACACCCCGACGAGGCGGCCCGGCAGCATCCGCTCCAGGCCCGAACGCACCGCCAGGTAACCGGCGTGCGGACCGCCGAAGCCCATCGGTACGCCGAAGCGCTGGGTGGTGCCGGCGGCGATGTCGGCACCGATCTCGCCCGGCGGGCGCAGCAGCGTCAACGCCAGCAGGTCCGCCGCCACGGTCACCAGCGCGCCCACGCCGTGCGCCGCGTCGACCAGCGCCCGGTGGTCGCGGACCGTCCCGGACGCGCCCGGGTACTGCAGGTGCAGGCCGAAGAACTCCGCCGGCAGGTCGTCGCGCTCGACGTCGACCACGCGCACCTCGATGCCGAGCGGCTCGGCGCGGCTGGCGATCACCGCGACGGTCTGCGGCAGCGCGTCGGCGTCGACCACGTACACCGGGCTCTTGCTCTTGGACGCGCGGCGGGCGAGCGTCATCGCCTCGGCCGCGGCGGTGCCCTCGTCGAGCATCGAGGCGTTCGAGGTGGCCAGAGCGGTCAGGTCGGTGACCATGGTCTGGAAGTTCAGCAGCGCCTCCAGCCGGCCCTGGCTGATCTCCGGCTGGTACGGCGTGTACGCGGTGTACCAGGCCGGGTTCTCCAGCACGTTGCGGCGGATCACCGCCGGGGTGTGCGTGCCGTGGTAGCCCAGGCCGATCATGGACACGGCGACGGTGTTGCGCGACGCGAGGGCACGCAGCTCGGCGATCGCCTCCCGCTCGCCGGCCGGGGCCGGCAGATCGAGGGTGCCGTGCCAGCGGATCACCTCGGGGATCGCCGCGTCCATCAGCTCGTCGACGGAGCCGTAACCGACGGTCTCCAGCATCCGGCGCTCGTCGTCGCGGCCGGGGCCGATGTGCCGGTCGGCGAACTGCTCTGCGGTCATGCGCTGCGCTCCTTGGTGGGGCGAGGTCGACGGGTCGGCCTCCCCCTGAGTCGCGCTGACGCGCTCCACAGCGCCTGCCCACGTGGTCCTTTTGCCTGAGAGGTTCCGGGGAGAATCTGCCCCTTCGGCGCCGTCGGGTCGACGGTCTCTCCCACGTGGGTGGTACCGGCACCTCCCACGCTACCAGCGGGCGTGTTTCCGGCTCATGTCCCGGGGGTTGATCACACCGGCGCCGGAGCCGCCGCCACCCGGTCGGCCAGCGCGCACAGGGTCGCGCCCAGCGGCGCGTCCAGGCGCAGCGCCGCATACCCGTCGCCGCGGGTGACGCCCTGGTTGACGATCGCCACCGGGATGTCGTGGCGGGCCGCCCGCAGCACGAACCGCCGGCCCGACATCACCGTCAACGACGAGCCGAGCACCAGCAGCGCCCGGGCCCGCTCGACGAGCGCGAAACAGTCCGCGACACGTGGGGCGGGGACCGTCTCGCCGAAGAACACCACGTCCGGTTTCAGCATGCCGGTGCCGCACAGCGCGCAGTCGACGGTGCGGAACCCGGTCACCGCCTCGTCGGGCAGGTCCACGTCACCGTCGGGGTTGACGCGCGCCACCCGCGCGTCGAAGCCCGGATTCGCCTCCGACAGGCGCCGGTGCAGCTCGTCGCGGCCGGTGGCGTTGCCGCAGTCCAGGCACGTCACCTCGTCGAGGCGGCCGTGCAGTTCGATCACGCCGGTGGCGCCGGCGGCGGTGTGCAGCCCGTCGACGTTCTGCGTGATGATCCCGCCGAGCAGCCCGGCCGCCTGCAGCCGGGCCACCGCCCGGTGCCCGTCGTTGGGTGCCGCCCGGGCGATGGTCTGCCAGCCCAGGTGGCTGCGCGCCCAGTACCGCCGCCGGGCCAGCGGATCCCGGGTGAACTCCTGGTACGTCATCGGGGTGTGCCGGCGCGCCGCGCCGCTGGGCCCCCGGTAGTCCGGGATGCCCGACTCGGTGGACAGGCCCGCCCCGCTGAGCACCACCACGTCCCCGGCCGTCACCAGCCGCGCCAGTTCCTCGAACGCCTCACTCACCCGTCCATCGTCCCTCGCCGCGCCGCTCGCTGCCCCTCCCCGCCCACCCCACACTGCGTCGATCATGAGGTTGGCGGTGGTCGGGGCCGGCGTGTCGGGCCGCCAACCTCATGATCGACGAGGCCGGTCGTCCGGCGGGGCTGCCGGGTCCGGGCTAGGTTGAGCCCATGCGCGTCGTCATCGCCGGAGGGCACGGAAAGATCGCCAAACTGCTGGAGCGGGAACTGGCCGGCCGCGGAGACACCGCGCTCGGACTGATCCGCAACCCCGACCACGCCGCCGCGCTGCGCGCCGCCGGCGCCGAACCCGTCGTGTGCGACCTGGAACACACCGACGCCGGCACCCTCGCCGCCCACCTGGCCGGCGCCGACGCTGTCGTGTTCGCCGCCGGCGCCGGGCCCGGCAGCGGCGCCGGCCGCAAGGACACCGTCGACCGGGGCGCCGCCGTGCTGCTCGCCGACGCCGCCACCCGCGCGGGCGTACGCCGCTACCTGCTGGTCTCCTCGATGGGCGTGGACGCCCCGCCGTCCGAGGGCACCGACGACGTGTGGGCGGCGTACCTGCGGGCCAAGAAGGCCGCCGAGGACGACGTCACCGCGCGGGACCTCGACGTGACGGTGCTGCGGCCCGGCCGTCTCACCGACGACGAACCCGGCGGCCGGATCACCCTGGCCCGGCACGTCGAACCCGGCGCGATCAGCCGCGCCGACGTGGCCCGGGTGCTGCTCGCCCTGCTGTACGCCCCGGCCACCGCCGGGCACACCCTGGAACTCGTCGGCGGAGACACCCCCATCGCCGACGCGATCGCCGCCGTCACCGCCTGACACCCGGCCGGCGCGCCCGGCCCGCGATCACCCGCGGGCCGGGACACCGGTCAACGCTGGTGCCGCGACAACGCCGGCTGCGGCACGCCCCCGCCGCCCTGCGGCAACTCCCGCGCGATCCGCTCCATCGTGCGCGACAACTGCTCACTGCCGTCGTCGAGGTGCCGGGCCGCCGCCTGCATGTGCGAGATCATCATCTCGCCGAAGATCCGCAACGCCTCACGCGTCGCCACCGAGTCGTCGAAGCCGCTCCCGGCCGCGCTGCGGTACTCCGTCACCGCCCGCTCGGCCTCCCGCTTCGCCTCCTCCGCCGCCGCCCGCATGTAACTCTCGTACTGGGTACGGGCGTACTCGGCGACCCGGCGCGCGTAGTCGTGGGCCTGCGCGATGATCTGCTCGGCCTCCCGCTGCGCCGCCGACAACAGGTTGACCTCCTTCGCCGCCGGCGCCACCGCCGCCTCCGTGCTCGGGATCACCCCGTGCCGGTGCAGCTCCAGATGGTCGTTGAGCCGCTCGTTCTCCGCCCGCAGGTTCGCCACCTGCGCGGCCAGCAGATCCAGCTCGTCGGCCACCTGCAACCGGAACCGGTCCACATCGGTCTGGTCGTAGCCGCGGCGGGTGAACGCCGCCGACCCGAACTCCCACCGCCGCACCCGGTCCGAGGTCAACCGCACCTGCACCGGACCGGACACCTGCTGCGCGTCGTAACTGCTGATCGGACCCGCGCTCACCGGCACACCTCCGTTCGCGACTGCGGGGCTCGCAACACCGGCTCACTCCTCGCGCTCACCGGCTCACCTCCGTCGTTCCCGGCCCGTCCGCGCCGGTCATCGTCCGCCACGCCGGGCCGTACCAGTGCTTGCCGTAACCCTCGTGATGCACCTGACCCGGCTGGAACCCGGCGCCGGTCAACGCCGCCACCGAATGACCCACCATCTCGTCCGAGCCGCACACGTACACGTGCCGCGACCGCCAGTCCCCGTCGGCCAGCACCCGGTCGGCGATACGCACCGACTCACCCGGCCGGGCCGGATCCGCACCGGCCACGTACGACACCCGCAACCACGGATGCGTCGCCGCCAGCTTGTCGATCGCCTCGCTGTCGTAGAACTCCATCCGCGACCGGGCACCCACATACAGATCCACCCGCCGCCCCGAACTCTCCGCCGCGACCTGCTCCACCAGCGCCTTCACCGGAGCCCAGCCGGTACCACCTGCGAGCAGCAGCAGATCCGACGCCCCGGCCTGCCACAACGTCAACCGGTCACCCACCGGCGACGCCAGGTGGATCTGGTCACCGGCCGCGCACCCGTACACCAGGCGCGACGACACCACACCACCCGGCGCCGCCCGCACGTGCAACTCCACCGTGCCGTCCGGCCGCGGCGCGTTCGCCGGCGAGTAGTACCGCCACGACCGCACCGCCGGATGCGACACCCCGACCGACTGGCCGGGCGTGAACGGCAGCAGATACTGCGGACGTACGGTCAGCACCGCCACGTCGAACGTGCGCTGCTCGTGCGTCAGCACCTCCGCCACCCACCACGGCGGCGACTTCGACTCCGCGGCCTGCGCGCCCTCGGTCATCACCTGCGCCACCAGCCCGTATGCGGCGGTCCAGTCGGCGGCCAGCTCCTCGGTCCACGCGTCGCCGCAGAAGTGCCGCAACGTCGCCAGCAGCGCCTCACCGACCGCCGGGTAGTGCTCGGCCCGCACCGCGAACTTCCGGTGATCCGCGCCGAGCTCCCGCAGGAACCCGACCAGCCGGTCCACCTGGTCCACGTGGGACACCACATGCCCCAGCGCGGCCACCAGACGGTCCCGCTGCCCGGCCATGTTCGTGGGGAACATCTGCCGGGTCTCCGGATGCGCCAGGAACAGCGTCGAATAGAAGTAGAGCGGCACCTGGTCGCCGTGCGCGGCGACCAGGGACCAGCTCTGCTTGAGCCGTGCGACGTCCACGCTCAGGCGTCCCCCGCCGACACGACCTGCTCCCGCACCTGCCCGAGCACGACCTGCACGTCGGCGATCACGTCCGCCGGCACACCCAGCTCCACCAGCGTCGCGGTCAGGTGCTCACCGACCTTCGCGTAGTGCTCACCGGTGATGTTCAGCGGCTGGTGCGCCTCGTCCAGCCCACGGCCCGCGTACTCGTTGGGGCCGCCGAGCACCACCGCCAGCATGAGCGCCAGGTGCCGCCGCTGCTCCACCATGTCCACGTCGGTGAAGTAGCCGGCCAGATCCGGATCGGCCAGCACCTTGTCGTAGAACAGCTCCACCGCGGCCTTCACCGCGGCCGCGCCGCCGATGCGCTCGTAGTGGGAGATCGGGGTGGTCTCGCTCGTCACCGTCATGCTCGGTCCTTCCACCATGGGGCCGCGGGCAGCGCCGCGGCAGGGGCTCGCCGTCCGGCGCGGCGTCACACAGCGTTCCACCGTGACGTCGACACGCCGACGACCGGAACGGACCATAGCGCGCCCGCCGGCACACTTCACGACCACCCTGTGCCGATCCCGAGAACTGTCAATCACGGACAGTGAACGACACGGCGCGAATCGGTGGACGCACCGCAGCCGGCCGGACACGAGCCGTCAACATGGACGACTTACCGTCCTTTTCGGACATCCCGTGCGCGCGTGCCGTGACCTGCGACGACTCACACCCGCCCCGGCCCGCGCCGTCCACCCGCCCCGGCCCGCCGGAAAGGACCACACCCCGTCACCAAAACACGAATCGCGCCACACCCTTTTCGGGCGCGGCGCGATCCCGTCAACGAGACGCGACGCAGGTCACCCGGCCCGGCGCCGCGCCCGCCGCGCCGCCAGCTCGTCACCCACCGACTCCGAGTCCGACTCCGCCTCCACCGCCGGCACGGCCGGCTCCTGCCCACCCACCGGCTCCGCCGGCAGATGCGACAACGAACCCTGGATCTCCTTGAACGCACCACCGATCGCGATGCCGAACACGCCCTGGCCGCCCTGCAACAGGTCGACCACCTCCTCCGGCGACCGGCACTCGTACACAGTCGTCCCGTCGGAGATCAACGTGATGCCCGCCAGATCGTCCACCCCACGCGACCGTAACGCCTCGATCGCCTTACGGATGTTCTGCAACGACACCCCGGCGTCCAGAAGCCGCTTCACGACCTTCAACACCACCAGGTCGCGGAACGAGTACAACCGCGACGTCCCCGAACCCGACGCGTCCCGCACACTCGGCACCACCAGGGCCGTGCGCGCCCAGTAGTCGAGCTGCCGGTAACTGATCCCCACCGCCGAACACGCGGTCACACCCCGGTAGCCGACCTCGCCGTCACCGGCCGGATCGGGCCCCACACCCGCCTGCTGTTCCACACCCGGACCAGGATCCCGCGGCTCGTGCATCGGACCAACCTCCCCGCGCCCGTGGCGGTGCCGCGTCGATTCCCCGTACGCGCACCACTCGACACGGCAACCCTAACGCCGCCCCCCGCACTTCACCCGCAGGAGACACCGCGACACGCCGCGCCACCACCCGGGCGGAACACCTCAACCCGCGAAGTCCTCCGGACGCACCTGCTCCAGGAACTCCCGGAACTTCTCGACCTCGTCCTCCTGCTCGTCCGGGATCACGATCCCCGCCTCGCTGAGGACCTGCTCCGCACAACGAATCGGAGCACCCACCCGCAACGCCAACGCGATGGAGTCACTCGGCCGCGCCGACACCCGCACACCGTCACCGAGGAGCAGATCCGCGTAGAACACGTTCTCCTTCAACTCGGTGATCTCCACCGCCCGCAACGGCGCCTGCAACGCCGTCAGCACATCCCGCAGAAGATCGTGCGTCAACGGCCGGGCCGGCTTGACCCCCTGCTGTTCGTAAGCGATCGCCGTCGCCTCGACCGCGCCGATCCAGATCGGCAGATAGCGGTCCCCCTCGACCTCCCGCAGCAGGACGATCGGCTGGTTGCTGGGCAACTCCACCCGAACTCCGACCACGCTCAGCTCGCGCACCGCCGCCTCCGTGTCGTCGTCACCTTGCACCGCGCCCTTCCCTGCACGGTACACGGACCAGGACACGGGAGTCCCACGCGCTACGTGCACCACGCCTCGCCGGACGGGCATACCCCGGCAAGCCTACGACACGCTCCGCGGACCAGATCTTTCCGCGCCCACACACGACGAAGGGCCGGGCGCACACCGCACCCGGCCCCTCGCACCGACCTCACCGGCCCAACGTCGACCGCAGCCCCACCCGCACCAACGCCGCGTGCAACCGCTGCGACAACGCCACCAACTCCCGCGCCGTCTCCGCCGCCCGAGCCCGCGCCGCCGGATCGCTCTGCCGCGCCAACGGCGCCACCAACTGCGCGAACAACCCGACCTCACGATCCGCCGCCGACCGGTACGCCCGCAGATGCCGAGGCTCCAGCCCGTACGCCGCCAGACCCGCCACCGCACTCGCGATGATCAACGCATCCGCGTCGTACCACCCCGGCGGATCCGACACCAGCACACCCAGCCGCTCCAACTCCGCGAGCGTCGACTCCTCCACACCACTACGAGCGATCAGACCCGCCCGGTCCAGCCGCACCTCCGACGACTCGACCGACTCCACCGGCTCCCGGCCCGGAACCTCACCACCCGGACCCACAGCCACCAGATTCGGCCGCCCCCGCCCCGGCGACGGACCAGACCCGTCCCACCGGGCCAACTGCTCCCGGATCACCCGCAACGGCAGGTACTGATCCCGCTGCGCGGTCAACACGAACCGCAACCGCGCCACATCGTCCCAGCCGTACTTCCGATAACCCGCCGGCGTCCGCTGCGGCTCCACCAGGCCCTCGGCCTCCAGGAACCGCAACTTCGAGATCGTGACGTCCGGAAACTCCGGCCGCAACTGCGCCAGCACCTCGCCGATACTCATCAGCGCAGGCGCCCGCGCCGCCCCGGACGGCGTCGAAGCCGCAGGCTCGTTCACCCCCGGCCGGCCTCCTCCTCCGGGCGCGGACCGGCGATGAACACCACCCGGAACTTGCCGATCTGCACCTCGTCACCGTTGCTCAACGTCGCCGCCTCGACCCGCTCACGATTCACGTACGTGCCGTTCAGGCTGCCCACATCCCGCACCGTGAACGTCCCACCGTCACGGTGGAACTCCGCGTGCCGCCGCGACACCGTCACGTCGTCCAGGAAGATGTCACTGTCCGGGTGCCGCCCACTCGTCGTCACATCGTGGTCCAACAGGAACCGGGCACCCGCATTCGGACCCCGGCGAACCACCAGCAACGCCATACCCGGCGGCAACGAACCGGACATCCGGCTCGGCACCACATCGGTGTCCGGGCCCTCCAGCACTTCGTCGAGCGAGCCGAGATTGAGCGTCGAAGTGACGTCGAGCGGGGGGAACTCGTCGTCTGGGCGCGTCATGGGACCACCTCACGGATCTGTTCGGTCGGCGTCAGGGAATGGCGGGTCTGGCCGCCGGGCAACACCACACCCGGCGGCTGGCTCCCCGTGCCCGGGAAGGCGCATTCCGCAACGCTCAAACTATTGGTTCTCGGTCGACTGGGCGAGCCTAGCCAGCGCCGAAATGCAGGGCAACCGGACGCGCGGAACCTCGCCGCCGCCCGGACAAGCACGAACTCAGCTCTCGGTGAGCTCGCGGTACGCATCAGCGGTCAGCAGACCCTCGACCGCCGCCGGATCGTCCGGAGTGATCTCCACCAACCACCCCGCACCGTACGGATCCGTGTTGATCAGCTCAGGGGTGTCGGCCAGCGCCTCGTTGCGCGCCGTCACCGTGCCACTCAGCGGCGCGTAGATCTCCGACACGCTCTTCGTCGACTCGATCTCGCCCAGCGACTCACCAGCCGCCACCGCACCGGCGTCCGGCAGCTGCACGAACACGATGTCACCCAGGGCGTCCTGCGCGAAGTGCGTGATACCGACGCGGACGACACCACCGTCACCACCGACCACCCACTCGTGCTCGGCGGTGTACCGCAGATCCTCAGGAATCACCAACTGCGTCCTTCGTCATCGGTGCACCGGAGAAACCGGCGCGGCCGCGACCGGTCACGAGACCGGCCGGGCGTGGTCCAGCTTGATCGGCGCGTGCAGCTGCGAAACCTCCACAACCTCACGATCCTCGGAGGTCACGTTACCGCCGGCCTTCCCCACCGATGCGACCACCCCGCCGGGAATGTTCAACGCCGTACGCATCGTCGCCGGATCACCGATCACCATGATCGTGAACGGACCCGTCAACCGCCGCCCGTCCACCACCAGCGCACCGTCCGGCCCGTCCACGAAATACGTCGACGCGATGATCCGCGCCGCCGTACCGTCCGCGCCCTGGATCTGCATCGCCTCCGCGCCCGCACCCCGCAGTTCCTGCACCGCATCCAGGATCCCCGCCGACGACACCGCCTCGGCCGGCCCCGAGAACCGCACCTCAAGACCCGGACCCACCGCCGGCAACGTCCCCGCCAGAATGCCCAGCTCGTCCGCCCGCCGCGTCGCCTCCTCCAGCGCCGCCTGCCGGCCCTGCTCACCCGACCGCAGCTGCCGCTGACTCTCCTCCAGCAACTCGATCTCCTGGCGCAGCCGCCGCTCCCGCGAATCCAGATCCGACGAGATCCGCACCAGGTCCTCCTCCCGCGCCGCCGCGAGCGTCGGATCCGTCGACGTCGTCTTGAACTGCACCACCAGCGTGAAACCCAGCAACGCCAGCAACACCGCGATCATCGCGCCCGCCGACGAGAACCGCCGCGCCACCGACGGCGCACCCGCCGCCGCACCCGGCTCCGGCTCGGACTCCGGCACCGCCTCCCGCTCCGCGGGCTCCACCGCCTCGTCCGGCACCGGCTCCACCGGCGCCAACGGGCTCAACTCGTCCGGATCGGGCGCGTCCGGGCGCGGATCCGGCTCACCCGCCGGACCCGACGGCCGCGCCGGCTCCCCCGGCCGCGGCCACCCGGTACCCGTCTCCCTGTGTTCCTCGCTCATCGCCACAAACCTACGCCCGGAACAGGTGCCGGCGGATCGCCGCCACGTTTCCGAAGATGCGCACCCCGAGCACGACCACCACACCCGTGGACAACTGACCGCCCACGCCCAACTGGTCACCCAGGTACACGATCAGACCCGCCACCAGCACATTCGAGATGAACGACACCACGAACTGCTTGTCGTCGAAGATCCGGTCCAGCTTCGCCCGTACCCCACCGAACACCGCGTCCAACGCGGCCACCACAGCGATCGGCAGATACGGCTGCAACGCCGCCGGCACCGTGGGGTCCAGATACACCCCGAGCACCACACCGGCGAGCAACGCCAGCACCGCGATCATCGGCCACCTCCCGAAGGGCTGGAAGAACCACCCGGGCCGGACGACCCGGGACTCGGCGAACCGGCGGCACCCGAACCCGACGGGCGCGCACCCGCACCCGCACTCGCGCTCGGACCCGGGGTCGCCGGAGGCTCGGCGTAGCGTAGCCGCGGCTGCGGCGCCGCCGGCAGGGTGAGGTCACCGACCCGCTTCACCCCGAACGACAGACCCGTCTTCCGCGCCACCTCACGCATCAACGCCGCCGCCCGGCTCTCGTCGAACCGGTCCCGCATCGACCGCGGCCCGATCGCCTGCACCTCGTACGGGCCCGTCACCGGCCGGTAGTCCACCAGGATCGCCTCACCCGCCGACCGGATCGTCGACGTCGCCGTCAACCGCTGGCCGTTCACCGCCACCGCCTCGGCGCCCGCCGCCCACAACGCGTTGGCGACCTTCTGCAGATCCGAATACAGCACCCGCGACGGACCCGCGTCCCCGTTCGTCACACCGTCCTGGTCCGCCGCCGCGTCGGCCAGCCGCACCACCACGCCGTCCCCGCGCACCCGGGCCAGGCCCGTACCCGCCTCCAGCGTGCGCAACCGGGACGCCTGCGAACCGCTCAACGTCGCGTCCCGCTGCCGGCTGACATCCTCGCGCAACTGCTCGGCGCGCTCGGTCAACCGGTCGGTCTCCGCCTCGCGCCCCTTGATCTCCGCGACCAGACCCGCCCGCGCCGTCGCGCGGCTCGGCTCCTCCGCCATCGTCTCCCGGTACGCCACCGCGAACAAGAACCCGATCAGCGCCAGCACCAGCAGGCTCACCGGCCGGCCGAGCACCTCCCGCACCCGCGACATCGAGCCCGTCGCCCGGCGCGCGGCCGCGTCCCCGTACCCCGGGTCCAGTGGATTGCGGAACAGCTCGGTCAGGAAGTCCGGCGCGTACACCCGGTTCGACGGGTCGCGCTCCTTCTCCCCGTCCCGCGGCGGCGACGTGGTCATGCCGCCGCCTCGGTACGCCGGGCCCGCATGGCCCGCACGAGACGGCTCGCCTGCACCACGTACATCGCGCCGGCGACCCAGTAGAGGACCAGGCCCCACCAGGCCAGCCCCCAGCCGATCGCGCCGGCCGCGGTGCCGGCGTCCGGCACGGCGTCTGCGAGCAGCAGGATCGGGAACGCCGCGAGCAGCAGGAACGTCGCGGTCTTGCCGACGTAGTGCACCGGCGGCGGGCCGTAGCCGTAGCGGCGCAGCACCCCGAGGGACACCAGCAGCAGGAGTTCCCGGGCCAGCAGCGCCCCGGTGAACTGCCAGGGCACCACCTCGCGGGCGGTGAAGGCGAGCAGCGTGGCGAGGATGTAGAGGCGGTCGGCGAGCGGGTCGAGCAGCTCACCGAGCCGGCTCACCTGGCCCAGGCGGCGGGCGATCCAGCCGTCCACCCAGTCGCTGGTGCCGCCCACGGCGAGCACCGCGATGGCGGCGACGTCGGCCCGGACCACGAGGAACAGGTAGAGGAAGATCGGCACGCCGACGAGCCGGACGAAGCTGATCAGGTTGGGCAGCGTGAGGACGCGGTCTCCCACGACCGTGGCGGTCCCGGAATCCGGTTGCTCCGCTGGAGCCGGCCGACGCGACACCGAACCCTCCCTTCGCAGCACGGTCCGGCAGCCGGATGAACGGCCGCTGGAGGGACGTGCGCGTTGCCGGCCGGTCAGACGCCGGCGCCCTCTGTGATCCCGGGCTGGGACCTCCCCGACGCGGCCCGTCCTCGTGGTGATCACGGGCCGCCCAGTTGCGCTGCCACTATATCGGGCTCGCCCTTCTCCGCCGGACGCCCGCTGCGCCGTTGCTCAGTGGTGTCACGGTGGCGACCGTCACAACCGCTAAGGCGTCCTAGGATACTAGTTGAGCAGTGGAAGGAAGGTCGGGCGGCGGTGCGAGCGGTCAGGCGGTACGGGCGGTCGAGTCCGAGCCGGCCTGCGGGGCAGTGGCCGTCGCGGCCTGGCTGAACGCCACCAGCGCCAGCAGCAGCTCGTGCTGCACCCGGTTGGGCATCCGGTCGAGCACGGCCTGCACCGCCCGGTGCCGTCTCTCCTGCAGGTCGCGCAGCAGCGTGTCGGCGGCAGCGGTCGGGATCAGCCGCACCTCCCGCCGGTCGCGCGGGTCGGCCACCCGGCGCAGCAGGCCGACCGCCTCCAGGCGGTCGCAGAGCCGGCTCGCCGACGACGGGACCACGTCCAGCAGCTCGGCCAGCCGGTTCACGTTGGTGTCCGGATGCGACACGATCAGCGACAGCACCCGCAACTGGGTGGGCGAGACGCTGACGGTGTGCCGGGAGGTCGCGGAGTCGAGCACACCGATGAGCGCCTCCGCAGCCGACTCGATGGCCGCGGCAAGATTCGGAGGTCGCTCCACTCGCTGTCCCCTGCGATCGTCCCGCTCGTGTTCGCTCCGCCGGCCCGCTCACTGCCCCGTCACGTCGTCGGACCGGCTGGAGCCGCGCCAGTCCAGGCAGACGACGACCGCGTCGTCACGGAGATCCGCGTCGGCATGGTACGCATGCAGTTCGCGCATCACCGTACCAACTGCCTCGGTCGCCGGCTGCAGCCGAGTCGACCGCATCGCGCGCGCCATCGCCCGGACACCGTACGGCTCCTGCTCGTCGGGCTCCGCCGCGTACACGCCGTCGCTGACCACGAAGAGGCGATCGCCCGGCTCCAGAGTGAACTCCTGCACGTCGTAGCGGGTCTCGGCGAACATGCCCAGCGGCAGTTGCTGCTCCAGCGCGATCGGTGTGACACGTCCGCCGCGCAGCCGCAGCAGTTGCGGCGACCCGGCGTCCACAGCGCGCATCACGCCCCGGCGGCTGTCCAGCTCCAGCAGCAGTGTGGCCACGTGCCGGTTCCCCCGGTGCTGGTAGTAGATGGTGTCCGAGGCCAGCTCCGCCTGTTCCACCAGGCTGCCGCCGGAACGCCGTGCGTTGCGCATCGCGTTCACCGTCATCGCCGTGAGCATCGACGCGGCCAGCCCGCTGCCGGTGCCGTTGAGCACGGTCAGGGTGAGCCGGTCGCCGTCCACCGACCAGTCGAAGTGGTCACCGCCCACGGTGTACGCCGGTTCGAGCTGCCCGGCGAGCAGCGCGTCACCGAGTCGTACGCTGCGCCCCGGCAACAGGTCCCACTGCATCTCGGCGGCCATGCTCAGCCGCTCCCGCCGCCGGGCACGCCGGTAGCGGTCGGTCTCCCGGTCCGCCGCGCGGATCGCCACGGCCAGCTCACCGGCGGCGTCCCGGGCGGCCTCCACAGTGGCCGCATCCGGATCGCCGGGCAGCTCCACCATCAGCACGCCGAGCCGCTCCCCCCACACCGACAACGGCAGGTAGGCGCGGCAGCGGCCCTCCTCGACGATGTCCAGCACCGGCTCCTGACTGCTGAAGCAACGCTGCGCGACGCTGTGGGCCAGCAGCGGGCCGCCGTCGGGCACGTCCGGGTCGAGCACCGGCCAGAGTCCGCTGGCGCGGTAGTCGGCGACGAACACCTCCGCCCGCGCGGCCCCGAGCGTCTGGCGCAGCACCGCGTCCGCGGTCTCCGCCAGCTGGTCGGGTGGCGCCGTGCGCAGGGCACGCGACACCGATCCGGACGCCTCCGGCATGCTCATCCTCCGATGACGACTATTGCTACAGGGCAAACATCATACGAAGGCCGCCCGACGGCGAACGCCCCGCCTCGGCCGGGTGTGACGGGGACCAGCTCAGCCGGCCGGGCGCACCGCCAGCGCGCCGTGGAACGCGTCCGGCACCGGCTCGGGCTCACCGGCCGGCCGCCACCGCGCCACCGGCACGATGCTGTCGCCGGTCGGCTGCCAGCGGCCCAGCAGCGGCGCGAACCGCTCCGGCGCCCGCATACGGAACGCCGGACCCATCATGGCCAGCGCCTCCGGGTACCCGGCCAACTCCTCGGTGTCGAAGACCAGGAAACCGTCGATCCCGTCGACCGTCATCGCCCGCACGGTGCGGCCGAGGAATCCGCGCAGGGCCCGTACGCCGACTCGAACGCGGCGGCCGCGGCGACGTCCACCGGGCGGTGGTGCCGGCCGCCGAGCCAGTAGTCGATCATGCGGGCGGTGCTCGGTCCGTCCGGCTGATCCATCGACGGGGCTCCCTCCCCTGGGCGCTGCACGTCAGCGTACCCACCGGGGCGACCCCGGCGGTATCGCCCCGGGCCGGCCGTCCGGGCCGCGATACTGGCCGCGGGAGCGCCGGCCACGAGGAGGTACTGGTGAACTCGGCGAACGGGGCCGCGGTGGTGGTCGGGGTGGACGGCTCCGAACCGGCCATCCGGGCGGTCCGCCTGGCGGCCCGGGAGGCGCGGCTGCGCAACCGCCCGCTGCGGGTCGTGCACGGGTTCATCTGGCCGCTGCTGCGTGTACCGGTCTCCGCGCCGGCCGGCTCACCACCCGGCGCCGGGCTGCGCAACCAGGCCGAGCAACTGGTCACCGACGCGGTGGCGGTGGCCGAGGCCGAGTCGCCGGGGCTGCGCATCACCGGCGAGATCATCGACGGGGAGGCGGCAGCGGTGCTGCTCGGCGAGTCCCCCACCGCCGCCCTGGTCGTACTCGGCGATCGGGGCCTGGGTGGCTTCGCCGCGCTCGTGATCGGGTCGGTGGCCGTGCAGGTCGCCTCGTACGCCGACTGCCCGGTGCTGATCGCGCGCGGCACCGCACACGACGGCGGCCCGGTCGTGGCCGGCGTGGACGGCTCGACGCTGTCGCGCGCCGCTGTCGAGTTCGCCGCCGAGACCGCGTCCGCGCGCGGCGCCGCGCTGCGCGTGGTGCACGCCCGTCCCCGCGGCCGGGACGACGCCGAGGAGGAGCGGGTGCTCACCGAGGCGCTCGCCGGGATCGGCGAGCGCTGGCCGGACCTGCCGGTGCACGCCGAGGCGGTACGCGCCAAACCGGTCACGGCGCTGACGGCCGCGTCGGCCGAGGCCCAGCTGGTGGTGGTGGGCCGGCAGGGCCGGGGCGAGCTGGGCGGGCTGCTGCTCGGCTCGGTGAGTCAGGGGATCCTGCACCGCTCCGCCTGCCCGGTGGCTGTGGTCCGCGCCGCCGACTGAGCAGCGCCCAGCCGGCCCGGGCGGGGATCCGGCCGGCAACGGTTGGTCCCGGCCCGGGCGGGTAGACGCCTACGGTCAGCCGACAGCGATCCGCAGGAGGCAGAGATGCCAGGACCACGGCCGGGCAGCAACGCGTACGACAAGCAGCGGGCACGCCTTCGCGACCTCGTCGAGCAGTCCGGACGGGCGTCGGACAAGGAGGCGAACCAGGTCGCCAACCGGATCCTCCAGGACGACAGGGGGCAACGCGGTGTGGTCCGGGGCGAACGGACCTACGGCCCCAAGGGCAACCGGGAACCGGGTGACCCTAAGTGAGGACGGCAGCGGTTGTCGACGGCGCCATCGCGGGCGCCGTCGGCAGCGCCGTCCTCAACGCGGTCTCGTACCTGGACATGGCGCTGCGGGCCCGGCCGGCCAGCAGCACCCCCGAATCGGTCGCCGGACGGCTGGCCGACGTCACGCACGTCGACCTGGGCCCCGGCGACGAGGCGGAGAACCGCCGCTCCGGTCTCGGGCCGTTGCTCGGCTACGCCACCGGCATCGCCGCGGGGGCCGCGTTCGGCCTGCTCGCCGCGCGGCGGCGGATGCCGTTGCCGCTGGCCGCGGTGCTACTCGGCGGTGGGGTGATGGCCACCTCGGACGGCTCGATGACGGTGCTCGGCGTGACCGACCCGCGCACCTGGCGGCGCAGCGACTGGGTCTCCGACCTGATCCCCCACCTGGCGTACGGGCTGTCGGCCGCAGCCACCTGGCGGCGGCTGCGGCCGACGTCGGCTCGCGGTTAGCTCTCGTCGTCGGCGACCGGCTCACCGGCCGGGCCGTACGGCGACACCTGCCCCTTGGGGACGGGCCGCCCCGCGTCCGCGTTAGACGTGCCACGGCTCCGCGAACGGCCGCCCGCCTGGGTGGCCGTCTTGCGACTGTCCTGGCTGGTGGCGCCGAGGTCGTTCCGGCGCAGTTCCTCCTGCTGCGGCTTGACCACGGGTCTCTCCTTCCCGGTGGGGCGCACGGCCGTCGACCGCGCACCGGACAGGCGTACCCGTCGCCGCCCGGCGCATTCCGGATCGGCCCGGGGGTCTGCCCGGGGCCGGGGCGGGTAACCCGGGTGGATGCCAGACGATCGCAACGTCGCACGTGCCCTGCTGGACCGGCAGTCCCGCACGTACGCGGAGGAGGCCGGCATCGCCCTCGCGGACCGGCCCGGCCCGCTCTACCAGCTGCTCGTGCTGACCACGCTGCTGAGCACCCGGATCCGGGCCTCGGTGGCGGTGGCCGCCGCCCGGGAGCTGTTCGAGGCCGGCTACCGCACGCCGCAGGCGATGGAGGCGGCGACCTGGCAGGACCGGGTCGACGCGCTGGGCCGGGGCCACTACCGGCGCTACGACGAGCGGACCGCGACCATGCTCGGCACCGGCGCCCGGCTGTGTCTGGACCGATGGCACGGCGACCTGCGCCGGCTGCACAAGGAGGCCGGCGCCGACCGGGCCGTGCTGCGCCGGCTGCTCACCGAGTTCCCCGGCATCGGCCCCACCGGGGCGGACATCTTCCTGCGCGAGGCGCAGTCGGTGTGGCCGGACGTGCGCCCGTACGCCGACCGGCGCACGCTCGCCGGAGCGCGGCGGCTGGGCCTGCCCGCGAGTCCTGGTGACCTGGTCGGGCTGGTCGGCGAGGCCGACTTCGGCCGGCTGGCGTCGGCGCTGGTACGGGTGGCCCTGGGCGAGGAGTCGGCGGGCGAGGTGAGCCGCAGCGCCGCCACGGCCCACTGAGCTACTTGGCGGGGCCGGGCTTGGTCAGGTTCCAGGCCAGCAGCGAGGCGAGCAGCGCGAGCAGCACCACGCCGCCGGAGACGCCCTCCTCGCCGCTGCCGCGGCTTCCGGTGAAACCGAAGTAGATCACGGCCAGTCCGGCCAGCACGGTGATGAACGTACGCAGTCCTCGGTCCTTCACGCCCGCACCGTACGACCGGCGGCCGGGCCCGGGACGGTGATCGGCCGGTTGTCCCCCGTCCGGGTGTCAGTCCGGGCTGCGGCCGACGGCGGGGCCGCGCAGCCGGACCCGGCGAATCGCCCGTCCCGCCACCTCGACCACCTCGACGGTGAGGCCGGGCAGTCGCACCCGCTCCCCCGGGCCCTCGGGCAGCCGGCCCAGCCCGGCCAGCACCAGGCCGGCCACCGTGGTGTACTCCCGGGACAGCGGGAACGTCACGCGGACGCCCACGTCGGGCAGGTCGTGCAGCGGGAAGTCGCCCGGCAGCAGCAGCGCGCCGTCCGGTTCCCGCACGGCGCGGCGCACGTCCCGGTCGGTCTCGTCGTACAGCTCGCCGACGACCTCCTCGAGCAGGTCCTCCATGGTGACCAGGCCGTCCACGCCGCCGTACTCGTCGACCACCAGCGCGAGCTGCTCGTGCCGCTGGCGCAGCTGCCGCATCGCGTCGGCCACCGGCAGCGTGCCCGGTAGCAGCACCGGCGGGCGGGCCCGGTCACCGACGAGCGCCCCGTCGGCGTCCACCAGGTCGCGGATGTGCACGGTGCCGCGGACGTCGTCGAGCCCGCCGGGTCCGATCACCGGCGCCCGGGACCGGCCGGTGGCCGCGAGGCGGCGCATCGCCTCGGCGGCCGGCAGGTCGGCGGGCAGCGTGGTCACGTCGCGGCGCGCGACGAGGATCTCCCGCAGCGTACGGCCGGCGATGTCGAACGCCCCGGCGAGGATCTCCCGCTGCTGGGCGGACAGGCCCCGCTGGCTGACCAGCATCTCCCGCAGCTCCTCCTCGGTCACCTCCTCCCGGCTGGCGCGCGGGTCGCCGCCGGCGAGCCGGACCAGCAGGTCGGTGGAGCGGCCGAGCAGCCACACCGCCGGCCGGGACAGCCGCGCCAGCAGGTCCAGCGGCGCGGCGCTGATCAGCGCCCACCGTTCCGCCGTCTGCATGGCCAGCCGCTTGGGCGCCAGCTCCCCCACCACGAGCGTGAGGAACGTCAGCAGCAGCGTCACCACGAACACCGCGACCGGGCGGGCGGCCCCGCCGAGGAATCCCAGCGGTCCGACCAGCGGCTCGGCGAGCGTCACCGCGGCGGCGGCCGAGGCGAGGAACCCGGCGAGCGTGATGCCGAGCTGGATGGTGGCCAGGTAGCGGTTGGGTTCGCGGGTGAGGCGGCTCAGCCGCGCCCCGGCCCGCCCGGAGCGCGCCAGCCGGCGCAGCTGCCCCTCCCGCAGGCTCACCAGCGCCATCTCGCTGCCCGACAGGGCGGCGTTCACGAGGATCAGCACCAGCACCAGCGCGACCTGGACACCCATCAGTCCGTCTCCAGGTCGTCCAGCGAGATCGCGTGGGTCATCAGCCAGCGGGCCAGCGCGGCCATCCCGAACAGCCACAACGGCGCCGACTCGGTGGGGCCGTTGGTGGCGTAGATGGCGAAGCGCAGGTCCGGTGCCCGGTACGCCTCGATCCGCCACTTGTGGTTCTTGTCCCGCCAGACCGCGGAAGGGTCCATGGCGCCACGGTAGGTGACCGGGGCGGGCGGGCGACGCCTGTTGGCTCAGCCCGGCCGGCGGACCACCTCGCGGGCGTCGTCGGGCAGCCGGCGGGTGGCACCGCGCCGGTCCAGCAGCTCCAGCAGCGGCACCGCCACCCGGCGGGTGGTGCCGAGCGCCTGCCGGGCGGCGCTGAGCGTGAACGGCTGCGGCAGCCCGGCGAGCACGCGTACCGCGTCGTCCGGGGCGCCGGGCAGCAGCACCACGTTCTCGGCGAGCTTCAGCAGCGCGCCGGCGCGTACCGCGGCGCCGATCTCCCGGGGGCCGAGCCCGAGGTCGGCCAGGTGGTGTGCCTCGGGGGCCTGGAACGGGCGGTCGCCGTACTCGGCCCGGACCCGGTCCACCGCCCGGGCCACCGGGTCCGGCAGCGTGCCCTGCGGCGCGGCGGTGACCAGGCCGTCGCGCAGTCGCAGCGGGGGGCGCAGCAGCGCCGTCACCAGGGCGCGGTCGGGCAGGTCGAGCCGGTGCCGCAGCACGTCGACGGGTACGCCCGCGGCGAGCGGATGCTCGGCGGCGTACCGGGTCACCTCCTCGGTGAGGCGGCGGCCCAGGTCCCGCCAGTGCTCCGGATCGGCCAGCCACTGCCCGGCCACCGGCGTCGCGGTCGGCGGGACACCCATCCGGGTCAGGTCACCGGCGCGGACGAGCCGCCGCCGGCGTAGCTCCCCGGCCAGGTCCGGCCGCCCGTCCAGCCCGGCCAGCACCGCCGCGCGAGCCGCCGCCGCGCCCCGGCGGCGCAGCGGCGGCGGGTCCACGTCCAGCACCGTCACGCCGCCCGCGACGTGGTGCCGGCCGGGGTCGCGCAGCAGCGCCCGGTCCCCGATCAGCAGCGGCAGCGGGCGGGCCAGGCGCAGCCGTACCGTGTCCGGGCCCAGCGGCCGGACCCGGGCGGGCACCGCCGCCGCGCCCACGTGCAGCGTGAGCGTGGCCGGGAGGTCGGCGGCCGGGTCGCCGGACAGCCGCACGTCGAGCAGGTCGGTACGCCCGAACCGGCCGGGGCTGAGCAGCGCGTCGCCGCGCCCGACCCGGTCCCGGGGCAGGCCGCGCAGGTTCACCGCGACCCGGGCCACCGCCTCGACCTCGGCATGCGCGACACCGAGAGAGTGCAATCCGCGTACCCGCACCGTCTCCCCGGTGGCGGCCAGTTCCAGTTCGTCGCCGACGCGCAGCCGGCCACCGCCGAGCGTGCCGGTGACCACGGTGCCGCTGCCGCGCACGGTGAACGCGCGGTCCACCCAGAGCCGCACCGGGGCGTCCCGGGCCGGGTCGGGCAGCCGGAGGGTCAGGCGATCAAGCGCGGCGCGCAGCTCGGGCAGCCCGGCCCCGGTGACCGCGGAGACCGGCACCGCCTCCACAGCGCCCAGCGACGTCGCGGCGATCTCCGTGCGGGCCCGCGCGGTCGCCGGTCCGGGATCGGCCAGGTCCGCGCGGGTCACCACGAGCAGCCCGTACGACACACCCAGCGCGTCCAGCGCGGCCAGGTGCTCGGCGGACTGCGGCATCCAGCCCTCGTCGGCGGCCACCACGATCAGCGCGGCGGGGACCGGGCCGACACCGGCGAGCATGTTCGGCACGAACCGCTCGTGCCCCGGTACGTCGACGAACGCGATCGTGCCGCCCGACGGCAGCGTGGTCCAGGCGAAACCCAGGTCGATGGTCATGCCGCGGCGGCGTTCCTCCGCCCACCGGTCCGGTTCCATCCCGGTCAGCGCCCGCACCAGCGTCGACTTGCCGTGGTCGACGTGCCCGGCGGTCGCCACCACGAACATGCCGGTCAGTCCTCCACGCTCAGCACGGCCGCCCGGACCCGGTCGTCGGCGTCCTCCGGCACGGCACGCAGGTCCAGCAGGAGCCGCCCGTGCAGCACCCGGCCGAGGATCGCCGGGTCGCCGGTGCGCAGCGGTTCGGCGTACCGCTCGGGCAGGCTCAGCGCCCACGAGTCCAGTTCCACGCCCGGTGCCCCGCCGCCGCCGACCACAGCCGCGCTGGGCACCACCTCGGCCTTGCAGCCGTCCTCACCGAGCCGGTCCCGCAGCCGCTCCAGCCGCTCCCGCAGCCGGGCCGGGTCGGCGTGCAGCGCGTCCCGGGTGGGCGTGGACGGGGCGTACAGGGTGGCGGCGAGCGCGGCGAGGGTGAGCTTGTCGACCCGCAGCGCCCGGGCGAGGGGGTGCCGGCGCAGCCGCTGCACCAGGTCGGCGTCGCCGAGCAGCAGACCGGCCTGCGGGCCGCCGAGCAGCTTGTCGCCGCTGGCGGTGACCAGGTGCGCGCCCGCCCGCAGCGTGGTGGCCGCGTCCGGCTCGGCGGGCAGCAGCGGGTCCGGCGCGAGCAGCCCCGACCCGATGTCGGCCACCACCGGCACGCCGAGCGTGGCCAGCTCGGCCACCGGCACCGCCGAGGTGAAGCCGGTGACCACGAAGTTCGACGGATGCACCTTCAGCACGAACCCGGTGCGCTCACCGATCGCGGCTTCGTAGTCGGCGCGCGTGGTGCGGTTGGTGGTGCCCACCTCGCGCAGCCGCGCGCCGGTGCTGGCCAGCAGGTCGGGCAGGCGGAACCCGTCGCCGATCTCGACCAGCTCGCCGCGGCTCACCACGATCTCCCGGCCGGCGGCCAGCGCGGTCGCGGCCAGCACCAGCGCCGCGGCGCCGTTGTTCACCACGTGCACCGCCGCCGCGTCGGGCACCGCCGCGGCGAGCGCGTCGAGCGCCTCCCGGCCGCGCCGGGCCCGCCGGCCGGTCCGCAGGTCCAGCTCCACGTCGGTGTGCCCGGCTGCGGCGACCAGCGCGTCCACGGCGGACGGGGCGAGCGGGGCGCGCCCCAGGTTGGTGTGCAGCACGACGCCCGTGGCGTTGAGCACCGGGCGGGGCGTACGGCCGGGCAGGTCCGCCAGCGCCGCGTCGCGTACCTGATCGGGGGTCAGCTCGCCGCGCCGCGCGCGGGTCTGCGCGCTGACGATCGCGGCCTTGACCCGGTCGCGGCCGAGCGTCGCGGCGGCGGCGGCCAGCGCGGGATCGGCGAGCAGCGCGTCGGTGCGCGGCACCCGCCGTCGCGGGTCGACCTCACGCATCGGCGCACTCCCGGGAACGGTACTTGGCGGAGACGGACGGGAATCGAACCCGCCTGGCCCGGGTCCCGGACCACACCGGTTTTGAAGACCGGGAGGGGCACCAGCCGCCTGAACGCCTCCACGCAGCAGTCAACCACAGCGGACGGGAGGCCGCCCGGGGAGGTGTCAGACCTGGTCGGCGGCCCGCCGGTCGGCGCGTTCGCGCTGCGGCACCACCGTGTACCGCGGATCGCGTGCCGAGGCGACCCCGCCGTGGAAGATGCCGAACCGGGTGCACACCGACGCGGCGATCAGCGCGCCGCCGGACAGCACGGACAACACGCGGCTGCGGCGGCCGAGCAGCGCGCCGACCACACCGGCGGCGGTCAGCGCCCGGCCCGCGCGCAGCAGCTTTCCGGGTGTGCCCTGGGTGTAGGGCTCGCTGAGCAGGCCGAGCCGGTTCTCCACCCGGTGCGAACCCCACAGTTCCATCGCCGCGCCCGCGACCGCGAGGCGCCGCGCCGGGCCGGCCTGCGCGCCGGGCGCGGCCACCAGCCCGACACCGGCGCCGCTGGCCAGGGCGCTGCCCGCGAAGATGGCGGGCAGTTCCGGGTACGCCTCGTGCCACGACGGCACCGCCGTGTCCGCCAGCAGCACCCCGGTGTACGTGGCGAGCGCCGGCGCGGTGACGGCGGCGACCACACCGGCGGCGTGCCCGGCCGGAGGCAGCAGCCGGCGGCCGAGCCCCAGCACGCCCCGCTCGGGCAGCAGCGGAGCCGCCTCGGCGATCGCCGCGACCCCGGCGGCCGGGCCGAACACGCTGAGGATCCAGGTGCCCACCGACATCGGCGAGGTCACCTTCGCCACCCGCAGCATGTGGTGGAAGCGCGACGGCCGGCCCAGGTCGTTGATCAGGAAGTAGGTGCTCGCGCCGACCCCGGCCAGCGCGGCGATCCGGCCGGCGCGCCGCAACGCCGGGCGGCCGGTGAGCTGCCCGCCCGCCGCCAGCAGCGACGAACCGGCGGCGAGCCCGCCGGTGAACAGGTACGCGGCGATGTCCCACCGCCACACCGGCGGCTTGAGGATGGGCCGGCCGTAGTAGGAGGTGAACTCGGCCGGCGGGACGTTGAGCTGCTCCCCGCCGCCCTTGCCGCCCCTGCCGCGGCGCCGGCGTGGTGCCGCGTCGCGGGGCGGGTGCGGGGCCAGGCCGGCCTCGCGGGAGCCCGCGTCGGTGCGGCCCACCCCGGGACCGGCCGCGGTGGCCTGGCTGCCGTTCTCCCGCTCGGCGGCGCCGCCGTTCTCCTGTTCGGCGGACAGACGCTCGCGGAAGCGGCGGAACAGGTCACCGACCGGGCGGTCCGGGCTCACGACGATCCTCCGACGAACGCGGCGACGGCAGCCGCCGCCATGGCCAGGGCGGCGAACCCGGCCCGCTTCCACATCTTCGGCAGGTCCCGGGTGGTGACCACCGGGTCCGGCGGCAGCCCGTACACCTCGGGCTCGTCCAGCAGCAGGAAGAACGCGCCGTCGCCGCCGACGCCGTCGGTCGGGTCGTGGCCGTACAGGCGCGCCTCCGGCACGCCGCGCTCGTGCAGCGCGGTGACCCGCTTGGCGGCCCGTTCCCGCAGCTCGTCGAGCGGGCCGTACTGGATCGACTCGGTCGGGCACGCCTGCGCGCAGGCGGGTGTCATGCCCGCGCCGATCCGGTCGTAGCACAGCGTGCACTTCCACGCCCGGCCGTCGCCCTTGCGCTGGTCGATCACGCCGTACGGGCAGGCGGAGATGCAGTAGCCGCAGCCGTTGCAGATGTCCTCCTGCACCACCACCGTGCCGAACTCGGTACGGAACAGCGAACCGGTCGGGCACACGTCCAGGCAGGCCGCGTGCGTGCAGTGCTTGCACACGTCGGACATCATCAGCCAGCGGAAGTCGGTGCGGCTCTCCGGACCGGTGTCCCGCCCGGGCGGCTGGGTGCCGGGCATGCCGAGGAACTCCGGACCGGCCGCCATCCGCGCCGCCGCCTCCGGCTGCCCCGGCGGCAGGCCGGGATTCGTACCCGTGTCGGGGGCCGTGACCGCCCCGACCGACGCCGACGCCGGGCTGATCGCCGGGCCGGTCGGGTCGCCGGCGAACGGCGGCGTGCGATGCCCGGCCGGGCGGGGCTGCTCGATGAACGCGACGTGCCGCCACGAGTTCGCGGTGAGCGCGCCGGTGTTGTCGTACGACATGCCGAGCAGGTCGAAACCCGAGTCGGGGACGCCGTTCCACTCCTTGCAGGCCACCTCGCACGCCTTGCAGCCGATGCAGACGCTGGTGTCGGTGAAGAAACCCATCCGGGGCGGCGCGTCGACCCAGCCCGCGTCCGGGGCCGGGTCGAGCGGGCCGTACAGGCTGTTGGCGTCAGGCATCCCGATCCCCGTCCTGGTGCGCGGCGGCCGACTGCTCGTCGGTGCTGCCGGCGGCGTCGTCCCCGCCTGCGGCGTCGGTGGTCACCACCGGCACCTTGCGGTCCGGCGTCATCCCGGCCCGCCGCTGGTAGTCGCCGACCAGGTCGAGCAGCGGAGGGCCGGTGGGCCGCCGCCCGGGCCGGATGTCGCAGGTGCCGACCTTGCTCTCCTGGATGAGGACGTTCGGGTCCAGCGTGATGCCGAACAGGTCGTTCGCCGAGTCGCCGGTGACCAGACCCTCGGTGCCGAAGTGGTACGGCAGCCAGACCTGGTGGATGATCCGGTCGTCCACCCGCAGCGGGGTGAGCCGGTCGGTGACCAGCACCCGCGCCTCGATCACCGCCCGGCCGCTGATCAGGTGCGCCCAGCCCAGGTGGGCCAGCCCGACCTCGCCGGCCAGCTCCGGGGACACCTCGACGAACATCTCCGGTTGCAGCTCCGCCAGGGGCGACACGGTACGGCTCATCCCACCGGCGGTGTGGTGCTCGGTGAGGCGGCTGACCGTGAACACGTACGGGAAGACCTGGCTGTGCGGCTCCGGCGGACTCGGGTTCATCCGGTTGATCGGGTGCTCGTAGATCTTGCGGGTCGGGTTGGCCTGCTGACCGTAGAGCGGGTTGCGCATCGGCGACTCGGCCGGCTCGTAGTGCGTCGGCAGCGGGCCGTCGAGGACGCCGCTCGGCGCGTACAGCCACGCCTTGCCGTCGCCCTGCATGACGAACGGGTCGTCGCCGGCGAGCGCGGCCGGGCCCGACGCGCCCTCCGGCGGCCGGTACGACGGCGGCTTCGTCTTCTCGAAGTCCGGCACGTCGTAGCCGGTCCACTCGCCGGCGTCCGGATCCCACCAGACGTACTTCTTGCGCTCGCTCCACGGCCGGCCCTCGGGGTCGGCGGAGGCGCGGTTGTAGAGCGTGCGGCGGTTCGCCGGCCACGCCCAGCCCCACTCGGCGGCCACCCAGTCCTGCTCGTGGCGGGACCGGCGGCGGGCCGCCTGGTTCACCCCGTCGGCGTAGACGCCGGAGTAGATCCAGCAGCCGATCGCCGTGGAGCCGTCGTCGCGGGCCTCGCCGAACGCGTTGAGCAGGCGGCCGGTCGCCACCTCGTACCCGTTGATCTCCTTGAGCACCGCCTCGGCGCTCGGCTCCGCGTGCGGACCGTGCGTGGGGTAGTCCCAGGCCAGGTCGAGCAGCGCGCGGTCGCGGCGCGCGGTGGAGCCGGCCAGCTTCTCCCGCAGCACCCGGCCGAGGTGGTAGAAGAACCACAGCTCGGAGCGGGCGTCGCCCGGCGGGTCGACGGCCTTCTCCCGCCACTGCAGCAGCCGCTGCGTCTGGGTGAAGGTGCCCTCCTTCTCCACGTGCGAGGCCGCCGGCAGGAAGAACACCTCGGTCCGGCACTCCTCCGGCACGATCTCCCCGGTGGCGACCTCCGGGCTGTTCTTCCAGAACGTGGCGCTCTCGATCATGAACAGGTCGCGGACGACGAGCCAGTCCAGGTTGGCCATGCCCAGACGCTGGGCCCGGCCGTGCGCGGAGCCGACCGCCGGGTTCTGGCCGAGCAGGAAGTAGCCCTTCACCTTGCCGTCGATCATGTTCAGGACCTGCTGGTACGTGCCGTGGTCGCCGGTCATCCGGGGCATGTAGCCGTAGCAGAAGTCGTTCTCCGGCGTCGCCGCGTCACCCCAGTACGCCTTGAGCAGGCTCGCCGCGAACGCCCGCGAGTTGCCCCAGAAGCCCTTCTGGCCCGGGTGCCGGATGCTGTCCACCCACTTGTCGAACGTCGGGTGGTCGGCGTGGTGCGGCATCGGCAGGTAGCCGGGCAGCAGGTTGAACAGCGTCGGAATGTCTGTGGAGCCCTGGATGCTGGCGTGCCCGCGCAGCGCCAGGATGCCGCCGCCCGGGCGGCCCATGTTGCCCAGCAGCGTCTGGATGATCGAGCCGGTACGGATGTACTGCACGCCGACGCTGTGCTGCGTCCAGCCGACCGAGTAGACGAGCGCGCCGGTGCGCTCCCGGCCCGAGTTCTCCGTCCAGGCGCGCGCCAGTTCGAGGAACCTCTCCTCCGGGATCCCGCACACCCGGGCCACCATCTCCGGGGTGTAGCGGGCGAAGTGCCGCTTCAGGATCTGGTAGACGCAGCGCGGGTGCTGCAACGTCTCGTCCCGCGGGGCCTGCGCCGGCACCGGCTCGCCGTGCGACTCGTGCTCCAGCCCGGAGGCCGAGTCACGTTCCTTACCGGTGCCCCGGGCCTTGGCGTTGTCCTCCTGGCCCTCGTACTGCCAGCTCGCGTGGTCGTACGAGCCGGTGTCCGGGTTGTAACCGGAGAACAGGCCGTCCAGGTCCTCGGTGTCGGCGAACTGCTCGCTGACGATGTTCGCCGCGTTGGTGTAGGCCAGCACGTACTCCCGGAAGTCCAGCTCGTTCTCCAGGATGTAGCGCACCACGCCGCCGAGCAGCGCGATGTCCGTGCCCGCGCGGATCGGCAGGTACGTGTCGGCGAGCGCGCTGGTACGTGTGAACCGCGGGTCGACATGGAAGACCTTCGCGCCGCGCTTCTTCGCCTCCATCACCCACTGGAAGCCCACCGGGTGGGCCTCGGCCATGTTCGAGCCCTGGATGATGATGACGTCAGCGTTGGCGAGATCCTGCTGGAAGTCCGTGGCGCCGCCGCGACCGAAGCTGGTCCCCAGACCGGGGACGGTGGCGGAGTGTCAAATACGGGCCTGGTTCTCGATCTGGAGTGCCCCCATCGCGGTGAACAGCTTCTTGATGAGGTAGTTCTCCTCGTTGTCCAGCGTCGCGCCGCCGAGGCTGGAGATGCCCAGCGTCCGGTTCAGCGGGCGGCCCTCGTCGTCGACGTCCTCCCAGGTCTCCGCGCGGGCGGCGAGCATCCGGTCGGCGATCATGTCGAGCGCGACGTCGAGGTCCAGGTCTTCCCACTCGGTCGCGTACGGCCGGCGGTAGCGGACCTTGGTCTGGCGCAGCGGGCTGGTCACCAGGCTCTTGCTGGCCGAGCCCTTCGGGCAGAGCCGGCCGCGCGAGATCGGGCTGTCCGGGTCGCCCTCGATCTGGGTGACCTTGCCGTCGGAGTGGAAGACGCGCTGCCCGCAGCCGACCGCGCAGTACGGGCAGACCGAGCGGGCCATGCCGTCGGCGGACTCGGTGCGAGGGCTCAGCTCGGCGGACCGCGCCGACTGGGCGGCGGCGCCGCGACCGAGCGGGTCGGTGCCGGTGAGTTGCCGGTAGACCGGCCACCCCTGGATGAACGTCTTGAACCCCATCCGCGCACCCCCTCTCCGTCGAGAACGGCTCACCTCTGCCTGTAACCCTAGGCCAGCGGCCAGGGGCTTGCGACTCGAGCCCACAGACAGAGCCGCCCCGGCCGGATGGCCGGGGCGGCTCTGGGCGTCGGTGTGCATGTCGCCTCTCGGCGAGTGGCGCGACGCGGCTCCAGCCGAACGGTATTCCGCGAAGGCAATTTAGGTGAGGCCCGGGGACACTGGACACACCGACGCTCTGCACAACGGTACCGGGGTCACGGTTCTTCCGCTCGCTCGTCGTGACCCCGGTCACCGCCGGGTCAGCTGTTCCAGTGCTGGGCGACGAGGTCGGCGGCCTGCTGCTCCCACTGGGCGTAGTGGTCCGGGTAAGCCGACACCTGGACGGTCTGGGCGGCGGCGGTCAGGGGCATGTCGCGCCAGCCGTCGACCTGCTTGAGGCCCTTCAGGAACGCGGTGGTGGAGTACTCGGGGTCGGTGATCTGCTCGACCGTGCCCCAACCACTGGAGGGGCGCTGCTGGAACAGGCCCTGCGAGTCGTGGTCGTTGCGGTCGCCGAGGTGGCCGAGGTTCTCCAGCTTCGACTCCTGCAGGGCGGTGGCGATGGAGACGACCGCGGCACGCTCGTCCATGCCGGCCTTCTTCGTCGCGGCGATGATGGCCTTGACGTTGGCGGTCTGCTCGTCGTCGAGGTCGATGTGGGACTGGGTGCCCTGGACGCCGTGCGGGATGAGCGCGGCGCTGTCCAGCTTCGCGGCGGCCTGGGTGGTGGTCACGGCCGTGTCGCGCACCGGGGTGCCGGTGTCGTGGTTGAGAGGGCCGGCGGCGAGGCCACCGGCGACGGTCAGACCGGCGATACCGAGAATGCTCTTACGCAGGATCGTGTTCATGGTGGGCTCCGTTCGGGGGTCGACGCCCGCGCCGAGGGGGGTTCGGTGCGGGTGCGAGCACCGTCAGGCGCTCAAGAAGTCTTCGGGGGATCTCCGGCGGCCTGCTGACGCGGCCCGCGGACGCCCGGGGGTGGCGTACGGGGCTCACTGGCGGCGCCGGAGACATGCACAACGACCGCCGGCCCGGGGTCATTCCCGGGTGCCGCTGCCCGCCTGCCAGGGGGCGCCGGGAGTGCTGCTGCGGTCGTTCACCAGGTATAACGCCCCGCCGCCGCCCCGGATTCCGCCACCCGGGTGTCCCCGACCACCCCAAAACCGGACACCCGACGCAGCCGCATCGATCATGAGATTGACGGCACATGATGTCCGGTTTACCCCCGGCAACCTCATGATCGATTGGGACGTCGGGCCGCCGACGGCAGATCCGCCTGCAACGCGGGCCCCGAGCGGACGTCGCCGGTCGGTGGAGAGCCTTCGCGAGAGATCTTGGTACGGAACGGCCCCCGGAAGGGCGGGAACGTACCAAGATCTCCATCCGCCTGCCGAGGGCACCGCCGCGAGGCGGATGTCGGCGCGAGCCCGCCCCGGCGAACCTCACCAGGCTCGGCGCACAGGCCACCACGGAGATCTTGGAAGGAAACGGCCCTCATGGGGGCCGAAATCGTCCAAGATCTCCAGCGGAGAGCCGCGCGAGGTGAACAAGACGAGCATCACGACGGGCGATCATGAAGTTGACGGCACGAGCTGACCGGTTTGTCCGGTCCAACTTCATGATCGACGGGGCGAGCCCGGGCGAGCCCGGGCGCGGCCGGGCGCGGCGGGGCGCGGCGGGGCGGAGTGAGGCGGGCGCCGAGCGGGTGGCGGGCGGGCGGTCACGTGAGCGGGGCGAGTGCTGTGGGGGCGCTCCGCGGGGAAGGGACGCGGGGAAAGGGCCGGGTTGGGGTTACCCTGATGCCATGTCGGTCAGCGCGCACGCGTACCTCGCCCGTCCCGGGCGACCCGCCGTGGTGGCGCGCACCCTGGACGAGCTCACCGGTCCCACGACCGGCATCGTCGAGCTGCCGGTACGCCTGATGTGGAGCAGCGAACGCGCGTTCGACCTGGGCGACCCGGACGAGTTGCTCTGGATGTACGAGAACGTACTGCGCGAGACGACCCGGGTCGAGGATCTGCGCGAGCTGATCCACGCGGGCACGTTGCGCCGGTTGTGGCCGCTGCTCAACCTGCCCCGGGGCGTACGCCTGGCCTGGGAGGGCCGGCACCGGAGCCTGCGCGCCGCGTGACCCATCCGCACGACTTCTACCGGCAGGTGGCCCGGGTGGCGCTGGCCGCGGCCGGCCCGCACCGTTTCGTGCTCGGCGGCGGCGTGGCGTGGGCCGTCCACGGCCTGGTCACCCGCCCCACCGAGGACGTCGACCTGTTCGCCGACGTGGAGGGCGCCGCCGCGGCGGCGGCCGACGGGGTACGCGTGGCGCTGGAGCGCGCCGGTTACCGGGTGGCCGAGGTGGACCCGGGCGGCCTGGGCGAGGTGTTCGACGGCTTCGACCGGGACCTGCGGGACTTCGTGGTGAGCCGGGACGGCCGGCAGATCCGCCTGAGCCTGGCCCGCCTGGACCGGCACCGCAGCCCGGTGGTGATGGACCTCGGCCCGGTCATGGACGTCCGCGACCTGATCGCCAACAAGACCGCCGCGCTGGTGAACCGGCGGGAGGTACGCGACTACATCGACGTCTCCGCCGCGCTGGACCGGTACACGGTGGCGGAACTGCTGGAGCTGGCCCGGCAGGTCGACCCGGCTCTGGACGACGAGGACGTGCGCGCGGCGGGCCGCTACCTGGACGGGCTGGCCGACCGGCGGTTCACCCGCTACGGCCTGGACGCGCCGCGCATCGCCGAGGTCCGCCGCCGGATGGCCGCCTGGCCCCGCTGAGCAGCGGAACCAGACGACCGGGAGCGGGACCAGGCGGCCGGCGCGGGCCGGAACGGGACCAGGCGGCGGCTCACTTCGTCGGGCGGCCGCCCGTGACGCCGAGGATCTCGCCGGTGACGTAGCTCGACTCCTGCGAGGCGAAGTAGACGTACGCGGGCGCCAGCTCGGCCGGCTGGCCGGGACGGCCCAGCGGCGTGTCGGTGCCGAACTGCCTCACCTTCTCCTCCGGCATGGTGGCCGGGATCAGCGGCGTCCAGATCGGGCCGGGCGCGACCGCGTTGACCCGGATGCCGCGCTCGGCCAGGTTCTGCGCGAGCGCCTTGGTGAAGTTGGCGATGGCGGCCTTTGTGGTGGCGTAGTCGAGCAGCTGCGGCGACGGGTCGAACGCCTGGATCGACGACGTGTTGATGATCGTCGAGCCTTCCTTCATGTGCGGCACCGCGAACTTGCAGAGCCAGAACATGGCGTACACGTTGGTCTTGAAGACGCGGTCGAACTGCTCGGTGGTGATGTCGAGCAGGCCGTTGTCCTGCGACATCTGGTACGCCGCGTTGTTGACCAGGATGTCGACGCCGCCGAGGTCGCGCAGCGCCTGGTCGACGAGGGCGCGGCAGTTGGCCTCCTCGCGCAGGTCGCACCGGACCGCGACGCCGGTGCGCCCGGCCTGCTCGATCAGGGCGACCGTCTCCCGGGCGTCCTTCTCCTCCTCGTCGGCGAGGTAGGTGACGAGCACGTCGGCGCCCTCGCGGGCGAAGGCGATCGCCACGGCCCGGCCGATGCCGGAGTCACCGCCGGTGATGATCGCGCGCTTGCCGGTGAGCCGGTCGCTGCCCCGGTACGACTCCTCGCCGTGGTCGGGCTTCGGCCCCATCTCCTGCTCGTTGCCGGGCGGCGTCTGCTGCTGCGACGGCTGGCCCTCCTGCTGTCCGTACTGCTCGGCCGGATGCTGCTGGGTGAACTGGTCCTCGCTCATGGATGCGCCCCTACCCCGGTGACCGGCGGGAAAACAGCAGCCTGTGACCGGAAGGGAAACAATTCGGGCCGGTGTGGCGCAGGTGACATGTGGTGGTTATGGTGCGCAGCGGCGCCCACGAGGCGCGTACCCCCATTCGGAAAGGCACCTCATGACCTCCTCCTCCGGCGCCTCCCGGCGCCAGGTGCTGGCCGTCGCGGCCGCCGCCGCGACCGCTCCCCTGCTGGCCGGCGCGCCCGCCGAGGCGAAGCCGAAGCAGCCGAAGACCTGGGACCTGACGATCCTCGGCACGTCGGACACCCACGGCAACGTCTACAACTGGGACTACTACAAGGACGCCGAGTTCGACGACAGCAAGCACAACGACGTCGGCGTCGCGAAGCTCGCCACCCTGGTCAACCAGATCCGGGCCGAGCGCAAGGGCAGGGCCACGCTGGTCCTGGACGCCGGTGACACGATCCAGGGCACGCCGCTGGCGACGTACTACGCCAAGCAGGAGCCGATCACCAGCACCGGTGAGACGCACCCGATGGCCCGCGCCATGAACATCCTCAAGTACGACGCGGTGACGCTCGGCAACCACGAGTTCAACTACGGCCTGCCGCTGCTGGCCACCTGGATCGAGCAGCTCGGCTTCCCGGCCCTGGCCGCGAACGCGCTCAACGCGAAGACCGGCAAGCCGGCGTTCCTCCCGTACGTGATCAAGGAGGTCAAGCTCGGCGGGCACGGCGCGCCGAAGCTGCACGTCGGCATCCTCGGCCTGACCAACCCCGGCGTGGCCATCTGGGACAAGGGCAACGTCGAGGGCCGCCTGGTCTTCGCCGACATGGTCGCCACCGCCGCGAAGTGGGTGCCGGAGATGCGCCGCCGCGGCGCCGACCTGGTCGTCATCTCCGCGCACGGCGGCGACAGCGGCACCTCCAGCTACGGCCCGGAGCTGCCGAACGAGAACCCGACCGCGCTGATCGCCGAGCAGGTCCCCGGCATCGACGCGATCCTGTTCGGCCACGCGCACAACGAGGTGCCGGAGAAGTTCGTCACCAACCTCACCACCGGCGAGCGGGTCCTCACCTCGGAGCCGTCGAAGTGGGGCCAGCGGCTGACCCGGATGGACTTCACGCTGACCCGGGAGAAGGGCCGCTGGACGGTGACCGCCAAGTCGGCCACCACGCTGAACACCAACACCGTGGTCGAGGACCCGGCGGTGCTCGCGGCCGTGCGCGGCCAGCACACCAAGACCGTCGAGTACGTCAACCGGGTCGTCGCCCGGTCGAGCGTGGAGCTGTCGGCCGCCGAGTCGCGGTACAAGGACACCCCGATCCTGGACTTCATCAACCACGTCCAGACCGAGGTGGTCACCGAGGCCCTCGCGGCCGGCGAGTACGCGGGCCTGCCGGTGCTGTCCATCGCCGCGCCGTTCAGCCGTACCGCGGTGTTCCCGCAGGGCGACGTGCGGATCCGCGACGTGGCGGGCCTCTACGTGTACGACAACACGCTGGAGGCGGTCGTGCTGACCGGCGCCGAGGTGAAGGCGTACCTGGAGTACTCGGCGAAGTACTTCGTCACGCTGCCGGCCGGCGCGCCGGTGAACCCGGAGACGATCAGCGACCCGGCGGTGCCGGACTACAACTACGACGTGTTCTCCGGCGTCGACTACGACATCGACATCGCCAAGCCGGTCGGCCAGCGGATCACCCGCCTGGTGCTGGCCGGCACCGACACCCCGGTCGCGGCGGACGCCCGGTTCGTGGTGGCGGTGAACAACTACCGGCGCAGCGGCGGCGGCAACTTCCCGGGCATCGTGAAGACCCAGGTCTACAACGCCCAGCAGGAGATCCGCCAGCTGCTCATCGACTGGGCGCAGGCCAAGGGCGTCATCGACCCGGCCGACTTCTTCGTACCCAACTGGAAGCTGGTCCGCGACGGCGTGCCGGTCTTCTGACCGTGCGGCGACGGGGTCCGGGCGCGTGCCGGGCCCCGTCAGCCGCCCGCGCGCAGGTGCCACTCCGACTCCCCGCCGGCCGGGTCCGGCCGGTCCGGCGGGAACTCGGTCTCGGCGGACTCGATCCGCTCCTCCGGGCGCACCCGGGCCGGCAGTTCGCCGAAGCGGACGTGCCGCAGGAACGCGTACTCCTCGTCGGTGAACGACTCGGCCGGCTCGCTCATGACCGCATTGTGCGCTCGCCCGTTGCGTCTCCGCATCAACCGCTACGGCAGGGGTATGCCGCCGCGACGACCGTGGGCGACGAGGTGGAGGAGACATGCGCGCAGTACGGATGACCGCACCCGGTGTGCTGGAGCACACGGAGGTACCCACGCCGCAGGCCGGCCCGGGTGAGGTGCTGCTGCGCGTCGGCGCGGTCGGCGCCTGCCACTCCGACCTGCACATCCTCGACGCGCCGGCCGGGGTGTTCCCGATGCCGATGACGCTCGGGCACGAGATCGCCGGCACCGTCGACACGGTAGGCGCGGGAGTTCACGGCTGGTCGCCCGGCGACCGGGCCGCGGTCTACGGCATCATCGGCTGCGGCTACTGCCGGGCCTGCCTGCGGGGCGAGGAGAACCGCTGCCGGGTCATCCCGGTCGGCGGCATCGGGCTCAGCCGCGACGGCGGGCTGGCCGATTACGTGGTGGTGCCCGCGTCCCGGCTGCTGCCGGTCGGCGACATGGACCTGACCCAGGCGGCGCCGCTGACCGACGCCGGGCTGACCCCGTACCACGCGGTGGACCTGGCGCGGCCCCGGCTGCGGCCCGGCACGTCCTGCGTGGTGATCGGCATCGGCGGCCTGGGGCACATGGGGTTGCAGATCCTGCTCGCCACCACCGCGGTACGGATCATCGCGGTGGACACGAACACCGCCGCGCTGGACCTGGCCGGCCGCCTGGGCGCCCACCACACCGTGCAGGCCGGCCCGGACGCGGTGGAGAGGATCCGCGAACTGGTCGGGCCGGCGCCGGACGGCGCGGACGTGGTGCTCGACTTCGTCGGCGCGCAGCCCACGCTGGACACCGCCCGGCAGGTGGTCGCCACCGGCGGCCAGATCCTGCTGGTGGGCCTGGCCGGCGGCACGCTGCCGGTGCGGCCGGTCGCCGACGAGCCGCCGCCGGTGCCGCTGGAGACCGGTGTGGTGGTGCCGTTCTGGGGCACCCGGGCGGAACTGCACGAGGTGATCGCGCTGGCCCGCGACGGCCGGCTGCACGCCGACGTGCACACGTTCCCCCTCGCGGAGGCGCCGCAGGCGTACGAGGCGCTGCGCCGGGGCGAGGTGCGGGGGCGGGCGGTCATCGTCCCCTGACAGCGGCGGGCAGGCGGTCGAGCAGCGCCAGCCCGGCCCGCACCGGCCGCCGGTCGAGCACGTCGGCGAAGCTCGCCCGCCCCTGGCAGAACCGCACGAACATCCGCCAGCCGGGCGGGCTCGCCAGCATCGCGTGGAACACGTCGGGCCGCCGCTCGAACACCTCCAGCAGCCGGTGCCCGGCGCGCATCTCCGGCGTCAGCCGCCGGTCGACCTCCCGGGCGTACGCGTCGAGGTCACCGGCGGCCACCGCCTCGCCGGCCAGCCGGCCCGAGCGCAGCGCGTAGCTGATCCCCTCCCGGCTCCACGGCTCCAGCAGCCCGGCGGCGTCCCCGGCGACCAGCACCCGCCCGTGCCGCAGCGGTGAGTCCCCGGTGCGGCAGCGGGTCAGGTGACCGGAGTCGTGCTCCGGCCTCACCCCGGACAGGCCGAGCCGGTCGGTGAAGTCGCGCAGGTAGGCGCGGGTGCGGTCGCCGTCACCCCGGGCGGATATGACACCGACGGTGAGACGGTCGCCCTTGGGGAACACCCACGCGTACGAGCCGGGCAGCGGCCCCCAGTCGAGCAGCACCCGGCCGCGCCAGCGGTCCCGCTCGGCGGGGTCCACCGGCAGTTCCAGTTCCAGGCCGAGGTCGACCTGCCGGAAGCGCACCCCGACGTGGCGTGCCGTCACGCCGGACGAGCCGTCCGCGCCGATGACGGTACGGGCGCGTACCAGTTCACCGCCGGCCAGGCGCAGGCGTACCTCGTCGGGGTCCTGCTCGATCGCGCGGACCGCGACGCCCTCGCGGACCTGCGCCCCGGCGGCGACGGCGGCGGCGCGCAGCCGGTCGTCGAACTCCTCCCGGCGGATCATGGTGACCAGCGGCGCGGGGTGCCGGCGGGTGAACGCGCGTCGCCCGTCCCGGGTGAACGTGATCCGGTCGGCCCGGTCGTGGGCGGGCACCTCGACACGCCCGGCGACCTCGGTGAGCGAGGTGCCGATCAGGCCGCCGCCGCACGTCTTGTACCGGGGGTGGGTGGCCCGTTCCACCACGAGCGTGCGGACGCCGGCCCGGGCCGCGGCGTGCGCGGCGGAGAGTCCGGCGGGCCCGCCGCCGACCACGACGAGATCCATGATCACGGGTGCAGCCTAGGGCACCGCCGTGCCGCGCCGCCCGGTACGACAGTCGAACGGGTGAGCATCATCGCGGCCCGTCCGGGTAACCGCCGGTCGCCGGCCGTCCGCGGGTCGGGCGGTCCACGCCGAGGAGGGAAGCGATGCCTCAGGTCCAGCTGTCTGCGGTCGAGGAACGGGTCTACCAGGCGGTGTCCGCGCTGGAGGTGCAGGGACACGTCCCCTACCCGGACCTGATCGCCCAGGAGACCGGGATGACCGAGGAGGAGCTGCGCGAGCCGCTGCACTCGCTCACCGAGCGAGGGCTGCTGCACCGCGAGGACTCCCCGATGTCCGGCCTGGACTTCGGACCCCGGTGGTGCGCGCGCCAGATGGCGTGATCGAGTCGTTTGCCCCACCGGGCACCGGGTAGCGATCGGAGTCGGGTGATCGACGGTCAGCGGGGGGCACGATGAGCGAGGGCCGGTCGTCGACGCCGGTGCAGGACACCGGGTACGACGGCCGGCGTCGCTGGCGCGCGCTGAGCGTCGGCCTGATCGCGGCGTTCATGACGCTGCTGGACGTCAGCATCGTCAACGTCGCGGTGCCGTCGATCGATCGGGCGCTGCACGCCACGCCGAGCGACCTGCAATGGGTGCTGTCCGGGTACGCACTGACGTTCGGCCTGGTGCTGGTGCCGGCCGGGCGGTTCGGCGACGCGCGCGGGCGGCGTACCGCGTTCGTGGTCGGGGTCGGCCTGTTCACGCTGACCAGCGCGCTGGCCGGGCTGGCCCGTTCGCCGGAGTGGCTGGTCGTCGCCCGGCTCGTCCAGGGTGCCGCAGCCGGCGTGGTGAACCCTCAGGTCAGCGGCATGATCCAGGAGCTGTTCCGGGGCTCCGACCGGGGCCGGGCGTTCGGGCTGCTGGGCGCGACGATCGGTATCTCCACCGCCGTGGGTCCGCTGCTCGGCGGTCTGCTCATCCAGCTCGGCGGCGCCGAGCACGGCTGGCGGTGGGTGTTCTTCGTGAACATCCCGGTCGGGATCGTGGCGATGCTGCTCGGCTGGCGGCTGATGCCGTCCCGGCCGACGAATCCGGCCGGACGAGGCCGGCTCGATCCGCTCGGGGTGCTGCTGCTCGGCGCCGGGGTGACGGTGATCCTGCTGCCGCTGGTGCAGCGGGAGCAGTGGCGGGGCCCGGGCAAGTGGCTGCTGATTCCCGTCGGCCTGCTGCTGCTCGCCGGGTTCGCGCTCTGGGAGCACCGGTACGGCCGGCGCGCCCAGCCGCTGTTCGACCTGCGGCTGTTCACGGTGCGCTCGTACACGCTGGGCGCGCTGATCGGCCTGATCTACTTCGCCGGGTTCACCGCGATCTTCTTCGTCTTCACGCTCTACCTCCAGATGGGGCTCGGCTACAGCGCGCTCGTGGCCGGTCTGGCGATCACGCCGTTCGCGCTCGGTTCGGCGCTCGCCTCCGCGCTCGGCGGCCGGGTGGTCACCCGGTACGGCCGTCCGCTGGTGGCGATCGGGCTGGTGGCCGTGGTGGCCGGGCTGATCGCGACCGACCTGGTGCTGGCGGGCGGGCCGCACGAGAACGTGCCGCTGCGGACCGCGCTGCCGTTGCTCGTCGCCGGGCTGGGCAGCGGCCTGGTGATCGCGCCGAACCAGACGCTCACGCTGTCCGAGGTGCCGGTGCCGATGGCCGGCAGCGGCGCGGGCATGCTCCAGACCGGGCAGCGCATCGGGTCGGCCGCGGGCATCGCCGCGGTGGGCGCGCTGTTCTTCTCCACGCTCGCCGACGGCCACGGCGACTGGAGTACGGCGTTCCGCCGCTCGCTGCTGCTCGCCGCCGGGATCATCGTGCTGGCGCTCGGTGCCGCCGTGGCGGACATCGTGGCCGGTCACCGGCGCTCGACGGGCCGCTCCTGATCGGCGCCGGGCAGCAGGACTGTGGTGAGCAGCCGCCGGGTGCGGCCGGGCCCGGGGCCGAGCGCCGCGTACTCGGCGAACAGCTCGCGGAACCGGGTGACGAACTCGGCGGTCTCGGTGTCGGTGGCGTGGAACGCGTTCTGCCGGTAGCCGGCGACGTCGCGGGCCAGGTCGGGGTCGCCGCGGTCGAGGTAGCCGTCGAAGTCGGCGAGCAGGCCCGCGACGAAGGTGAGGAACGCCTGCCGGTGCCGTTGCGGGCTCATGGCCCGGGCCTCGTCCGGGTCCACCGACGCGGCGGCCTCGTGGAGCCGGTAGCTGCGCTCGGTCGCGCCGCGGGCCCGCCGCTCCCCCACCGTGTGCAGCACGCCGTGGTCGGCCAGCGTGGCGACCTGCCGGTAGAGCGTGGCCGGCGGCACGTCGCTCAGCTCGGTGCGCAGGTCGGTGGTGGTGAGCGTGCGGCCGCCCAGGAACGCCTGGACGATGCGCAGCCGGACCGGGTGCATCAGCAGCTCCACGGTGTCGAGTGCCACAGTGGCTCCCCTTTTTGTTCTCGCCTCCGGTAATGTTCTCACCGACGATAACAGAAGCGAGGAGTCCACCGATGGCCACCATCGACCTCACCCCCCACCGCATCGACGTCCGGCTCACCACCGCCGAGAAGATCTGGGCCCTGCGCGGCGACCTGTCGTTCCCCCGCTCCGCCGTCAGCGGCGCCGTCGTCGTACCGGACGGCGCCCGCGCCACCCGTGGCATCCGGGCGCCCGGCCTCGGCGTGCCCCGCACGCGCAACGTCGGCACCTGGCGCGGCAAGGCCGGCAAGGAGTTCGTCAGCGTCCGCGGCGGCCAGCCGGCCGTCCGCATCACCCTCACCGGCCAGGCGTACGACTCCCTGCTCATCGGCGCCGACGACGCCGACGCCCTGGCCGCGGCGGTGCTGCCGTGACGATCGACAGTCCGCTCGCCGTCGAGTCGGCCGGGCAGCGGCTGTCCGGCACACTCACGCTGCCCGACGGCGCCGGACCGCACCCGGTGGCGCTGCTGCTGCCCGGCTCCGGGCCGATCAACCGCGACGGCGACCACCGCCGCCTGCCGCTCGGCATCCAGCGGCACCTGGCCGCCGCGCTGAGCGGGGCCGGGATCGCTGTCGCCCGGTACGACAGGCGGGGCGTCGGCGAGAGCAGCGGTGAGTTCCTGCGTACCGGCTTCCACGACAACGTCGACGACGCGGCCGCCGTGTTCGCGGCACTGCGCGACGACCCGGCCGTGGACGCCGGGCGGATGTTCCTGGTCGGCCACAGCGAGGGCGCACTCACCGCTGTCGCGCTCGCCGCGCGTGGCGTACCGGTGGCCGGTCTGGTCCTGCTCTCCGCGCCCGGGCGCACCGGCGCCGAGGTGCTGCGCTGGCAGGCCGGGCGGCTGCTGCCCACGCTGCCCGCGCCGGTACGCCTGGTGCTCCGGCTCACCCGCACCGACCTGGTGGCGAAGGTGGCCCGCAACCACGAGAAGATCCTCGCCACCGACAAGGACGTGGCGTGGGTCGGCGGACAGCGGCTCAACGCCCGCTGGTTCCGGGAGTTCCTGCGCTACGACCCCCGGCCGGACCTGGCCCGCGTCGACGCGCCGATCCTCGCGCTCACCGGCGACAAGGACCTCCAGACCGACCCGGCCGACCTGCCGGTCATCGCCGCGCACGCGGGCGGGCCGGTGCAGACCGGGGTGCTGCCCGACGTCACCCACGTGCTGCGGCGCCAGCCGGGGCCGCCGTCGCTGCGGGCGTACCGGGACGAGGCGAAGCAGCCGCTGGACCCGTCGGTGGTCGAGCCGGTGCTGTCGTGGCTTGCCGCGCACAGCGGCTGAGGGCACGCGAAAGGCCGGCACCCGATCCGGGTACCGGCCTTTCGGTGGTTCTTACTTGTTCCAGTGCTCGGCCACGATCTCGGCGGCCTGCTTCTCCCACTGCGCGTACGCGTCGGGGTAGGCGCTGACCTGCACGGTCTGCGCGGCCTCGGTCAGCGGCATGTCCTGCCAGCCGTCGACCTGCTTCAGACCCTTGAGGAACGCCAGCGTCGAGTACTCGGGGTCGGTGATCTGCTCCGGCGTACCCCAGCCGCTGGACGGCCGCTGCTGGAACAGGCCCAGCGAGTCGTGGTCGTTGCGGTCACCCAGGTGACCCAGGTTCTCCAGCTTCGACTCCTGCAGCGCGGTGGCGATCGAGACGACCGCGGCCCGCTCGGGCAGGCCCGCCTTCTTGGTGGCTGCGATGATGGCCTTGGCGTTGGCGAGCTGCTCGTCGTTCAGGTCCACGTGGGACTGCTCGCCCTGCGGGCTCACGCCCTGAACCGCGACCGCGGTCGGCTTGGTGGTCTCCGCCGCGTGGGCGGCGACCGGACCGGCGAACACGCCACCGGTGAAGGCGAGACCGGCGACACCGAGGATGCTCTTGCGCAGGATCGTGTTCATGGTGGGCTCCGTTCGGGGGTCGACGCATCCGGGGGATGCGTGGGCACCGTCAGGCGCTCAGGGTTCTCGGGGGATCCGGCAGCGCGGGGGCGTGCCGGGTGCATCTGCAACGACCGACGACCCGGGGTTGTTCCCCGCCCACCAAACCCGCCCTCCCCGCCCGCCCTCCCCGCCCCTGCCCGGCGATCTTGGAGTTGTGGCGCCCAAGATGTCCGTTATCCGAGGTCTGCGAGGTGCCACAAGTCCAAGATCGACGAGAACGGCCGACCCCACGAAAGGGCCGGCCGTTCTCTACGGGTGTCGGGTTAGTGTCGGGTTACCAGACCTGCTGGACGATGTCCGCCGCCTGCTCCTCCCACTGCGCGTACGCGTAGGGGTAGGCGGACACCTGGACGGTCTGCGCGGCGGTGGTCAGCGGCAGCTCGTGCCAGCCGCCGACGTTCTTCAGCGCGTTGAAGAACGCCTTGCTGGAGTACTCCGGGTCGGTGATCTGCTCGGACGTGCCCCAACCGGACGACGGGCGCTGCTGGAACAGGCCCTCCGAGTCGTGGTCGTTGTACGCGCCGAGGTGACCCAGGTTGTACAGCTTCGACTCCTGCAGCGAGGTCGCGACGCCGATCACGGCGCCCCGCTCCCCCACGCCGGTCTCCTTGGCCGCCTCGACGATGGCCTTGGCGTTGTCGAGCTGTGCGTCGTCGAGCGGGATACGCGACTGCGCGCCCTCGACGCCGTGCGGCACGAGCTTCTCCTTGGCCGGGCGGTCGGCCCGGGTCGGCACCTTGTCCAGGCCGGTGGTCTGGCCGGGCTTGACCGCCTCGGTGGAGGTCTTCTTGCCGGTCGCCAGGTCGATGGCGGCCTTGGCGCCGGCGTGCGGCCCGCTGGTCACCGGCGCGGCCACTGCGACGGGGCCGACGGCCAGCCCGCCCAGAACTGCCACACCCGCCACGCTCAGCGCGGCACGGCGGTTACGGGTGACGGCGGCGGTCTTCGCGATGGCGGTCTTCGCGATGGCGGTCTTCGCGATGGCGGTCTTCGCGATGGCGGGGAGCCATCGAGTGAAGTGCTGCTTCACGATGGTTGCCCTTTCGATCGTTACGACGCGCTCCGGGGTGAGCGCCCCTCGAGGGACTACCGCCGGGTAGGTGTTTGGGTTCCGGCGGTACAGGGGACACAACGAACCCGCGGTGTCGGTCATTCCGGAAATGCCGAGCACGGCGAAGGCTGCGGTCCAGGTCACCCGCGGTTCCGGACAAGCACGCGGTTCAGCAGGCAGAGCGGGACGATCAGGCCGGACCGCCGAACCGGACCAGCACGTGCCAGAGCTGCTTGAGGTGCTGCAGCGTCACCGCGGCCGGTCCCCGATCGGCCCAGCGCTGCGGCTCGCGTACCACCGAGGCGGCGGCCCGGCCGACGAGCGCGGCGTGCAGCGGCTCCCCCGGGCGGGCGAACTCGGCGTGCACGCGCGCGGCGAGCGGCGGGATGTCCGGGCCGCGGAACTCGGCGTCCACGGCGTGGACCGGCAGCACGAAGCCGGGGTGGGACCGCAGCGCCAGGCCGTGCCGCGCGGCGATCCGCTCCAGACGCCGTCCCACGTCGGTGCCCCGGAACGACGGGTCGACCACGAGCGCCTCGACGTCGCGGGCCAGGCTGATCTCGCCGTGCACCTGCGCCTCGACGTAGTCGTCGAGCGCCCGGCCGACCCGCCCGGACTCCCGTTCCCGGCGGCGCAGCAGCGTCCGCAGCAGCGTGCCGGTGTCCATTCCTGCCACGCCCAGGGCGACGCCGGTGCCGGCGGTGGCGGTGAGCAGCGCCGCGAACACCGGCTCGAAGACGTCGACGGTGCCGAACTCGGTGGGCTCGAGGTGGCTGTCACCGAAGCTGAACGTGGCCCGGGCCAGCACCTCCGGGCGCAGCCGCAGATGGCAGGACCCGAAGCGGGGGCAGGCGCCGTCGGCGTGGTCGAGCAGGTTCAGGCCGCCGTACTTCGGACGCTGTGCCGGGAGCACGCCGGGACGCTGGTACGCGCCGCCGAACATCGCCTGCTCCCACACGTCCCGGTCGCCACCCGGGTACGCGGTCAGGCCGCCGTTGGAGATGCCGGTCTCGAACTGGCTGCGGTAGACGCCCTCCTCTTCGAGGGCCTCGACCACTGTGCGGCCGTCGCGCAGCAACCGGTCGGGGTGGAAGTTCAGCGTCAGGCGCCCGTGCCCGGTGATCGCGGCGACGACCTCCTCGTACCGGTAGGTGGTGCCGGAGGCGGCGAGGTGGCGGGCGATGACGGCGAGCGCGGCGGGGCGGTCGCGCAGCGCGACGTCGCGGACGTGGCCCAGCGCGGCGGACTGGGCGTCGGTGAGGGTGGCGACGGGCACGGGCCCGAGTATCACGGGTCGCGCCGCCGCGCGGCCACACGGTTTCCGGGCCGGGCCGGGCCGGGACGCGCGAGCGGGCCCGGACCGGATCACTCCGGCCGGGCCCGCTCGCGCGTGTCCTCAGTGGCCCCGGGCGATCCACTCGTCCAGGTGCGGCGCCTCGGCCCCGATCGTGGTGTCGTCGCCGTGCCCGGTGTGCACCACCGTCTCCGGCGGCAGCGTGAGCAGCCGGGTACGGATCGACTCGACGATGGTGCCGAAGTCGCTGTACGACCGCCCGGTGGCGCCCGGTCCCCCGGCGAACAGGGTGTCGCCGGTGAAGACCGCGCCCAGGTCGGGGGCGTGGAGGCTGCACGCGCCGGGGCTGTGGCCCGGGGTGTGCAGCACCCGCAGCGTGGTGCCGCCGACGGTGAACGTCTGCCCGTCGGTCAGCTCGCCGTCCGGTGCCGTGTCCGGGTGCACCATGTCCCACAGCACCCGGTCGGCCGGGTGCAGCAGCACCGGCGCGCCGGTGGCCCCGGCCAGTTCGGGCGCGACCCGGACGTGGTCGTCGTGGGCGTGGGTGGCGATGATCGCGACCACCCGCCGGTCACCGATCACCTCGCGGATGGCGGCCACGTCGTGCGGCGCGTCGAGGACGACGCACTCGGCGTCGTCGCCGATCACCCAGACGTTGTTGTCCACGTCGAACGTCTGGCCGTCGAGCGAGAACGTGCCGGAGGTGACGGCGTGGTCGACGCGTGCGGTCACGGGAAGACCACCACCGAGCGCAGCACGTCGCCGTGGTGCATCCGGTTGAACGCCTCCTCGACCTGGTCGAGGGCGATCTCCTCGGTGACGAAGGCGTCCAGGTCCAGCCGTCCCTGCCGGTACAGCTCGGTGAGCATCGGGAAGTCGCGGCTGGGCAGGCAGTCGCCGTACCAGCTGGACTTGAGCGCGCCGCCGCGGCCGAAGACGTCGGCCAGCGGCAGCTCCACTGTCATCTCCGGGGTGGGTACGCCGACCAGCACGACGGTGCCGGCCAGGTCGCGGGCGTAGAACGCCTGCTTCCACGTCTCCGGACGGCCGACCGCGTCGATCACCACGTCGGCGCCGAAGCCGCCGGTGGCCGCGCGGATGGCCTCCACCGCGTCGTCCTCGGAGGCGTTGACGGTGTGGGTGGCGCCGAACTTGCGCGCCCAGTCGAGCTTGCGGGAGTCGGTGTCCACCGCGATGATCGTGGTCGCGCCGGCCAGGGCCGCGCCGGCCACCGCCGCGTCACCGACACCACCGCAGCCGATCACCGCGACCGAGTCGCCCCGGGTCACGTTGCCGGTGTTCATGGCCGCGCCGAGGCCGGCCATCACGCCGCAGCCGAGCAGGCCGACCGCCGCCGGCCGGGCCGACGGGTCGACCTTCGTGCACTGCCCGGCGTGGACGAGCGTCTTCTCGGCGAACGCGCCGATGCCGAGCGCGGGCGTCAGCTCGGTGCCGTCGGTGAGCGTCATCTTCTGGGTCGCGTTGTGGGTGGCGAAGCAGTACCACGGTCGGCCGCGCCGGCAGGCCCGGCACTGCCCGCAGACCGCGCGCCAGTTGAGCACCACGAAGTCGCCTGGGGCCACGTCGGTGACGCCGTCGCCCACCTGCTCCACGATGCCGGCGGCCTCGTGGCCGAGCAGGAACGGGTAGTCGTCGTTGATGCCGCCCTCGCGGTAGTGCAGGTCGGTGTGGCAGACGCCGCACGACTGGATGCGGACCACCGCCTCGCCCGGCCCCGGGTCCGGCACCACGATGGTGGTGACCTCCACGGGCGCGCCCTTGCGCCGCGACACGACTCCCCGGACTTCCTGGCTCACAGTGCCTCCCTTGTTGCGTGCTTCTGCACCCCGAACCTACCGCTGATCATGACCCGCGAACCAATGAAGCCCGCCGGATTGTCCTGGTCATGACCGGGTACCCGGTGTGCCGGTTCTACCAGGTGGGACGGGAGTGATCATGAGGCTGTCGCATGCTCCGCTGCGGGTCGCCATCGGCGCGTACATCCTGAACTCCGGGCTGGGCAAGCGGGGCCTGGAGGGTGAGGCCGCCGCGGGCATGCACGGCATGGCGGCCGGCGCGATGCCGCAGCTGCGGCAGATCCCGCCGGACCGGTTCGCCGTGCTGCTGTCGCGCGGCGAGGTCGCGCTCGGCGCGGCGCTGCTCGCCCCGTTCGTCCCGTCGCTGCTGGCCGGGGCCGCGCTCACCGCGTTCGGCGCGGGCCTGGTGCAGCTCTACCTGAAGACGCCGGGTATGCGCGAGGGCGGCAGCCTCCGGCCGAGTCAGGAGGGCATCGGCCTGGCCAAGGACGTGTGGCTGGTCGGCGCGGGGCTGACCCTGGTGCTCGACTCGCTGGTCCGCCACGGGCGCTGAGCCGCCCGAGCCGAAGCCGCGCCCGGCCGCCCGCGTACTCAGGCCGCCGCCGGCACCGCGGCGGCGGCCCGCTCGCCGGCGAGACGGCGACGGGCGGCGTTGCGGTAGCGCAGCACCTGCACGGCGCCGAGCGCCCAGAGCAGGAACTGCACGGCGAACGCCCAGCGGAACGCGGACAGCGGCGGCGCGTCCCGCCCGGCCGGGGTGGCCAGGTCGAGCACCACGCCGACGGCCAGGATCAGCACGATCGAGGCGACGAAGCCGCCGACGTTGACGATGCCGGTGGCACTGCCGATGCGGTGCACCGGATTGAACGACCGGGCGTAGTCGAACCCGATCATCGAGCCGGGGCCGTTGACCGCGAGCACCACCACGAGCGCCACCAGCAGCCAGTGCGGCGCGCGGCCGGGCCAGGCCAGGACCACCGCCCACACCCCGGCGGTGGCGGCGGTGATCGCGAAGACCACCACCGAGCGGTGGAACGGGTGGCGCGAGCACAGGTGCGCGATCACCGGCCCGCACACGAGCGTCACCACTGTCATCAGGGTGAGCATCCCGGCCGCCGCGGTCGGCGAGAACCCCTGCCCCTGTACGAGGAACGGGTACCCCCACAGCAGCGCGAACACCGCGCCGGAGAACTGGGTGACGAAGTGAGTCCACAGGCCCAGCCGGGTGCCCGGCTGGGCCCACGCCTCGGCGAGCCGGCGGCGCACGGTGGCCAGGTCGGGCGCGAGCGCGGTGGCGTGCTCGGCGTGCGGGGTGTCGCGTACCGCGACGAGGACCAGCAGCACCACCGTCGCGCCGAGCGCCGCGGCGGTCAGGAACGCCGGGGTCCAGCCCGCGCGGTGCAGCAGCAGCACCAGGGGTACGGCGCCGAGCACCGCACCGAGCTGACCGACGGTGCCGGTGAGCTGCACCAGCAGCGGGTTGCGCCGCCCGGGGAACCAGAACGCGACGATGCGCAGCACGCTGATGAAGGTCATGGCGTCGCCGAGACCGACGAGCACCCGGGCGGCGACCGCGAGCGGCACGTCCCCGGCCACGGCGAACAGGAGCTGCCCGGCCACCATGAGCGCGCCGCCGGCCAGCAGCAGCCGGCGTGAGCCGTAGCGGTCCAGCAGCACGCCGACAGGTACCTGCATGGCGGCGTAGACGGCGAGCTGGGCGACGGAGAAGGTGGCGAGCGCGGCGGCGTTGATGTGGAAGCGCTCCGCCGCGTCGACCCCCGTGACGCCGAGGGAGCTGCGGTGGAACACGGCCGTCAGATAGGCGGTGACGGCCACCGCGTACACCAGGGCGGCGGGGCGGCGACCCGCGTTCACCGCAGCGTCCCGAGCATCCGCGCGGCGGTGTCGATGTGCGCGGCGACCGCGTCGTGCCACGCCTGCGGGTCGTCGCCGTCGAGCGCGGCGAGCTGACCGGCGTGCTCGGCGAGGGCGACCTCGGCCCAGCCGGGCGAGAGCCGGAAGCTCGCCTCACCCATCCGCAGCTGCCGGTCGCGCAGCCGGTGGTACAGCTCGGCGAGGATCTCGTTGCCGGCCGCCTCGACCACCGCGGCGTGGAACGAGCGGTCGGCGGCCATCAGCGCGGTGAGGTCGCCGGCGGCGTGCGCGCGGCCCATCTCGTCCAGCCATCGGGCCAGGTCGGCGCGCAGCTCGGCGCGGCGCGGCCAGACCCGGTCGGCGGCGTGCAGCTCGACCAGGCGGCGGGCCTCGATGACGTCGGCGATCTCCCGGGCCGACACCGGCCGGATCAGCGCGCCGCGCTTCGGGTAGAGCTTGACCAGCCCCTCGGTCTCCAGCCGCAGCAGCGCCTCCCGGACCGGGGTGCGGGACACCCCCGTCGCCTCGGCGATCTCGCCCTCGCTGACGAGCTGACCGCCCGGGTAGACCTGTTCCAGGACGGCCTGCTTGAGGTGCCGGTACGCCCGCTCGGCGGCGGATGGCGCGGTCCGGCTGGGATGCGTCATGTATCTAAGCTTGCTCCCGGGTCCGGCCGGACGGCCTGGCGCGGGCCGGGGCAGTGGCGCAGGCCACGGTCAGGCCCACAGCTCCCGCAGCAGCGCCTCCACCTCGGCGGTCCGCTCGATCTGCGGCATGTGCCCGGTGTCGCGGAACAGGTGGGAGCGCGCGTGCGGCAGCCGGGTACGGGCGTACGCCAGGTGCGCGGCGGGCAGGACCAGGTCGCGCTCGCCCCAGACGAGAAGCGTGGGCAGGCCGAGCGCGTCCACCGCGTCGAGCAGGTCGGCGCGCCACTGCGGGCGTACGCCGCGCCAGGTGCCCAGGTCGCGGACCAGCTCCAGCATCACCCGGGCGGCGTGCGGCTGCCGGGCCACCGCGAGCGCGGTGGCGAGCCGCTCCTCGGTGACGTACGCCGGGTCGTAGAAGATCGCCCGTTCGGTGCGGCGGACGATCCCCGGGTGCGGGCGCAGCAGCAGCCGGGCCAGCGGGCGTACCGCCAGCAGCCGCAGCGCCACAGTCACCTCGCGGCCGAAGCCGGCACTGTTGAGCAACGCCAGGCTGGCGACGCGCTGCGGTTCGTCGGCGGCCAGGCGCATGGCGACCGCCCCGCCGAGGGAGTTGCCCACCAGGTGGGCCGGGCCGGTCACCCCGGCCACGTCCAGGAAGCGGGCCACCGCGGCGGCCAGCGCCGGGAGCGTGTGCGGTCCGTCCAGCGGCGCGGAGCCGCCGTGCCCGGGCAGGTCCACCGCGAGCACCAGGTGGTCGCGGGCCAGCGCGGTGTGCAGGGCGGTGAAGTCGTCGAGGGTACGGCCGATGCCGTGCAGCAGCACCACGGGCGGCCCGTCGCCGCTGATCCGGCAGCGCACCCGCCGGCCGTCGACGGTGCGCGCGTCGGCCGGCGGGAGGGCCACCGTCACGGCGTGCGTCCGGGTTCCCGCGCGGCCTCCTCGGTCCGTGGGGCCGGCACCTCGGCGACGGTGGCCACCGGGCGGGACGGGCGCATGCCCAGGGCCAGCACCTTGCCGTACCCGGCGGGGGCGAGGCGGGCGAGCAGGTCGGGCAGTTTCGCCGACCAGCCGATCAGCACCCGGCCGCGGCGTCGTTGCGCGCCGCGCAGGATCACCTCGGCGGCGGTGGCCGGGTCGATGGTGAGCAGCTTCTCGAACTGCTTGCGTCCGGCCTCGTACTCGTCGAGGGCCACACCGCTGCCGACGCGGGCGCTGGCGGCGATCCGGGTGCGGATGCCGCCCGGGTGCACCGAGGTGACGCCGACGCCGTCGTCGACCAGCTCGTGCCGTAGCGCCTCGGTGAAGCCGCGTACGGCGAACTTGCTCGCCGCGTACGCGGCCTGCCCGGCGGGGGCGATCAGCCCGAACAGGCTGGACACGTTCACCAGGTGGGCGCCGGGTTCGGCCTTGAGCGCGGGCAGCAGCGCGTGGGTCAGGCGGACCACCGCCCGGAAGTTGATCTCGATGACCCAGAGGAACTCCTCCAGGGTGACCTGGTCGAAGCGCCCGCCCAGCGCCACGCCGGCGTTGTTGATCAGCAGCCGGATCCGGGGGTGCGCGCGGTGGATCTCGGCGGCGACCCGGTCGGTGGCCTCGGCGTCGGCCAGGTCGACCAGGTGGGTCTCCACCCGCCGGTCCGGGTACGCGGCCCGGATCGCGGCGACGGTGGCGGCCAGGCCGTCGGCGTCGCGGTCGAGCAGCACCAGGTCGGCGCCGCGCCGGGCCAGGCCGTGGGCCAGCGCCGCGCCGATGCCGCTCGCCGCGCCGGTGAGCACCGCCGTGCCGCCGGGGAAGACGAGGTCACGCATCGGTTCCTCCCGAGGTGGTGGCCGCCGTGGCGGGTACGCCGGCGCGGTCGAACCGGACGCCGTCGGTGAGCGGGCCGTGCCGCATCAGGCGTACGTCGCGGGGATAGTTCTGGTGCAGCCGCCACGGCGCCTGCGGTCCCTGCTTGGGCAGCTGGTCGACGGCGCGGAGCACGTAGCCGGACTGCAGGTCGATGATCGGCACCAGGTCGTCGGTGTCCGGGGCGAGCGGCGTGACGATCTGCCGGCCGGTGTCGTCGAGGTGGCGCAGCAGCCGGCAGACGTACGTGGCGACGAGGTCGGCCTTCAGCGTCCAGGAGGCGTTCGTGTAGCCGATGGTCATGGCGAAGTTCGGCACGCCGGACAGCATCATGCCCTTGTAGGCGACGGTCGACGCCAGGTCGACCTCGGCGCCGTCGACCACCAGCGTCATGCCGCCGAGCGCGAGCAGGTTGAGGCCGGTGGCGGTGACCACCACGTCGGCGGGCAGCTCCTCGCCGGAGGCGAGCCGGATGCCCTGCTCGGTGAACGTGTCGATGGTGTCGGTGACCACCGACGCGCGGCCCGCGCTCAGCGCGGTGAACAGGTCCCCGTCCGGCACCACGCAGAGCCGCTGGTCCCACGGGTTGTAGCGGGGCGAGAAGTGCCTGTCGACGTCGTACCCGGACGGGAGCCGGCCCTTCGCGGCGCGGCGCAGGAACCGCTTCACCACGCCCGGGGCGCGGCGGCTGAGCTGGAAGTTCGCCACGCCGAGCGTGACGTTCTTCCACCGGGCCACCGCGTACGCGGCCTTCGGGGGCAGCCAGCGCCGCGCGGCGTCGGCGAACGGGTCGCGCGAGGGCAGCGCGATCACGTACGTGGGTGAGCGCTGGAGCATGGTGACGTGGGCGGCCCGCTCGGCCATGGCCGGGACCAGGGTGACGGCGGTGGCGCCGCTGCCGATCACCACGACCCGCTTGCCGGCGTAGTCCAGGTGCTCGGGCCAGTGCTGCGGGTGCACGAGCGTGCCGGCGTACTTCTCGACTCCGGGGAACCGTGGCGTGTAGCCGGAGTCGTAGCGGTAGTAGCCGGAGTTGGTGAACAGGAACCCGCAGGTGAGGGTGACGTCCTCGCCGGTGTCGTCGCGGTGGGCGTGGACGGTCCAGCGCGCGGTGGCGCTGTCCCACTCGGCGCGTACCGCCCGGTGGTGGAAGCGGATGTGCCGCTCGACGTCGTACTCCCGGGCGGTCTGCCGGACGTACGCCCGGATGGAGTCGCCGTCGGCGATGGCCTTCGGGTCGGTCCACGGCTTGAACGAGTAGCCGAGGGTGTACATGTCGGAGTCGGAGCGGATGCCCGGGTAGCGGAACAGGTCCCAGGTGCCGCCGATGGCGCCCCGGGCCTCCAGCACCGCGTAGGTCTTGCCGGGGCATTCGCGTCCGAGGTGGACGGCGGCGCCGATGCCGGACAGGCCGGCCCCGACGATGAGGACGTCGACGTGGTCTGCGGCCATCGGTTTCTCCCGTTCGCACCGGCGGTGGACCGGACACTATCCATCGCCGTCGACCGCAGTCAACACCGTGTCGAGTCGAATCGACAGGGTGTCGAGCGGGTGTAGCATCTGCCGACATGACGACCGCCCGTACGCCGACCGGCGCCGCGCCGACGCGCGGGCGGCGGGCCGGCCGGTCCACCGGCGACGACCGGGAGACAGCGATCCTGGCCACGGCCGAGCGGTTGCTGGCGCAGCGTCCCTTCGCCGACATCTCCATCGACGACCTGGCGCGCGGCGCGGGGATCTCCCGGCCCACGTTCTACTTCTACTTCCCGTCCAAGGACGCGGTGCTGCTCACGCTGCTCGACCGCGTCACCGAGGAGGCCGACGCCGCCGCCGGTGGCGTGTTCGAGCGGCTCGCCGAGGATCCGCGCGCCCACTGGCGGGAGCTGATCGCCCGGTTCCACGCCACGTTCGGCGGGCACCGGGACGTGGTGCTGGCCTGCGCCCAGGTGCGCGGCACCAACGCCGAAGTGCGGCGGCTCTGGGCCGAGGTGCTGGAACGCTGGGTCCGCGCGGTGCAGGCCGCGATCGAGGCCGAACGCGCCCGCGGCGCGGCCCCGGACGGGCTGCCCGCCCGGGACCTCGCCATCGCGCTGAACTCGATGAACGAACGCGTCTGGTACGCCACGTTCGCCGGGGACGGCCCGGCGGTGGCCGAGCGGGACGTGGTCGACGTGCTGCTCGACGTCTGGCTGACCGCGATCTACCGGACCACCACGCCGCCGGTCACCGCGTCCGGCGGAACTCCATGACCCAGTTGGTCTCCCAGGTGCGCTCGCCGTCGGTGGAGAACGCCTGTTCCCAGCGGCAGGAGCCGGCGGTGATCGCCGACCAGAGGAACCGGCAGCGCACCGGCCGCCCCTCGTCGGTGTCGTCGGCGTAGAACTCACCGACACCGTCGGTGAACCGGCCCACCACCGGCGGCTGCTCCAGCACGCCCCGCGCGCTGTGCATCCAGTAGATCGACCACAGCCCGGTCGACGGGTTCAGGACGCGCACCGAGGAGCCGGAGAAACCCCGGCTCGGGCAGCGCATCTCGTCGAAGCTGCCCGCGCCGTCGAAGAACGAGCGCGCCTCGCTGACACCGGCGAACTCGTCCCAGTCGTCGCTGCCGGCGTGGCGCTGCCGCAGGCGCCGGTTTGTCACGTCCCAGGTGCCGACGAGGAAGTCGAAGTCGCCCATCAGAACCCCACCGGCCCGTCGGCCCGGGCGTCGGCCAGGTAGCCGGCCAGGTCCGGCCGGTCCGGGGCGAGCACGTGCCGGATCCAGGCGGTGCGCTCGTGTTCCAGCACGCCCAGTTCCCAGACGCATCCGACGCCGGGGCGGGTCAGGTCGACGAAACGCGCCGGGTCGTCGTCCGGGCAGTCCAGCGCGGGCTGCCCGGCGATCGCGATACGGCACTCGACCACGTTGTCGAAGAACCAGCTGTACGCCAGCAGGTACGCCCCGCTGTCCGCGCCGCGGTGCAGCACCACCCAGCTCGCCGGTGGGGTGGAGCCGTCCGGGGCGGGCAGCAGCTTCGGCAGGTACGCGTACGCGGCGTCGACCACCCGCGGTTCGAGGCGGCGGTCCGGCTGGTCCATGTGGTAGCGCTTGACGTGCCGGCCGGCCACCTCGACGGTCCCCGGCACGGTCAGCTCCTTGTCGTGAAAAGCCATGTGGGCACGCTAGGACCGCTCCCCTGACAGCTAGTGTCAGTGGAATGCGGGCCAGTCGACTCCTGTCCATCCTGCTGCTCCTCCAGGCCCACGGCCGGCTCACCGCTGCCGACCTGGCCGCCCGCCTCCAGGTGTCGGCGCGCACCGTCTACCGGGACGTCGAGGCGCTGCACGCCGCGGGCATCCCGCTGTACGGCGAGGCCGGACACGACAGCGGCTACCGGCTCGTGGACGGGTGGCGGACCCGGCTGACCGGGCTGACCGCCGAGGAGGCCGACCGGCTGCTCTTCGCCGGGCTCCCCGGACCGGCGGCCGAGCTGGGCTATCAGTCGGTCGTCGCCGCCGTACAGCTCAAGCTGCGGGCCGCGCTGCCCGCGCCGCTGGCCGACCGGGCGGCCCGGCTGGAGCAGCGGTTCCACCTGGACACACCGGGCTGGTACTCCGACGGCGACCCGTCGCCGTACCTGGCCGAGGCCGCCGAGGCGGTGTGGCGGCAGCACCGGGTCCGGGTGCGGTACCGGGGCTGGCGGGGCGAGACGACCCGGGTCCTCGAACCGTACGGGCTGGTACTCAAGGGCGGGCGCTGGTACCTGGTCGCCGCCCGGCCGGACCGCGCCGATCCGGCCACCTACCGGGTCAACCAGATCCTCGACCTGACCCCGCTGGACGAGCCGTTCGAGCGGCCGGAGTTCGACCTGCCGGCCTGGTGGCGCGCGCACGTGGTGGAGTTCCGGGCGGGCCTGCACCGCGACGAGGCGCGCATCCGGCTGTCGCCGCGCGGGTTCGCCCGGCTGCGCGAGGTCGGCAGCGACGTGGTGGTGGCCGCCGCCGAGGCGAGCGCCGGGCCACCCGACGCCACCGGCTGGGTGCACGCGGTCATCCCGATCGAGTCGCTCACCCACGCGCACGGTGACCTGCTCCGGCTCGGCGCCGACGTGGAGGTGCTCGCCCCGGAGGCGCTGCGCGCCCGCCTGTCCGAGACCGCCACCGCCCTGGCCGCTCTCTACCACCCGCCCACCGCCCCGCCTCTCCCCGGTTGATCAAGGAGTTCGTGTCCTTCGAGGAGATCGACTCGGACACGAACTCCTTGATCACCGGGGCGGGGTTCGGAGGACCTCGGCCACGGTGGAGAGGGCTCGGTCGAGGTCGGAGGGCGGGGTGGCGGCGTAGCCGAGGACCAGGCCGGGTGGCTGCGGGCGCTGGCCGTGCCAGGACAGCGGGTGGACCTTCACCCCGCGGCGCAGCGCCGCCGCCGCCAGCGCCCGGTCGTCGACGTCGCCGGGCAGCGTCACCATCAGGTGCAGCCCGGCCGCCGCGCCGTGCACCACCGCCCCCGGCAGGTACGCGCGAACCGCCCGGATCATCGCGTCCCGGCGGCGTACGTGCCGGTGCCGCAGCAGCCGCAGGTGCCGTTCCAGCGCCCCGGACTCCATCAGCTCGGCCAGCACGAGCTGCGCCAGCGCCGCGTTACCCAGGTCGGCCGCCCGCTTCGCGGCCACCACGTCGGCGTGCAGCGCGGGCGGCACCAGCAGCCAGCCGATCCGCAGCGCCGGCGCGAGCAGCTTCGAGATGCTGCCGACGTAGCAGACCCGGTCCGGCGCCATGCCGCGCAGCGCCGGCACCGGCGGACGGTCGTAGCGGTGCTCGGCGTCGTAGTCGTCCTCCACCACCAGGCCGCCGTCGCGCGCCCACCGCAGCAGCCGCCGGCGCCGGTCGCCGTCGAGCACCACCCCGGTCGGGAACTGGTGCGCCGGGGTGAGCAGCACGGCGGGCGCGCCGGACCGCTCCAGCTCGTCGACGCGCAGACCCCTGTCGTCCACCGGGACCGGCGGTGTCGCCAGCCCGGAATAGGCCAGGTGCTGCCGTACGCCGAGCGAGCCCGGGTCCTCCACCGCGACGGTGTGCGTACCCCGGTCGCTCAGCACCCGCGCGAGCAGGCCGAGCGCCTGGGACACCCCGGCCACGATCACCACCTCGGCCGGGTCGGCGCGGACGCCCCGGCTGCGGGCCAGCCAGTTCGCCACCGCCGACCGCAGCGCGGGCGCGCCCGCCGGGTCGCCGTAGGCGAGCGCGGCGGGCGTCATCCGGTGCAGCACCGCCCGCTCGGCCCGCAGCCAGGCCGCGCGGGGAAAGGCCGCCAGATCGGGTACGCCGGGAGTCAGGTCCACCTCCGCGGGTACGGCGCGCAACTCGTCGAAGACGTCGAGGCCGGGCCGGCCGGCGAACACCTCCGCCGCTCTCCTGGGCCGGGGCGGCCGGGTGACCGCGGCGGCCGGTGAGGCGACCACCACCGTCCCGGCCCGGCCGCGCCCGGCCACCTGCCCGTCCTCGGCCAGCCGCTGGTACGCCTCGGTCACCACGCCCCGGGAGACACCCAGCTCGCCGGCGAGCACCCGGCTCGCCGGCAGGCGCATGCCCACCGGCGCCCGGCCGTCGGCGATGGCCGATCGCAGCCGGGCGGCCAGCCAGTCCGCGCGGCCGCCTGGGGGCGCCTCGCCGACGTCGAGCTGGAGGAAGTCCGCACCAGCCGCTTTGGACTTCTCGATGACGACAGCTTTGGCCCTGTCCATCGGACCATTATGGTCACAGGCTGGACCGCATGACAGTCGCCTTCCTGCTGACCTCCCTCGTCGTCGCGATCACTCCGGGCACCGGGGTGATGCACACGCTCGCCAACGCCGTGACCGGCGGACGCCGGGCCGGGCTGGCCGCTGCCGCCGGCGGCACGCTCAGCCTCGTCCCGCACGTGATCGCTGCGGTGACCGGCCTCGCCGCCCTGCTGCGCGCCGGCACGCCGGCGTTCCGCGTGGTGACCTGGCTGGGTGTGGCGTACCTGCTCTGGATGGCCTGGTCGGCGCTGCGCGACCGCGGCGCGTTCCCCCTCGACGGTGACCGGCCCCCGCGTCCGGCGGCTGCGGTGTTCCGGGACGGGGTGCTGCTGAACCTGCTCAACCCGAAGGTGACCGTGTTCTTCGTGGCGTTCCTGCCGCAGTTCGTACCGCCGGACGCGCCCGCCGCCACCGTCCGCATGCTCGCCTGCGGCCTGGTGTTCATGGCCGTCACGCTGCTGGTGTTCGCCGGGTACGCGCTCCTGGCCGGCGCGCTGCGCCGCAGGGTGCTGTCCCGGCCCCGGCTGACCGGGCTGCTACGGCACGCCTTCGCCGGCGGTTTCCTCGTCCTGGGCCTCGGCCTCGCCTTCACCGCCTGACCCGTACCCGCTCACCGCCCGAAGAGGAGTCTCCCTGTGCGTTTCCGGCACTCTCCCGAGATCTGGTCGACCTTCCCGGAGCTGACCTGCGGCGTCCTGCACGCCACCGGCGTCACCCCGGACATCGACGTGACGCCACTGTCCGCCGGGCATCTCGGCGCCGCCCGGGATCGGCTCGCCGCCGGGCCGGAGGGTGGCTTCCCGGAGATCCAGGCGTGGCGCCGCGCGTTCGCCCGGATGGGCTGCCCGCCGACCCGCTACCGCTGCGCAGCCGAGTCACTGCTGCGCCGGTTGCGGCGGGAGGGCGACCTGCCCCGGCTGCACCCGCTCGTGGACCTCGGCAACGCGCTCTCGGTCCGGTACGCCGTCCCGGTCGCCGTGCTCGACCTGGCCGGGATCGACGGCGACCTGACCGTCCGCGCGGCCGACGGCACCGAGTCCTACCTGGGCCTCGGCGGGGAGTCCGAGCAGCCCGCGCCCGGCGAGGTGATCTTCGCCGACCAGGGCGGGAACGCGCACGCCCGGCGCTGGTGCCACCGGCAGAGCGGTACGTCGGCGGTACGGGCCGACACCGCCGAGGTGCTGGTCGTGGTCGAGGCGATGCACGAGGGGGCGGCGCCGACCGTACGCCGGATGCTGGACGACCTGGCGGCGGCGCTGGACGAGCGGTGGCGCGTGCCGTCACGGGCGGCGCTGCTCGCCGCTGACGCGCCCGAGTTGGCCGTGCCGGTCCGGACGGGCTGACCCGCCGGCGTGGGCGACGGCCGGTCGCGCGGCGTGCCGCCGGTGCGCAGGTTCCGGGCGTCCGGCGACGACGCCGGCAGCTGCCCCGCTCGTCGTCAGGCGTCGGGGGCGTCGGTGCGGTCGTGCGCCATCAGCTCGTCGAACTCGGCCGGGGTGATCTCACCGGTGCGCAGCCGCCGGGCGTTGGCGGCGAATCGGGCCAGTGCCGCACCGCGCGGGTCCGGCTCGGTGCGCAGACCGGCGTCGGCGGTCAGGGCGCTCGCGGCACCGGCCACGTCGTGCGGATCGGCCAGGTCGACCGGCTCGCCGTGCAGCTCGCGCAGCGCGTCGGCGAGGCGCGCGTCGGCGGCGGCGCCGGTGCCCCACCAGCGCCGGGCGAGGTCGACGGTGCGGCCGAGCGAATCCTCGCCCACCCGTTCGGCGCCTATCTCGGCACGCATCATGCGCAGGAAGCGGACTGTCACGGCATCGGAGTCATCGGCGATCACGCCCGTACCCTAGCGAGCGGGTCCGACGAAACCGCCGGGCGAGCCGGGGTCGTCCGGCCGGTTGAGGCGGCCGCCCGCGGGTAGTGCGCGGACATGCCCGAACGATACGAGGACTACGACCACGTCGCGATCGTCACCGGCGCGGACTCCGGCATCGGCAAGGCGTGCGCGGTGGCGCTCGCCGAGACCGGTTACGACATCGGCATCACCTGGTACGGCGACGCCGCGGGCGCCGACCGCACCGCCACCGAGGTGCGTGCCACCGGCCGCCGCTGCGAGACCGTGGAGCTGGACCTGACCCGGCTCCCCGAAGCGGCGGCGGTCGTCGACGAACTGGCCGACCGGCTCGGCGGCCTGGGTGTGCTCGTCAACAACGCCGGCACCGGCCTGTCCGAACCGTTCGTGGACGTGAGCTGGGAGAAATGGCGGGAGGTGCTGGCTGTCGACCTGGACGGGCCGTTCCTGTGCTCGCAGCGGGCCGCCCGGCGGATGCGCGCGGCCGGACGGGGTGGCCGGATCATCAGCATCACCAGCGTGCACGAGCACGCGCCCCGGGTCGGCTCGTCGGTGTACTGCGCCGCCAAGGGCGGGCTCGGCCTGCTCACGAAGGTGATGGCGCAGGAACTGGCGGCCGACGGGATCACCGTCAACGCGGTCGCGCCGGGTGAGATCGCCACGCCGATGACCGGGCAGGAGGACGTGGACCCGTTCACGCAGGACCGTCCGGGTGTGCCGGTGGGACGGCCGGGTGACGCGCGGGAGGTGGCGGCGGTGGTGGCGATGCTCGCCTCACCTGCGGCGGCGTACGTGACGGGGGCGTCGTGGGCGGTCGACGGGGGGATGCTGCTGATGGGGCCGCAAGCGTCTGCGCTGCCTTCTGATTCGTGGCGTTCCGTCTAGGCGGTCAGCCGCCCGGCGCGGGGGCAGCGGGCGGCCCGGCCCGTCACTACGGTGCGGAGGATGCACAGTTCCCATCCGCTGGTGGCCGGCGTCGTCCACGAGGCGCCCGGCTCGACCGTACGACTGCGCCCGGTGGCCGAGGACGATCTGGCGATGCTACGCCGTTTCGCTGTCGAACCCGGACTGATCGGGCTCGACTGGGCCGGCTTCCGGGACGCCGCCGCGCCGGCCCGCCGCTTCGCCGAGGACGGCTATCTCGGCGAGCAGGTGGGCGGCCTGATCGTCCAGGTCGAGCCCCCCGACGTCGCGGCCGGCTTCCTCAGCTATCGCCAGGGCCAGTACGGCGGGCGGGCGCCATACTGGGAGATCGGCATCGTGCTGCTGCCCGAGTGGCGCGGCCGGGGTCTCGGCTGGCGGGCCCAGGCGCTGCTCTGCGACTACCTGTTCAGCCACACCCCGGCGCAGCGCATCCAGGCCGGCACCCATGCCGAGAACGGTGCCGAGCAGCGATCGTTGGAGAGGGCCGGCTTCCAACTGGAGGGGGTGTTGCGGGCCTGTGAGTTCCGGGCCGGCGCCTGGCGTGACGGCTGGCTCTACAGCCGGCTGCGCGACGACCCGTCACCGCTGTGACCGCTCGGCGTCCCCTGGTCACGGTGCGGGCTCGGCTCCGATGACCGCATCGAGTGGTGTGTGCTCCTCCGGGTAGTGGCAGGCGGTGAGCTGCCGGCCGTCGTCGCGGGTGGTGAGGGCGGGTTCTTCGGTGGCGCACCGGTCGGTGGCTTTCCAGCAGCGGGTGCGGAAGCGGCAGCCCGACGGCGGGTTGAGTGGCGTGGGCACGTCGCCGGTGAGGCGGATCCGTCCGGCCGGCCCGAGGGTGGTGACGTCGGGGATCGCGGACAGCAGTGCCCGGGTGTAGGGGTGCTGGGGGCGGGTGTAGATGGTGTCGCGGTCACCGATCTCGACGATCTTGCCGAGGTACATGACGGCGACGCGGTGGCAGAAGTGCCGCACCACGGCCAGGTCGTGGGCGATGAACACGAACGCCAGGTCCAGGTCGTGTTGCAGGCTGCGCAGCAGGTTGATGACCTGCGCCTGGATCGACACGTCCAGCGCCGAGACGGGTTCGTCGGCCACGATCAGTTTCGGCTTCAACGCCAGGGCGCGGGCGATGCCGATGCGCTGGCGCTGCCCGCCGGAGAACTCGTGCGGATACCTGTTGTAGTGCTCCGGATTCAGGCCCACGAGTTCGAGGAGTTCCTGCACGCGGTGTTTGACGCCGCCGGGTGGGGTGATCCGGTTGACCTGCAACGGCATCGCCACGATCCGCCCGACCGTGTGGCGGGGGTTCAGCGACGCGTACGGGTCCTGGAAGATGATCTGCAGGTCCTGCCGCAGCCCCCGCAGCTCACCACGTTTCGCGTGGGTGATGTCCCGCCCCGCGAACGCGATCGACCCAGCAGTCGGCTCCAGCAGCCGCACGAGCATCCGCCCGGTCGTGGTCTTCCCACACCCCGACTCCCCCACCAACCCCAGCGTTTCGCCCGGGCGCACGTCGAAGTCCAACCCGTCCACCGCCCGCACCGCACCCGTGCTACGCAGCCCCTGCCGGACCGGGAAGTGCTTGGTCAGGCCCCGCACCGACAGCAGCGGCCCGCTGTCCGCCGCCGCACCGACGGCCGCACCCCGCCGGCCGTCGACAACGCCCGTCCCGTCCTGGTCAGCACTCATCGGGCCACCCCCACCTGGGCTACCTCGTCGCGGTAGATCCGCTCCCGCGCGGCGACCGGCAGGTGACACGCCACCAGATGCCCGGCCGTACCCGCCGAGACCAGCTCGGGCACCTCGGTGCGGGACCGGTCGCCGTTCACGTCGGCCCACCGGCACCGCGGATGAAACGCACACCCCGACGGCAGATTGATCAGACTGGGCGGGTTGCCGGGAATGGGCAGCAGGTCCGCGTCCGCGTCACCGTGCAACGACGGCACACTCGACAACAACCCCCACGTGTACGGATGCTGCGGCGCCCGCAACACCCGCTCCACACTCCCGTGCTCCACCGCCCGACCCGCATACATCACCAACACGTCATCAGCCACCTGACTGACCACACCCAGGTCATGCGTGATCAACACGATCGCCGACCGGAACTCCTCCTGCAGATCCGCAAGGAGGTCCAGGATCTGCGCCTGCACCGTCACATCCAACGCCGTCGTCGGCTCATCGGCGATCAGCAGATCCGGATCGTTCACCAACGCCATCGCGATCATCGCCCGCTGCCGCATCCCGCCCGAGAACTCGTGCGGGTACTGGTCGAACCGCTTCGCGGGCTGCGGGATACCGACCCGGCCCAACATGTCCACCGCCCGCGTCCGCGCCTCGCGTCTGCCGGCCCTCGGATGATGCACCCGATACGCCTCAGCGATCTGCTTCCCCACCGAGTAGTAGGGGTGCAACGCCGACAACGGATCCTGGAAGACCATCGCCATGTCCCGGCCCCGCAGCCGCCGCACCTCCTCCTCACCCAACCCCACCAGCTGACGCCCACCCACCGAGATCTCCCCCGAAATGGCCGTCCGCTTCGCGTTGTGCAAACCGAGAATCGCCAGCGAAGTGACGCTCTTACCCGAACCGGACTCCCCCACGATCCCCAACGTGCGACCCCGCTCCACCGCGAACGACACCCCGTCCACGGCCCGCACCACACCGTCCTCGGTGTCGAACCGCACCCGCAGATCCCTGACCCGCAGGTACGGGCCCTCGCCGCGACGCGGCGCCGGAAGCTCCACCATGTCCGTCTCCTCCCCCTCAGCCCAGCCGGACCCGTGGGTCGATCACCGCGTACAGCACGTCGACGACGATGTTGGCGATCACGATGAACACCGCTGCCAGCAGCACCGTCGCCATCACCACCGGCAGGTTGAGGAACTGCACCGCCTCCACTGTCGCCTTGCCGAGACCCTGGAGGCCGAAGATGGTCTCGGTGATGAACGTGCCGCCGAGGCTGGTGCCGATGTCGAGCCCGGCGATCGTGACGATCGGCGTGATCGCCGCCCGCAGCGCGTGCCGGGTGTGCACCTTCCGGGCGGGCAGCCCTTTCGCCCGGGCGGTACGGACGAAGTCCTCCGACAGCGTCTCCAGCATCTGCGCCCGGGACAGCCGGGCGTACAGCGCCGAGTTGAGGAAACCGAGCGTCATCCAGGGCAGCAGCAGTCCGGTCGCCCAGCGCAGCGGACTCTCGGTCAGCGGCGTGTAGCTGGGGAACGGCAGCAGGCCGGTGGAGTAGACGAGCAGGTAGAGCAGGATCAGCCCGAAGAAGTAGACCTGCATCGACGCCCCGGCCAGCGTGACGCCGATGGCCGCGCGGTCGAACGCCGTACCCCGGCGTAGTGCCGACACCATGCCCAGCGAGATGCCGAGGCCGAGCCAGAGCACGGCGCCGCCGAGGACGATGCTGAACGTCACCGGGGCGCGCTGGGCGACGATCTCGGTGACCGGTTGGTTGTTGCGGAACGAGTAGCCGAGGCAGGGCGCCGGGCAGTCCTGCCGGAAGTCGCCCTCGCCGTAGGTCCGGCCGGCGAAGACGCCACCGACGAAGTCGGCGTACTGCCGGGGCAACGGCTGGTCGATGCCGAGCCGGCGCTCGACCTGGGCGATGTCCTCGGCCGTGCAGTTCTTGCCGCACATCACCTTCGCCGGGCTGCTCGGCACCGCGAAGAAGAGACCGAACGTGACGAGGCTGATGACGACAAGGGTCAGGGCGGCGACGAGCAGCCGCCGTACGACGAAACGGAGCACGGGAGCACCTCCCCCGGGGTGGGCGCGGGGCGGCCGCCGTGGCAGCCGCCCCGCGCGGCTGTCACTTCTTCACGTAGATGCCGTTGAGCGAGATGATCCCGAACGCGTCGCTGAGGAAGGCGTTGCCGACCTTCGAGCCGTGCAGTTCGTAGGTGGCGTCGTAGTAGCAGGGCACCACCGGCGCGTACTTCTCCATGATCATGCGGTCGAGCGCCATCCAGCCGGCGTCCTGCTCGGCGGCCGGCAGGTCGCGGACCCGGTCGATCTCCGCGCCCACAGACGGTTCGTTGAGGTACGACAGGTTCTGGTTGCCCTCGGCCACGATCTCCCGTCCGTCGTAGACCGGCGGGATCACTGTCGAGCCGGTGGGCCAGTCCGAGCCCCAGCCGGTGAGGTACATGTCGTACGGGTTGTCCTTACGGCCGACCTCGTCGTAGTAGCTGCTGTTGTCGATCGGCTTCATCACGATGTCGAAGCCCATGTCGGTGAGGTTCTTGCGCAGCGCCTCGGCCTGCTGGGTGCGCAGTTCCAGGTTGGAGTGGGCGAGGACCAGCTTCGGGCGCTTGCCGGCGAGCAGCTCGGCGGTCTTGGCCTTGTCGCCGGTGACCGGAGCGTTGAACAGGTCGTACGGGACGAAACCGGCGGTGGTGGGCGACATGAGCGTGGTCGCCGGGGTGCCGGCGGCCTGCCCGCCGAGCGCCTTGAGCAGGGCGTCCTTGTCGACCGCGTAGTTCAGCGCCCGCCGTACGCTCAGGTCGGTGACCCGCTGGGTGTTGATGCTCAGCACCCAGTTGTACTGCGTCGGACCGCGTACCACCCGGTCGGCGACGCCGGATCCGGTGGTGCGGGGCAGCACCGACGGCGGCACGTCCGACCAGCTCAGCGCCGCCCGGTCGGCCGGCCCGTCGGCGACCAGGCGCTCGGCGATCTGGGCCTGCTCCAGGCCGAACGTCATCCGGATCGCGTCCGGGTACGCGTTGCGGATCGGGTCGGTCGCCGGATCCCAGTTCGGGTTGCGTTCCAGCTCCAGCGACACGTCGCGCTGGTAGGTCTTCACCCGGTACGGCCCGGACGAGAACGGCCGCAGGTCGTAGTTGGCGCGGGTGTCCTTCGCCGCGGGCACCGGCGCGCTGGTGGGCAGCGCCGCCGCGTACGGCAGGTCGCAGTGCGGCTGCGGGAAGGTGAACCGGATGGTCCGGTCGTCGGGGGTGGCGACGCCGTCGGGCATCGGCTTGCCACCGTCGTACGGTCCCTTGTAGGTGGCGTTGTAGGCCCCGCCCGGGTAGAGCCACTGCTGGATGTAGTGCGGGCCCTCGTTGAGGTTCGCCGCGAACGACCTGGCGATGCCGTGGGCGACGTCCTTGCTGGACACGGGCGTGCCGTCCTCGTACTTCACGCCGTCGCGCACTGTGAACTCCCAGACCTTGCAGTCGCCGTTGACGTCCTTGCCTGGGTTGGTGGCCAGGTCGCCGACGAGCAGCAGCTTGCCGGTGCCGTCCTCCTTGTAGCCGTTGAGCGCGCGGTAGAGCAGCCCGCCGGCGACCTGCTGCACGTTGACGTAGTTGCGGGCCGGGTCGAGGTGCTCGAAGTCGGCCGGCTGCATCACGGTGAGGGTGCCGCCGCGGGACGCCCCGTCGACGGGCTTCGCCGGGCCCTGGTTGTCGGCGGCCTCGTACGAGATCGATCCGCTCTGGGTCTTGGTCTTCTGGTCGTCGCCGCCCCCGCCGTCGTCGGTGGTGGGGCTGCAGCCGGCGGCGGCCAGCGCCGCCGCGGCGAGGACACCTGTCAGTGTCCGGGTTCGTGCGCGCACGGTGTGCTCCTTCCTGCCCGGCGGCCCCCGCCGGCCGGGCACTGATGGCCGTGGGGACTACCGGGTGGAGCGGGGGTCCAGCGAGTCGCGCAGCGCGTCGCCGAGCAGGTTGAACGCCAGGACCAGCAGGAAGACCGTCAACCCGGGGAACAGGGTGTACCAGGGGTCGCTCGCGACGTAGCCGATGCTGTTGAAGATCATGCGGCCCAGGTCGGGCGTGGGTTCGGTGACGCCGATGTTGACGAACGCCAGCGCCGCCTCGATGGCGATGAACTGCGGCACCATCAGCGAGACGGTGACCAGGATCGGCGCCCAGATGTTCGGCAGCAGCTGCCGCAGCAGGATGTGCGCGGTGCCGGCGCCGGCGGCCCGGGCCGCCTCGACGAACTCCCGCTCGCGCAGCGAGATCACCTGACCGCGGACCAGGCGCGCGGTGTACGTCCAGCTGAACAGGCCGAAGGTGGCGACGATCAGGGCCACCCGGAAGGCCGGCGACGGCGCCTCCCGGTCGGAGTAGAAGCGGTCCTGGAGGATCGGGATGACCGCGAGGGCGAAGATGAGGAACGGGAACGCCAGCGTGAGGTCGATCAGCCAGTTGACGACGCTGTCCAGCCAGCCTCTGGCCCACCCGGCCAGCACACCGACAGCGACGCCGATGCCGGATGCCAGCAGCGCCGAGGCGAACGCGATGAACAGCGACGTCCGCAGGCCGTAGACCAGTTGCATCAGGATGTCCCGCCCGCTGCCCGGTTCGAGCCCGAGCCAATGGTCGGCGCTGATTCCGCCGGCGTACCCGATCGGCATTCCGAAATCGTTCAGGCGGTCGGCGAACTTGTCGGTCGGATCGATTCCGGTGAGCCGTCCCAGCAGTGGCGCGCCGAGCGCGACAAGGGCGGCGACGGCGAGCGTGACGGCGCTGGCGCGGGCCGTACGGTCGCGTTTGAGCCGCAGCCAGGCGAGCCGGCCGGGTGACCGGCCGACGAATTCGCCGGGCCGGCCGACGGGGGCGGGAACGGCCTCGACATCGGGGCCGGGAGCGGCCGGTGGGTACGACAGTTCGCTCATGAGCAGTCCTCCCGACGGGGACGAAAACGCCCTGCCACCCGACGGTAATGCGCTATGGCGTACTCGAAAGAATCGTTCCGGTAACGGCCGTTCCGGTTGTCGTGCATTGACAACGATCCGGCGTACGGAATGCATCGGCGCAATAACGGAGCGATTCGGTTGTCAGCCTTTCAGGCAGGCGTGTCGCGAATTCGGAATGCGTTGCCGCAAGGCATTCGGGCGGTTGTCAGCCGTTCGGGCATTCCCGTACACCGATGTCACACCGATCGGACGGCAGCGTCGGCTGGTGTAACACTTCGTGACTCTTCGCGTTCACACCGTCCACCTAGGGTTCTCGGCGGTCCGGTTCGCACGACGTGCCGGGCCGTCCACCGGCCCTCACCCGGGGCCCCGACGGAAGGACCACCCATGCCCTTCGCCCGACGTACCGCCGCTGCGGCCCTGGTCGCCGCGCTCGGCGGCCTCGCCGCGCCGGCCGCCCCCGCGCAGGCCGCGCCGCGCCCCGGCCCGGAGACCCCCTCGGTGCTGCTGCTCACCGTCGACGACGGCGCCGGCCCGCGCGCCACGGTGCTGACCTGCGGGCCCACCGGCGGCCTGCACCCCGACCCGATCACCGCCTGCCGGCTCGTCGCCCGCGTCGACGGCGACCTGGACGCGCTCGACGTGGACGGCGCGCCCTGCACCTCGCAGTACGACCCGGTCGTCGCGCGTGCCGTGGGCATCTGGCAGACCCGCCCGATCTCCTACACCCGGACGTTCGCCAACGCCTGCCTGATGCAGCGCACCACCGCCTCCCTCTTCACCTTCTGACCTCCTCCTTGTCGCGTTGATCATGAGGTTGGCGGCGGTTCCGGTCCGGTTTGTCGCCGTCAACCTCATGATCGACGGGGTGGGGTGGGGAGGTTGTGGGGTGAGGTGGGGAGAATGGGCGGGGTGCTGGGAGGGGGGAACGGTGGGACTCGGGTCGGGCGCGGTGGGTGACGGGCGGGAGTTGCGGGCGGACTGCTCGCGCTGCGCCGGAGTGTGCTGCGTCGCTCCCGCGTTCACCGCGTCGGCCGACTTCGCCATCGACAAGCCCGCCGGGCGGCCCTGCCCGAACCTGGGCGCCGACTTCCGCTGCGGCATCCACACCGAGCTGCGGCAACGCGGCTTCCCCGGATGCACCGTGTTCGACTGCTTCGGCGCCGGCCAGCACCTCACGCAGCACACGTTCGCCGGCCGCGACTGGCGGGCCGACCGGGCCACCGCACAGCGCATGTTCGACAGCTTCGCCGTACTACGGCCGCTGCACGAACTGCTGTGGTACCTGACCGAGGCGGTACGCCTGGCCCCGCCCGGCCCGCTGCGCGACGAGCTGACCGCCGCGCTCGACGAGACCGGCCGGCTCACCGACGGCACCCCCGAGGAACTGCTCGCCCTCGACGTCGACGCGCACCGGGACCGCGCCAACCGCCTGCTGTCCCGCGCCGCCGAACAGGCCCGAGCCGGGAAGGCCGGGCCGGACCGCCGGGGCGCGATGCTGATCGGGGTGGACCTGCGCCGTACCCCGCTGGCCGGGGCGAACCTGCGCGGCGCCTGCCTGATCGGCGCCGACCTGCGGGGCGTACGCCTCGGCGCAGCCGACCTGACCGGCGCGGACCTGCGCGGAGCCGACCTGCGCGGCGCGGACCTGGGCGAGTGCCTGTTCACGCACCAGTCGCAGCTCGACGCTGCCCGCGGCGACCACCGCACGGTCCTGCCGCCGGGCCTGCGCCGCCCGTCCCACTGGTCCCTGACGTTGACCCCGACGCGCCCCCAGCCGCGCCGGCGCCACCCCCGACCCCGACCCCGCTGACGCTGAACCCGGCCCGCCCGCGCATCGGCACCCGCACCCGCACAGCGGCGATCAAGGAGTTTGTGTCCGGCTCGGGGCCGGATCGGGACACGAACTCCTTGATCACGGCGAGAAATGGGGCGGGGGGAGGACGGGCGAGTGCGGGGGGCGGGTTTGGTGGGGGTGGGGTCGGGTAGGTCGCGCGAACGACTGTTGGCCGAACGGGAGGGGCCCCGGTGGGATATCGGGCACGCGACGGTGCGGAGCCGGTCGACCCGGCACACGCCGAGGACGAGGCCGGGCAGGTGCCGCTGGTGCAGACGGCCGCGGACACCGACGTGCCGGCGCCCGCTCCCGGTGCGCCGAAACCGGACGAGGTGACCGAGGACGACGGATCCGGCATGGCGGGCGGCGCCTCCGGCAGCAGCTCCGGCGGCTCCTCGATGCCGACCCACCCGGACGCGGCCCGCGGACGGGACGCCGCCGGCTGAGCGAGCGCGCGCACTGGCCGGACACCAGGCCACCCGAACGTTTGCCGTCACCCGCTGCGGGCAGGAGTGCGACATGACCAGTGAAGAGTCCTTCGGCCGCGCGGCCGGCGACGAACCCGACGGCGCGACCGCGTACGAGGCGTCCCTGCGCCCGCCGGGCGAATCCCTGCACACCACCGACGACACCGGTGACGACTTCGCCGACCTGCCCGCCGAGGAGCGACGCTCGGCACGCGAGGTCAGCCGGGCCGGTTACGACGTCGACGCGGTCTCCGGCACCGGCGACCCGTCCGAGGAGCCGGAGGAGATCGAGGAGGGCCGGCCGCTGCGCTGACGCGCACGCGGGGTGGCGGCCGGGCCGGCGCCTCGCGCCTCGGTCATGCCCCGGTTCGCCAGCGCGTCGGCGCGCTCGTTCTCCGGGTGCCCGTTGTGGCCCTTCACCCACAGCCACGTCACGTCGTGCCTGGCGCAGGCCGCCTCCAGCGCCTGCCACAGGTCGGCGTTCTTCACCGGCTGCTTCGCGGCGGTCAGCCAGCCGTTGCGCTTCCACGCGTTCAGCCAGCCGGTGATGCCGTTGCGCACGTACGTGCTGTCGGTGTGCAGCCGTACCGTGACCGGGCGGGTCAGGCTCTCCAGCGCCCGGATCGCGGCGGTCAGCTCCATCCGGTTGTTCGTGGTCGGGGTGGCCTCGCCGCCGCACAGTTCCCGCTCGTGCCCGCCCCAGCGCAGCACCGCGCCCCACCCGCCGGGCCCGGGATTGCCGCTGCACGCGCCGTCGGTCCAGATCTCCACGACCCGGCCGGTCTCCGCCTCCGCCATGCCCGGCAACCTACCGGGTACGCGGGCACGCGGGACCACCCGACCCGCCGCGCCCGGCTAGCGTGCCGGGATGACCACTCCCCCGGACTTCGCCACGCTCTGCAACTTCCGTGACCTCGGTGGCTGGCGGACCGGCGACGGCCGCACCGTCGCCCGGGGCCGCCTCTACCGCTCCGACTCGCTGGCCAAGCTCGCCGGTGAGGATCTGGAACGGTTCGCGGCGCTCGGCGTCCGCACCGTGATCGACCTGCGGTACCCGTGGGAGATCGCCGACCGCGGCCGGGCCCCGGAGAGCCTCGGCGTCACCTGGCACAACCTGAGCATCGAGCACCGGCCGTACGTGCAGGCCGACATCGACCCCGACGTGGACCCGTGGCGCTACCTGGCCGACCGGTACGCCGAGGTGGCCGAGGACGGCGTGGCCGAGCTGCGCCGGGCGATCGAGGTGATCGCGGACGGCGAGCACCCGCTGGTGTTCCACTGCGCGTCCGGCAAGGACCGCACCGGGCTGCTCGCCGCGCTGGTGCTGTCCCTGCTCGGCGTGGACGACGACCAGATCGCGGCGGACTTCGCGCTCACCGAGCAGGCCACCGACCGCCTGGTGGCCGAGTGGCGGGACCGCAACGGCGGCGCGACGCCTGGTTGGCCCGCGTACGGGCGGGCGCCGGCCGAGATCATCCGGCTGGTGCTGGCCGACCTGCGGGCCGCGCACGGTTCGGTGCACGGGTACGTGACCGGCCGGCTCGGCGTCGGCGAGAAGACGATCGACGCGTTGCGTGCCCGGCTGCTCACCGACGGCACGAACCCGCTGCCCAGCCAGGGCACCACCGGCAGTACGCCGACGCCGGCCGCCCGGTAGAGCACCGCCGGCCGCCGATACCGGGCGCGGTCGCCGTTCCCACGAAAAGCAGACGACGCCGCTGCCACGGTCTGGCACGCTGCGGGATCGTGGACACGCGGTGGGACGGCCTGCGGGCCGAGGTGCGGGCGACGATCGACGAGCTGGTCTCCTCCGGGCGGGAGACCGGTGTGCAAGTGGCCGCGTACCTGGACGGGGTCGCGATCGTCACCGAGCAGGCCGGCCTGGCCGACACCACCACGGGCCGGCCGATGACCGCCGACACGCCCGTGCACGCGGTCTCCACCGGCAAGGGCCTCACCGCCACAGTGGTGCACGTGCTGGCCGAGCGGGGACGCCTCGACTACGACCTGCCGCTCGCCGCGGTGTGGCCGGAGTTCGCCCGGCACGGCAAGGACGGCATCACGCTGCGGCACGTGCTCACCCACACCGCCGGCCTGCCCGCGCTGCCCGCCGACGTCACACCCGAGGACTTCACCGACTGGACGCGCATGTGCGAACTGCTGGCCGACGCGCGTCCGCTGTGGGCACCGGGCGAGCGGCTCGCGTACCACGCGTGGACGTGGGGCTGGCTGGTCGGCGAGGTGGTCCGGCGGATCACCGGCGCGCCCATCTCGCGGGTGCTCGCGAACGAGGTGGCCGGGCCGCTCGGCGTGGACCGGGAACTGTTCCTCGGCGTACCGGAGGCGGACCTGCCCCGGCTGGCGCGGCTGGAGGACGCCGGCCTGTCCGCCCTGATGACCTGGGCCGGGGCGAACCTGCCGCACTTCGACGCGGTCGCGCCACCCGGCGTACGACCGGACACCGTCATCGGCTCCCGCCCCGACGTGCTGCGCGCCGACGTGCCGTCGGTCGGCACGATGAGCGCCCGCGCGGTGGCCCGGATGTACGCGGCGCTGCTCGGCCCGGTCGACGGGGTACGGCTGATCTCCGCCGAGCGGATGCGGGAGGTGTCCGCCCCTGCGGTACGCGCACAGGAGTGGGTGTTCGGGCAGGAGAGCACGTTCGGGCTCGGGTATGCGGTCGACGACGACGGATCGTTCGGCACCGCGGGTAGCGGCGGGAGCCTCGCGTTCGCGTACCCGGAACTGGGATTGACGGTGGCGGCGGTGCGCAACCGGCTCGGCGCGGGCGACGGCGACCCGATGGAGCAGCTGCGGACGCTGGTACGCGACCGCGTCGCCGCAGCGACCGGCCACCGAGGCTAGCGGCGCAGGCGGGCCCGCAACCGCCCGGCCGCGTCGCCGAGCACCGCGCCGGTCATCGGCAGCAGCGGGCTGGACCGCATCACCGCCAGGTCCTCGGCCGGGCTGGTCACGCCGTCGAGGAACCGCAGCACCCGCTCCGGCGGGTTGCGGTCGAACAGCCGCTCGAAGAACTCCACCCCGCCGACGTGCCCCCGGTCCAGCGCGCGCAGCGCCACCGCGTCCATCCACAGGTGCCGGCCCGGGTACGCGGGCGCCGGCACCGGCGGACGGCCGGCGGCGAGCGCCAGTGCCACCTGGTCGGCCTGGCGCAGCATCGCGGAGAACGTGAATCCGGTGGACGGACGGGTCGCCCCACCCGCGGTGCCCAGCCGCACCACCCGCGGGCTCGGGCGGGACTCGAACGGGCCGTCGGTCATCGGGATCACGCCGTCCTCGACCTCCCGCACCCGCAGCGCGGTCAGGTCCAGACCGAGCAGGTCGGCGTAGCCGCGCAGCGCCGCGTCGTACCCGGCGTCGTCGAGCAGTTCCGGCCCGAACTCGGTGTACTCGACCAGCGCGAACCGGTCGTCGACGGGCAGCACGTACCCGAAGGAGACGCCGCGTTCCGGCTGGGGTGTGCGGAAGTCCATCAGCACCGCCCGCTGCCTGTCGAACGTCGGCCGGTCGGCGGCCAGCCACCAGCCGCGGAAGTGCTGCAACCAGCTGGTACGTCCCGGTCGCTTCGGCCGCCGGGGCCGCGAGTCGAGCACCCACCCGGCCCGCACCAGGTCCCGCCCGTCCGGGTCGCGGACCGTGACCCGCTCACCGTCGTCGTGCAACTCCCCCGCCGGGGCGCTGATCCGGACCGCGTCCAGCCGCCGCTCGGCCGCGGCAGCCCGGTCGTAGACCGGGGCGGAGCGGAGCATGCCGTACCGCAGGGGGTCGAGCGTGAGGACGCGGCGGCCGGCCGGCGTGACCACGTCGACCTGCGACCAGCTCGCGCTCAGCAGCGGGTCGAGGTCGTCGCCGGGCAGGCCCCAGAACGCCCAGGTGCGGTCCTGGCCGCGCTTGTGCACCGGGTCGACCACCGCGACCCGCAGCCCGGTCACGTCGTGGCGGTCCAGCGCGGCCAGGACCAGGGACGCGGCGCCGCCGCCGCCGACCAGCGCGAGGTCGACGTCGACCGGGAAGGAAGCGTGCATCCGGCCACGCTGCCACATCGGCGCAGGCGGCCACCGGCCGACCCGCGCTCAGGCCACCGGCGCGGGCTTCTGCGGGGCCGGCTCGGCGTAGGCGGCGGCCACCGTCGCCCGGTCGAAGACCCGCCACGTCGCGGCGATCACCGCGACCGCCACCACGAAACCCACCCAGTACGGCGCGGTGATGCCGAACCGGGCCGCCACCACGCCGCCGAGCAGCGCGCCGACACAGTTGCCACCCGCCGCGACGAACAACGTGGTGCTGCCGACCCGGCCCATCAACTCCGGCGGGGTGAGCCGCTGCCGCAGCGAGTTCGCCACGATGTTCCACAGCGCGCTGTGCGCGCCGAACGCGAACAGCGCGAACCCGACCACGGCGGCGCTGCGGGACGCGGCGAGCGCCAGGTGCAGTCCCGCCTCGATCAGCAGCCCGGTCCGCACCGTCCAGGTGGGCGTGATGGCGGCGATCAGCCGGTCCCCCACCAGCGAGCCGAGCACCCCGCCGACCGCCATGCAGGTGAACAACGCGCCGTAGCCGACCGAGCCGAGGCCCAGCCGCTCGGTGGCGAGCAGCACCAGCACCGCCACCGCGGCGGTGAGCGTGACGTTGAGCAGGCCGATCAGCACGGTCATGGTGCGCAGCAGCCGCTGCCGCCACAGCCAGCGGAACCCCTCCGCGACCTCCGCCCGCACCGACCGCCGCTCGTCCGGCGCCGGCCCGCCGCGGTACGTCCCGGCGAGCAGCCCGACCAGCACGGCGCTCAGCGCGTACGTGCCGGCGTTGAGGGCGAACGGCAGTGACGCCGCCAGCACGAACAGGAACCCGCCGAGCGGGCCGGCGATCATGTTCTGCATCACCTGGGTGCCGCCGCCCAGCCACCCGTTGGCGCGTTCCAGCATCGAGCGCGGCACCACCGCCGGCAGCACCGCCTGCGCGGCGGTCCGGAACACCACCTCGCCGGTGTTCACCACGAACAGCACCGCGTAGAGCAGCGCGATCCCGGCCCGGTCGGCGAGCATCGCCGCGGCGAGCACGGCGAGCGCGCCGACGCGTACCCAGTCGATGAGCACCATCAGCCGCCGCCGGTCCACCCGGTCGGCGAGCACGCCACCGGGCAGCGCGAACAGCAGCCACGGCAGCCACGACACCGCCGCCCCGGCCGACACCACAAGCGGATCGTCGGTGATCGATGCCACGTACAGCGGCGCGGCCACCGTCGCCGTCCCACTCCCCAGCGCGGACAGTGTGCTCGCCGTCCACAGTCGGGCGAAGCGCCCGCCGAGCCGTTCCCCCGTCACGGCGAGGCAACCTACCAGCGCCGACGGTCGCCGCCGACCGGTTTATCCGGGGCGGCGGCTGTTGAGGCGGGCCGCCTGCCGGTTCAGGTGGTCGCGTTCGGCCAGGCTGGACGCCCGGCGGGCCGCCTCCGCGTACAGCCGCGCCGCCGTGTCCGGGTCGCCGTCGCGTTCGTGCAGGTACGCGGCCACCGCCGTGTACCGGGGCAGCGTGTCGTCGAGCGCCGCGAGCGCCGCCAGCCCGGCGCGCGGGCCGTCCGCCTCGCCGACCGCCACCGCCCGGTTGAGCCGGGCGATCGGGCTGCCGGTCAGGCGGACCAGTTCGTCGTACCACTCGACGATCTGCACCCAGTCGGTCTGGGCCGCGGTGGGCGCGTCGGCGTGCAGGGCCGCGATCGCGGCCTGGGCCTGGAACTCGCCCAGCCGGTCCCGGGACAGGGCGGTCTGCAGGATGCCCACGCCCTCGGCGATCAGCGTGGTGTCCCACCGGCGGCGGTCCTGCTCGGCGAGCGGCACCAGGCTGCCGTCGGGCGCGGTCCGTCCGGCCCGGCGGGCGTGGTGCAGCAGCATGAGCGCGAGCAGCCCGGCCACCTCCGGGTGGTCGATCGCGGCGGCGAGCTGCCGGGTGAGCCGGATCGCCTCGGCCGCCAGGTCCACGTCGCCGGAGTAGCCCTCGTTGAACACCAGGTACAGCACCCGCAGCACGGTGGCGACGTCACCGGCCCGGTCGAAGCGGACCCCGGAGACGGTGCGCTTGGCCCGGCTGATCCGCTGCGCCATGGTGGCCTCCGGCACCAGGTACGCCTGCGCGATCTGCCGGGTGGTGAGCCCGCCGACGGCACGCAGCGTCAACGCGACGGCCGACGACGGGCTCAGCGACGGATGCGCGCAGAGGAAGTAGAGCCGCAGCGTGTCGTCCACCGCCGGCACCGGCCCGGGCGGCGGCTCCTCGTCCACGAGGTCCTCACGCCGGCGCCGGGCGGCGTCGGCGCGGACCACGTCCAGGAACCGCCGCCACGCCACCGTCACCAGCCAGCCGCGCGGATCGCGGGGCGGGTCGTCCGGCCAGACACGCAGCGCCTCGACGAGTGCGTCCTGCACGGCGTCCTCGGCCGCCGCGAAGTCGGCTCCGCGGCGGACGAGGACACCGAGCACGCCCGGGATGAGGCTGCGGAGTGCGACCTCGTCCATCGGACGGATCACTCGGTGATGGTCGGCGGCGCGGTCAGGAACGGGCGCAGCTCCAGCCACTCGTGGATCGGCTTGCCGCCCTGCCCGGGCGCGGCCGACAGCTCGGCGGCGAGTTCGAGCGCGCGCTCGTAGCTGTCCACGTCGATCACCATCCAGCCGGCGATGAGGTCCTTCGTCTCGGCGAACGGGCCGTCGGTCACCGGCGGGCGTCCCTCGCCGTCGTAGCGGACGAACGTGCCCTCCGGGGCGAGCGCCTGGCCGTCGACGTACTCGCCGCTCTCCTGGAGCTTCGCCGCGAACTCCTGCATGTAGTGCACGTGCGCGGAGATCTCCTCCGGCGTCCACTTGTCGATCATCGGCATGTCGGACACCGGGGTCGGGCCGCCGCGGTAGTGCTTCAGGAGCAGGTACTTCATTTGTGTCTCCTCGTGGAGGGTGCGACCCATTCTGGCCGCGTTCACTCCGGGGACGAAGCCGCCCTGGCGTTCTCGACATCGGTGGCGGAGGAATTTCGGGCGTCACATCGCGCAAGCCATCCTAGGAGGCTGGTTCTGATGGTCCGGGCCGCCTGCCCCCGTCGCGGCGGTCCGGACCATCAGCGGATCGCCGGCCGTCAGCGGGCGGCGGTCCGGCGCAGGCCGGTGATCAGCACCGCGCCCGCGACCAGGTGCAACACCACAAGCGTCAGCGTCGCCGCACGCCCCACTCCCCCGCCCAGCGGCCCGAGCAGCGACACCAGCAGCACCAGGCCCGCGACCACCGTCCAGGCCGTCCGAGCGCGGGCGGTGAGCCGCTCCAGCAGGGCCAGCAGCGCCCAGCCGGCCAGCCCGGCGAGCAGCGTGCTCACCGCCACCGCCACCGGCGTCACCCGCTGGTCCGTCGAGCCGCTGCGCGCGATCAGGTCCACCCCGGCGACCGGTACCGCGACCACCCATCCCAGCAGCGCGGCGACGGTCGCCGCGAACACCGTGAGCAGGCGGTCCCGGCGGCGGTTCGGGCGGGTGGCGACGGTCGGGATCGTGGTCTCCATCGGTGACTCCTCCACATCGGGACGACTGCCGGAAACGCTAGGTCCGGCGGGCCGCCGCGCGGATCGGGCCGCGGAGCGGTTCCCGGCTCCGTCGCTGGACCGACCACCGGCGCGGATCTCCGTCTGGCGACCGATGAGAAGCGGTGGACCGGCGGCCTAGCATCCGGACATGAGGTGCGCGTCCCGGTCCCGGTTCCTGCTGCTGCTCGACGGCGGCATCGCCACCGCGAGCCTCGCCGTGTGCCTGCTCGCGCTGCTGGCCTCCGACGCCGGCCCGGACACGACCGGCGCGACCGCCGTCGCGGTCGGCCTCGCCGTGGCGCAGGCGAGCTGTCTGCTGTGGATCCGGCGCCACCCGGGGTACGCCGTCGGCGTCGCCGCGCTGGCCGGCGTCGGCCTGGAGGCGCTCTGCCCGCAACTCGGCTGGCTCGGGCTGGTCGCCATCCCGATGGCGTACGTGGCCCGGCTGCGCCCACCCCGGTACTCGCTCGTCGCGCTCGGGCTGCTGCTGGCGCCCACGCCGTGGAAGCTGGTCACCGGCGGCTGGCGGGACCTGCTGCTGGCGGTGACCGCGCTGGGCCTGAGCTGGACGCTCGGCGAACTGCAACGGGGCCAGGCGCAACGGCGCTGCGCGTGGGAACGGCAGGTGCTGGCGGCCGAGCGGGAACGCATCTCCCGGGAACTGCACGACGTGGTGGCGCACCACGTCGCGGTCATCGCGGTGCAGGCCGCCGCCGCCGAGGACGTGTTCGACGAGCACCCGGCGCAGGCCCGCGCCGCGCTCGCCGCGATCGACACGGCGGCCCGGTCGGCGCTGACCGAACTGCGGGCCATGCTGCACGCGCTCGCCGTCGACGACGGGTCCGAGCAGGGCGGGCCACAGCCGGGGCTGGCGCAGCTCGACGCGCTCGCCGACGCCGTACGGGCGGTCGGCCTGCCGGTGACGCTGCACCGGGAGGGCGACGGCGAGGCGCTACCCGGCGGGGTGCAACTGTCGGCGTACCGGATCGTGCAGGAGTCACTGACGAACGCGCTGCGCCACGGGCACGCCACACGCGCCGACGTCGACGTCCACTACCGCGACGGCGTACTGCGGCTGGAGGTCGTCAACGACGGCCCGGCGCCCACCCGCCGGCCCGGTACGCCCACCGGGCGCGGCATCGTCGGCATGCGGGAGCGGGCCCGGCTGCTCGGCGGCACGCTCGACGCCGGCCCGCTGCCGGCCGGCGGGTTCCGGGTCCACGCGCGACTGCCGGTCGGAGCGGGCCGGTGACCGTGCGGGTGGTGGTCGCCGACGACCAGGAACTGATCCGCGCCGGGCTGCGCACAGTCCTCGACGCGCGGCCCGACCTGAGTGTGGTCGGCGAGGCCGCCGACGGCGTCGAGGCGGTCGCGGTGGCGACCCGGACGAGGCCGGACGTGGTGCTGATGGACGTGCGGATGCCCCGGCGCGACGGCATCGCCGCCACCCGCGACCTGGTGGCCGCCGGCAACCCGGCCAAGGTGGTCATGCTGACCACCTTCGACCTGGACGAACACGTCTACGCCGCGTTGCGCGCCGGGGCCAGCGCGTTCCTGCTCAAGGACACCCGCCCGGCCGACCTCGCCGAGGCGGTACGCGTGGTGGCGCGCGGCGAGGCCCTGCTCGCGCCCACAGTGACCCGGCGGCTGCTGGACCGGTACGCCGACCGGCTGCCCGCGCCCGCGCCCACCGGCGACGCCCTCGCCGTGCTGACCGCCCGCGAGCGGGAGGTGCTGACACTCACCGCGCGGGCACTGTCCAATGCGGAGATCGCCGCCCGGCTGCACCTGAGCACCGCCACCGTGAAGACCCACGTCTCGGCGATCCTCACCAAGCTGGGCCTGCGCGACCGGATCCAGGCGGTGGTCCTCGCGTACGACACCGGACTGGTCCGGCCGGAGCCGCCGACCCGGTAGGCGCCGAACCGGACAGCGGACCCAGACGCGGCCAACCGTGACGGCTCGCCGCCCGGCCTGGCCCGGCATGTCCGCCGTCTCGTGGCGGCAGGGAGCACACCGGACGGCAACGAAGATTTCTCAATTACCCCCCGTGACCGCCGCAACCCTCCTAGTGTTGGCCACACCGGTGCTCGTCACGGAGTTGGCCACCCGAACGACGTCCCACGCCTACAGCGGACGAAAAGTGAGGGAAGACGCGGATGAAGGCACAGTCATTTCTCGGATCGGCGGCGTTCGGCGTGGGCCTCGGCGCACTGCTGCTCCCGGCCGCCGCGCTGGCGGACACCAGAGTCTCACCCGCCACCACCCCGGTCGGCGGCACCGTCGTGCTGACCACCACGTGCAACCCGAACGCCGGTGACGCGATCTTCCGGGTCACCGGCCCGGACCGGGACCAGAACGTCCGGTCCACCACTGCGGCCGCGGGCGGTGGCCTGAGCGCCGAACTGTTCACCGCCGGGTTCACGCTCGGCACGTACACCGTCGCCACCACCTGCGGCGACGGCAGCGACGGCGGCAGCGCCACGTTCACCGTCACGCCGATCGGCGGCGCGCAGGCCGGTGGCGGCGGGCGCGACGGCGACACCGGGGTGCTGATCGCCGGTGGCGTGCTGGCCGCCGGGGCGCTCGCCGGAGGCGCGTACGCGGTCATCCGCCGGCGCCGCGCGGACGCCCTCGCCTGACCGGCTCGCCGAGCGGTCCGCCCGCGCCGGATGCTCCGGCGCGGGCGCCGCGTCCCCGTCGAACGGAGGTGGGATGCTGTCGGAGTCGCAGCGCCGGTCGCGCCTGCACACCGCCGTCCTGGTCACCGCCGTCACCGTCGCCGCCGCCACCGGCACCGGGCTGGTCTCGGCCGGGCTCGGCACCACGTCGGCGTCACCACCGCAGCCCGGCGTCTCCGCCGCGCCCGCCACCGAACGCCCCGGTACGGCAGGCCCGGCGCTGCCCCGGTCCACGCCGGTGCGGATCACCGTCCCGCGCATCGGCGTCGACGCCGAGATCGTCCCGGTCGCCACCGACGCGGACGGCGCGCTCGAGGTGCCGCCGCTGGAACGCCCGGAGGTCACCGGCTGGTACCACCCCGGCCCCGCCCCCGGCCAGGCCGGCAACGCGGTGCTGGTCGGGCACGTCGACTCGCAGCACGGCCCGGCGGTCTTCTTCGACCTCGGGCGGCTTCGCGGCGGCGACACGATCCGGGTGCTGCGGGCCGACGGCCGGACCGCGACGTTCACTGTGGACGGCGTCGGGGCGTACCCGAAGGAGCGCTTCCCCACCGCGCGGGTCTACGGCGGCGACGCGGCGGCGCGGCTGCGGTTGATCACGTGTGGCGGGCGGTTCGACCCGCGGACCGGCAGCTACCCGGACAACATCGTCGTCTTCGCCACCGCGACCCGGTGACGCTCAGTCCGCCAGGTCGGCCAGTTCCGCGCCGAGCAGTTCCGCCAGCAGCTCCACCCGGCCCGGGTCGTTGTCGGCGGTGATGTTCCGGCTGGGCATCTCGACGGTCATCAGCAGGTAGAGATACAGCCGGTAGAGCCCGAGCCGCCGCCGCGCCCCGTCGTCGAGCGGGAACGGCGCCGCCGCCCGGTAGGCGCGTACCAGCGGGTCGTCCGGCTCGTCCTCGGCGCGCCGGAACAGCAGCGGCGACACCAGGTCCATCAGCGGATCGCCCCACAGGTACCGCTCGCCGTCGACCAGGCCGGTGAGCCGGGGTTTTCCGTCCGGCCCGTCCACTGCCAGCACGTTGCCGGCCCAGCCGTCGAAGTGCAGCAGCGCCGGGCGGCGTACCGCGTCGAGCACCGCCGCGTGCCCCGCCACCAGCTCCCGGATCCGGGACGCGGGCACCGGCAGCGGCACCGCCCAGTCATCGGCGTCGGCGAGCATGTCGTCCACCATGGCCGTGTAGGCGTCCCGCCACGTCGCGCCGGAGGCCCGGCCGCCGTCGTAGCCGTACCGCTCGCCGGTGACGCCGTGCAGCGCGGCGAGCGCGCGGCCGAACTCGGCGCGCAGCGGCCCGACGTCCGCGCCGGCCCGGCTCAGGTCCCAGAGGGTACGACCCGGTAGCCGCGCCATGAGCAGCCAGTCGCCCAGCTCGGGGTCGGTGCCGTGGTGCAGCAGCGCCGGCGTCGGCACCCCCGGTGCGCGGTCGGCCACCAGGCGCAGGTAGTGCGCCTCCGCGCCGATCATGTCCCGCTCGTAGCGCAGCAACGGCACGTGCGGCGGCGGACCGACCTTGAGCACCACGTCGCGGCCGTCGGTGAGGCGTACCTGCCAGACGGCGGCGAACCCGCCCCCGGTCAGCGGCCCGCAGTCGGCCACCTCGGCACCGGATCCGAGCGAGGCGGTGAGGTAGCGGCGGACCTGTCCCGGGTCGAGATCACGCTGAGTCGGGCTCACGCTCATGGTCCGGGGATCGTACCGGGTTGCGGTGTAAGGAAGGGCCCCCTGTTAACGCCTCCGGTAGAGGAAGGGCCCCCTGTTAACACCTCCCCGGCGCTTGGAAGAATCGTGGCATGGCGAGACGGGGCGAACGTCCGGCGACCTGCCCGTGCGGCACCGGCCGACCGTACGCGGACTGCTGCGCCCCGGTCCACCGGGGCGAGGCGACGGCGGCGACCGCGGAGGCGCTGATGCGGTCCCGGTTCAGCGCGTTCGCGCTCGGCGACGCGGCCTACCTGCGGCACAGCTGGCACTCCACCACCCGGCCCGACCGGCTGGAGCTGGAGCCGGGCACCCGCTGGACCCGGCTGGAGATCGTGGAGACCGGGCAGGGCGGCCTGTTCGACAGCGCCGGTACGGTCCGGTTCCGGGCGCACTACCGCGAGGGCGGCCGGGCGGGTGTGCTGGCCGAGCACAGCCGCTTCGCCCGCGAGGACGGCCGCTGGGTCTACGTCGACGCGCTGCCCGAGTGACGCCGCCCCCGGCTCCGACGTCGGCGGCGGGTGTTAACAAGGGGCCCTTCCTCTACCGGAGGCGTTAATAAAGGGCCCTTCCTTACACCTAGGCGGGGCGCGGGGTGGGCTGGGCCAGCTCGGCGATCTCGCGCGGCAGCTGGGACAACGCGCGGTTGAACTGGGCCGGCCCGATCACCCGGTGCAGCGCCTGCAACACCGCCCGCGCGCCGCGCTCGGCGTCGGACGGGGTCGCGCCGGAGCGCTCGGCGACCCGGCGCAGGAACTCGTCGTACCCGAAGGCCTCGGGGTCTTCGACCCGGGCGCGTGCCAGCAGCGGACGCAGCTCGTGCGCGACGTGCGCGGACAGGTCGTCGGCCTCGCCGCCGCTGATCCGTTCGGCGAGCGTGCGCAGCGTCGCCTCGGTCAGCGCGCGGGCCGTCTCGACCGGTACGCCGGCGCGGGCGGACACCCGCGCGTAGAACTCCGGTTCGGCCATCGTCCGTCCTCCCGTCGCAACGGCAGCGTGGCTACCCGCCGCCGGTCTCGGCAAACACCGCCGGCCCCGGCGAACAGGCGCTCAGGCCAGGGCCCGCGCCGCCGAGACGATCGCGCCGACGCCGATGCCGGCCCGGTCGAACTGCTGGGCGGGGGTGCCGGAACCGGGCAGCCCGCGTACCGCAAGGTGGTTGACCCGGGCCGGTTCGCCCAGGTCGGCGAGCGCCTCCAGCACCGCCGAGCCCAACCCGCCCTCCGGGTAGTGGTCCTCGACCACGACGAGCCGCCCGCCGGTCTCCACGACGGTCTCGGCCAGGCGCTGCCGGTCCACCGGCTTGATCGAGTACAGGTCGATCACCCGGGCGTCGATGCCCTCGCGGGTCAGTTCGTCGGCGGCGGCGAGGCACAGGTGCACCGTCACGCCGGTGCCGAGCAGCGCCACGTCCCCGCCGTCGCGCACCATCCGGCTGCCGCCGATCGGGAACGGCTCGGCGTCGTCGTAGAGCACCGGGTACTTGCCGCGCGTCGTCCGCAGGTAGCTGACCCCCGGGTGGTCGGGCATCTGGGCGACGAGGGCCGCGCAGGAGACCGCGTCGGCCGGGCAGAGCACCGTGGAGCCGGGCACCGCGCGCAGCGCCGCGATGTCCTCCAGCCCCATCTGGGACGGGCCGTCCGCGCCGATCTCCACCCCGGCGTGCGACCCGACCAGCGCGATGTCGGCGCGGGACACCCCGGCCATCCGGATGAAGTCGTAGGCCCGGGACCAGAACGCGGCGAACGTCGCCGCGAACGGCCGGTAGCCGCGCACCGCCAGGCCCACCGCCGCGGCGGCGAGCTGCTGCTCCGCGATGAACATCTGGAAGAACCGATCCGGGTACGCGGCGGCGAAGCTCTCCGCCCGGGTGGAGTCGCTGACCTCGCCGTCGAGCGCGACCACGTCGGGCCGGGCGGCGCCGAGGGCGCGCAGCGCGTCACCGTACGCGTCCCGCGTGGCGACCTTCGCGCCACGGGAGTACCGCGGCAGTTCCGGCTGTCCGTGCTCGGCCGGGGCGGTGCGCGGCGCGGCGGGAGGTCTCGGTCCGGCGACCCGGATGCGCCGGGGCCCGCCGAGCGCCCGCACGGCCCGGTCGGCCAGTTCCGGGTCGAACGGCTTGCCGTGCCAGGCCGGGTCGTTCTCCACCTCGGGCACGCCCTTGCCCTTGACCGTGCGGGCCAGCACCACTGCCGGTCCGGTGGCGTCGCGTGCCTGCCCGTACGCCTCGTCGATCGCGCCCGGGTCGTGGCCGTCGACGACTATCGCCTGGCAGCCGAACGCCTCGACGCGCCGCCGGTAGGTGTCCAGGTCCCACTCCAGTTCGGTGGGGCCGCGCTGGCCGAACCGGTTGACGTCCACGATCGTGGTGAGGTTGCGCAGCCCGTAGTGGCCGGCCTTGTCCAGCGCCTCCCAGACCGATCCCTCGGCGGTCTCGCTGTCGCCGCAGAGCACCCAGACGTGCGCGGGCGACCGGTCGAGGTACTGGGCGGCGAGCGCCACCCCGACGCCGACCGGCAGGCCCTGCCCGAGCGAGCCGGTGGCGACGTCCACCCAGGGCAGCACCGGCGTGGGGTGGCCCTGCAGGCGTGATCCGGATCGCCGGTACGTCTCCAGCAGCTCCTGCTCGCTGATCGCCCCGGTGGCGCGGAACACCGCGTACAGCAGTGGGGAGGCGTGCCCCTTGGAGAAGATCAGGTGGTCGTTGCCGGGGTTGCCCGGGTAGGACCAGTCGTAGCGCAGGTGCCGGGCGACGAGCACGGCGAGCAGGTCGGCGGCGGACAGGCTGGACGTGGGATGCCCGGAGCCGGCCATCGTGCTGCACCTGATCGCGTCCACCCGTAGCTGGGCGGCCAGGTCCGCCAGCCCGGTCAGCTCCTCGTCGCGCAGCGTGCGCTCTGCTTCCAACGTCACCGCGATCGTCTCCCGGGGTCGCCGAATTCCCGGACCAACGCTAGGCCGCGAACGCGACCATTGGTCCCCTTTCTGGCGATTCACGCTCGACCGGTGAGCAGCCAGAGCGCCACCAGCAGGTACGGCAGCACCGCGACCGCGAAGGCAGCCGGGTTGCCCACCGCACCGGCGAGCAGCCCGTACCCGGCGTAGAAGGCGACGATGGTCAGGTCGGTGGCCATTCCGGCGAGCGAGGTGACGGTGGCCCGGGCCGACCCGGTGATCCGGGCCTGGAGCCGCACGTCGGCGAGCACGGTGGCCAACTGGAACGCGGCGAACGCGGCAGCCAGCAGCACGAACCCCGCCGGGTGCCGCAGCAGCGCACCGGCGGCGGTCGCCGCTGCCGCGAACACCAGCAGGCCGGCGTACCCGCGGTGGGACAGCCGCTCGCCCAGCGGCGCGAGCAGCCCGCCCACGGTCATCCCGGCCCACACCAGCAGGAGCAGCAGCGGTACGCCCACCTCGGCCATGCCGATGTCGGCGGCCAGCAGCCCGGTGTACTCGTCGAGCCCACCCCAGATCGCGGTGACGGCCGCGACCAGCAGTACGGCGGCGCGGACGCGGCGATCGGCCCGCACCTCGCGCAGGCCCAGGCGCAGGCTGTCCAGCCAGCCGGGCTCGTCCTCGCCCGGCCCCTCCCCCGGCGCGGCACTCGCGCGCGGCCCGTACGGCTCGCCCGGGACCGGCGCGGACGGTGGTCGGCGGTGTTCCGGGAAGCGGGCCGCGACAGCCGCCGCCAGCAGGCACGTGGCCACGCTCGCCACGCCGACCGCGAGGTAGCCGCCGAGCGCGAACACCGGCCCGGCGAGCACCCCGGACCCGACCGCGCCGAGCACCTCGGCGGTGCGGGTCCGGCCGATCAGCCGGGCGTACCTGTCGGCCGCGCCGAGGCGTTCCAGCTCGGTGAAGACCAGCGCCTCCAGCGCCCCGGAGCGCAGCGCGCCACCGGCGCCCCAGAGCAGGAAGCCGACGGCGAACGCCGGATAGGACGGCAGCAGCACCCAGAGTGCGAACCCGGCGGCGGCCAGCAGCGGCGCCAGGCAGAGCAGCAGGCGGCGCGACACCGCGTCGGCCCACACGCCGGAGGGCACCTCCAGCACGATGCCGGTGGCCGCCCAGAGTACGAACAGCGAGGAGATCTGCCCGACCGACAACCCGGTGTCGGCGAACAGCAGCACGTAGAGCGGGTAGAGCAGGACGAGGTCGGTGAGGAACGCGTACCCGTAGAGCGTCGCCGCCAGACGGCGGGTCGCTGGTACGCGGGCAGGAGCGACGAGCATGGAACCTTCCCACGGGACGTGACGGACACCGGTCGGAATGCACGGCGTCCGCGGCGGCCCGCGGCCTCGTCGCTCAGGAAGGCATCAACATCGCCAGGTCATGCCGGGATCCTATCCGCCGCGACGCGTCCCGGTTGTCCCGCGGCGGGCACGAGATCGGGGCGGGACCGCGCGGTCCCGCCCCGATTCGTCGCTGCTGTCGGGTCAGCGGCGGAACTTCTCCACGTCGGCCTGCGGGATGACCATGGTGGCCTCGCTGTCCGCGGCCTGCTCGGCGGTCGGCTGACGCGGCGTGGTCGGCTGGGTGCGGTCGGAGTCCGCGTACGTCGGGATGTGCTGCGTGGCCTCCGCGCCCGTCGGCGAGGGCACCGGCTCGGTGGCATCCGCGCCGGCGGTGGCCGGGTAGGCCGGGACCGGCTGCGTGCGGTCCGCCTCGGCGTCGCGGCTCACCGGCTGGGTCAGCTCGGAGTCCGCGTACGGGCCGGTGGCGGCCAGGCGGGCCTCGACGTCACGACGGCCGGCCTGGTACGCGCGGGCGTGCGTGGCGATGGTCCGCGACTCCTCCTCGGCCCGGGTCAGCCAGTTCTCCCAGCGGCTCTGCATCGGCCGGACCAGCCCGCCGCCGACGCCGACGACCAGGATGCCGCCCACGGTGGCGAGCACCGCGATCAGCACCGGGGTGGTGACTGTGGTGGCGACGCCGATCTGGTTGAGCGCGGCGATGACGCCGAGGCCCAGGATGAACACCGAGGCGAGGTTCGCCAGCACCCGGCCGTACGAGAGGCCGCCGAGCGCGCTGGAGATGATGTCCTTCACCGCGCGGGCGATGGCCGCGGCGACCACCACGATGACGATGGCGACGAACGCCCGGGGCAGCCAGGCGATCACACCGGCGATCAGGTCGGAGATGGGGTTCGGGCCCCAGATGCCGAACGCGAGCTGCAGCGTCACCAGCAGCACGCCGTAGTAGGCCAGCTTCGCGACGATGTCGCTGGCGTCGTACTTCGAGCGGGCCAGCGCGGTCTTGATCCCGCCGCGCTCGACGGCCCGGTCGAAGTGGACCCGCTCCAGCACCTTGTCCACGAGCTTCAGCACGGCCTTGGCGATCAGCCAGCCGACGATCAGGATCGCGACGAACGCGACCGCCTTGGGCAGGAACAGCATCACCGAACGGAACGCGTCGCCCACCGCGTCCCCGAAGTTGTCTCTCATCGAAGGGCCTCCACGTACGTGGTCCATGTTTGTTCGGGTGGGGCTACCCGGACCCGCGCGCGGGGAAACGCGGGTCAGCCGCCGGGACAGCGGTAGACGACCCGGGTGCCGGCCTGCGCCGTCGACGGTTCGATGATGTTGACGGTGGCGATCCCGGTGGTCGTGCCGGCCCCGGTGAACGTCCACTTCAGGGTGAGCGCCGCCGTGTGCTGCCCGCTGCCGACCCGCTCGGTGAGCACGGCGCCGGGCGGCGCGTCGGAGCGGAACCACTGGTACCTGATCGTCCCGCCGCGCCCGTTGGTGCGCACGGTGGCCACCACGTCGACTGTCACGTCGCAGGCGACACCGGCGGGCCGGGGCACCGCCACGGTGACCCCCTCGACCTCCAGCGGGCGCAGCCGCTGCCACAGGTAGAGGCCGACAGTCAGCAGCAGCACCACGGTGAGCAGCGTGGACAGCACCGAGACGACGCGACGCCAGACCGGGCGCGGGCGGACCGGGGGCGCGGTGGGCCAGTGCGGCGCGGGCGGCGGCGTCGCCGGCACGCCCGGCCCGAAGCGCAGCTCACCGCCGGGGGCCGGCACGCCGCTCGCCGCCCGCGCGTGGCCGCTCCGATCCGGGTACGCCCCGGCGCCCGTCGCCGCCGTCCCGGCGGGTTGGCCCCGATGCGGTACGCCGGTGGGCTGCCAGGAGGCGGTGGGCTGCCACGATGCTGTCGGTTCCGCACCGGGACGCGGGGCCGGCTCCGCGCTCGGACGCGGGTAGACGGTGGCCTGCCCCGCCCCGCTGTCCGGAGCCGCCGGGAGATGAACGGTCGCCTCGCCCGCGGCGTCTGCCCCGCCTGGGGGCAGGTGCACAGTCGGTTCGGCATCCGCCGGTGTCGGCGTGGCCGAGGCGGCGAGGTCTGCGGTGCGGTCGTCCCCGCCGGGGATAGCGGTCAGGTGGACCGTGGGCTCGGCGGTGTCCGCGGCGCCGGTGATCGGCAGGGCGCGGGTGGGCAGCGCCTCGGTGGGCTCGTCGGGGCGGGTCACGCCGACCGTCCCCGGGACGGGCTGCGGTGCGGGGCAGCGGGCACTGTCGTACTCCTAGCCGGGGGTGCAGTCGTGGTAGAGCGTCACGTACACCGGTGACGTCGAGGTGGTCGTGTTGCCGGCGGCGTCGGCGGCGGTGACCCGGATGGGGATGCGGGCGCTGCGCTTGGGCGTGGACAGCGGCCCGAGCGTGCCGGTGAACAGCCCGCGCCCGGCGGCGGCCATCCGGATCGTGCCGGTGGCGCCGTCGACCGTGTAGCCGAAGGTGACTGTGAGCGCGGCCGGGCCGCTGCGGTCGTCGGTGACGGTGGCGGTGACCGTGCTGCTCTTCGCGCCGTAGGGGCATCCCTTCGGGTCCAGTTCGCCCGGGTCGGCGCTGACGCCGTCCACGACCGGCGCTGTCACGTCCGGTGAGGGCGGGCTGGTGGTGCGTGACGCGCTGGGGGTGGGTGTGCCGGTTCGGGTCGGCGTCCCGGTCGGGTCGGGGGTGGCCGACGGCGCGGGAGGTGACGGCGCGGCGGACACGGTGGACGGGCCGGGTGTCGGTGACGGGCTGGGCGTCTCGGTGCCGGTCGGGTCCGGTACGGGTGCGCCGGTGGTGACGGGGGCGGCGCTCGCGGGGCCGGTCGGACCCGCGGCGGACGTGTCGTCGTGGGCGGCGTAGCTGTAGCCGGCGCCCCCGGCCAGGACTGCGGCGACCAGCGCGCCGGCGGCGAGCGCGGTACGGGTGCGGCCCTTGCGGAACCGTCCGCCCCGGCCGGTGGTGGTCGTGCCGAGTTCGGTGTGCGCGACGGCGGTGGCGCCCTCGGCCCGGTCCGGGAACGGCCACAGCGCGGCCAGCAGCGCTGCCCGCCGGGCCAGCTCGCGCAGCCCGCGTTCCTCCCATTCCGGGCCGTAGCCGGTGCCGGCGACCCGTTCCAGCAGCTCCAGGAACGCCTCGGCGGACGGCGGGCGCTCGTCGGGGCGTTTGGCCATGCCGTGGCGCAGCAGTTCGTGCACCGGCGGGGGTGCCGCCTCGGCGGGGATCGGCGCGCTGGCGTGCTGGTCGCGCAGGGACAGCAGGTCCGGCCCCTGGTACGGGGGCCGGCCGGTGAGGCACTCGAAGAACGTGGCGGTGGCGGCGTAGACGTCGCACGCGGGGCTTGCCGGGGCGCCGGTCCACTGCTCGGGGGCCATGTAGCGGGGCGTGCCGGACACCGTGGTGTCGGAGCCCTGGCCGATCGGCATGGCGATGCCGAAGTCGGCGAGTTTGCTCCGCCCGGTGCCGGTGACCAGCACGTTCTCCGGTTTGTAGTCGCGGTGCACGACACCGTGGGCGTGCGCGGCGGCCAGGCCGGCGAGTGAGCCCTTGAGGACGCAGAGCGCGGCCTCGGGTGTGGTCGGGCCGTGTTCGCGCAGCATCTGGCGCAGTGAGACGCCGTCGACCAGTTCCATCACGATGGCCGCGCCGTGCGGGCTCTCCACGTACTCGTAGAGGCGGCTGACGTGCGGGTCGTCGATCTCGCCGAGGAGCCGGGCCTCGGTGCGGAACGCGCTCCGGAATGCCGAGTCCTCGCCCAGGTCGCGGATCAGATACTTGATCGCGACGGGGGTGCCGGTCGGGTCGTGGGTGGCGAGCACGACGCTGCCCGACGCGCCGGCGCCGAGCCGGCGGACCGGGGTGTATCCGGACAGTTCCCAGCCGCTCATGCGACAGACTCCACGGCGTCCCAAGGGCGGATGTCGGACGCCGCCTCGCTCGTCATTCTGACCGTGGCGCAGCCGCGGGCCATCGCCGCAACGGCTGCTTCCGGACGCCGACCGGCGCCCGGGCGCTCGCGCGGCGCGGCGCCGCACGACAGGTGGTCGGTATCGGACACACCGCCACGATTACCAGACCCCGGCAACCGCCGTCAGCTCGTCGATCATGAAGTTGACAGGGACAAAGAGGACAGACATCGCCGTCAACTTCATGATCGGCGGAAAGGGAGCACGGCGGGAGAGGGGGCGCGGGTTCAGCGGCGGCGGGGTGGGGGGATGCCTGCGGGTGGAGGGGTGCGGAGCAGCCAGAGGGGGTTGCTCGCGCCGACTATCTCGCCGTCGCGGTCGCGGACCTGGGTGCGGACGTAAGTGCCGGCGCCGACGCGCACCGGCAGGTCGTGCCAGCCCTGCCGCAACTGCCGCCAGGGGACCTGCCCGACCCGGACCGCCGGTGTCGGGTCCGCGACACCGGCCCGGTCGACCTCGCCGGTGACCGTCTCCAGCGTGGCCCCGGCGGGCAGGTCGGTGGCGCGCAGCCGCACCGTGACGGTGTCCTCGGCGAGCACGGCGAGCGCGCCCATCGCGCTGCGGCCGCCCAGCTCCAGGTCCAGCGCGCCCCGGTAGCCGGCCAGGTCGGCGAACCACGCCTGCCCGGCGCGCAGCGCCGCGACCAGGTCGTCCCGGCCGGTCGAGGCCGCCCACACCGAGGTGACGTTGCGGTCCCGGCCGGCCCGCCAGTCGGTGCCGTCGTGGTCGTCGGTGACCCCGACGGCGGTGAGCGGGATCGCGTTGCGGGCCGCCACGTCGTACGCCCAGAGGTGGTCCTCGACCGACCGGCGTCCGATCTCGATCAGGTCGACGCCGAGCGCGTTGCGGCTGACCAGCAGGCGGGCCAGTGATTCGCGGCGTTCGGCGTCCAGCGGGTGGTTCCAGCACACCACCCCGCCGTGCGCGTGCAGGAACTCCACCATCCGCTCGGTGGCGTCGACGTCGTTGTCCCGGTACGGCGGGGACGGGAAGCGCGGCAGCGTGCCGTCGCCGCCGAACCAGTTGAGGTGCCGCACCATCGACACCTCGTACGCCCGGTGGTGGGTGACGCCGGGGTACGCGCCGTCGTAGCCGCGCAGCACCTCGGCGCGCAGCTCCTCGCCCGCCTGGCCGGCGCGGCGGGCGCGGTCGAAGACGAGCCGGTCCACCAGGTAGGCGCCGCGCCCGCCACCGGCCACCGTCACGCCGAGGCGCAGTCCGCGCAGCGAGTTGTCCCCGGCGACGATGTCGGGCCAGAGCCGCCGTACGTCGGCGAGCAGGCCGAACGTGTGCCGCCGCCACGCGCCGGGCGGGGCGGGCAGCTCGACGGTGCCGTGCCGGCCGTCCACCGTGTGCCGGACCGTGTCGACGCCACCGAGGCGGTAGCGCAGCACGAGCTGCCCGGCGGGCCGCCCGGGTCCGGCCGGGTGGTGCGACAGTGCGAGTTCCACGGTGAGCGTGGCGTCCCGGCCGGCGGCTTCGGGGCGTACGTCGAGGTGCAGCGTGGTGTCGGAGATGTTGGCGGTGTGCGTCCAGTTCCACGCCTTGCCCGCGTACCAGTGGGTGCCGGAACCGGCGGCGGTCAGGCGCAGCGCGCGGCCCGGGCCGTCGGGGGCGTCCGGCGCGTCCACGAAGTCGGCGGCCGAGCCGGTCAGCCGTCCCTCGGTGGCGGGCTGCCAGGTCCAGGCCAGGCCGCCCTCGCGTTCCTCCGGGCCGTCGAAGTGGACGACCCGGCGGTGGTCGTGGGCGGCGACCCGGAAGTCGTGGTCGGTCCACCACAGCACGTCGACGCCGTTGCGCCGGGCCTGGTCGAGGTGGGCGGCGTAGCTGGCCACGCCCTCGCTGAACGAGGCGTGCAGGTGCATCGCCATGCTGACCGGCCGCCGACCGCGCGGCGGGGGCGGCGGCCGGTCGTTCGTGGCGGCCAGCCCGACCGGCACGCCGATCCCGGCGACCACCAGCCCGCCCGCGGCCACGAGCACGCTGCGCCGGTCCAGCCGCCCGCGACCCGCCATGCCACTCCCCCGTCCGCCCGGGGCCAGCGTACGGGCGCAACCTCAGCGCGGGGGCACCGCCACCCGGGCGGCGAGCGGGCGTCCGGCCAGCCGCCGGATCGTCAGGTACGCCTCGCAGCCGAGGCAGAGGCCGAACGCGGCGTTGAGGAACGCGGCGGCCAGCGCCGCACCGGTGGCGGCCAGGCCGAGCGCGGGCAGCCCGGCGAACCAGCCGGCCGCGCCGGCGACGCTGAAGACCAGGCCGACGACCTGGGCGAAGCGCACCGGCGCGACCGGCTCCAGCTCCGCCGGCGGGTCCAGCCGGGGCGCCACCAGGGCGCGGAACAGCAGGCCGTACGGGCCGACGCGCGGGTTCAGGGCGGTGAGCGCGAACACGACGGCCTGGGCGAGCAGGAGCGGCCCGGAGCCGGTGACGAGGACGATCGCGAGGACGACTGTGGTGAGGACGGCGGCGAAGCGCGGTCCTCGGGGGTCGAGCAGCATGGGGTGGGTCCGTTCGTGCGGGGGCGGTCGGTCAGGCGGGACGCGCCGCCGCACAGAGGCTCGTGGCGAGCCGGCCGTGGTCCACCACCCGGCGGCGGGTCAGCCGCACGCCGGTCATCGCGCCGCCCCGGCCGTGAGCGCGTCGATCAGGTCGTCGCGGTCGGGCACGCCGGCGGCGCGGCGCACCACGCGGCCGGCGGCGTCCACCAGCAGCACCGTCGGGGTGCGCCACACGTCCAGTTCCCGGGCCGCGTCGAGGTGTTCGTCCACGCCGACCTCCCGCACCGCGACCCCGTCGACGCGGGCGGCGACATCGGCGAGCACCCGGCGGGCGGCCCGGCAGGGCGCGCAGACCGGTGCGGAGAACTGGACCAGCGTGACCTCGCCGGGGCGTACCCCGAGGGCGGTGAGGGTGGCCCGGTGCGGCGCGTCGGCGGCCGATGGGCGCTTCCGGACGGCGCGCAGCCGCCCGTCGTGGCGGCGGCGCCACCAGCCGAACGCGGTGGCGGCCGCGAGCACCGCGACGAGCACGACGATCCCGGTCAGGCTGGGCGACTGCACCGGCCCAGGCTGCCACGGCGGGTCGCGGAAGACCATGGTCCGTCCCGGTCAGCGGACGTGAGATCGCCTACTCCGGCGGTAGGAGCAACCGGCCCACCGGCCGGCGAACGTCGCTTTTGTCCTCTGGCGCGCCGCGCGAGCTTGGCAATATTCTCCACCACGCGCGCAGTCGTTGCAGTTCCTTTACATCGCCCGGCGCCGGCCGGGCCATCGAGGAGGCGAGATGCACTTCGACCACCCCGAGCTGGACCGCCGTACGCTGCTGCGGGCCGGCCTCGGCGCCGCCGCGGTCGCGGTCGTCGGCAGTGAGCTCGCCCTGCCGGCCGCCGCGCAGGCCGCGCCGGGCGCGGACCTCGACTGGATCATCAGCTGCGACGAGTGGGCCGCCCGCCCGCCGGCCGACCCGCTGTCGGTGAGCGCGATCCCGACCAACAAGATCATCGTGCACCACATGGCGTTCCCGAACGTCACGGACTACTCCGAGGAGCACGCCAAGCAGCTCGCCCGCGACTGCCAGGACCTGCACATGGACGGCAACGGCTGGTCCGACACCGGGCAGCACTTCACGGTGAGCCGCGGCGGTCACGTCCTGGAGGGACGCCACGGCAGCCTGGACCGGCTGCGGGCCGGCGACCGGCAGATGATCGCCGCGCACTGCCCGGGCGAGAACGGGCGAGCCATCGGCATCGAGAACGAGGGCACCTACGTCAGCGAGACGCCGCCGGAGGAGTTGCTCGACTCCCTCGCCCGGCTGTGCACCGCGATCTGCCGGCAGTACGGGCTGCACGCGCACGACATCTTCGGTCACTGGGACTTCCGCGCCACGCTCTGCCCGGGCGCGATGTTCTACCGGGAGTTCCCGGCGCTGCGCCGCGCGGTGTTCCAGAAGCTGGGCACGAAGCTGGGCGACGTGCCGGCCCGCCGCTGGCCGGACATCTGGCGTTTCGTCGGCGGCCCGGTGGTCCAGGTCGCGCAGTACCTGCTCACGTTCCGCGGCTACACCGTGCCGGTGAACGGCGTGTTCGACGCGGCCACCGTCGCGGCGGTCCAGGACTGGCAGGCGCGCAACGGCATCCCGGTCGACGTCGACGCCACGCTCACGGCGCCGACCTGGGAGACCCTGGCCCCGGAGCTGGACCAGAAGTCGTCGGGCGTCCCGGTGGTGGCCGCGCAGTTCATGCTCGCCTCCAAGGGCTACGCCGAGGTCACCCCGACCGGCGAGTACGACCACGCGACCCGCACGGCGGTGAAGGACCTCCAGCGCCTGCACGGACTACCGCCCAACGGCAAGATCAGCACCACTACCTGGTGCGCGCTGGTGGGGGGTGTGGTGCGCCAGTCGTTCCACAAGCACTGACGGCGCACCGGCGGGGAGAGCGGTGGGGGTGGCAACGGCGCCACCCCCACCGCGTCGTTGTGGGACGGATCGCGGCGAAACGTCGGCATTGACGACTGGTGAACGACGGCTATCCCGGACGGCTGTGGTGCGCCGATCATTGCCCGCAGATAGATATGAGTCATTCTCACCTCCGGGCAGAACGCCCGGGCACGGAGGCCGAGACGCCGTCAGCCGGGCGTACCGAACGGCCCTACTCCGCGTCCCCGGAGGATCGCCATGCCATTACCCGCCATCCGTGCCCGCCTCGCGGCGCTCACCGCCGCCGCCCTCACCGCGAGCGTCCTGACGGTCGTCGCGCCGTCACCGGCGCTCGCCGCCACCACGTTCACCCCCGACGACTACTGCCTCGGCCAGTGCGCGGACATCCTGCCCCCCGGGCAGAACGGCAACGCCACGCTCGCCGGCATCCTGGCCCACCAGGCGCTCGGCACCCGCCCGGCGCACTCCAGCGACCAGCTCGACGAGTACGCCAACCTGGTCTACAACTACGCCGGGCTGACCGACGAGCAGATCGCCCACTTCTACAACGACGCCTCGTTCGGCGTCCCCGACGCCCAGGTCGAGAGCACGATCTCGCCGCGCTCGGACGTCACCATCGTGCGGGACAAGGCCACCGGCGTCCCGCACGTCACCGGCACCACCCGCTCCGGCACCATGTTCGGCGCCGGGTACGCCGGCGCCCAGGACCGGCTCTGGGTGATGGACCTGCTGCGGCACGTCGGCCGCGGCAACGTCACCTCGTTCGCCGGCGGCGCACCCGGCAACCGGGAACTGGAACAGAGCGTCTGGGCCAACTCGCCCTACAGCGAGGCGGACCTCCAGGCCCAGGTCGACGCGCTGCGCCTCAAGGGCACCCGGGGTCAGCAGCTCTACACCGACGTCGTCGACTACATCGCCGGCATCAACGCCTACATCGACAAGTCGATCGCCGACGACAACTACCCCGGCGAGTACGTGCTCACCGGCGCCGGGAAGCCGAAGCACTTCACCATGACCGACCTGATCGCCACCGCCGGTGTCATCGGCGGGCTGTTCGGCGGGGGCGGCGGCAGCGAGATGCAGTCCGCGCTGGTGCGGGTGGCCGCCCGGGCCAAGTACGGCCCGACCGAGGGCGACCGGGTCTGGACGGCGTTCCGCTCCCAGAACGACCCGGAGACCGTGCTGACGCTGCACGACGGGCAGAGCTTCCCGTACGGCGCGACGCCGCCCGGCGCCACCAGCGCGGTGCTGCCCGACGCCGGCACCGTGGTCGCCGAGCCGCTCGCGTACGACGCCACCGGCGGAGCCGCCGCCCGCACCGGCACCAGCGCCGCCACCAAGGACCTGGTCGGCGGCCTGTCCAACCTGCGGGCGCACGGCATGTCAAACGCGGTAGTGGTCTCCGGCCGGCACACCACCACCGGCAACCCGGTCGCCGTGTTCGGCCCGCAGACCGGCTACTTCGCCCCGCAACTGCTCATGCTCCAGGAACTGCAGGGACCGGGCATCAGCGCGCGCGGCGCCGCGTTCGCCGGGCTGAACCTCTACGTGCTGCTCGGCCGCGGCCAGGACTACGCGTGGAGCGCCACCTCCGCCTCCCAGGACCTGACCGACACGTACGCGGTGCCGCTGTGCACCACCGACGGCAGCGCGCCGACGCTGCGCTCCAACCGCTACCTCTTCCGCGGCCAGTGCGTGGCCATGGAGGTGCTGGAGAAGCGCAACTCCTGGTCGCCGACGCTCGCCGACTCCACCCCGGCCGGCGCGTACACGCTGCGCGCGCTGCGCACCAAGTACGGGCTGGTGTCCTACCGAGGGCTGGTCAACGGGCAGCCCACCGCGTTCACCAAGCTGCGCTCCACCTACCGGCACGAGGCCGAGTCGGCGATCGGCTTCCAGGCGTACAACGACCCGGCGGCGATGGGCAGCGCGGCGGCGTTCCGGGCGTCCGCGGCCAGCGTCGGGTACGCGTTCAACTGGTTCTACGTCAACTCCACCGAGGCGGCGTACTACAACTCCGGCTCGAACCCGGTGCGCTCCTCCGCCTCCGACCCGAACCTGCCGATGAAGGCCGAGCCGGCGTACGAGTGGGCCGGCTGGAACCCGGACACCAACGACGCCACGTACGCCCCGGCGTCGGCCCACCCGCAGTCGGTCAACCAGGACTACTACGTCAGCTGGAACAACAAGCAGGCGCGTGACTTCGGCGCGGCCGACGGCAACTTCAGCTACGGCGCGGTGCACCGGGGTCAGCTGCTCGACGGCCCGGTGAAGGCGGCCATCGCCCAGCGCAAGGTCGGCCGCGCCGACATCGTCCGGATCACCGCCGAGGCGGCGGTGACCGACCTGCGCGGCCAGCAGGTGCTCGGCGAGCTGCTGCGGGTGCTCGACAGCACGCCGGTCACCGACCCGGCACTGGCCGCCGCGGTGACCAAGCTGCGGGCCTGGCAGCAGGCCGGGTCGCGGCGGGTGGAGACGTCACCCGGGTCGAAGGTCTACCAGCACGCCGAGGCCATCCGGATCTTCGACGCCTGGTGGCCGCTGCTGGCCTCGGCGCAGTTCCGCCCCGGCCTCGGCCCCGACCTGTACGCCGCGCTCGTCGACGCGCTCGAAGTCAACGAGGCGCCCTCGGGCGGCCAGAACGGTGGCCGCGACGGCACCGTGAACTGGGCGTCGCAGGGGCAGGCGCACAAGGGCTCGGCGTTCCAGTACGGCTGGTGGGGTTACGTCGACAAGGACCTGCGGGCCGTGCTCGGCGACCCGGTGGCCGGCGGGCTCGGGCGCACGTACTGCGGCAACGGCAACCTGGGCGCGTGCCGGCAGGCGCTGCTCGACACGCTCGGCCAGGCCGCCGCGGCGCCCGCGACCACCGTCTACCCGGGCGACTCCTCGTGCGGTGCCGGCGACCAGTGGTGCGCGGACTCGATCGCCCAGTCCGGGCTCGGCGGCATCACCCACCCGCTGATCGCCTGGCAGAACCGGCCCACGTACCAGCAGGTCGTCTCGTTCCCGGCGCGCCGGGGCGACGCGGTGACCAACCTGGCGCAGGGCCGTACCGCCACCGCGTCCAGCACGCAGTTCCTGACCAGCAACACCCCGGCGAAGGCGGTCGACGGCAGCCTCGGCACCCGGTGGGCCAGCAGCTACAACGACAACCAGTGGCTGCGGGTGGACCTCGGCTCGGCCCGGACGATCAGCCGGGCGGTGCTGCGGTGGGAGGCCGCCTACGCCACCGGCTACCGGATCGAGGTCTCCGGTGACGGCAACTCCTGGCAGCCGGTGTTCAGCACCACCACCGGCAACGGCGGCGTCGACAACGTGACGTTCGCCCCGGTCAGCGCCCGCTACGTGCGGATGTACGGCGTCACCCGGGCCACCTCGTACGGCTTCTCGCTCTACGAACTCGAGGTCTACGGACGGTGAGGCGCACGCGACCGGCCGGCGGGTGTTCCCGCCGGCCGGTCGTCTGTGTCCGGGCAGGTCAGCCGCGCTCGTTCGAACATGTGTGCGAGGATGGCGGGGTGTCGAGCGAGGCCACCATCCTGCACGCCGACCTGGACGCGTTCTACGCCTCGGTCGAGCAGCGCGACGACCCCCGGCTGCGCGGCCGGCCGGTGATCGTCGGCGGCGGCGTGGTGCTCGCGTGCAGCTACGAGGCCAAGGCCCGGGGCGTGCGCAGCGCGATGGGCGGCCGGCAGGCGCGGCGGCTCTGCCCGGACGCCGTCGTGGTGCCGCCCCGGATGGCCGCGTACACGGCCGCCAGCCGGGCGGTGTTCGAGATCTTCCGGCACACCACCCCGCTCGTCGAAGGGCTCAGCATCGACGAGGCGTTCCTCGACGTGGGTGGGCTGCGGCGGCTCGCCGGAACGCCGGCCGCCGTCGCGGCCACGCTGCGGGAGCGGGTACGCCGAGAGGTCGGCCTGCCGATCACCGTCGGCGTGGCCCGGACGAAGTTCCTGGCGAAGGTCGCAAGCGGCGTGGCGAAGCCGGACGGGCTGCTGGTCGTGGAGCCGGACCGGGAACTGGCGTTCCTGCACCCGCTGCCTGTCGAGCGGCTGTGGGGCGTCGGCCCGGTCACCGCCGCGCGGCTGCGCGACCGCGGCATCCGTACCGTCGGGCAGGTGGCCCGGCTGGACGAGCCGGCGCTGGTGTCGCTGCTCGGCGCGGGCGCCGGCCGGCACCTGCACGCGCTGGCCCACAACCGCGACCCACGGGCGGTGCAGGTGGGCCGCCGCCGCTCCTCGATGGGCGCGCAGCACGCGCTGGGAGGCGGCCCGCACTCCCCCGCCGACCTGGACGTGGTGCTGGCCGGGCTGGTCGACCGGGTCACCGGCCGGATGCGCGCCGCCCGCCGCACCGGCCGCACGGTGACGCTGCGGCTGCGCTTCGCCGACTACACCCGCGCCACCCGGTCGCACACGCTCGACGAGCCGACCGCGCAGACCGGGCCGCTGCGGGCCGCCGCCCGTGACCTGCTGCGCGCCGCGCTGCCGCAGATCGCGGAACGGGGCGTCACGCTGCTCGGCGTCTCGGTGGGCAACCTCGGTGCCGGGCACACGCAGCTCACCCTGCCGTTCACCGCCGAACCCGGCCCGGCGCTGGACGCCGCCGTCGACGCGGTACGGGACCGCTTCGGCGCACGGGCGCTGACCCGCGGCGTCCTGCTCGGCCGCGACCCGGGCGTCGAGATGCCCCGGCTGCCGGACTGACCGGCCGACCTCGTCCCGGAGTAGGAGACGCCCTCCGACCCGTGGCCGCGAACGCGGCCTGCGGGCGGGCGCGACCGGCCCGGTCCGTCACGAGCATCTACAGGCATGACTACCGTACGGAACCGGGCGGCCGGATGGCACCGCCCCCTGATGCTCCTCGTGTCCGCGATGGCGGTGCTCACCGTCGTCGCCGCGGTCGGCGTCGTCGCCGATCCGCGCGTGCTCACCGGCGCGCCCATCTGGGCCAAGCCGCTGAAGTTCGCGATCTCCTTCGTGCTCTACGGCGTCACGCTGGCCTGGATGCTGTCCCTGCTGCCCCGCCGTAGCCGGGCGGCCGAGCGGGCCGCCACCGTGATCGTGGCCATGTCCGTGGTGGAGATGGTCGTCATCGTGGGTCAGGTGCTCCGGGGCACCACCAGCCACTTCAACGGCACCACGTCGCTGGACGGAATGCTGTTCAGCGTCATGGGCGCGGCGATCATGGTGCTGTTCGCCGCCCAGCTCGTGCTGGCGGTCGTGCTGTCCCGCCGGTCCCTCGCGGACCGGGCCGGCGGGTACGCGGTGCGGCTCGGTCTCGCCGTGTCCCTGCTCGGCATGGTCGTCGCGTTCCCGATGGTGGCGCAGCAGCCGGCCGGCACGCCCGCCGGGATCAGCGGCGCGCACAGCGTCGGGGTGCCCGACGGCGGCCCGGGGCTGCCGCTGCTCGGCTGGAGCACCACCGGCGGCGACCTGCGCGTCGGGCACTTCGTCGGCATGCACGCGTTGCAGGCGTTGCCGCTGCTGGCGATCCTGCTCGACCGGTTCCTCGGCAGGCGGCTGGACGAGCTGACCCGGGCCCGGCTGGTGCTCGTCGGCGGGGCCGCGTACGCGGCACTGACGCTGCTCGTGACCGCCCAGGCCCTGCGCGGGCAGCCGCTGCTCGCGCCGGACGGGCTCACGCTCGCCGCGGCGGCCGCGCTGGTCGTGGCCACGGCGGCGGCCACCGCGCTGGTGCTGGCCCGCCGGGCCCGCCGTACCGAGGTGGTGCTGGTCGGATGAGCACCGCGCTGTTCAGTCTGACGTTCGCGCTCGCGGCGCCGTTCTGGGCGCTGATGATCCTGGCGCCGCGCTGGTCCTGGACCGGCCGGATCGTCGGCTCGCCGCTGATCGTGGCGCCGGTGCTGCTCGTCTACGCGGCCCTGGTGCTCCCCGCGCTCGGCACGGCGCTGCCGGTGGTGACCGCGCCCACGCTCGACGGCCTGCGAAACCTGCTCGGCACCGCCGACGGCGCGGCGGCGGCCTGGGCCCACATGATCGCCTTCGACCTGTTCGTCGGCAGGTGGATCTGGCAGGACTCCCGGGAGCGAGGGCTGCCGGCCCTGCTCACCGCCCCGGTGCTGCTGCTCACCGTCCTGCTCGGCCCGATCGGGCTGGCCGTCCACCTCGGACTGCGGTCCGCGTGGCGGCGGCCGGCGAACGCGGTGGCTACGGCCGCACCGGTTGCCTAGGCTGACGCGGTGGGCTGGACCGGTCGGCTGTTCGACGCGCGGGACACGTTCGCGCGGGTCCTGCTGCTGGACCTCAGCGGCATCGGCTACCTGGTCTTCGGTCCGCACGGGAACTCGGCCGCCACCGGTACGCAGTGGGCGCTGGCGGTCCCGGCGTTCCTGCTGGCCCTGCTGTGCCACCGCCGGCCGCTGCTCAATCTGCTGATCCAGTCGGCGCTGCTGGTCGCCGCGCTCGTGCTGGTCGACGACGTGGTGATCAACCAGGTCGGTGCGAGCTGGGCGCTGCTGGAGCTGACCATGCGGGCCACCCGGCCACGCACGATCTGGCTCGGCGCCGGGCTGCTCGCCGCCGTCGACCTGACCGACCTGATCGGGCTACCGGTCCGCGCGGCGTTCACCGGCCTGTTCGGGCTGGCCGTCACCGTCGGCCTGCCGCTGCTGCTCGGACTGGTCGTGCGGACCACCCGGGAACTCGGGCGGCAGGCCGAGGAGCGGGCCGAGGCAGAGCGGCGCCGGCGCGAGTCGGAGAGCCGGGCGGCCCGCGCCGACGAGCGCGGCGCCATCGCCCGGGAACTGCACGACGTGCTCGCGCACCATGTCGCGTCGATGGTGCTGCGGGTCGGGGTGGCCCGGCACGTCCTGCCCGACCTGGATCCCCGGGTCGGCGAGGTGTTCGACGACGTGCACGCCACCGGCACGGCCGCGCTGACCGACCTGCGGCGGCTGGTGGCGGTGCTGCGCGACCCGGACGGCGTCCGGGGCGACGCCGCGCTGACCGCGATCGAGCCGTCGGCGCTGCCGGCCGCGCTCGGCGCGGCGGTCGACCGGGCCCGGCAGGCCGGCGTCGTCGTGGAGGCCGACGTCGACCCCGCGATCGGCACGCTCGACGCGGTACGCGGCCAGGCGGTGCTGCGACTGACCCAGGAGGCGTTGACGAACGTGGCGAAACACGCCGGCGCGGCGGCCCGCGCACACCTGAGCGTGTCGGTCGAGGACGGCGCGGTGCACTGGGCGGTCACCGACGACGGGCGGGGCGCCGCGCCGGCCGGGGTGCCCACCGGCGGTGGCCACGGCATCGTCGGCATGCGTGAACGGGTCGAGGTGCTCGGCGGGCGGCTGGAGGCCGGGCCCACCGGGTCCGGCTGGCGGGTCCGGACCGTGCTGCCCCCGGCCGGGCCCACCCACCAGGCGCCTCGGCCCCGCGCCGGCATGCCGGAGCCGGCGTGATCCGGGTGCTGCTGGTCGACGACCAGCACCTCATCCGGGCCGGCCTGCGGATGCTCTGCGACGCCGAGCCCGACCTCGAGGTGGTCGGTGAGGCCGACAACGGCCGGGACGCGGTCGCCCTGGCCGCCCGGCTACGACCCGACGTGGTGGTGATGGACCTGCGGATGCCCGGCGTCGACGGCATCACCGCGACCAGCCGCATCCTCGCCGACCGGCCCGCCACCCGGATCATGGTGCTCACCACGTTCGGCGACGACGACCACCTCTACCCCGCGCTGACCGCCGGCGCCTGCGGGTTCCTGCTCAAGGACGCGCCCCCGGCCGACCTGCTCGACGGCGTCCGCCGCGCCGCCGCCGGCGACAGCCCGTTCAGCCCGGACGTGCTGCGCCGGCTGGTCGACCGCGCGGTGCACGCCCGCGCCGGCGCGCCCCGGCGGACGGCCGACCTGACCGCCCGCGAGCGGGACGTGCTGGACCTGGTCGCCGACGGCCTGTCGAACACCGAGATCGCCGAGCGGCTGCACATCGGGGTGACCACAGTGAAGACGCACATCACCAGCCTGATGACGAAGACCGGCAGCGCCAACCGGGTACGCCTGGCGCTGTGGGCACGCGGCGGCTGACCGGGTCACTCCTCGATCGCGCCGCCCACCGCCCGCAGGTGCGCCCGGAACGTCAGCGCCGGATCCGCCTCCCGGGCCGCCAGGTACGCGCCGAACCCGACCTGCGCGCGCAGCGACTCCCCGGCCCGGATCCGGCCGGCCTGCCGCCGCTCGGTGTCCCGGATGGACTCGGCCAGGTCGAACAGCTCCCCGGCCCGGTCGGCGGCCACGAACACCACGCCGTCGTCGTCGGCCAGCGCCAGATCCCGCGGCCCGACGGTGAACGGCCCGACCCGGGCGTGCGCCAGCGCCCCGTCCGGGCGCGGGTCCAGCTCCAACGGCCCGCTCGGGGTGGCGCCGAGGCTGAACACCGGCAGCCCGACCGCGACCAGGTCCGCGGTGTCCCGGTGCGCGCCCCACACCACCAGCCCGGCCAGGCCGGCGGCCCGCGCCTCCAGCACCACCAGGTCGCCGACACAGGCCCGGTCGGTGCGCCCGCCGTCGTCGACGACGAGCACGTCCCCCTCGGCGGCCTGCTCGATCGCCTCCAGGAAGACGTCCACGCTGCCGGCGTGCCGGGCCGGGCGGACCGGGCCGGCCAGGCGCCGCCCGGGCAGCACCGGGACGACGGCGGCCGGGGCGCAGCGGACGGGGACACCGGCGCGCAGGCAGGCGTCGGCGACGTGGGCGGTGCTCAGCGCGGCGAAGCGCGCGGCCGGCGCGTCGTGACGGATGTCCATGCGCCGACGCTAGCCAGCCGGACCGGCCCGGGCAGGTGCCAGTTGACGCCCGGTGGCCTTCGGCGGGTGCCGGACGCCGGGCCGGCGCGGGACCGGCCGGCTCATCCGGGCCCGGACCGGCGGGCGCGCCTCCGACTCCCCCGCGCCGGCGGCCCGGCGCACACTGCCGTTTGCGTCCTCGGGCCGGCAGCCGGTGGCCCGCAGCAGCTCGCTCTGCGCGGTCCGCAGGTCGCTGATCATCGCCTCGCCGAACGCGCGTACGCCCTGCGACCAGGCGCGCCCGGCCAGCTCGGCGCCCTGCCGGACCAGCTCCCGGGTGCGTTCCAGATCCGCACCGGAGTTGCCGGCCCGCTTCAGCTCCCGTACCGCCTGGCCGAGGCGGGCCACCGCGTCGGGCAGCGCGGGTGGAATCGGCTCGTCGTACTGCAGCGCGGTGGCGGAGCGGCGGGCGATCGAGCGGGCGTACAGCACCAGGCGTTCGAGGTGCTGGGTCGCTTCGGCGTACCTGTGGAACTGGGCGCGGCGGTGCCAGCGCGCCGGCGCGATGGTGACCACCTCCTCGGCCCCGCTGAGCGCGTCGTTGAGCCGCCCGATGTCCGGTTCGATCCCGCGCAGGTCCTCCAGGGCGCGCTGGGCCGCGTCGGCGTCGCGGCGGGTCAGCGCGTGGGCGACGGCGTCGAGCTTCTCGGTGAGCCGGGCGACCACCGGTTCCACCGCCCGGTCCAGCACCCGGATCGGGTTGACCGGCAGCAGCAGCGCCACCACGAACAGGCCGACCAGGCCGCCGACCAGCGCGTCGAAGATACGGGGCAGCTCCAGGCCGGGCTGCACCGGCGCGAGCGTGGCGATCAGCACCGCCGTACCGCCGGCCTGGCCGACGAGCGCGCCGCCGCGCCCGGCCACCAGCAGCGCGGTGGCGATGGCCAGCGTGACCACCAGGCCGGTCTGCCAGGATCCGCTGCCCAGCAGCGCGCGCAGCAGGTCACCGACCAGGATGCCGAGGCCGACGCCGATGAGCAGCTCGAACGTGCGCCGGGCACGCTGGCCGATGGCGGTGGCGATGGTGCCGACAGCTGCGGCGGGGGCGAAGACGTGCGCGCCGGAGCCGAGCAACTCCTGGGCGATCAGCGCGGCGAGCGCCGCGGCCAGCCCGGCCTGCGCGGAGATCACCACGGTGATCTCCAGCTGGCGCAGCCGGTTGCGGCCGGCCGCGCCACCCTCGGCCCGGGCCCGGGACAGCGCGAGACCGCCCCGCTCGACCGCCCGGTCCAGGGGCGAGCGGACGGTGTCGGCGCGGCGGTCGGCCATGACGGCGGTTACCCGCCTCCGGACCGGTGAATCGTCCGCCGCGCTCCCGCGCGCCTTGGGCGGGTCAGCGGCGGAGCGTGCGGTCGAGCAGGTCGAACAGCGCCGTCCAGTGCCGCTTCGTCGCCTCCTCGTCGTACATCGGGGTGTCCGACTGGGTATAGCCGTGGCGGGCGCCGGCGTACACCTCGGAGCGGTACGTCACCCCGGCCGCGTCGAGCGTCTTCTCCAGCGTGGCGATCTGCTCGGCGGTCATCGACGGGCCGGCGTCGGCGTGCCCGAAGTAGAGCTCACCGGTCACCGCGCCGACGGTCAGGTGCGGGCTGTCCGGGGCGTCGGTGACCACCCGGCCGGCGTGGAACGCGGCCACCGCGGCGATCCGGTCCGGCAGCGCCTCGATCGCGCGCAGCGCGTTCGTGCCGCCCATGCAGTAGCCGGTGATCGCCGCCGGTCCCGGCGCGACATCCGGGCGGGTGGCCAGGAAGTCCAGGTAGGCGGCGGTGTCGCGGGCCACCACGTCCGGCGTCAACGCGGCCATCATCGGCCCGATGCTCTCGAACAGGGCGCCCCGGCGGCTGTCGTCGGCGAGCGCGCCGAGGTCGATCAGCGGGGCCCGCCCGGCGCGGTGGAACAGGTTGGGGGCGAGCACCACGTACCCGCGCTCGGCGATCGTGGCGGCCATCTCCGCGACCCGGGGCCGCAGCCCGAACGCGTCCATGAACAACAGGACGGCCGGGAAGGGCCCGCCGGTCTCCGGCACGGCCAGGTAGGCGTCAGCGGTTCCGTCGGGGGTGGGCACGTCCACGGTCGTCGGCTGCACTGTCGGGGCCTCCTCGCTGCGGGTTCCGCGCTGCAGGCTACCCCCCGGCCCGGCGGCCGTTTGCGGAGGTCCAGCGTGGGAATCCGGCGATCCCGGCGGAGGAAGGCGGCGAGATGGACCAGGATCAGTTCATCGGCGCGGTGGCCCAGCGGTGCGGCGCGTCCGCGGAGCAGGCCACCGCGATCACCCGGGCGACCTTGACCACGCTGGCCGAGCGGATCGACGGCGGGGAGGCCCGTGACCTCGCCGACCGGCTGCCGGAGGCGCTGCGGGCGTACGCGTTCGGCCCGGCCGAGGACGCCGAACCGTTCGGGCTCGACGTGTTCGTCGAGCGGGTGAGCGGACGCGCCGACGTGGACGTGGACGCCGCCCGGGACGGCATCACCGCCGTGTTCGACGTGCTGCGCGACGCCGTCGACCCGGCCGCCTACGCGCAGGTCGTCACGCAACTCCCGGCCGAGTACGGCGAGGTGGCCGACCAGAGCGCCCCGTTCGTGCGGCGCACGGCGTGACGGGCACGCGATGAGCGAGGACGCGCTGCGCCGCCCGCCCGAGGCCGACGCGCAGGAGCAGCGGCAGGACGAGACGCTCGTCGGCCCACCCGACACGGTCGACGCGGCGGTGCCCGAGGCGAGCGCGGCGGACCTGGCCGAGCAGGGTGTGCTGCGCGCGCCGAGCGACCGGGCGGGCCTGGGCGAGTCGGTGCGCGACGACCTCACCGCCGCCGACGCGGTGGAGCAGAACACGGAGATCCCGCTGCCCGACGAGGAGCACTGGGCCTGACCGCCTCAGTGGTCCGGGCTGTCGGAGCGGGCCATCAGCCGCAACGCGTTCGGGTCCAGGCCGATGCGGACCGGCGTCTGCCCGTACGGCTCGCCGTCGACCTCGATGCGGGCCGGCCGGTCGGTGTCCAGCCACAGCTGGCGTACCGCCAGGAACGGCTCGTCGCCGAGGGTGCGGCGGTGGCCGGCCGCCGCGTTGCGCGCCGTCTCGCGCAGCAGCCGGCGCCGGGTCGGCCCACCCACCGGGTACGCGACCAGCAGCCGGTCGTCGGCGGTGGCGTCGGCGGTGATCGGCCGGCCGGCGTGGAAGCCGCCGTTCGCCACGTACACCTGGTGCGTGGTGAACGTGTGCTCGCGGCCCTCGGCGCGGACCGTCACGGCCAGCGGCCGGTGCCGGGCCAGCAGGCCCAGCCCGGTCAGCGGGTACGCGAGCCGCCCGACCACCCGCTTCAGCCCCGGCGGCGCGGCCTGCATGATGTCGGCGGACAGCCCGATCCCGACGTGGTTGGTGAACCGGGTGTCACCGATCAGGCCCAGGTCGACGTCGATGACCTTGCCGTCGGTGAGCACCGCGATCGCCGCGTCGAGATCGAGCGGGACGCCGACCGTACGGGCGAAGTTGTTAGTGGTGCCCAGCGGCAGCAGGCCCATCGCGATGTCCCGGTGGGCGAGCAGCCGGGCCGCCGCGCCGACGGTGCCGTCACCGCCGCCGGTGACCAGCAGGTCCGGTCCCAGGTCGGCGGCCTCGGCGAGCACCCGGTCCAGCTCGCCGGGCCGGTCCACCGGGTACGCGCCGAGCAGCGTGAACCCGGCCGCGCGCAGCCGCGCGTGGACGGTGTCGTAGAGCCGCCGGCCGCGCCGGGAGTGGGCGTTGACCACCAGCGCCGCCCGCCGTCGTTCCCGGATCGCCGTCGACAGCTCCTGCTTGGTCCGCACGGATGCGACCCTATCCGGCGGCGCCGGGTCGCCGGTCGGCCGCCGCGCGCTGGTGGACGGCATCGGTTACCGTCGCGAGCGCCGTGATCGTCGATCTTCGAGGGTGGATGTCCCGATGAACCAGCCGGCAACGCCGCAGGTGACAGCGCCAGTGCCCCCGCAGCCGTACCGCCCGGCGCGGGCCCTGATCGGGCTGGCGCTGGTCGTCCCGGCGGTGATCGCCTGGGTCTGGTCGTACGTCCTGCCCACGCTGTCCACTGTGGCCCGCAGCTTCCAGGCCGACGGGCCGCGCGGCTCGGACGAGTCGGTCGGCACGGCGAACTACGAGACCGCCTTCAGCTCCGGGTTCGCCGGGCAGGTCGGGTTCGCGGTGCTTCTCGGCCTGATCCCGCTGGCGGTGGCGCTGCTCGCCGCGCCGCTGCTCGCCGTCCTCGCCGACCGGGCCGGCCGGGTCACCCGCCTGGTCACCCGGGGCGTGCTGGCCCTGCCGCTCGCCGCGTACGCGCCGGTCGCGGTGCTGCTCGGCCGGCGTGGCGAGGCCATCGAGGCGGGCACCCTCCGGCAGGATCTCCAGTCCCCCCGGACGTTCCTCGTCTCGACACTGGCACAGGTGACGTTCGGGCTGGTCGTCGCGGTGGCCGCGACGCTGTACCTGAGCGCCCTGCGCCGCCGCGAGCCCGACCACCGGCCCGCGCCCGCCATGCTGGCCGTCGGCGGGCTGCTCGGCCTGGGCGTCCTCGCCGCCGCCCTGCAGACGTACGCCGCCCCGGCGATCCTGACCGGCGGCGGGCCGACCGGAACCACCACGGCGACGCCGGTGTTCGCCGCGACGCAGACCGCCTTCCGCACGATGCGCCTCGGTGTCGGATCCGCCACGTCGACGCTGCTGCTGGTGCTGCTCGGGCTGCTCGGGCTGGCCGCGGTGGCGCTGATCCTGGCCACCCGGCTGCGCATCGAGTTCGACGGCTGGCGGGACGGCCCGGCCGTACGGGAGGCGGAGTCCTTCGCCGGCCGCCGGCCGCTGCTCGTCGCACTGACCGCTGTCGCGCTAGTCGTCGTCCTCGGCGTGACCGTCTGGGCGTCGCTGCCGTGGCTGCGGAACCTCTCCTCCGACGCCGGGCGGCTGCCCAACGGGGTCGAGACCTCGACCGTGTTCGCCAACACCTGGGTGCCGCCGCTGATGTCCACACTCGTCGCGGTGACGGTCGCGGCGCTGGCCGGGTTCGGGATCGGCGCGCTGCGGCCGCTGGGACGCTACAGCGAACTGCTGCTGGTGCCGTTCGCGCCGTGGCTGTTCGTCGGCGTGGGCCCGCTGGCCATCGCCGGGTTCGAGCGCACCGAGGAACTCGACCAGCTCGGCATGTTCCTCGGCCTGGTGCCGCCGGTCTGGCTGTCCGTGCCCGCGCTGTTCGCCTTCACGCTGCTGTTCCGGGGCCAGCACGCGCGGTGGCGCTCCGGTGGCGACGCCGGCCGTACGCTGTTGCTGCCGGCGCTGCCGATGTTCGCGGTGACCGCGTTGCCGACCTGGCTGGCACACGCCCAGGGGACACTGTGGACGACGCTGGTGAGCCGGGGCCCGGACAGCCTCACCGCGCCGGCGCTGGTCCAGATGATCGCCAATCTCCGCTTCGGGCCGGAGGGCGAGCTTCCGCTGGGCCTGGTCCTGCCGCTGCCGATGCTGCTCCTGTTCGTGGTGCTGTTCGCCGCGCTCATGATCGGCTACGTGGATCGGCTGGCCATCCGGACGGGCCGGCGGACCGACGCCGGCGAGCTGCCCGCCGGGGCGGACGAGCCGGTCCGCAAGGTCACCGCATAGGGAAACCCCCGATTACGGGCGGTGACGACGCGCCTAGCGTCGGAGCCATGGCATCTGACGCGCTCACACCGGCCCGGACCATCCGTACCCGCCGCGCCCGCCTGGCGCTGCTGCTGCTGCTCGCCCTGCTCGCGCCGGCCGGGTGCGACTCCGGCGGCGGGATCGTCGACGCCGGGTCGGCCGACACCGCGGCGGGCGAGGACGGCGGCGACCCGGACGCGGGCGCCGTGGACGACGTCCGGCCGCCGTGCCCGTTCACCGCCGCCCAGGTCTCCGAGCTGGTCGACCGGAAGCTACGCGACGAGGGCAACTGCTCGTTCGGCGACGGCATCGCCCAGCTGGCGGTCACCACCGCCTCGGCCACCGCCGGCAAGGCCACCTACGACTACCAGCACGACCAGGCCGGCCAGCAGTACGAGAAGGTCGTCGACCTGGACCGGGGCGAGCGGGGCTACCTCGCGGTCAAGGACGTCCGCGGCGAGGCGGTGCTGATCGACGGCAAGGGCACGTACACGGTGACCATCAGCAGCTTCGGCGGCGGCACCGCAGGCAACGAACAGATCCTGCGCCGCACGCTCGACGCGATCCCGGCCTGAGCGGGGGCAGGCATGCGAACCCGCCGACTGATCGCGCTCGCGCTGGCCGCGGCCCTGCTCACCGCGTCCGCCGGCTGCGGCGGCGACGAACCGCCGGCCGCCGGTGGCGCCGTACCCGGTGCGGGCACGCCGGTCGCGGACCCGGCCGGGGAGGCGCCGGCCGAGCCGAGCGCCGAACCGGTGGACGGCGCCGCCGATGCGCCGCAGGCGTGCACGCTGGTGTCGAAGGACGACGCCGAGCGCCTCGCCGGCACGCCGCTGGAGGAACCGGTGGTGGCCGGGCAGTCCTGCACCTACACCGGCCCGGTGAGCGGGCCGACCGCTCAGGTCGAGGTGTTCGTGGGCGAGGGCGCAAAGAAGTACCTCGACATCGAGCGGCAGCTCGGGCACGAGCTCCGTGAGCTGACCGGCACGGCCGACGAGGCCCTGCTCACCTACGAGGCGTTCTTCCTGCGCAAGGGCGAGCTGTGGGTCGCGGTGCGGCTGATGCGGCTCAACGACCCGCAGGAGAACCGGGCGCCGCTGGAACGGCTCGCCCGTACCGTCGCCGGCCGGATGTGAGGCGGCCGGTGCGCGGCCGTCGGCTGCTCACGGCCGGCTTGGTGGTGCTGCTCGTGGTGACCGGCTGCGGCGGCCCCACACCGGGCCCGGCCGACGCGGGCGACGGGGAGCCCCGGTACGGGCAGGCCCCGGCGCCGGGCAAGGACGTCACGCTGCAACCGGACGTGGTGCTCGTCGGCGGGGGCAGCCGCACCGTGCGGTCGGTGAGCCCGGACGGGCTGATCTGGCGGCTCGACCCCGGCGCGCGCGACGCCGACCGGCTCGCGCCCGGCCGGGTCATGTTCCTCACCGGGCGCGGCGTGGGCCGGGTGCTCGACCTGGCCGAGGACGGCGACGACCTGGTCGTCACGATCGGCCCGGTCACGCTCACCGAGGTGATCCGCGATGGCACGTTCGGCGGGGACGGCGTCACCCTCGACAACCCGACCGTCTACGTGGCGGGTGAGCCGTCGTGGACCCGGGAGGTCGCGGCGGCCGGTGGCACGCTCGGCCGCTCCCGCCCGCTCACCGTCGCGCCCGCGCAGCCGCCACCCGCGCCGGGCGGGCAGGCCGCCGCGAGCGCCCACGGCTACCGGGTCCGGACGTTCTGCTGCGCCGGTGGCGTCGGCACGCACTTCACGTACGACGACGGCGGGCTCCGGCTGGCCGGCACCGTGACGCTGACCGTGGGCCGACCGGCCGCGTCGTTCCACCTGGCCATCGGCGCCGGCAAGGTGACCCGGGCCGAGCTGGAGATCGGCGGCGGCTTCGGCATCAAGGTGGACTTCACCGCCGGCATCGACGGCGGGCAGAACCACCGCCGCACGTTCCCGGTCCCGGTCGACATCGCGTTCCCGATCGGGCTGGTCGCCGGCCTGCCGCTGTCGTTCACGGTGAGCCAGACGCTTGAGGTGGCCACCGCGTTCGGCGCGAAACTGGGCACGTTCCGCGGCTCCGGCGAGTACGCCCTGGCCGGCAAGCTCGGGTTCGGCTACGCGGGCGGCCAGGTGGGCTCGCGCGTGACCGAGGGCTTCGCCCGCCGGGTGAGCCTGCTCGACTCGCTCACCGGTGTGCCGGTCGGCGTGATGGGGCTGGTCGTCCGGCACGGCGTGCGGTTCACCATGGGCATCAGCGCGTTCCTGTTCACCGCCGGGATCTGGTTCGAGCTGGTCACGTCGTACGGCGCCACCATCGGGTCCGCGCTCGGCGCGCCGTACGCGCTGTGCCGGGGCGTCGGGCTCGGCGTGCGGGCGCGGTTCGGGATCGGCTACCGGATCCTGGAACCCGTCGTCCAGGTGATCAACAAGTTCCTCAGCCTGCTCAGCCCGTCCCGGGCCCCACGGATACCGCCGATCGTGGCGTCCGGCGGGCCGAGCTGGAGCGCCGACGTCTACCGCAACCAGGAGGTGATCCCGCCCGTCTCGATATGCGGACAGGTTCCGGGCTAGGCCGCGCCGACGCTGGGTTCACGGGCGCCGCTGTGCCACCATCCCGCCATGGACGCCGCACTGGTCGGCCGCGACGCGGTCGTCGAGCGGGTGTGGCGTGCCCTGACCGCCGGTACGCCGGTGCTCCTCGACGGCCCGTCCGGCATCGGCAAGACCGCGCTGTGGCGGGCGGTGGTCGCCCGCGCGGGGCGGACCGGCTGGCGGGTGCTGTCCGCCGCGCCCACCGAGGCCGAGACCGCGCTGCCGTACGCGGCACTCGCCGACGTGCTGCGCCCGCTCGCGGACGCGCTGCCGGGGCTGCCCGCGCCGCAGCGGGCCGCGGCCGACATGGTGCTGCTGACCGGCGAGCACGACGACGCGGTGGACGACCGGGCGGTGGGCGCGGCCACCCGTACGCTGCTCGACGCGGCGGTCGCCGGTGCGCCCCGGGTGCTGCTAGCCGTGGACGATCCGCAGTGGCTGGACCCGCCGAGCGCCCGGGCACTGCGGTTCGCGCTGCGCCGGCTGAACCGGTGGCCCGCTGTCCTGGCCACCCACCGCACCGGGGACGGCCCGCCGGTGCCGGTGCCGCTCGGGCTGGACGACGACCCGACCGGACGGCACCCGTTGCTGCGCGCCGACGTACCGCCGCTGGCCCCGGCGGACCTGCACCGCGTCCTGGCGGCCCGGCTCGGCGGCACGCTCAGCCGGCCGCTCACCGACCGGCTGGCCCGCGACGCCGACGGCAACCCGCTGCTCGCCATCGAACTGGCCCGGGCGGTGCTGCGGCTGCCCCGCCCGCCCGCGCACGACGAGGACCTGCCCGTACCGTCGTCGCTGCGCCTGCTGCTCGCGGAGACGCTGCGGGCGCTGCCCGGCCCGAGCCGCGACGCGGTGCGGCTGGCCGCGCTGCTGACCGTGCCGACAGTGCGCGACCTGGCGTCGGCGGGCGTGCCGGCCGGGGCGCTGGACGCGGCCGAGGACGCCGGGCTGGTCGTGGTCACGGCGAGCCGGATCGACTTCGCGCACCCCCGGTACGCGGCGGCGGTACGCGAGAGCATCCCGCCGGGAGCCCGGCGGCGGCTGCACGCGCTGCTCGCCGGCGCGGTCGCCGACCCGGACGAGCGGGCCCGGCACCTGTCCCGGTGCACCGTCGCGCCGGACGCCGCAGTGGCCGCCGACCTGGCCGCGGCGGCGGCCCGGCAGCGGATGCGCGGCGCGTCGGCGCTCGCCGCGGACTGGTACGCCCGGGCCGCCGAGCTGACCCCGCCGTCGGCGCCCGCCGACCGGAACCGGCGCCGCCTCGACGCGGTGCAGTGCCGCATCGACAGCGGCGACTACGCGGCGGCCGGGCGGGCCGCCGAGGCGGCGGCGGGTGAGCTGACCGGCGCCGAGCGGGGCGAGGCGCTGCTGCTGCGCGCGCTCGTCGCGTGGTGCGCCGACGACCTGGTCACCGCCGTCCGCGTCGCCGAGCAAGCGCTCGTCGCCGCCGGGCCGGACGGCGACCTGGCCGGGCGGATCCACACCCACCTGACCATGTTCCACGACCAGCCGGAGCCCGCCCGCCGGCACGCGCGGGCCGCGATCGCCCGCCTGTCCGACCGGGACGAGCACCGCCCGCTGCTCACCGCCGCGCTGCTGTTGCTGTTCTTCCACGAGGTACGCGCCGGCGGCCCGGCGCCCACCGACCTGCTGGACCGGGCACTGTCACTGGAGGGCGGCGAACCGTCCTTCCTGGCCGGTTCGGTACCGGCGATCTGGTGGAAGTCGGTCGACGACCACGACCGGGCACGGGCCCGGCTGCGCCTGATGCTGGACCTGGCGGTGGCGCGCGGCGACGATCCGCTGCGGCACGAGGTGCTGACCCACCTGGGCGAGACGGAACTGCTGGCGGGGCGTTTCGCCGAGGCCGGTACGCACATCGCCGCCGCCCGTGACCTGGGTGAGCAGCTGGGCACCGGGCTGGTGGGCGAGAGCTGGCTGGCCGGTGTGCTCGACGCGCACCGGGGGCGGCTGGCGCAGGCGGGTGCCGCCGCCGCCGGGCTGCGGCGCGACGACGTCCTCGGCGACGCCTGGAGCCGCCGGCTGCACCACCAGCTCACCGGGCTGGTGGCGCTTGCGTCCGGGGAGTGGGCCTCCGCCGCGGCGGCGTACGGCGCGCTCGCGGCCGACCTGGACGGGTCGGGCATCGCCGAACCGCTGGGGCAACGCTTCGAGCCGGACTGGATCGAGGCGTGCGTGGGCGCCGGTGACCTGGACACCGCGCACGCCGCGCTGGACCGGCTGGCCCGGCGCCACAGCCGGCTGCCGCGTCCGTGGACGACGCTGGGTCTGGCCCGTAGCCGGGTGCTGCTGGCCGGGGCGACCGGGACGGATCCGGGCACGGCACTGGACGCGCTGACGCAGGCCCGGGCCGCCGTGCCGGAGGCGGTGCTGCCGCTGGACCGGGCTCGGTGCCTGCTCGCCGCCGGGCGCGCGTACCGGCGGGTGCGGCGACGGCGGGAGGCGCGGGCGGCGCTGGACGCGGCGGTGGCCGAGTTCGACGCGCTCGGCGCGTCCGCGTTCGCCGACCGGGCGCGGGCGGAGCTGGGTCGCATCGGCGCCCGCACCCCGGCACCGACGACGCTCACCGCGACCGAGGAGCGGGTGGCCCGGCTCGCTGCGCGGGGGCAGACGAACCGGCTCATCGCCGACGCGCTCTACATCAGCCCGAAGACGGTGGAGGCCAACCTGGCCCGGGTCTACCGCAAGCTGGGCATCGCCAGCCGCGCCGAGCTGGGCGCGGCGATGGGCCGGCCGCCCGGCGACTGAGGCGGTCAGGACGCGGCGAGCGCATCCAGGTGCGCGCCGAGCAGTTCCCGGGCGCGCCGGGGCGGCATCCGGTCGGGGTGCAGCAGCGCGTGCAGCGCGAGCCCGTCGAGCACCGCGTGCAGCCCGGCGACCGCCTCGGGGTCGGCGGCCGGTTCCCCGGTGAGCAGCGTGACGGCGAACTCGACGGCGCGTCGGATGCCGTCGTCCGCCTCGGCCGTCCGGGCCCGGGCGGCCGGGTCGGTCGGGGCGCGCGCGGCGAGCAGCAGCCACACCTCGGCCTCGCGGACGCGCTGGCGGTCGAGCGGCAGCAGTTGTTCCAGGATCCGCTGGGCGACCTCGCGCGGGCTGCCGCTGCGGTCGCCTCCGGTGATCCGCTCGGCCGCCTCGGCCTGCACGTGCTCCATGGCGAACACCAGCAGCTCGGTCTGGGTGGCGAAGTAGTGCCGCAGTGCGCTCGGTGACCAGCCCGCCTCGGCCGCGATGCTGCGGACGGTGGCGGCGCCGACGCCGTCGCGGTAGACGACCCGCCACATCGCCCGCGCCAGTTCGGCACGGCGCGCGTCGTGGTCGACGATCTTGGGCACGGGCCCCTCCGGAACCTGGTTGACGAGCGCTGTTACGGTTATCGCACAGCGTACTAAAAAAGGAGACCGCATGCTCGTGGCAGTGATCGTCGGATGCGAGGTGGCGTTCTGGGTGGTGCTGCTCGCCGGACTGATCGCCCGGTACCCGCTGCGCCGGCCCCGCCTCGGCGCCGCACTGCTGATCGCCGTGCCGGTCGTCGACCTGGTGCTGCTGGCCGCCACGATGATCGACCTGCGCCGGGGCGCGACAGCCACGTTCGCCCACGGCCTCGCCGCCGCGTACCTGGGGTTCTCGGTGGCGTTCGGGCACAGCATGGTGCGCTGGGCCGACCAGCGGTTCGCGCACCGGTTCGCCGGCGGCCCTCCCCCGAGCCGGGCCCCCCGGTACGGGATGGCGCGGGCCCGGCACGAGTGGCGGGAGTGGGGCAAGGGCATGCTCGGCTGGGCGGTCGCCTGCGCCGTGCTGCTCGCCGGCATCGCCGTGGTGGGCGACAGCGAGCGCACCGCCGAGCTGTGGGCGTGGACCGGACGGCTCAGCCTGGTGATGGCGGGCTGGCTGGTGTTCTGGCCGGTCGCGTACACCGTCTTCCCGAAGCGGGCGCCGCGCGACGCGTGAGGTTCGTCCGTCACGTGCGGCGGCGGGTCGGGCGCGGCGTCCCGGCGGTCAGCCGGCAAGCGCGTCCGGCCAGGCGGCACGGACCAACGCGGGCAGCATCTCGCCGGCCGGGCCGCGCAGGTTCACCGCGCAGACCGGGTCCAGTGGTGTCGGCACCGGGTTCACCTGCACCACCGGGGCTCCGAGGCGGGCCGCGACGAGGGGGATCTCGGCGGCCGGGTGGACGAGCGCCGAGGTGCCGACTGTGAGCAGCAGGTCGCAGCCGGATGCCGCCTCGACCGCCGCGTCGAGCGCGGCCGACGGCAGCGCCTCGCCGAACCACACCACCCCGGGACGCACCGGCGCACCACATCCGGCGCAGGCGGGCGGCGTGACGCGCCCGTCCGGCGGTTCCGGCAGGTCGTCGGGTGCCACCGCGTCGCCGGAAGCCACGCCGTCGCCGGGGGCCGCCGCGTCGCCGGGTGCCGCGTCGTCCTCACGCGCCGTTGCGTCCTCGGGGATCGGCGCGGGCCGGGCGCAGACCGAGCAGCGGGGCGCGAACAGGCTGCCGTGCAGGCGTACCGGGGCCGGCACGCCACCGCGCTCGTGCAGGTCGTCGACGTTCTGCGTGATCACCACGGTCTCCGGTAGCCGGTCCTGGATCGCGGCCACCGCCCGGTGCCCGGGGTTCGGCCTGGCCCGGCGCACCCCGCGCCGGCGTGCCTCGTACCAGCCCCAGACCAGCGCCGGGTCGGCCCGGAACGCCGCCGGCGTCGCCAGCTCCTGCGGGTCGTACCGCTGCCAGAGCCCGGTCTGGGCGTCCCGGAACGTCGGCACGCCGCTCTCGGCCGACATGCCGGCCCCGGTGAACACCACCGGCCGCCGGGCGGCGGCGAGCAGCCGGCCCGCCTCGGCCAGCTCCGGCCCGGTCACACGTCCACCGTCAGCCGCACGTCGACCCGGTCGCCCAGCTCGATCCCCTCGGCCCGGCGCGCCGCGACCCGCAGCGGCACCACGTACCGGCCGTCCCTGGGCCACAGCGACGTCCGCCAGCCGGTGCCGCCGATGCGGACCGTCACCGGGATCATGCCCCAGCCGTAGGTGACCGACGCCGAGGCGGCCTCGATCGCCGCGCTCTGCTCGTCGGGCACTGTGACGAAGTGGTACGGCGCCGGACCGCGCCAGAACCACACCTCGCCGCTGAACGCCAGCTCCATCCGGTCAGGATAGGGGCCGGGACCGACGCGACCACAGCAGCCGCAGCCCGGCCATCGTCACCCAGGCGAACAGCGGGAACACGGCGACGCGTTCCATGCCGCCCACGCCGATGCCGGCGTCCACCCGGGACAGGAACAGCACGGTGCCGGCCAGTCCGAGCAGGCCCAGGAACGCGCTGACCCTCCGCAGCTCGCGCAGCAGCGGCGACCGGCCGAGCGCGGCGGCCAGCAGCGCCGCGTTGCCGAGCGCGAAGACCAGCAGCGCGCCGAGCACGTGCAGGTTCTCGTCCACGTCGGCCGGGTGGAGGCCGGCCAGCACGTACCCGGATCCGGCGGCCACTGCCGACGCCACGGTGACGGTCGCGGCGCGGCCCGGGCGCAGCGCCCGGTGTGCGAGCAGCGCGCCGAGCGCGAGCAGCAGCCCGGCGCCGACGAACACCGCGTTCATCGCCGGATGCCACGGCGAGCAGACCGGACGCGGGCGGCTGCTGTCCCACACGCCGCAGGTCACGTTGCCGAGGTCGCTGATGTTGTGTTCGGCCCAGCTGAACCGGGGCTGGTCCCAGGCCAGGCCGACGACGACGTTGGCGGCCAGGAACGACACGGCGGCGAGCAGCCAGCAGGCGCCCGCGAGGCGGTTTCTCATCCGCCGAGTGCACCGCCCGAGGGCGTCCCGGCGCACGGGGCGTGGCGGGCCGGTTCGAGGTAGGGCCAGGCCTACCCGGGAAGCGGGGTCCAGCCGGCTGGGAAGCACGGTGTGGCCTGGCTAGCGTCGTGCCATGACCGTTGATCACGGGTTGGCCGGCGCGTTGCGCCGCAGCCGCTACCTGCTGTCCGCGTGGCCGTGGCGGGCCCTGGCGTACGCCGTCACGACGCTGCCCCTGGCCGGCGCGGCGGCGCTCGGCGCGGCGGTGGTCGCCGCCCCACTGCTGCTGGTGGCCGGCGCGCTGCGGCGGGGCCGCCCCGTCGACGCCCGGGCGCTGGCGGTGCTGGCCGTGCTGGCGCTCGCGGTGGTGGCGCTCGCCCCGTTGGCCGGCGCGCCGGTGGCGGCGGTCGAGCGGTGGCGCCTCGGCCTGGTCGACGACCGCCCGGTGACCGCGCCGCGGTGGCGTGGGCTCGCCGCCCGCCTCACCACCGCCGCCGGGTGGCGGGAGGCCGCGTACCTGGCCGTGCTGGGCGTGGCGGTGCCGCTGGCGTACGGGATGGTCGGCCTGCTCGCGCTGCTGGACGCGGTGCTGGTCGCCGGTCCGTGGCTGGCCGGCGGCGAGGACCGCATCGTGCTGATCTGGGCCACTGTCGACTCCCCGGCCGAGGCGGTGCCGTACGCGCTCGCCGCTCTGCTGGCGGCCCCGGCGCTGGTCTATCTGGCCGGCCTTCTCGTAGCGGTCCAGGCGGCGGCGGCCCGCCTGCTGCTCGACGACGCGCCCGCCGGGACGGCGCTGCGCGAGGTGACCCGGTCCCGGGCCCGCCTGATGAGCGCCTACGAGGCGGAGCGCCGCCGCATCGAGCGGGACGTGCACGACGGCGTGCAGCCGCGCCTGACCAGCCTCACCCTCCAGCTCGGGCTGGCCCGCCTCGACGTGCCGGACGGCTCCCCGGCGGCGGGGCCGCTCGCGTCCGCCCACGAGCAGGCCAAGGAGCTGATGGTGACGTTGCGCGGGATCGTCCACGGCATCCGCCCGGCGCAGCTCACCGAACTCGGCCTGGCCGCCGCCGTCGGTGATTTGGCCGCCCGGTCGGTCGTCCCGGTCGCCGTGCACGCCGACCTGACCCGCCCGGTGCCGGAGCTGGTGGAGACCACCGCCTGGTACGTGGTCTCGGAGACGCTCGGCAACGTGGCCCGGCACGCCGGCGCCAGGCGGGCCGAGGTGCGGCTGATCCGCGACGAGCGGCTGCTGGTGGTGGAGGTGCGCGACGACGGCCGGGGCGGCGCCGACCCGGCGCGCGGCACCGGCCTGACCGGGCTCGCGGACCGGGTGGCCGCGACGGACGGGCGGCTGCTGCTGTCCAGCCCGCCCGGTGGGCCTACCCTCGTGCGGGTGGAGCTGCCGTGCCGTCCGTGACCCGGGTCGTCCTGGCCGAGGACGAGGTCCTGCTCCGGGAGGGCCTGGTGGGCCTGCTGACCCGGTTCGGCTTCGCGGTGGACGCCGCCGTGGGTTCCGCCCCGGAGCTGCTCGACGCGGTCCGCACGCACCGGCCCGACCTGCTGGTGACCGACATCCGGATGCCGCCGCAGCACCGCGACGACGGCCTGCGGGCGGCGGTCGCGCTGCGCGCCGAACGCCCGGACCTGGCCGTGGTGGTGCTCAGCCAGCACGTGCAGAGCGGGTACGCCGCAGCGCTGCTCGACAGCGGCGACGGCAACCGGGTCGGCTACCTGCTCAAGGACCGGGTGGCAGACGTCGCCGAGTTCGCCGCCACGCTGCGCCGGGTGGCGGCCGGCGGCACCGCCGTCGACCCGGACGTGGTGCGGCACCTGCTGCGCCGCCCCCGCGACCCGCTCGGCGCGCTGTCCCCCCGGGAGCGGGAGGTGCTGGGGCTGGTCGCCGAGGGCCACTCCAACGCCGCGATCGCGTCCCGCCTGTACGTCACCGAGGCGGCGGTGGGCAAGCACGTCGGCAGCATCCTCGCCAAGCTCGACCTGCCGCCGGACGAGGACACCAACCGGCGGGTGCTCGCCGTGCTGGCCTGGCTGCGTGCGACGGGCTGACCGGGCGTTACAGGCTCATCGGCACGGGGTCGGTGGCCAGCGCCCGGAACCGCTCGCGCGGGTCCGACACCAGCCGCCGCTCGGTGAGGTCGAGCAGGCCACCCACCCCGGTCACCGAGGCCACCGGGATGCCGTCGGCGCGGGTGAACTCCTGGCCGATCCGGAACGTCTTGCCCTCGCCCCAGTGGAACTCGCAGGTCACGTCCACCTCGTCGCCGCCGCGCAGCTCCCGCAGGTAGCGCACCGTCACCTCGAGCGCGACCGGCCCGACGCCGCCGGCGAGCAGCCGGTCCTGGCCGATGCCGGACGCGCGCAGGCACTCCCAGCGGGCGTGCTCGGCGTACTGGAGGTAGACCGCCTGGTTGAGGTGTCCCTGCGTGTCGAGTTCGTAGCCACGCACGGTGACGCGTACCCGGAACGGATCTGCCATGCCGGCAGCCTAACCAGGGGCGCAGCGGTAATCCGCGTGCGGTCCGGGCCGCGCGGTCCTAGCCTGCCCGGCGTGACCCTGGAGATCGTGACACTTGCGCAGCGGCCCGACCTGGCACCGCTGCTGGACACCGACTTCGACGGCGCCTGGCCGCCGTTCATGCTCTGGGATCCGATGGGCGCGCTCTACTACGGCGTCGCGCACGAGCTGTACCCCGAGTTCGTCTTCGCCGCCGTCGACCCGGCCGAGCCGGGCCGGGCCGTCGCCCGCGGGTACGCGGTGCCGCTGCGCTGGACCGAGGACGAGCTGCCCGACGGCGGCTGGGACCGGGTGATCCAGCGGGCCACGCTCGGCCGGCTCACCGGGTCTGCCCCCAACCTGGTGTCCGCGCTGGAGATCTGCGTGCGCCCGGACCGGCGCGGCGGCGGGGTGTCCGGGCTGATGCTCGCGGCCATGCGCGCGGCGGTGGCCCGCGCGGGCTTCGACACGCTGGTGGCGCCGGTGCGCCCGAGCGGCAAGGCCGCCGTCCCGGACGTGCCGATGGCCGAGTACGCGGCCCGGCGCCGCCCCGACGGACTGCCGGCCGACCCGTGGCTGCGGGTGCACGTCCGCGCGGGCGGGGTGATCGAGCGGGTCGCGCCCCGATCGATGACGGTGACCGGCACGCTCGCCGACTGGCGGCGCTGGACCGGGCTGCCGTTCGACACCTCCGGTCCGGTACGCGTGCCCGGCGCGCTGACGCCGGTGCTCGTCGACGCCGGCCACGACCACGCCGCCTACGTCGAACCCAACGTGTGGGTGCGGCACCGCCTCTGAGCGGGCCGCCGGTCAGGCCGGCCAGGCGTGCCCGATCCCGTCGAGCAGCAGCACCACGCCCTCGGTGGCCGCCTCCCGGTCGCGGGAGATCTCCCGGTACTCCGGTGAGGTGGACCAGCGCTCGAAGTCCTCGCGGCTGTCGAACGACAACAGCACCGCCTTCTGGTGCGGCCACTCCCCCTCGACCACGCGGGGGGCGGTGTCGGCGGCGAGCAGCTTCCCGCCGTAGCGGGCCAGCACCGGCGGGAAGGCGGCGGCATACCTGTCGTAGCGCGCCCGGTCGTGGATGGTGAGCTGTGCGAGGGCGTAGACGGTCACCGGCTCAGGCTACCGACGTCCGACGGCTGCGGCCTCGTCCGTCGGGCCGGATCCCGCGCCGCCGCGAGCCGGGCCGACTGTCCGGTGTGCTCTAGCCATTATGGCCCTGACCTGCGAATACTGGGTAGCAGGTCCGCGCGGCGTGGGGGAAAGAGGTGGGGCACGATGATCGAGCAGGAGACCCAGCCGGAGGCCATACCCGAGCCCCGGAACGCGCCGGAGGGCGGGCCGTCCCGGCCCACCACGCCGGTTCCCGGCGCGGTGTGGCAGGTCCGCGTACGGACCAAGCTCGACGACCTGTACCAGCAGCTCGCGGTGCTGTCCCCGCGCGACCCCGAGCGGGCCGAGGCGCTGCGCGCGCAGCTGTCCCGGGTGGAGGTGGTGCTCGGACGCAGCGGCGTGGTCGAGTGGTTGCGCGGCGGCAACCTGGAGTACGCGTGGCAGACGATCCACTCGGTGGAGCGGGCCATGGTGGCGCTGCGCTCCGCGGACGAGCTGACCGGGCTGCTGCCCGCGTACCGCAGCGCGGCGGCGCAGGTGCTGCCGGCCGACGACAAGGTGCTCACCGACCTCGACCCGTCGGCCGGCGCCCCGTCCGAGGCGCTGCTGCGCGCCCGGGTGCAGGCGTTGCTGCTGCGCTACCACTCCGCGTCCGACGAGTTCCACGAGTCGGCCCGCCGGCTGCGCAACCGGATGCTGGGGCTGTCGGTGTTCGCGCTGCTGGCGGAGGTCCTCGTGGTGCTGGTGCAGTGGCTCAGCCACGACGTCCGGCTGCTGGAGGCGCCGACCGACGCCGGTGGCGTACCGGCCTGGCGGCTGCTGTTCTTCGTGCTGATCGCCGGGGCCCTCGGGGCGTTCCTCAGCGCGCTGCCGTCGATGATCACCTCCCGGTCCGGCGGGCTGCCCTACAAGCTGCCGTTCCAGCAGGGGCTGCTGAAGCTCGCCGTCGGCCCGCTGGTCGCGGTGGTCGGCATCATGCTGGTCATCGGCGGCCTGGTGGAGACCAGTGTGAGCAGCACCGCCGCGCTGCTGGGCCTGGCGATCGTGTTCGGCGCCGGGCAGCAGGCGGTCACCGCGTTCGCCGACCGGCGGGCGGCCGAGCTGCTCGGGCCGGCGGCCAAGAGCTGATGCCGCACGGCGGCCTGTCCGGCCTGGGTAGCCTGATCCCATGATCTTCATTACCGCCAAGTTCCGGGTCCGCCCGGAAGACGCCGACCGCTGGCCGCAGATCGCCGCCGACTTCACCGCCGCGACCCGGGCCGAGCCCGGCTGCCTGTGGTTCGACTGGTCCCGCAGCCTGGACGACCCGACCGAGTACGTGCTGGTCGAGGCGTTCCGGGACGACGAGGCGGGCGCGGCGCACGTGCAGTCGGAGCACTTCCGGACCGCCCAGCGCACGCTGCCGCCGCACCTGGCCGAGACGCCCCGGATCGTCAACACGACGGTGCCGCAGCAGGACTGGTCGCGCCTGGGCGAGATGGCGGTGCCGGGCGACGCCTGACCGGGTGACCGGTCCGGAGCGGGCGGCCCGTCGTGCCGCCCGCGCGGCCGGTCAGGGGACGGTCAGGCCGTACGCGGCGAGGATCTCCAGGATCGGCTGGTAGTAGCTGGTGCCGCCGCTCGTGCAGTTGCCGCTGCCGCCGGAGAGGACGCCGATGACGGTGCCGGTCGCGGCCACGTAGAGCGGTCCGCCGCTGTCGCCCGGCTCGGCGCAGATGTTCGTGCGGATGAGCCCGGTGACGCTGCCCTCGGCGTAGTTGACTGTGGCGTTCAGCCCGGTCACGGTGCCGCACCGCACGCCCGTGGTGGCGCCGCTGCGGCAGACCGCCTGCCCGACGTACGCGCTGCCGGCGGCGGTGACGGTGATCTGCCCCGGGTAGGTGTACACCGCGCTCGGGTGGGCGACGGTGCCGGTGTAGCGCACCACGCCGTAGTCGTCGCCGGGGAAGCTGCTGCCGGTCCGGCTGCCCAGCACCGTGGTGCCGGCGCTGTCGGCGTACCAGGTGGCGGCCAGGCGGGTGCAGTGCCCGGCGGTCACGAAGTACCAGGTGGTGCCGCGGCGCACGTTCGCGCCCAGGGAGCAGCGCCCCCCGCCGCCGTAGATCGCCTGACCGCCGCCGATGAGCGTGCGCAGCCGCCCGGGTTCGTGGCGCAGCACCGCGCCGGCCCGGTCGGCGGTCCGGCGTACCGCCGCCAGCTCGCTGCCGCGTACCGTGTCGTCGGCGGTGACGGTCAGCCGGCCGGTGGCCGGGTCGTGCCCCCAGGCGGTGCCGGGCGTGCGGAGCCCGGCCAGGGCGGCGGGTTCGGGCGGCGGTGCGGCGGCGACGGCCCGGGCGACCGCCGGGGTGCCGGCGAGCAGGGCGGCGAGGACGAGTACGACGAGCGCGGGTCGGCGCATACTCCAGAACCTCCACCATCGTCTACGGTCGATTCGCCAAGCATCGGCCCGGTGGCGCGATCCACTCAACCGGCAGAACCGGCGGTTCCCGAAACTTCCGGAGCCGCGGCGGGCGGCACGCGCACGCCCGTAGGCCGCGCCCGCCCGCGGATTCCGCCCGTTCACCTGGTTCCGCGGGCCCCGATGTCGACACATCGAAGTGATTAAGTTTTCGGAACGCTTCCGGTAGGCTCCGGGCAGAGATTCGCTTCGATCCACTCACGATGTGCCGGGGAGTCCCTCCCCCACCGGACGCGGCCACCGGGCGGCCGCGCGGAGCCGACATCGTGGCGGGCGGTGGCCGAGGCGAGCCGATCCCATTGACAGGCTAGAGAGGCGTTCAGATGGACAAGGTGCTCGCCCGCGGCAGCGGGAGCGCGGCAGCCCGGTCACGCCCGCGGACCGCAGTGGTCGCGATGGTGGCGGGGGCCGCGGTGGTCGCCGCCACGATAGCGGTGGCGACCAGCGCCAGCGCCGGCACGACGCTCGGCGCGTCGGCGGCGGAGCAGGGCCGGTACTTCGGCACGGCGGTGGCGGTGAACAAGTTGTCCGACAGCACGTACGTCGGCATCCTCAACCGCGAGTTCAACATGGTCACCGCCGAGAACGAGATGAAGTGGGACGCCACCGAGCCGTCCCGGAACCAGTTCAACTTCAGCGCCGGCGACCGGCTCGTCGCGCACGCTCAGGCCAACGGCATGCGGGTACGCGGCCACGCGCTGCTCTGGCACCAGCAGCAGCCCGGGTGGACGGGAAGCCTGTCCGGCAGCGCGCTGCGCGACGCGATGATCAATCACGTCACCCAGGTCGCCACCCACTACCGGGGCAAGATCCACTCCTGGGACGTGGTGAACGAGGCGTTCGACGACGGCAACAGCGGCGCCCGGCGCAACTCGAACCTCCAGCAGACCGGCAACGACTGGATCGAGGCCGCGTTCCGTGCCGCCCGCGCCGCCGACCCGGGCGCCAAGCTCTGCTACAACGACTACAACATCGACAACTGGAGCTGGGCCAAGACCCAGGGCGTCTACAACATGGTGCGGGACTTCAAGTCCCGGGGCGTGCCGATCGACTGCGTCGGCCTCCAATCGCACTTCAACAGCGGGTCGCCGTACCCGAGCAACTACCGCACCACGCTGCAGAACTTCGCCGCGCTCGGCGTCGACGTGCAGATCACCGAGCTGGACATCGAGGGCTCGGGCAGCAGCCAGGCCACCTCGTACGGCAACGTGACCCGGGACTGCCTGGCCGTGCCGCGCTGCAACGGCATCACGGTCTGGGGCATCCGCGACACCGACTCGTGGCGGGCCAGCGGCACCCCCCTGCTGTTCGACGGCAGCGGCAACAAGAAGCAGGCGTACACCGCAGTGCTGAACGCGCTGAACGAGGGCGGCACCCCGCCGCCCACGACCGCGCCGCCGACCAGCACCCCGCCCACCTCGACGCCGCCGACCAGCACGCCGCCGACCAGCGAGCCGCCGACGACTCCCCCGCCGACCGGCGCCTGCACCGCCACGATCACCACCAACCAGTGGCCGGGCGGCTTCGTCACCAACGTGCGGATCACCGCGGGTTCCAGCGGGCTCAACGGGTGGACCGTGTCGCTCACCGTGCCCTCGGGCTCGGCCGTCACGAACACCTGGAGCGCCCAGGCCAGCGGCACCACCGGTGCGGTGACCTTCCGCAACGTGGACTACAACCGCCAGGTCGGTGCCGGTGGCACCACCGAGTTCGGGTTCCAGGGCACCGGCACGGCGCCCTCCGGCACGCCGGCCTGCGCGGCCGGCTGACCGTCGGCGCGACCCGGCACGGTGCCACCGTGCCGGGTCGCGTCCCCGGCGGCCGCCGCGCGCCGACCGTACAGTGGGGTAGGTCCTGTTCCACCGTTTCGCCCGGAAGGACCACAGTGAACCGACGCATCAGGACCACCCTCGGCGTCGCCCTGGCCGCCACCCTCGTCACCACCGCCGCGCCGGCCCCCGCCGCCGCTGCCCACGACCGCCGTCCCACGGTCATCGCGCTGCCGGACGGCTTCCAGCCGGAGGGCGTCGCCGCCGCCGGCCGGTACGCCTGGTTCGGCTCGCGGGCCACCGGCGAGATCTACCGCGCCGACCTGATCACCGGCGCGGGCCGGCAGGTCAGCCCCGCCACCGGCACCCCGTCGCTCGGCCTGAAGGTCGACCCGCGCGGCCGGCTCTTCGTCGCCGGCGGCACCGCCGGTGACGCCCGGGTGATCGACACCCGCACCGGCGCCGTACTCGCGAGCTACCAGTTCGCCGAGGCGCCGACGTTCGTCAACGACGTGACGCTCACCCGCGACGCCGCCTGGTTCACCGACTCGAACCGGCCGGTGCTCTACCGCCTGCCGCTGGGACGCGGCGGCACGCTGCCGCCCGCCGGCGGCTTCACCACGCTCCCGCTGACCGGCGACTTCCAGCAGAGCGGCACCGGCGTCAACCTCAACGGCATCGTGCCCACCCCGGACGGGCGGGCGCTGATCGTCGTGCAGTCGAACACCGGCACGCTGTTCCGGGTGGACCCGGCCACCGGCGTCACCACCGCCGTCGACGTGCCGGGCACCACGTTCGTCAACGGCGACGGCCTGCTGCTGCTCGGCCGCACGCTGTACGTGGTGCAGAATTTCCTCAACCAGGTCGCCGTGGTCGACCTGAACCGCTCCGGCTCGGCCGGCGTCGCGCGCGGCGTCATCACCGACCCGGGCTTCGACGTGCCGACCACGGTGGCCGCCGCGCTCGGCCGGCTCTACCTGCCGAACGGCCGGTTCACCACCCCGCCGACGCCGACCACCCCGTACACAGTCGTCGCTGTCGACGCGCGCTGAGCCACGCCGGCCGCCACCCGTCCGGGTGGCGGCCGGCCCGGTTCACTCCTCCATCTCCGGCCCGAGCAGCCGGATCTCCTCGATGTCGATGGCCGCCTGGAGCTGCCGCAGCACCGCGTCGTCGATCTGCCTGGTGTTGCGCAGCCGGGTGATCTCCTGCCGCTTGTGGTCGAGCACCCGCAGACGCAGCCGCCGGGCCATCTCCCGCTCCGCCTCCGCGTCCTCACCGCCCGGGTCGCGGGCGTCGGCCAGGTGCTCCTCGTAGTCGGCGCGCAGCCGGTCCACCGTGTCCTGCGTGGCGCCCACGTCGTCGGCGGCCCGGGGCAGCGCCTCCAGGGCGGCCTCGGTGGCCCGGATCCGGGCCCAGCGCACCTCGTCGTCGCGTTCCCGATCGCCGTTCAGGCCGGCCCAGCTCACGACAGCGGGCAGGGTGGTGCCCTGCACCAGCATGATCAGCACGATCACCACCACGGTCACGAAGATGATCAGGTCGCGTTCGCGCACGGTGCTGCCGTCGTGCATGGTGACCGGCACGGCGAGCGCGGCGGCGAGCGAGACGGCGCCGCGGAACCCGGCCCAGCCCACCGCGGTACGCATCCGGCCGTCGAAGTGCCGCGCGCGGCTCGACTCCCGCCGGTCCACCCGTTGCAGCGCCGACACCGACAGGTGCACCCAGACCAGCCGGATCACCACCACGACCAGGGCGACGAGCGCCGCGATGCCGAGCGACGCGGCCGGCGAGTGGCTGGTGATGCTGCGCAGCGAACGCGGCACCTGCGTGCCGAGCAGCACGAACAGGCCACCGTTGACCATGAACGTGGAGAGGTCCCAGAACGCGAACGCGGTGACCCGGGAACGGGCCCGGATCACCCGGGGCGCGGCGTACGACAGCAGCAGCCCGGCCACCACCACCGCGAGCACGCCGCTGGCGTGCACCGCGTCGGCGAGCAGGAACGCGACGAACGGGGTGAGGATGCTCAGCCCGCCCTCGCGCATCGGATCGTCGACGTGTTTGCGGATCAGCACCACGACTGCGCCGACGAGCAGGCCGGCGGCCACCCCACCGGCCGACTTGCCGACGAACTCGCCGGTGAGCGTCAGCGCTCCGGGCACCGTCCCGCCCGCGACCACGCCGGCGGCCACGGCGAACAGCACGAGTGCCGTACCGTCGTTGACCAGGCTCTCCGCGCGCAGCGTGGTGAGGATGCCGCGCGGCATCCGCTTGGCCAGGCCGGCCACGGCTGCCGCGTCGGTCGGCGCCAGGACCGCGCCGAGCACCCACGCGGCGGCCGGCTGCACGCCGAGGGCCTGCGCGGTGAACGCGACGGCGGCCATCGTGACGATCACCAGCACGACGGCGAGCCCGACGATCACCGTGAGGTTGGCCCGGATCTCGCGGAGGCTGATGACCAGGCTCTCCCGGTAGAGGATCGCCGGGAGGAACAGCACCAGCACGACCTCGGGTTCGAGGATCAGGTTGTCGAACGGCGGCAGCAGGCCGATCAGCGCGCCCATGGCGATCAGCAGGACCGGCGGCGCGACGCTGTAGCGACCGCCGATCGTGGTGCCGACGAGCACGGTGGCGCCCAGCACCGTGATCAGCACGAGTGCTTCCACGCCGTACCCCCGTCACCGTCCGCCGGGAATCACGGTGCCCTACGGCGGCGGCCGGGCGGGACGGAATCGGTGATCGCTACTCGAAGCGGGACGGATCTCCGGCGCCGCGACGCAGGATCTCCGGCTCCGGGCCGGACAGGTCGACCACTGTGGTCGGCTCCAGCCCGCAGTCCCCGGCGTCGACCACCGCGTCGACGAGGTGGTCGAGCCGCTCCTTGATCTCCCAGCCCTGGGTCATCGGCTCGTCCTCGCCGGGCAGCAGAAGCGTGCTGGTCAGCAGCGGCTCGCCGAGTTCGGCGAGCAGCGCCTGGGTCACCGTGTGCCGGGGCACGCGCGCGCCGACCACCCGCCGCCGCGGGTCCTGCAACCGGCGCGGCACCTCGGCGGTGGCCGGGAGCAGGAACGTGTAGCTGCCCGGGATGACGGACTTCACCTGCCGGAAGACCGCGTTGCTGAGCTTGACGAACTGGCCGAGCTGGGCGAAGTCGGCGCACATCAGCGTGAACGGGTGCCGGTCGTCGAGCCGCCGGATCTCCCGGATCCGCTCCACGCCGTCGCGGTTGCCGATCCGGCAGCCGAGCGCGTAGCAGGAGTCGGTCGGGTAGGCGATCACCCCGTCGGCGCGCAGCAGGTCCACCACCTGCCGGATCACGCGGGGCTGGGGGTTGTCCGGATGCAGGTCGTAGTACCTCGCCACGCCGGTCAGCCTATGTCCGCGCCCGGGCGGGCGCAGGTTTGGCCCGGGCGGTTTCCGGAAACAGGTGGGGGCCGTTCACGACAGGGGGACCGAATCATGTCCGAAGCCAGCACAGACCGCGTCGCCGACCGCCCCGCGGAGGTGACCGATCCGCTGCTGTGGGACCTGGCCGCCGCGGTGGCCGACGCGCACCAGCCGGACGACGAGCGCGTCTGCGCCAGCCCGAGCTGCGCCGGGGCCGCGTGGCCGTGCGCGGCCTGGAACAACGCGCAGGCGGGGCTGAGCGCCGCCCGGACGCCGCGGCAGTCCGCCGCGCCCCGGCAGTCCGCCGGCTCGCCGCAGTCCGCCTCGCGGCCGGGCGCGGGGCAGCCGGGCGCCGGCCGGGCCGGTGCCGTCGGTGAGCCGGGCACGGCCGCGGTACGCACCGACGCGCGGAGCCTCGCCGCCACCGCCGCCTGACTCAGCGTAGGCGCACGCGTCCTCGCGCCGCCTCCGGCCGCCTCGGCCGGGGGCGGCGCTCGTGCGCGCCGCCGACGCTGGTCAGCGCGCTTCGCGAGGTGATCGGTGGAAGTTCCGCGCGTCTGGGAGAGCCCTCTCTTTGGTAACAAGACATTGACGGATCCGTAACCCGAACCTTACTGTCCCTTCTCAAGAGAGCGCTCTCACGACTGCCGGACCACCACTCCGTACCCCGCCTTCTCCTCGTGAAGGGGACCTCCATGACCCTCCTGCGGGACTTCTCCCCCGACCCCGTACCCCCGGCCCCGCCCGTCCCGTCCCCCGCCCGCCGGCGCGGCCTGCGGTCGACCGCCCTCGTCGCCGCGTCGGTGCTCGCCGCCGGCCTGCTCGGCGTCGTGGTCGGCGGTGGCGGCACCGCCACCGCCGGCGCCGTCGGCGCGGGCAGTTACACCGAGACCCGGCCGCCCGGCACCCTGCTGCCGAAGGGCTGCGGCGCGATCAGCACCGACCCGAGGACGTTCGTCACCGCCGACGCGCCGGCCGGCGCGATCCCCACGAACGACTGGTGGTCGTCGCTGATCTGGAAGCGCAACAACTGCACCGGCAGCGAGATCCTGCACGCGCACCCGCTGGCCTTCAAGGCCGAGAACAACGGGCTCGGCCTGTCGTACACCACCACGCCGGCGATCAGCGGCACCGCGACCGGCGTCGGCGAGTTCCACTACCCGTACACCGAGGACGTCCGCGTCGGGATGCCCGGACTGTCCGCGCCGGTGGTCAAGGCCGCCGGGTGGACCGACTGGACGGTCACCGCCGACTGGAGCGACGGCAGCCGCACCATGCGCGCCACCATCGGCCACGGCCTGCCGTTCAGCTACTACACGGTCAGCGGCGGCACCGCCCAGCTCACCACCGCCGGGACGCCCACCGTCTGGCGCAACTCCGGCGCCACCATCGGCTTCACCGTCCGCGGCCACGACTACGTCGCGTACGCCCCGACCGGCGCCACCTGGACCGTCAGCGGCACCGGCATCAGCTCGACGCTGGCCGGCAAGGGGTACTTCTCGGTCGCGGTGCTGCCCGGCGGCGGCGACCGGGGCGCCCTGGCCGACACCTACGCCCGGTACGCCCACGCCCACGTCACCGGCACCCGGATGAGCTACTCGTACGACCAGTCCGCCGGCACGGTGCGCACCACGTACGCGTTCACCACCACGCCCCGCGAGGGCAGCGAGACGAAGACGGTGGTGGCGCTCTACCCGCACCAGTGGCGCAGCCTCACCGGCGCCCCCCCGATCGGGCAGACGTACGTCTCGGCGCGCGGCGCCATGCGGGTGCTCACCGGCGTGCCGTCGTTCACCACCACGATGCGCTTCACCGGCGTCCTGCCCGAGGTGCCCGCCGTCGGCGACTCCAGCGGCGCGGACCTGTCCACCGTCACCGGCTACCTGAACGCCGAGCAGGGCAACCCGGAGGGCGTCAGCGGCCCGGACACCTACTGGGCCGGCAAGGGACTCGGCCGGGCCGCCCGCATCGCCGAGATCGCCGACCAGCTCGGGCAGACGTCGGTCCGCGACGCGGCGCTGACCGCGATGCGGAACCGGCTGACCAACTGGCTCACCGCCGGCTCCGGCGAGAGCGGCCAGCTGTTCTACTACGACCGCAACTGGGGCACGCTGATCGGCTACCCCGCGTCGTACGGCTCCGACGAGGACCTCAACGACCACCACTTCCACTACGGCTACTTCATCGCCGCCGCCGCCACGCTGGCCAAGTTCGACCCGGGCTGGGCCGACGACAGCCGCTACGGCGGCATGGTCGACCTGCTCATCCGCGACGCCAACAACTACGACCGCGCCGACAGCCGCTTCCCCTACCTGCGGGACTTCGACATCTACGCCGGCCACGACTGGGCCTCCGGCCTGGCGCCGTTCTTCGCCGGCAACAACCAGGAGTCCTCCTCGGAGGGGATGAACTTCGCCAACGCGCTGATCCAGTGGGGCCAGGCCACCGGCGACACCGCCGTCCGCGACGCCGGGGTCTACCTGTGGACCACCCAGTCCGCGGCCATCTCCGAGTACTGGTTCGACGTGTACGACCAGAACTTCCCGGCCGCGTTCGGGCACAAGACGGTCGGCATGGTGTGGGGCGACGGCGGGTCGTACTCGACCTGGTTCTCCGCGGCGCCGGAGATGATCCAGGGCATCAACATGCTGCCGATCACCGGCGGTCACCTCTACCTGGGCGACTTCCCGGAGTACGTCAAGGCCAACTACGCCGAGCTGGTCACCAACAAGGGCGGCCCGCCCACGGTGTGGCAGGACATCATCTGGGAGTTCCTGGCCCTCGGCGACGGTGAGCAGGCGCTGCGCAACTTCCGCGCCAACAGCGGGTTCACCAGCGAGGAGGGTGAGAGCAAGGCGCACACGTTCCACTGGATCCGCAACCTGGCCGCGCTCGGCACGGTTGACACCTCCGTCACCGCGAACCACCCGCTGGCGAAGGTGTTCGTCAAGAACGGCGTCCGCACCTACGTGGCGTCGAACATCACCGCCCGGCCGCTCACCGTCACGTTCTCCACCGGCGTCACGCTCGCCGTGCCGGCCGGGAAGACCGCCACGTCCGGGGCGTACACGTGGAGCGGCGGCAACGCCACCGGCGGCGGGACCGTGCCGACCGGCACCCCGACGACCTCGACGCCCAGCCCCACCCCGACCACCGCGAGCCCGACGCCGACCTCCGCGAGCCCCAGCCCGACGGGTACGGGCAGCCCGCTGAAGCCGGTCCGGTACCTGCGCTCGGGCGGCGGGCTGGACGGCACCGCCGGCACCGCCGGCACGGTGAACGTGGCGGCGGCGAACGGCAACCACGACGGCACGCCGACCAACCCGCAGGTGTTCACCGCCACCGGGCTGACCGGCACGTACACCGGCGGGGCGACCGCCTTCGACCTGGCCGTCGACGCGGGCACCGCGGTCGGCAACGGCGTCCAGATCCGCGTCTCCTACGACCTGACCGGCAACGGCAGCGTCGAGCGGGTGGAGACGTACCGGTACTTCGCCACCGATCCGGTCCCGGGTGCGGAGCGCTACCGGCAGACCCAGGGTCTGCTCTCGTCCACCGGCACGCTGGGCAACCTGGCCGGCGGCACGGTACGCGTCGAGGTGTGGAACGCCATCGGCGGCGCGCCCACGATCCTCGGCGTCGGCAACGGCTCGACTGTCACCCTGCCGTACGGTTCCTGACCCGCGGTTCCGGCGCCCCGGCCCCAGTGGCCGGGGCGCCGGTTCGCGACCGGGTCACGGCCAGCGGGTGGCGGTGGACTCGAACAGCGCGCTGTCGCTCGCCACCGGGATGACGCAGAGCAGGTGCCCGCCCGGCGCGCGCAGCACGTGGCAGTCGAGCCAGCGGGAGACCGGTGCGGCGCCGAGTCCGCACAGCCGCTCGACCTCGGCGGCCACGTCGTCGGTCTCGATGTCGAGGTGGTAGCGGGGCGCGTCGCCGACCGACTGCACGGCGGTGACCAGCCCGGGCACCACGTCGGCCAGGCCGGTGAACTCCGGTTCGGCCGGTTCGGTGCGCAGCTCCGAGCCGAGCGCGGCGGACCAGAACGCGGCCGCCTCCCCCGCCTCGTCCCGCGGCGCGTCGATGATCAGGGCGTACAACCTCGATCGATGCATCGTACGAGCCTAACCACGACCGCCCTCACCGGCAGCCCCGCGCGGTCAGGCGGTCACGTGCGCGCTGTCGCCGGCCGTCGCGGCGAACGACGTGCCGCTGACCATCCGGGCCGCGTCCGAGGCGAGGAACACCACGAGCGGCGCGACGTCCTCCGGTTCCACCCACGGCACGCCCAGCGGCGTCTTCGACCGCAGCGCCGCAATCGCGGCGTCCTCCACCTCGGCGAGGTCACCGGAGGCCGGCTTCCCCGCCTCGACGAGCGCCTGCACGTAGCGGTCCCGGTGCCGGGTCAGCGCGGTGTCGACCAGGCCCGGGATCACCGCGTTCACCGTCACGCCGTGCGGCCCGAGTTCCAGCGCGGCGGACTTGACCAGCCCGATCAGTCCCCACTTGGACGCCGAGTACGCGGACCCGTTCGTGGTGCCGTGCTGCCCCTGGGTGGACGACGTCACGACGATCCGGCCGCCGCCGCGGCGTACCAGCAGCGGCGCGAAGACCCGCAGCACGTTGGCGGCGCCGGTGAGGTTCACGTCGATCTGGTCGTGCCAGTGCTGGTCGGTCATCTCCAGCAGCGGCGCGAACGCCTGGATGCCGGCGTTGGCGAACAGCACGTCCACGCCGCCGTGCTCCCGTTGCACCGCCTCGGCGACCGCGCGTACCGCGCCGATGTCACGCTGGTCGGCCACGTGCGCCGACCAGCGGGCGCCCGCCGCCGTCACCCGGCGCCCGGTCTCGGCCAGGTCCTCCGGCGTGGCGGGCGGGAGATCCAGGATCGGGCTGACCGGCCCGGCGACGTCCATCCCGGCCACGTCCGCGCCGGCCTCGGCCAGCGCCACCGCCGCGGCACGGCCGATCCCCCGCGCCGCGCCGGTGACCACAGCGACCCGCCCCGACAACATCCCGGCCGCCACCGCGTCACCCCTCCCGTGGACTCCCCTCTCGCACCGTAAGCCCTGCCGCCCTCGCCCCGCCCGCAATCGAGACCCCGGTACGCCCGCCCAGCCCACTCATCACCGGCACCGCCCTCAACCGGCGCACCGCCTCACCGAAGCAGCGCCCCCGGAGGGGAACCCCCTGGTGTCGATCACGAACCCCAGGCACACCCGACCAAGCCAAGATCGACACCGGTACGGGGAAGTGGTGCCATCCGACCCGCCCGGACCCCACCACCACCCCGAACTGGTGTCGATCAAGCAGGCAATCGGCGCCCCTCCGGCGTCGCTACGGCGTGGTGGCCTCGGCCAGCAGCTCCAGCAGGTGCCGGTACGGCTGCCCGGTGGCCCGCGCCAGCCCGATCTCGCAGGTCCGGTTCACCGAGGCGTACCCGTCGAAGGGGCGCGTCGCGACGGCGGCGGCCTCGGCCCGGGTGGCCGACGCGGTCAGCTCCGGGTGCAGCAGTCCCCGGTCACCGGCGAAGCCGCAGCACTGCCAGCCCTCCGGGACCACCACCTCGTCGGCGACCGCGCGGGCCACTGTGAGCAGCGCGTCGTCCAGGCCGAGCCGGACCGACGAGCAGGTCGGGTGCAGCGCGAGCGAGCCGATCCGGCGGCGCACCGTGAGCCGGGGCAGCAGCGTGCCGGCGGTGTACGCGACCGCGTCGACGACCCGCAGGTCCCCGGCGCCGTCGACCAGCCGCTCGAAGCCCTCGGTGCAGGACGCGGCGTCGCTGACCACGGGCAGCGCGCCGTCGCGGCTCGCGGCGCGCAGCACCGGGGGCACGCGGTCGCGCACCGCCCGGTAGCCGTCGACGAGGCCCTTGGAGGACCAGGGCGTGCCGCAGCACAGGTCACCGACGCCGTCCGGCACGAGCAGGCGTACGCCGGCCCGCTCGGCGAGCGTGAGCAGCGCGGCGGCGACGCCGGTCCCGCCCTGCGCCGGGGCGAACAGCGTGCCCAGGCAGGACGGCACGAACACCGCGTCCGGGTCGTCGGCCGGGTGCGGGCGGCGTGGGGTGCCGCCGCGCGGCAGGTCCCGCTGCCACCGCGGTACCCGGTCGGCGCCGAGCACCGCGCGGGCGGCCCGGGTGGCGGCCTCGGGCAGCGCGGGCGGCAGCGCTCCGGCCAGGTCGAGCCCACGGGCCATGCCCCGGGTGGTGGCGCCCCAGCGGCGGGCCGCGCCGCGCCAGGCGGTCCCGGCCGTCCGGCCGTGCTCCTGCGCGCGCAGCCGCTTGACCAGGTCACCGGTGTTGATCAGCACCGGGCAGGCGGTGGCGCACATGCCGTCGACCGCGCAGGTCTGCACGGCGTCGTAGTCGTAGTCGTCGGTCAGCTCCCGGACCAGCGCGGTGTCGCCGGCGGCCTGGGCGGCGGCGATCTCCCGGCGCAGCACGATGCGCTGCCGGGGCGTGGTGGTGAGGTCGCGGCTGGGGCAGACCGGCTCGCAGTAGCCGCACTCGACGCAGCGGTCCACCTCCTCCTCCTCCACCGTCGGCACGGTCTTGAGGTGCCGCATGTGGATCTCCGGGTCGTCGCAGAGCAGCACACCCGGGTTGAGCACGCCGTCGGGGTCGCAGAGCGTCTTCAGCTCGCGCATCACCTCGTACAGCTCGTCGCCGAACTGGCGGCGCACGTACGGGGCCATCACCCGGCCGGTGCCGTGCTCGGCCTTGAGCGTCCCGCCGTGGCCGAGCACCAGGTCGACCAACTCCTCGGTGAAGTCGGCGTAGCGCGCCGGGGCCTCACCGCCGTCGAACCGCTCGTTGAGCATGAAGTGCAGGTTGCCGTCCTTGGCGTGGCCGAAGATGACGCTGTCGGCGTACCGGTGCCGGTCGAACAGCTCGGCCAGCGACGCGCACGTGCCGGCGAGCGCCTCGACCGGGACGGCGATGTCCTCCAGCAGCGCCGTGGTGCCGGACGGGCGGGCGCCGGCCACCGCCGCGTACAGGCCCTTGCGGATGTGCCACAGCGCGGCGCGGGCGGCGGGCTCGCCGCTGAGCCGCGCCGGGGCGCCCAGCGGCAGGCCGGCCAGCACCGGTCCGGCGTCGGCGACCCGGTCGGCGAGCGCCGCCGGGTCGGACTCCTGCCACTCGGCGAGCAGCGCGGCGTGCCCGCGCACGGCCAGGCCGCGCAGCGTGGCGTCCGCCTTCGGGTCGCGCTGGGCGACCCGAAGGGCGGCGGCGTCGAGCAGCTCGATCGCCGCCGGCCCGGCGGCCACCAGCGCCGGCATGGCGGCCATCGCCGCGCCCAGGGAGTCGAAGACCAGCAGGCCGGTCGCGGCGTGCCGGTGCACGGGTACGGTGCGGAACGTCGCCGAGGCGACGAACGCGAGCGTGCCCTCGCTGCCCACCACGAGCCGGGTGAGCAGGTCGGCCGGGTCGTCGTGGTCGAGGAACGCGTTCACGCCGTAGCCCATGGTGTTCTTCATGGCGTACTGGGCGCGGATGCGGCGCACCGACTCGGGGTTGCCGCGTACCCGGTCGCGCAGCCGCAGCAGCCCGGCGTGCAGCTCCGGTTCGGCGGCGCGCAGGCGGGCGTCGGCGTCCCGGGCGCCGGTGTCCAGCACGGTGCCGCTGGGCAGCGCGAGGACCAGCGACTCCAGTGTCCGGTACGTGTTGAACTCGGTTCCGCACGTCATACCGCTGGAGTTGTTGGCGACCACACCGCCGACCGTGCACGCGGACTCGCTGGCCGGGTCGGGGCCGAGCTTGCGGCCGTACGGCGCGAGCCGCGCGTTCACCTGCCGCAGCACCACCCCCGGCTGCACCCGTACCCGCCGCCCGTCGTCGAGCACCGTCAGGTCGCGGAAGTGCCGCCGCACGTCGACCAGCAGCCGGTCGGTGACCGCCTGGCCGCTGAGGCTGGTGCCGCCGGAGCGGAACGTCAGCGCGGTGCCGGTGCGGCGGCCGTACGCCAGCAGCGCGGCGACCTGACCGGCGTCGGACGGTGTGACCACCGCGCCGGGATGCAGCAGGTAGTGCGAGGCGTCGTGGGCCATCCGCAGCCGGTCCGCGGCCCGGGTCGCCACGCCGCCGGGCACCACCGACTCCAGCCCGGCCCGCGCGGACGCGCTCAGCTCAGTCATGATCACCGCACCTCCCCCGGCCCACAGTAGTCACGCACGGCGGGGCTCAGTCCGCGGTGATCCGGTCCAGCACCCGCCGCTGGAACGCGCGGGCGGCCGGGCCGGACGGCGGCGTGCCGCCGCGGCGGGCCTCGATCGAGGCGCGGATCAGCGCGGCGCCCGGGTCGTCGGCGGCGACCCGCAGCCCGGCGTCGACCTTGCCCAGCCACACGCCGTCACGCCAGCGCACCAGCGCGCGGCAGGCCCCGAGCACCGCGTCCTCCGCGCCGGGGGCCGGCTCGTCACCGGGTGGCGTGGGCAGCGCCAGCCACCAGCGCAGCGCGTCCGCGAGCAGCGCCCGCAGCGCCTCCGGGGACGGGTCGGCGAACACGTCGGCGGCGGGCGGCCCGAGCAAGGCCAGGCCGGACTGGCGCAGGATGCTGCGGTCCAGCGCGTACCAGAACCGCCCGTCGGCGGGCGGCCGGTCGGCCGGGTCGTAGGTGGCGCGGAACGGCATTGTGGCGCCGGTGTTCAGCTCGACCTCGAAGCCCGGCTCCGGGGTGCCGGAGGCGGCCACGTCGCGGCGGTAGACGACCAGTTCCAGGCCACGTGCCGGGCAGGGCAGCGACTCGTGCCGCAGCCGGTCCACGAGCAGGCGCTTGTCCGGCTCCGGCATCGGCCCGGCGGCCACCAGCGCCACGTCCACGTCGCTGCGCCCCGGCTGGTACGCGCCCAGCCCGACCGAGCCGGCCGCGTACGCGCCGACGAGATCGTCACCGAGCACGTCCCGGGAACGGCGGACCACTTCGGCCAGGTAGTCGCGGATGTCGTCGCGCATTCCGGCATCCTGCCCCGGCCCGGGCGCGGTCAGTCCGCCGGGTCCGGGCAGCACACGGTCAGCGCGCCCGGCACCACCTTCACCTTGAGGCGTTTCACCTTGCCCCGGGCGCCGCCGTCCAGCTCGTACGTCTTCGGCGCGTCGAACCGCACCTTGATCTTGCGACCCCGGGTGATCCGCACGAAGGGCGACTCCTCGGAGCGCCCGGCGGCCATCCGGCCCAGCGTGCGCGCCCAGTCCACCGCGCCGCTGGCGGTGGACACGCCGACCTCCAGCGCCCCGTCGTCGGGGCGGGCGTCGTCGAAGGCCGGGATGCCGCCGGTGATGGTGCCGACGTTGCCGAACAGCACGCAACTCGCCTCGTCGTCGAACCAGTCGGCGCCGTCGACCCGGATCCGGGTCCGTACGCACTCGCCGCGCACGTGCCGCAGCCCGGTCCAGACGTACGCGATCCGGCCGAACCGGCCCTTGAGCTGCCGGTCGGCGTCCCGGATCAGGTCGCCGTCGAACCCGGCGCCGGCCATCACCGCGAAGTGCTCGCCGTTGATCCGGCCCAGGTCCAGCTCGCGCCGGCGGCCGTGCAGCGCGATGCGTACCGCCTCGGGCAGGTCGACCGGGATGCCCAGGTTCACCGCGAACAGGTTGGCCGTGCCGGCGGGCAGGATGCCCATCGGCACGCCGCTGCCCGCGAGCGCGTCGGCGCACCGCTGCACCATGCCGTCGCCGCCCCACACCAGCACCAGCTCGGCACCGGAGTCCAGCGCCGCGCGGACCCGCTTGGGCGCCTTCCGGCTCTTCGGCACCTCGTACCAGAGCAGTCGCCCGACCCCGGCGGCGACGAGCCGGGAGCGCAGCTCGTCGAGCCCTCCCCCGAACGTCTTCTTCCGGTGGGCGACGACAGCGACCACACCGGCCGGGGGCGCGGCGGGTGCGGGGGTGGTGTCCGGGCGTTCGGCCGTGCGCGTGTCCATGGCCCGGCTGGTACCCGGACGCCGCGGATCCCACGCCTGCGGCACGCCCGACACGGATCGACGGCGTACTGTGCCCGGGCCGCCACGTTCGGTACAGTGCAGCACGTCGATGCCCCCCGGGGGCACGGGTCCGAAAGGTGTGGAATGTCGGGACAGGCCGGCTGGGTGGCGCGCTGCACGCTGCGCCTCGGTCTGCTGCTCGGCGGCGTGGCAGTGGTCTGGGGCGCCCACGAGGCCGCCTCCGGCTCGGCCGCCCACGCCGCCGAACGTCCGTCCGGCCCGCTCACCACCACCGTCGGGGTGCTCACCCACACGCTCGGGACGGTGCTCGGCCTGCCCGCGTCCGGACCCGGCGAGGCGCCCGCCGCCGGTTCCGGCGACGCCACGGCGGAACCGGCGACGCCCGCCGCACCCGCGCCTGCTCCCGGCCCCGACGCATCCGGCCCAACCGCATCCGCGCCTGCCTCCGACTCCGCCGCGCAGGTGCCCGCACCCGACGCGACCGCGCCGAAGCCGGACACACCCGCGTCCGGCACGCCCGCGTCCGGCACCGGCCGGCCGAAGGCGCAGCCGGCCCCCGCGACGCCGGTGACCGGCCGGGTGGTCGAGGCGGTGGTGACGCCGGTACACGACCACGTGCTCACGCCCGTCACCGACGTCCTGCGCCCGGTCACCGACCCGGTACGTGACCGCGTGCTCGCGCCGGTCGCCGAGGGCCTGAGCCCGGTCACCGACCCGGTGAAGGCAGGCGTGCTCGACCCGGTGGCGGACCTGCTGTCGCCGGTCGTGGAGCCGCTGCGCCCGATCCTCGGCCCGGTCTGGCGGGGCCTGGAACCGGTGCTCGACCCGCTGGCACCGGTGCTCGACCCGCTCAGCCCGGTGACCGATCTGCTCGACCCGCCGGCCGCGCCGGACCCCGGATCACCGCCGGTACCCGGCGAGCCCGGGCCGGTCGAGCCGGGCCCGCCGGCCGACCCGGCCGCGACGCCGGCGCCCGCTGCCGAGCGTGCGCACGACACACCGCCCGACCTCGGCGGCCCGGTGCTCGCCGCCCCGGCGGCGCGCACCCTGACCGTCGTCGGCACGCGGTGGGCCGACCCGGCACAGAGCCGGGCACCGGCGGCTGCCGGCCCCGCGGTGCACGTGACGACCACGCCCGCCGTGCCGCTGCCGCCGCACGGCCTCAGCCACGGCGGCGGCACGGTGCACAGCGAGGCGGCCGACGCGGAGGCGAACCGCTGGCGGCTGCCGACCCTGGCCCACCGGTACGCGCGACCGACGGCCGATCCGCTGCCGCCGTCGCGTACGTCGCGCCCCGGCACCAGACCCGCCTGAGCGAACTCCACAGGCACCACCTCCGATCCGGAGCACGGGCGTGTCCCGCCCGCCTGCCGCATGCCGCGGCGGCGCCGTCGTCCGGCGCCCGCAACCGACCCGATCACGCCTGGACAACAGGAGTTCGTTCATGAGCACAGCCCTGCCCGTCGTCCGCGCCCGGTGGTGCGACATCGGCCGCATCGCCGACCTCGTCGCCGAGGCCCTCGCGCCCACCGCGCTGGCCGCCTGGCTCGTCCCCGACACGTCCCGCCGCCTGCCGGTCCTCGCCGCCGTGGCGCGGATCTGGACCGAACACGCGTTGCTGTTCGGCGACGCGTTCCTGCTGCCCGACGGCAGCGCCGCCACCGTGTGGTTCCACCGCTACCGCCCGATCCCCGCCCCCCACCGGTACGCCGACCGGCTCGCCGGCGCCGCCGGGGCGGACGAGGACCGGTTCCGCCGCCTCGGCGTGGAGCTGGCGGCACGCCGTCCGGCCGAGCCGCACAACCATCTGGCGCTGCTGGCTGCGCCCCGGGGCGGCGCGACGCAGGCGCTGTCCGCGGCGCAGCGCCGGATGGACACGTTGAGCCTGCCCACGTACGCGCATCCGTGCGCCGGTGAGCAGGCGGAGGAGCTGCTGCGGCGGCACGGCTACGCCGAGCGGGAGACGTTCGCCGCCCCCGACGGCACGACGGTGCGGTCGTTGTGGCGGTCGGCGCCGTTCCACGCCGGCGGCAACGACAGGTGGCGGACCCGCCGGGCCGCCCGCCGGGATCGCGACGGCCGCGCCGCCGGATGGGCGGCGCGCTGACCGGGTGAGCCCTCCGGGCCGGGGCGGCGCCCGTGCGCCCCGGCTCGGAGCACGCCACACCGTCCGGGTTCTTCGGCCGGTGCCGTCGGCGCTGCTCGGTTAGCCTGCGAGCCGGGCACGACTCAGCCGAGCAGTCGGAGGTAACGCGTGCGGAACAGCGGATCCACAGCGGAACCGGGCGGCGCGGCACCGGTGCGCCCGAGGCGCAAGCGGCGGCGTCTGCTCGTCGTCCTCGCGGTCTGCACGCTGCTGGCCGGCTGCGGGCTGGTCGCCGGCGGCTACTACTTCGACAGCGTGCCGACGCCCAGCGACCTGAAGCTGCCCGAGTCCACCACCGTCTACTACGCCGACGGGCGCACGCCGATGGCGAAGCTGGGCGCGCAGAACCGCACCATCGTGCCGTACGACGAGATGAACGACTCGGCGAAGCAGGCGATCGTGGCGGCCGAGGACCGTACGTTCTGGACGAACCAGGGCATCGACGTCAAGGGTGTGCTGCGGGCGGCCTGGGCCAACATCAGCGGCGGGCAGCGGCAGGGCGCGTCCACCCTCACCCAGCAGTACGCGCGCATCGCCGCGGACCTGCGCGGGGTCACCTACTCCCGCAAGCTGCGCGAGGCGGTGATCGCGTGGAAGCTCGACGACGCGTACTCCAAGGAGGAGATCCTCGGTTTCTACCTGAACACCGTGCCGTTCGGGCGGGGCGCGTACGGCATCGAGGCGGCCGCACAGACCTACTTCGGCAAGACGGTACGCCGGGACGCGCCGGCCGCGCGGCAGCTCACGTCGGCCGAGGCGATGGTGCTCTGCGCGATGGTGAAGCAGCCGGAGGCGGACCCGGCCGACCCGGAGGGCTCGCCCGGCTACGACCCGCGCCGCAACGCGCTGGCCCGGCAGAACTCGATCGACAGGTGGAACTACATCCGCGACGGCATGGTCAAGCTCGGCTACCTGACGCCGCAGCAGGCGGCGGATCTCGCGTACCCGGACACGGTCCGGCCGATCGACAAGGACGCGGGCCGGTCCGACCTGGACCGGCCGACCGGCCTGGTGGTCAACCACGTGCTCGCCGAGCTGCGCGAGACCGAGCCGTTCCGCGGTAAGCCCGACGAGGTGATCCGCGACGGCGGCTACCGGATCGTCACCACCATCGACAAGCGGGTGCAGGACGCGGCCGAGGCGGCGGCGGACATCCGCCGCGACACCGCGCCGCAGGCGGTACGCGGCCAGCCGCGCAACTGGCAGGCGGCGCTGGTGGCGGTGGAGCCGGGCACCGGCCGGGTGCTCGGCTACTACGGCGGCGACAAGGGCTCGGGCGCGGACTACGCCGGCTGGTACTACGACGAGAACGGCGAGACCCGCGGGTTCGGCCAGCATCCGCCGGGGTCGTCGTTCAAGGTGTACGACCTGGCCGCAGCCGTCCGCGACGGGATCTCGGTGAAGCAGCGGTTCGACTCGCCGGACACCAAGGAGTTCCCCGCCTCGGGGCGCACCAAGGGCAGCGCGGCGGGGCCGATCCGCAACGCCGAGCACGCGCCCTGCCAGCCGGACTGCGCGCTCTGGGAGGCGACGGTCGCCTCGCTGAACGTGACCTACTTCGAGCTGACCGAGAAGCTGGGCACCGCCAAGGTGATCGAGACGGCGCGGCAGGCCGGCGTGGAGTCGATGTGGGAGACGGTGCGGGGCAATCCCCGGCCGCAGCGCGTCGACCTGCGCAGCGACCCGGCCGACGAGGTGGCGAAGCGGTTCTCCACCGAGGTCGGGATCGGGCAGTACGGCATCACCGTGCAGGACCACGCGAACGGGATGGCGACGTTCGCCGCCGGCGGCAAGCGTGCCGACGCGCACTTCGTCCGGTCGGTGAGCAAGGACGACGAGGACGTGTGGACCGAGCAGTTGCGTACGACGGATCTGGGCCTGGACCGGGAGGCGATCGACCAGCTCGACTGGACGCTGCGCCGGGTGCGGGCCGCCGAGCTGGGCAACGGCTGGGACTCCGCCGGCAAGACCGGCACCTGGCAGGCCGGTCGGAGCACCACGCAGAACGTGCACACCTGGATGGTGGGCTGGACCGGCGCGCTCGCCTCGGCCGTCTGGCTGGGCACCACCGACGGCAAGCCGCTGCGGACCAAGGGCGGCAGCTACGAGGTGTACGGCTCGACCGGCGCCGCGCCGATCTGGCGGCAGTTCATGACCCGGGCCACCGCGGCGATGAAGCTCGACCCGGAGAAGTACCGCTTCGGTCAGCCGGCGTTCCCCGGCGATACCCCGGAGCCGACGCGGTCCGCGCCACCGCCGCCGACCACCGCCGCGCCGACACCGTCGGAGTCACCGAGCCCCAGCCCGTCCTCGTCGAGCCCGAGCCCGGAGCCGACCGGGCGGCCGACCTCGCGGCCGACGCTGACGCCGTCGCTGCCACCGCTGCCCACCGTGTCGCCGACGCGGACCCGCGGCCCGCGCTGACGCGGCCGGGCGACGGCTCGGCCGCCGCCCGGCCGCAGGGGCGGCGGCCTCGCGTCTATGCGCGCCATTCGCACACAGCGGCAACGTCCGCAATTTGCACCGGCGTCCATCCACCGTCGGCGATGTTCGCCCTGATCAGCGCCTATTGAAGATCATGGTTGCCTGAATCGACGCGTGCGGCGACACGCCCGACTGTCAGTCGTTGCCCAGGTCACTTATTGCTCCGGGCTCGCGCGGCGTGTGATTGTGCACCAGCGAGCCGCCGACCCCCGGCGAATCGCGACGGTCGATCTGTCGACCCGGAGCCACGCCGGCAGCTCCGGTGACCGGCCGTCACCCTGCCTCGCACCACCGCGCCGCCCGTCCCCACCGGGCTCCGTGCGGCGCGCCTGTAGAACAGGAGCAAACCCCCGTGAAACTCTCACCTCGCCTCGCCGCGCTCACCGGCGCGGCCGCGACCGGCCTGCTCGCCGCAGGAACCGCCGCCGCCGTGCAGGCCGCGCCACCCGGACCCGCCGCCCCGAACCCGGCGCAGGCCCGCGCGACCGCCGCCGACTCCGCCCGCGCCCTGGTCGCGAACCGCCCCGCCTACCTGCAGGCCGGCTCCGACGACGCGTTCGTCCAGAAGCCGGTCATCTCCTCCGAGGGCACCCAGTACGTGCCCTACGAGCGCACCTACAAGGGCCTCCCGGTGGTCGGCGGCGACTTCGTGCTCGCCACGGACTCGGCCGGCAACCTGAAGTACGCCTCGGTCGCCCAGCAGCGGCCCATCGGCGCCCTCGCCACCACGCCCGCGCTGACCCCGGCCGCCGCCGCGAAGACGGCGCGCGCCCAGCTCAAGACCGTCGACGCGGTCGAGGGCACCACGCTCGTGGTCTACACGCTCGGCGCCGCACCGGCGCTGGCCTGGGAGACCACGGTACGCGGCACCGGCGCGGACGGGCCCAGCCGGCTCACCGTCGACGTCGACGCCCGCACCGGCGCGGTCCTGCGCAAGCAGGAACACGTCGTCCGCGGCACCGGCACCGGCGCCTGGAACGGGCCCAGCCCGCTCACGCTCAACACCACCCAGTCGGGCTCCACGTACACCATGAAGGACCCGACCGTCACCAACCTGAGCTGCCAGGACGCGGCGAACAACACCACGTTCAGCGGCTCCGACGACGTGTGGGGCAACGGCACCGCCACGAACAAGGAGACCGGCTGCGTGGACGCGCTGTTCTCCGCGCAGACCGAGCACAAGATGCTCGCCCAGTGGCTGGGCCGCAACGGCGCCAACGGCAACGGCGGCTACTGGCCGATCCGGGTGGGCCTCAACGACCAGAACGCCTACTACGACGGCAGCCAGGTGCAGATCGGCAAGAACACCGCCGGCCAGTGGATCGGCTCGCTGGACGTGGTGGCGCACGAGATCGGCCACGGCATCGACGACAACACCCCGGGCGGCATCTCCGGCGGCGGCACGCAGGAGTTCGTGGCTGACACGTTCGGCGCGGCCACCGAGTGGTTCGCCAACGAGCCGTCCAGCTACGACGCGCCGGACTTCCTGGTCGGCGAGAAGATCAACCTGGTCGGCTCCGGCCCGATCCGCAACATGTACAACCCGTCGGCGCTCGGCGACCCGAACTGCTACTCCAGCAGCATCCCGTCGACCGAGGTGCACGCCGCGGCCGGCCCGGGCAACCACTGGTTCTACCTGCTCGCCAACGGCAGCAGCCCGACCAACGGGCAGCCGTCCAGCTCGACCTGCAACGGCAGCAGCGTGACCGGCCTGGGCATCCAGAAGGCCATGAAGATCATGTACAACGGCATGCTGCTGAAGACCTCGTCCTCGTCGTACCTGAAGTACCGCACCTGGACGCTGCAGGCGGCGAAGAACCTCTACCCGGGCAGCTGCGCGGAGTTCAACACGGTCAAGGCGGCCTGGGACGCGGTGAGCGTGCCGGCCCAGTCCGGTGACCCGACCTGCTCCGGCGGCACCCCGACGCCCACCCCGAGCACCACGACCACCCCGCCGTCGGGCGGTTGCTCCGGCAACAAGCTCGCCAACCCGGGCTTCGAGTCGGGCAACGTGACCTGGAGCGCCTCGTCCGGCGTCATCACCACCGACAGCGGCCAGGCCGCGCACGGCGGCTCGTACAAGGCGTGGCTGGACGGGTACGGCTCGTCGCACACCGACACGCTCAGCCAGTCGGTGACGATCCCGGCCGGATGCCGGGCGACGTTGAGCTTCTGGCTGCACATCGACAGCGCGGAGTCGACCACCAGCACCGCGTACGACAAGCTCACCGTCAAGGCGGGCAGCACCACGCTGGCCACGTACTCAAACCTGAACAAGGCCACCGGCTACGTGCAGCGGTCCTTCGACGTCTCGTCGCTGGCGGGCACCACGGCGACCATCTCGTTCAGCGGCGTGGAGGACAGCTCGTTGCAGACGTCCTTCGTCGTCGACGACACCGCGGTCACCCTGAGCTGACCGTGGCGTAGCGCGGCCGGTCGTCGTCCTCCCGGCGGCCGGCCGCCTCGTCGTGTCAGGCCGGTGCCGCGTCGCGCGTGGTCGGCGCCGCGTGCGGGTGCGGCGCCTCGTCGTGCCGGGGCGTGTGCGGTCGGGTCAGACCGCGCGCCCGGCCCGGGACCCAGCGCCGCGGTCGCGGTGGATCCGCGCGGCCGCCTCGTGCATCGCGCGGCCGAACAGCTCGGCCTGGTCGCCCATGCTGCCGAGCCGGGCGGCGAGCGCGTCGGCGTCGGCCCGGGCCGACGCGCTGACCCGGTCGTCCAGCTCGGACAACGCGGCGTTGGCGGCGGTCACGAGGTGTCCGCAGAGGACGTCGAGGGGCTCGCCGGCCAGCTCCGGGTCGATCGTCACGGAATCGAGCCGGCCACCCTGGACGGCGACCGCGCGGACCCGGCCGCCGGCTGCAGTGCCCTCGGCGAGCAGCAGGTCGCCCGGCTCGCCGTCGGCGTGTGCCGAGGCCCGGGAGCGCATCGCGGTGAGCGCCTGCTGCGTGCGGGTCAGCAGCTCGTCGATGCTCGCGGCCGCCGAGAACGGGTCGTTGGTCATATCCGCGCTTTCTTCACGTCTTAGCCGAGCATGCGTGACCCTAGCAACCGGCTCCGACGAATCGCCGTCACCGGCCGGTCCGGGTCGCGTCCCGGCGCCGCGAGCAGGCCGGACACCGGCCACGCGGCGTGTCGCGGACGGCCGGGCGCCCGGCCGGGACGAACCGGCCGGGCGCTCGGACGAGGTCAGCGCAGGCGCAGCTGCTGACCGGGGAAGATCAGGCCCGGGTCGTCGCCGACCACGGCGCGGTTGCGCTCGTGCAGGGCACGCCAGCCGCCGTCGACGCGCTGCGCCACGGCGATCTCCGACAGCGTGTCCCCGCGCCGGACGACGTACGTCCCGGCGCCGGACGACGGCCGCGGCGCCGCCTTCGTCGTGGCGCGTTCCGGCGCGGCCTTCGTCGCGGCGGCCCGCTTCGGCGCCGCCTTCCTCGGTGCCGCCTTCGTGGTGGCCCGCTCGGACCGGGTCGCCGTGCTGGCCGAGCCGCCCTTCTTGCCGCAGACCGGCCACGCGCCGATGCCCTGGCCGCGCAGCACCTTCTCCGCGACGGCGATCTGCTCGGACCGGCTGGCCAGGTCGGCGCGCGCGGCGTACTTCTGGCCGCCGTAGCCGTTCCAGGTGGTGCGGGAGAACTGGAGCCCGCCGTAGTAGCCGTTACCGGTGTTGATCTTCCAGTTGCCGCCTGACTCGCAGCGCGCGACCGCGTCCCAGTTGACGCCCGCGCTGGCCGGAGCGGCCGGGCCGAACAGGGTCGCGGCGCCGACGGCGGCGCCGGCCAGGACCGCTCCGAGAGCGGTACGGCGGCTTCGGGCTGAGTATTCAGTTGCCATGTGGATTCCTCCACGCCGACGAGGTGAGCTGTCGGGTTCGGGCCGAGGAGCCCGGCCGCCGGTGGCGGCTTCACCCCGAGGTGACGATGCACCGTGGAACGTGTGGTTCCCCCGCTCCCGCACGAGGTTCGGTTACCGGGGCCGGCGGCGGGATTTGGCGTTTCCGGCCTGCGGTGTCCGCGTCTGCGAACGAAACCGACGCTAGGAGCGATTTGTGATGATCGTCCACTTCTTGTGACGCTCTTCACCCGGCCGGGCGACCGGCGGCGGCGCTACGGTGGCAGGGCCAGGCAAGATCACGGGAGGGCTTGACGGATGACCGATCACGGACACGAGCTGACCTTCGGCGGCTTCATCACCCCCGCCGCCGGGCAGCCCGACCAGGTGGTGGCGCTGGCCCGGCTCTGCGAGCAGGTCGGGCTGAACCTGGTCACGTTCCAGGACCACCCCTACCAGCCGGGCTTCCTGGACACCTGGACGCTGATGTCCTACGTGGCCGCCGCGACCGAACGTATCCGCCTGGCCGGAAACGTCCTCAACCTGCCGTTGCGCCAGCCGGTGGTGCTGGCCCGCAGCGTCGCCAGCCTGGACCTGCTCACCGGCGGCCGGGTCGAGCTGGGACTCGGTGCGGGCGCGTTCTGGGACGCGATCGAGGCGGCGGGCGGGCGACGCCTGTCCCCCGGCGCCGCCGTCGAGGCCCTCGACGAGGCGATCCGGGTGATCCGCGAGGTCTGGGACACCGACCGTCGCGGCATGATCCGCGTCGACGGCGAGCACTACCGGGTGGTCGGCGCCAAGCGCGGTCCGGCGCCCGCGCACCCGGTGGGCATCTGGGTCGGCGCGTACAAGCCGCGCATGCTGCGCCTGGTCGGCCGCGCCGCGGACGGCTGGCTGCCGTCCCTGTCGTACCTGCCGAAGGGCCCCGACGAGCTGCCCGCCCTGAACGCGCTCGTCGACGAGGGCGCTCAGGCCGCCGGGCGCGACCCGGCCACGATCCGCCGCATGCTCAACGTGACCGGCACGTTCGCCCGCTCGTCGGCCGGTTTCCTGGCCGGGCCGCCGGAGCAGTGGGTGGAGGAGCTGGCCGGGCTCACCCTGGAGCACGGCATCACCACGTTCATCCTCGGCAGCGACGAGCCGCGCGCGATCCAGATCTTCGGCCAGGAGGTCGCGCCCGCCGTGCGGGAGCTGGTCGCCGCCGAGCGCACCGCGCCCGCCGGCGGAACCCGCACGGCCGCCGACGAGCAGACCGCCGCCGCCGGCCCGAGCACGCTCGGCGTCACCCCCACCCCCGACCCGGGGGTACGCCTGAGCGCGCGCCGCCCCTGGGACGAGTCCACCCGCCCGAGCGCCCCGCCGCCGCCGGCCGGGCACGTCTACCCGGCCCGCGGACAGGCCGCCGGGCAGCACCTGGTGGACGTGCACGACCACCTGCGCCAGGAGCTGGCCCAGGTGCGCGATCTGCTGGAACAGGTCAAGCAGGGCACTGTCTCGCCGGGCCGGGCGCGGGCCGCCCTCAACGAGATGACCATGCGGCAGAACAACTGGACGCTCGGGGCGTACTGCGCGGCGTACTGCACGATGGTCACCCAGCACCACGGGCTGGAGGACGCCTCGATCTTCCCTCACCTGCGCCGCTCCGAGGCCGGGCTGGCGGCAGTGCTGGACCGCCTCGAGGAGGAGCACGTGGTGATCCACGGCGTGGTGGAGAGCGTCGACCGGGCGCTCGTCGAGCTGGTCCGGCACCCCGGCGACTTCACGCAGCTCCAGGAGGCGGTGGACCTGCTCACCGACACGCTGCTGTCGCACCTGTCGTACGAGGAGCACCAGATCGTCGAGCCGCTGGCCCGGCACGGATTCTTCCCCGGCCAGCTGTGAGGTAGCTGACTTCTGCTTTCCTAAGTCAGGGGGGGGTACCGTCGACGCCATGACGGACCTCCTCGCGCAGCGTGACTCCTGGTCCACCGCCAACTGCTCGATCGCCCGGGCACTGGAGGTGGTCGGCAACCGCACCACGCTGCTCCTGCTGCGGGAGGCGTCGTTCGGCACCCGCCGCTTCGACGACTTCGCCCGGCGGGTCGGCGTCAGCGAGCCGGTGGCCGCCGCCCGCCTCAAGCAACTCGTCGCCGACGGGCTGCTCGACCGGCGTCCCTACCGCGAGCCCGGGCAGCGCACCCGCGACGAGTACGTGCTCACCGCGAAGGGCAGCGACCTGATCCCGGTGCTGGTCGCGCTGCGGCAGTGGGGCGACGCGTACGCCGCCGACGAGGCGGGCCCGGCGGTCCGGGTGGCCCACGACGAGTGCGGCGCCCCCGTGCACGCCCGGCTGCGCTGCGACGCCGGGCACGACGTACCGCCCGGTGAGCTCGCCGTCCTGCCCGGTCCGGGCCTGCTGTCCGCCTGACTCCCCTCCCTCACCACACCTCGGAGCGACACATGAAGATCGCTGGAAGCACCGCCCTGGTCACTGGCGCCAACCGCGGCTTCGGCCGGCACCTGGCCGCCGAACTCGCCGCGCGCGGTGCCACCGTCTGGGCCGGCGCCCGCAACCCGGACGCCGTGGACCTGCCCGGCGTGACCCCGGTACGCCTGGACGTCACCGACCCCGCGTCGGTCGCCGCCGCCGCCGAGCGGGCCGGTGACGTGACGCTGCTCGTCAACAACGCCGGCGTGAGCACCGGCACCGACCTGCTCGACGGCGACCTCGAGAAGATCCGGCTGGAGCTGGAGACGCACTACCTCGGCACGCTGTCGGTGGTGCGGGCGTTCGCGCCCCGGATCGCCGCGAACGGCGGCGGCACGATCCTGAACGTGCTGTCCGCGCTGTCCTGGTTCACGTTCCCCGGCGTCGGCGCGTACGGCGCGGCCAAGGCCGCCGAGTGGTCGATGACGAACGCCCTGCGCCTGGAGCTGGCCGGCCGGGGCGTCCGCGTCGCGGGCCTGCACGTGGGCTACATGGACACCGAGATGGCCGCCGCCGTACCCGGCCCGAAGGCGCACCCGGCCGACGTCGCCCGGCTCGCCGCCGACGGCATCGAGTCCGACAGCTACGAGATCCTGGCCGACGACGTCGCCCGCCGGGTCCAGGCCGGCCTGTCCGGCGGCGTGGCCGCGCTCTACCCCGCCCTCCCCTGAGCCGACCGGGCTCGCCGCCCCGGCGCACCGGCTCAGCGGCCCCTTCACCAGCCAACGGCGATTACGGCCGGCCGCGCGGCTGGACACCAGGCCGGCGCCTCACCGGCTCCAGCAGATCCAGCCCGACCCACACCCGTCCACCCAGGCAGGCCCTGCCGACGCGGGCCTGCAGAGACCACCCACCGGGAGCTCACTCACCGAGCCTGCTCCCTCCATCTGGGACTGATCTTCCCCATCCTGGGACAAGCCAGCTTGATCCACGCCAGCTCGGCGAGGTGGCGGTATCGGGGGCATCCTGATACCGCCACCTCGGCGTAATGGAGTCGATCAAGCCGGCCGGGTCCGGCCGGCGGGGCGGGGCGGGGCGGGTGGGGCTACAGGCCTCGGGCGAGGCGGTCGGCGAGGATCCGGGTGAACCGGGCCGGGTCGGCCAGCTCGCCGCCCTCGGCCAGCAACGCCATGCCGTACAGCAGCTCGGCGGTCTCGGTCAGCGCTGCGGCGTCGGCACCCTCGCCGTGCGCCTTGCGCAGCCCGGTGACCAGCGGGTGGGCCGGGTTCAGCTCCAGGATCCGCTTGACCCGGGGCACCTCCTGGCCCATCGCCCGGTACATCTTCTCCAGCGTCGGCGTCATGTCGTGCGCGTCGCCCACCACGCAGGCCGGCGAGGTGGTCAGCCGGGTGGACAGCCGCACCTCCTTGACGCTGTCGGCGAGCGCGCCGCCGAGGAACGTGAGCAGGTCGGCGTACTCCTGTCGTTCCGCCTCTGCCTTCTCCTTCTCCTCCTCCGTCTCCAGGTCCACCTGCCCCTTGGCGACCGAGCGCAGCGTCTTCCCGTCGTACGCGCCGACGCGCTCGACCCACACCTCGTCCACCGGGTCGGTGAGGATCAGCACCTCGTAACCCTTGGCGCGGAACGCCTCCAGATGCGGCGAGTTCTCGATGGTGGCCCGGTTCTCGCCCGTGGCGTAGTAGATCTCGCTCTGCCCGTCCTTCATCCGCTCCACGTAGTCGCGCAGCGTGGTCGGCTCGGCCGGGTCGTGGGTGCTGGCGGCGCGGACGAGTTCCAGCAGCGTCTCGGTGTTGTCCGGGTCCTCCAGCAGACCCTCCTTGACCACCGCGCCGAACTCGGTCCAGAACGTGCGGTACGACTCGGCGGACATGTCCTTGAGCGTGGCGAGCACCTTCTTTACCAGCCGGCGGCGCACCGCGCGGATCTGCCGGTCCTGCTGGAGGATCTCCCGGGAGATGTTCAGCGACAGGTCGTGCGCGTCCACCACGCCCTTGACGAAGCGCAGGTAGTTGGGCATCAGCGCGTCGCAGTCGTCCATGATGAACACGCGCTTGACGTAGAGCTGCACGCCGCGGCGGCCCTGCGGGGAGAACAGGTCGAGCGGGGCGTGCGAGGGCAGGAACAGCAGCGCCTCGTACTCGAAGGTGCCCTCGCCGCGCATGTGGATCGTCTCGAGCGGGTCGGCCCAGTCGTGCGCGACGTGCCGGTAGAACTCCTTGTACTCGGCCTCGTCGACCTCGTCCCGCGAACGCGCCCAGAGCGCCTTCATCGAGTTGAGCGTCTGCTCCTCGCGGGTGGTGGCGCCGTCCTCGCCGGGCTTGTCGACAGTCATCCGGATCGGCCACGAGATGAAGTCGGAGTACCGCTTGACGATCTCGCGGATCGTCCACTCGGCGGTGTAGTCGTGCAGGTTGTCCTCGGTGTCGACCGCCTTGAGGTGCAGCGTGACCGAGGTGCCCTGGGGTGCGTCCTCGACCTCCTCGATCGAGTACGTGCCCTCGCCCGCGGACTCCCAGCGGGTGCCGCCGGACTGCCCGGCGCGGCGGGTCAGCAGCGTCACCTTGTCGGCCACCATGAACGTGGCGTAGAAGCCGACGCCGAACTGGCCGATCAGCTCCTGGGACGCGGCGGCGTCGGCGGACTCGCGCAGCTTGCGCAGCAGCTCGGCGGTGCCCGACTTGGCGATCGTGCCGATCAGGCCGACCACCTCGTCGCGGGTCATGCCGATGCCGTTGTCCCGCACGGTGAGCGTACGGGCGTCCTTGTCGACCTCGATTTCGATGTGCAGGTCGGACGTGTCCGCCGGCAGCTCCTTGTCGACGAGCGACTCCAGCCGCAGCTTGTCCAGCGCGTCGGACGCGTTCGAGATCAGTTCGCGCAGGAAGACGTCCTTGTTCGAGTAGATCGAGTGCACCATCAGCTGCAACAGCTGACGAGCTTCGGCCTGGAACTCCAACGTCTCGACCCGGTCGCTCACACCGACTCCCTTCCCTCTGGCGGGCCTACGGCGCAAAGGATACGAGGGGTGACCAAGGGGGCACGCACCGGCCGCCCCGAATCCACTGGTACAACCAGTTGACGGGTTGATGTGTTCGGGGCCACACTGCCTCGCATGACCTTCGATCCCGCGCCTCGTGTCTCGGTCTCCGACCACGTCTTCGGGCGGCTGCGCGACGCGATCGTGTCCGGTCGCTACGCGCCGGGCGAGACGCTGCCCGGCGAGCGGGAGCTGGCCGGGGCGTTCGCGGTCAACCGGCACGCCGTCCGGGAGGCACTGCGCCGCCTGCAACAGCTCGGCCTGGTCCGGGTCAGCCAGGGCGGCGCGACCCGGGTGCTGGACTGGCGGGTCCACGCCGGACTGGACCTCGCGCTGTCCCTGGCCCGCTCCGGCGACGTACTCCCGGTCGAGACGCTGGTGCGCGACATGCTGGAGATGCGGGCCTGCGTCGGGATCGACGCGGCCCGGCTCTGCGCCGAGCGCGCGGACGCGGCGCTCGTAGCCGCCCTGGTCCGGGCCGCCGAGGAGTACGGCGACCTGGCCCCCGATCTGGACCTGATGAACGAGGCGAACATCGCCGTCTGGCGGCTGATCGTGCGCGGCAGCGGCAACACCGCCTACCAGCTCGCCTTCAACAGCCTGGTGGCCGGCACGTTCGCGGTCGGCGACGTCCCCCCGGACGCCCGCGCGGCCGAACTGCTCGACGTGGCCGGGCACCGCCGTCTCGCCGCGTCGATCGCCTCCGGTCAGGGCGCGGCGGCGGCCCGGCACGCCCGGGAGCTGCTGACCGCGCCGATCACCACCCCCACCACCACCCCCACCTCCGGAAGGGAAGCGCGCGCATGATCCCCGCCGTGCTGTACGCCGTCCCGGCGTTCCTGCTCCTGATCGTCATCGAGGCGGTCTCCTACCGCTTCCTGCCCGACGACGACGAACGCGGCTACGAGCTGCGCGACACCACCACCAGCCTGTCGATGGGGCTGGGCAGCCAGATCATCGGCTTCCCGTGGAAGCTGCTGACCGTCGGTGCGTTCGCGGCGCTGTGGACCGTGGCGCCGGTGCACCTGTCCCCCGGCGACTGGTGGACCTGGGTGATCCTGTTCTTCGCCGACGACCTGGCCTACTACTGGTTCCACCGCTCGCACCACGAGGTACGCGTGCTCTGGGCCAGCCACGTCGTGCACCACTCCAGCGTCTACTACAACTTCTCGACCGCGTTGCGGCAGAGCTGGACGCCGATGACCTCGCTGCCGTTCTGGCTGGCGCTGGCACTGCTCGGCATCCCGCCGTGGATGATCTTCCTCCAGCAGTCGGTCAGCCTGCTGTACCAGTTCTTCCTGCACACCGAGCGGATCAGGGTGCTGCCCCGGCCGATCGAGTGGATCTTCAACACGCCGTCGCACCACCGGGTGCACCACGGCTCGAACACCGAGTACCTGGACCGCAACTACGGCGGCATCCTGATCATCTGGGATCGGCTGTTCGGCACGTTCGAGCCGGAGCGGGCCACCGCGCGCTACGGCCTGACCAAGAACATCGGCACCTACAACCCGCTGCGGGTGGCCACCCACGAGTTCGCCGCGATCTGGTCCGACGTACGCCGGGCCGACTCCTGGCGGCACCGGCTGGGCTACCTGTTCGGCCGTCCCGGCTGGCAGCCGGCCCGATGAGGCGCTCCTGGCTGCTGCCCCTGTTCGGGCTGATCGCGACCGTCGAACTGGTCGGGGTCGCGCTCGACTCGACAGCGCTCCAGTGGCTGGCCAAGCCGCTGCTGGCGCCGGTGCTGCTGGCGTACCTCTGGGCGCACCGGCGCCGCGTCGACGCGGTGGCGGTCGGCCTGGTCGCCGCCACCGCGGGCGACGTCGCGCTGCTTCTGCCGGGCGATACCGCGTTCCTGGCCGGGATGGGCTTCTTCCTGGTCACCCAGATCGCGTTCATCACCGCCTTCGTCCGGCACCGGCGCGCGCCGGTCGTGGCGTGGGCCGCTTACCTGGTCGCCTGGGCGGGCGCGAACGCGCTGCTCTGGGGCATGCTCGGGCCGCTTCGGTTGCCGGTGCTCGGTTACAGCCTGGCGCTGTGCCTGATGGCCGCCGCCGCGACCGGGGTGTCGGCGCGGGTCGCCGCGGGCGGGGCGCTCTTCCTCGTCTCCGATCTGCTCATCGGCGTGGGCGCGGCCGGCGTGGACCTGCCCGGGCGAGGGCTGCTGGTGATGGTCACCTACTGCGCCGCGCTGCTGCTCATCACCACCGGCTGGGTGGCCGCGGCGCGCCCGGCGACCGGCCCGCAACCGCCCCCGGCGAGTATCCTGCTCGCGTGGCCAGGGAGAACGGGCGCAAGCTGATCGCCTCGAACAAGAAGGCGCGGCACGACTACGACATCCTCAAGACGTACGAGGCGGGCATCGTGCTGGCCGGCACCGAGGTCAAGTCGCTGCGCGAGGGGCGGGTGTCGCTTGTCGACGCGTTCGCCCAGGAGCGCGACGGCGAGATCATGCTGTACGGCCTGCACATCGCCGAGTACGGCTTCGGCACCTGGACCAACCACGCGCCCCGGCGCACCCGCAAGCTGCTGCTGCACCGGGTGGAGATCGCCCGGATCCTGGAGAAGCTGCGCGACGGCGGCATCACGCTGGTGCCGCTGTCGATGTACTTCGCCGACGGCTGGGCCAAGGTGGAGCTGGGCCTGGCCCGGGGCCGCCGGTCGTACGACAAGCGCCAGGCGCTGGCCGAGCGGGACGCGAAGAAGGAGATCGCCCGGGAGATGGGCCGCCGGCTCAAGGGCCGGGCGGCGGCGCGGCGGGGCTGAGCGCGCCGTTTTCTGTCCCAGGGCGGTGGCACGCTGAGGCGCATGACCGATCTGACCTGGAACCCGCTGCTCCGCGAGCAGCTCACCTGGCACTGGACCTACCAGTTGCGCGACCGCCTCGCCGGGCTCACCGACGCCGAATACCTCTGGGAGCCGGTCCCCGACTGCTGGAGCGTGCGGCCGCGCGGCGACGACGGCACCCCGGCGATCGACTTCGCGATGCCGCAGCCGGACCCGCCGCCGTTCACCACCATCGCCTGGCGGCTGGCCCACGTCATCGTCGGCGTGCTGGCCATGCGCAACGCGTCGCACTTCGGCCGCGCGCCCACCGACTACGCCTCGTTCCCCTACTCCCCGACGGCGGCCGGCGCGCTGGCCCAGCTCGACGAGGAGTACGCCGCCTGGACGGCGGGGGTCGAGGCGCTCGGCGAGGAGGGCCTGGCCCGCCCCTGCGGCCCGGCGGAGGGGCCGTTCGCCGACGTCCCGATGGCCACGCTCGTGCTGCACATCAACCGGGAGGTGATCCACCACCTCTCCGAGGTGTGCCTGCTGCGCGACCTGTACCGCCACACATCCGAGGCAGCGCGATAAATACAAGACTCCTTGTACATCATATCTTGTAGGTCTAGCCTGGCGGCATGACTGACGGAACCGGCAACCGGCGCGTGAGCGACCCGCGAGCCATGCGGGCGCTCGCCCACCCCACCCGGCTGCGGCTGCTCGGCGAGCTGCGCCTGCGCGGCCCGCAGACGGTCGGCATGCTCAGCGAGCGGACCGGCGAGGCGGTCGGCTCGGTCAGCTACCACGTCGGCAAGCTGGTCGAGCACGGCTTCGTGGCCGAGGCGCCCGAGCTGGCCCGGGACCGGCGCGAGCGGTGGTGGCGGGCCGCGCACGCCACCACCGACTGGGATCCCCTCGAACTGCTCGACGACCCGGAGCGCCGGCTCGCCGGCAACATGCTGCGCCAGGCCGCCATGCAGCGCTACGTCGACCGCTACCAGGCGTACCTGGACTCGGAGGCGAGCCTCGACCCGGCGTGGGTCCGCGGCACCACCAGCAGCGACATGGTGCTGCGCCTGACGCCGGAGGAACTGGTCGAACTGCGCGACGAGCTGTCCGCGCTGGGCCGGCGCTGGCAGGAGCGCGGCGCGCCCGGCCGGCCCGGCGCCGAGATGGTCACGCTCATCTGGCAGGCGTACCGGGGGCCGCAGTGACCCGCGACCGCCGGCCCCTGGCCGGACTGCTGATCGGGCACGCCGTCTCGCTGACCGGCAACGTGCTCACGCTCATCGCGCTGCCGCTCTACGTGCTGGCCGAGACCGGCTCACCCGCCGCCACCGGGCTCGCCGGGGCGTTCGCCACCGCGCCGGTGGTGCTCGGCGGCGCGTTCGGCGGCGTGCTCGTCGACCGGATCGGCTACCGGCGCTCCAGCGTGCTCGCCGACGTGATCTCCGGCGTGACGATCGCCGCCGTACCCCTGTTGCACGCCACCGTCGGCCTGCCGTTCCCGGCGCTGCTGGCCCTGGTCTTCGTCAGCGGCCTGCTCGACACGCCGGGGCAGACCGCGCGCACGGCGTTGCTGCCGGAGGCCGCGGCGGCGGCAGGGGTGCCGATCGAGCGGGCCGCCGGGTGGGAGGACGCGACCTCGCGCGGCGCCCGGATGATCGGCGCACCCGTGGCCGGCCTGCTGGTCGGGGTTTTCGGGGCGGTGCCGGTGCTGGCGCTGGACGCGGTGACGTTCGCCGTGTCGGCGCTCGTGGTGACCCTGCTGGTACCGCGTGGCCTGCGGCCGTCCGACGACGGGAGCGAGCCGGAGACCGGTGGCTACTGGCGGCAGTTCGCCGCCGGGCTGCGCTTCCTGGTCCGCGAGCCGCTGTTGCGCGCCATGGTCCTGCTGGTGCTGGTGACGAACCTGTTCGACGCGGCCAAGAGCCAGGTGCTGCTGCCGGTGGTCGCCGAACGGGAACTCGGCGGGCCGGCCGCGTTCGGCCTGCTGGTCGGCGTCATGGGCGGTGGAGCGCTGATCGGCTCGCTGGTGTTCAGCGCGATCGGTCACCGGCTGCCCCGCCGGGCCACGTTCGTCACCGCGTACGTGGTGTGCGGCGCGCCACCACTGTGGGCGCTCGCCGCCGCGCCGCCGCTGCCGGTGGTGGTCGCCGTGGTCGCGACGGCCGGGCTGGCCGCCGGTGCGCTCAACCCGCTGATGGGCGCGGTCCAGTTGGAGCGCGTGCCGCCGGCCATGCGGGCCCGGGTGTACGGGGTGATCGGCGCGGGCGCGTGGGCGGCCATGCCGGCCGGCGCGGTCGGCGCGGGGTTCGCCGCGGACCGGTTCGGCCCCACGTCCACGCTCGTCGTGATGGGCGCCTGCTATCTGCTGGTGGTGCTGACGCCGCTGCTCGGCGGCCCGTGGCGGGACATGCGCCGGCCCACCGTGGTGCGGCAACGCGAGCCGGAGCCCACATCGGAGCGCCAGCGGGAAACGCTCTCTTGACATCGACCGGCTTCGTTCATACCTTCATCGAAGTCTATTTGTATGGTTTGTTAACCGTTGGGCGGGGCCGGCCGCCGTGACGGGGAACAGCCACCACCCCGCAGGAGGCGCCCCGTGCGCACCATCCGTACCCTCGCCGCCCTGGCGGTGACAGCGGTCGGCCTCACCGCCGCCCTCGCCGCCGTCCCCAGCACCCCGGCCGCCGCCGCCCCCGGCGCGGTCACCTGGTCCGACGACTTCAACGGCCCGGCCGGCGCCGCCCCCGACGCGAGCAAGTGGCGCTACGACATCGGTGGCGGCGGCTGGGGCAACAACGAGCTGCAGTACTACACGAACAGCACCCGCAACGCCGCACTCGACGGCAACGGCAACCTGGTCATCACCGCCCGCAAGGAGAACCCCGCCGGCTACTCGTGCTGGTACGGAAGCTGCCAGTACACCTCGGCCCGGCTGCTCACCAACGGCACCTTCGCCCAGGCGTACGGGCGGTTCGAGGCGCGCATCAAGGTCCCGCGTGGACAGGGGCTGTGGCCGGCGTTCTGGATGCTCGGCAACGACATCGGCACGAACCCGTGGCCCGGCAGCGGCGAGATCGACATCATGGAGAACGTCGGCTACGCGCCGTCGACCGTCTGGGGCACGCTGCACGGCCCCGGCTACTCAGGCGGCAGCGGCGTCGGCGCGTCCACCTCGCTCCCGGGCGGCCAGGCGCTCGCCGACGCCTTCCACACGTTCGCGGTGGACTGGGCGCCGGACTCGATCACCTGGTACCTCGACGGCGTGGCGTACTCCCGCAAGACGCCCGCCGACATCGGCGGCAACCGCTGGGTCTTCGACCACCCGTTCTTCATGATCATGAATGTGGCGGTCGGCGGCAACTGGCCCGGCTCGCCGGACGGCAGCACCACGTTCCCGCAGACCATGACCATCGACTACGTCCGGGTCCAGGCGTGGGACAACGGCGGCGGGGGCACCGGCGGCCAGATCGTCGGGTACGGGAACAAGTGTGTCGACGTGGCCAGCGCCGGCACCGCGAACGGCACCCCGGTGCAACTGTGGACCTGCAACGGCACCGCCGCCCAGCGCTGGACCTGGAACGCAGACGGCTCGGTACGCGCGCTCGGCAAGTGCCTCGACGTGGCCGCCGGGTCCACGGCGAGCGGCGCCAAGGTGCAGCTCTACGACTGCAACGGCACCGGCGCGCAGAAGTGGGTGTTCAGCGCGGCCGGGGACATCGTGAACCCCCAGGCGAACAAGTGCCTGGACGCGACGGGTCCCAGCTCGGCCGACGGCACCCGGCTGCAGATCTGGGACTGCACCGGCGCCGCCAACCAGAAATGGCGGCGCTGACCGGTGCCCCCGCCCCCGCCCCTCCCTCTCTCCCCGCGATCTTGCACTTTCGGCCCGAGCGGCGCCCCGAATGCCCCATTCACCCGGGCACAAACTGCAAGATCAGCGAGGCTGGCTGGCCAGGGCTGGCTGGCCGGGGCTGGGGATCGCTGATGGCGTTGCGTTTCTCGGGGCGGCCTGGGATACCGTGAGGTTCGTTTCGCTGCCGCGAGACCAGGTCATCGATCTCCTGGAAGCGCGATCATGGATGAAGTGACCGGCGCGCCGGCGTCGACGAGCGGGTTCACGCCGGAACCGATCCCCACCGCACGGCTGAATCTGCTGCCGCTGGGTGTCGAGCATGCCGAGGAGATGGCCGCCGTCCTCGCCGACCCGGCGCTGCACACCTTCATCGGCGGCGGGCCCGCCACCCCGGCGGCGTTGCGGGCCCGCTACGAACGGCTTGTCGCCGGCTCACCCGACCCGGCCGAGTCGTGGTGCAACTGGGTCATCCGGCTCCGGGACGGCGGCCGGCTGGCCGGCTTCGTCCAAGCCACGGTCACCGAGCCACACGGGACCGTGACGGACGCCGCCACGGCGGGCGCGCGGGCGGTAGGACACCGGCACCTCGACGAGGCGGCACCGGCCACCGCGGGACCGGTCGCGGAGATCGCCTGGGTGGTGGGAACCCGGTGGCAGGGGCGCGGGATCGCCACCGAGGCCGCCCGTGGGATGGCCGGCTGGCTGGGGCGGCGCGGTGTGCGTACCCTCGTGGCCCACATCCATCCCGGCCACCGCGCGTCGGCCGCGGTGGCCACGGCCTGCGGCCTGACCCCCACCGACGTGTGGCACGACGGCGAGGTCCGCTGGACCGGACCTGCCGCCCCGCCTCCCCCGCCTGCCCCGAGTTGACCAAGGAGTTCGTGTCGGATACGACGTCCGATCCGGACACGAACTCCTTGATCACCGGGGAGAGCGCGGGGGCCGGGGGGTCAGAAGGGGGCGTCCACGGAGAGGCGGCGGACCTGGGTCAGGTAGGGGTCCAGTTCGCCCACCTCGAAGCGGCATGTGCCGATGACGTGCCAGAACTGGCCGCCCGGGTCGCCGTCCAGCTTGTACCGGCCGTCCGGGCTGACCGCCGCCCACCCGTCGGGCAGGCCGATGAGCGTGGTCCGCAACTGGGCGTGCTCCGGGTCGGCGACGTCCCACAGCCGTACCGTGCCGTCGTCACCGGCGCTGGCGAGCAGGCTGCTGTCCGGGCTGAAGTGCACCGACCAGACGCGCCGGGTGTGCGCCGCAAGGGTGCCGTGCAGCCGGCCGGTGACCGGATCCCACAGCCGGATCACCAGGTCGTCGCCGGCGGTGGCGAGCAGGTTGCCGTCCGGGCTGAACGCGCAGGACCAGAGCCGGCCGTCGTGTTCGGTGAGCACCAGGCGCCGCTCACCCGTGACCGCGTCCCAGACCACCGCCGTGCCGTCGTTGCCGGCGCTGGCGAGCAGCGTGCCCTCGCTGTTGAAGCCGACCGAGTAGACCCGGTCGGTGTGGTGTTCGAGGGTGAGCCGGCAGGTGGCGGTGGCGGCGTCCCAGAGCCGTACCGTCTGGTCGTCGCAGCCGGTGGCGATGGTCTCGCCGTCGGGGCTGAACGCGACGGTGCGCACGCGCCCCCGGTGCGGGGTGAGCGTGGCGAAGTGGCGGCCGGTACGGCGGTACCAGAGGCGTACCGTGTCGTCGTCGTTCGCGGTGGCGAGGGCGTCGCCGTCGGGGCTGAACGCGACCGCCCAGACGTGGTCGGTGTCCACGTTGAGTTCGCGCTCGTCGGCGCCCGTGTCGGTGTTCCACAGGTGCACGCCGCCGTCGCCGCTCGGGGTGGCCACCAGCGGTTCATCCGGGCAGAACACCACGGACAGCAGCCGGTCGGCCGGGCTGGCGAGCTGCCGCAGCAGACGGCCGGTACGCGGCTCCCAGAGCCGGATCACGCCGTCGTTGCCGCAGGCGGCGAGCACCTCGCCGTCGTCGCGGAAGGACAGCGCGGTGACCTTGCGGCCGTGCCCGCGCAGCGTGTGCTGGAGCTGCCCGCTGCGGACGTCCCACAGCCGGGTGGTGCCGTCGTTGCTGCTGGTCGCCACCTGGTTCTGGTCCGGCCGCCAGACCACCGGCCAGACCGAGCCGCGGTGCCGGGTCAGCTCGTGCCGCACCTGCCCGTCGTCGGTGTCCCAGAGCTGGATCGCGCCGTCGCTGGCGGCGGTGGCGAGCAGGCTGCCGTCGCCGTTGAACCGGACGCTGTAGATCGCGCCGCGCTGCCGCCCGAGCACCCGCACCGGCCGGCCCGTCTCGGTCTCCCACAGCCGCAGCGCGCCGTGCGTGTCGCCGGTGGCCATCAGCGTGCCGTCGGGGTGGATGTCGAGGGCGTACACGTCGGCCTCGTGGCCGCGCGGCGCGCGCAGCAGCTCGCCGTCGGCGGCCCGGCGGATCCAGATGCGGCCGTGCTGCCCGACGGCGGCCAGCAGCCGGCCGTCCGGTGAGTGCACGACCCGGTAGACCACCTCGGGCTCCTGCACCTCGAACGCCAGCTTGCCGGTCGGGATGTCCCACCCACGGACCGTGCCGGCGCTGTCGGCGACCACGACCCGCCGTCCGTCCGGGCTGAACGAGGTGCCCCAGATCGGCGCGGAGTGGCCGGGCCACTCGTGGCGCAGCCGGGCGCCACGGGTGTCGTAGAGCCGCACCACGCCCGCGGCGTCGCCGACCACCAGGCGGCCGCGGCGGCCGTCGGTGAGCAGCGGCCACACCCAGCCGGTGAACACGTCCTCGATGACGTGCCGCACGTCGCCGTGGTCGGCGTCCCACAGCCGTACGGTGAGGTCGGCCGAGCCGGTGACGAGCTGGTGGGACGCGGCGTCGTAGCGGACCGCGTACACCCGGGAGCGGTGCCCCTGGAGCGTGCGTACCGGCAGCCCGGTGGCGGTGTCGCAGAGCAGCACACCGCCGTCGTCGCTGCCGACGGCGAGCACCGCGCCGTCAGGGCTGTACGCCACGGGCACCGGCAGCCGGCCCACCTCGAAGCCGTACCCGACGCCCACGGCGGGCGGAGCGAGGCCCGGCGCGACCGGCCGGCCCGGTGCGACGACGGCGCCGCGCAGTTCCGGGGCGCGCAGCAGCGCCGGGTCGGCGCTGACGTCGATCAGCGCGGTGCGGTGCCAGCTGCTGCCGGCCACGCGCGCGCCGCGCAGATCGGTCCGGAACAGGCGCGCGCCGGCCATCTCCGTGTCGCGCAGGTCCGCCCCGGCGAGGCGGGCCTGGTCCAGCCGGGCGCCGCGCAGCCGGGCGTGCTCCAGCCGCGCCTCGGTCAGGTTGGTGGCGATCAGCCGCGCGTCGGTCAGGTCGGCACCGGTCAGGTCGGCGCCGGCGAGTTCGCGGTGCGACAGGTCCTCGCCGCGCAGCACCGCGCCGCGCAGGTCGGCCCGGTCGGGCAGGCGCAGCCGGGCGGACAGCCGCAGAGCGTTGGCGCGCAGCGTCTCGCCCGCCGACTCGTCACCGAGCACCCGCGCGGTCCAGGCGGTGCAGCGGGCCGGGTCGGCGAGGTCGCCGAGGAACTCCACCGCGAGCGCGGACAGCGACCGTACCGCCAGCGCGCCCGGCTCCTCGCCCCTGTTGATCTGCTCGGCCACCCCCTCGGCGACGAGCCACTCCATCACCGAGGTGTGGATGAACCCGAACAGCCCGTCGTCGGTACGGACGAGCAGGCTGCCCGCGCCGACCGCGTGCGCCGCCTGCGGGCCGGACAGCCGCGAGTCGGCCCGGCCGGCGAGCTGGCCGGTGGACTCGGCCAGCTCGGCCAGGCGCAGGTACGCCTCGCCGCTCTCCCAGAGCTGGAACGCCAGCCGGCTCACCGCCTGCCACAGCTCGGGCCGGCGCAGGCTCACCGGGGCGCCCGGGATGCCCTGGGTACGGCGCTCCTCGAAGTCCAGCCAGGACTCCAGGATCTCCCGGTACAGCGCGGCGGCGCTGAACGTGCCGCCCGCCCCGGCGACGGCGGCGAGCCGCCCCTCGTCGAGGTTGGCGATGAAGCCGAGCATGCGCGGGTTGCGGGAGAGCCCGAGCAGGTCCTTCACGCCGGCGAGCAGGTCCATCCGCTCGCGGGCGGCCCGCTCGTCGCCGCCGTACCGGTTGCGCAGGAACGCCTCGATCTGCCCGGGGGTGAAGTCCTCCACGGCCAGGACGCGGCGGTGCGGCAGCAGGCCGACCCGCTCGCCGAGCGCGGTCAGCACCTGCGAGTTGGTCTTGAAGTGCTGGGTCCGGCTGCTCACCACGATCTTCGCGTTGCCCTCGGCGGCCTGCAGCAGCGTCTCCAGGTGGTCGGCCGCCCGGTCGTAGGTCACCCGGGCCACCAGCTCGTCGAAGCCGTCGAACAGCAGCACGATGCGGCCCTGGCGCAGCATGTAGCGGAACGCCTTGAGGTCGATCACCTGCTCGCCGTGGTTGGCCAGGTGCGCGGCGACCAGCCCGTCCACGGAGTGCGCCTTGTCCAGCGCCCGCAGCTCCACCAGGATCGGAATCAGGTCCGGCGCGGCGGTGGGCAGCCGCCGGGCCACCTCCCGCAACGCGAACGTCTTGCCCCGGCCGAAGTCACCGAGCACCAGCACGAACCGGCCGTCCGGCGCGGACACGGTCTCCAGCAGCTCGTCCACCACGTCGTCGCGGACGCGCTGGTCGGCGCCGACGAGGTGGCGGTAGCGCTGCGGCACGTACTGCCCGGGCGGGTAGAGCCGGTCGGCCTGCAGCCGGGCGGTCTGCGCGGCGACGTACTCGCGCAGGTCGAGCAGGCCCTGGAACTCGGTCAGGTGCAGCACGCGTACGCCGCGCCGCTGCGCCTCCTCGGCCAGCCCGCGCGGCACCCGGTCGCCGTCGTAGACCAGCTCGGAGGCGATGTCCGGGTCGGTGGCGTGCACCCGGCGGGCGAAGACGTCCACGTCGGCGGCGGTGGGGGTGCCCACGTGCGCGCCGACGCGCTGCTGGCGGACCACCCCGTCGGAGCGGTAGCTGATGTACAGGTGCGGCGGATCGGTGCCGACGCGGCGCACCACCACCCGGTCGTAGCGGGCCTCGCAGACCTCGGCGAGCCGGTCCAGTAGCCGCTGCACCGGGGCGACCGGCGCGGCGGCCACCGCCGCGCCCTGGGTGGCCCCCTCGACGGCGGCCGGGCGACGCGGGTCGGGCACCTGGGCCGGGCCGGACGCGCCGAAGGTGGCCTCCGCGTGCGGCCAGGACACGGCGGTGACCGTGCCGCCGTCGAGCCGGTCGTCGCGGCCGAGCACCCAGCGGGTCATCCCGTCGCCGCCGAGCCGCAGCACCTGCGCCCGGCCGTCGCGGGGCGCGGCGGCCAGCGGCACCACCGGGTCGACCCGGGCCGACGGCGCGGCGTCGGAGAGCAGCAGGTTGAGCATCGGGCCGACCAGCCGGTTGACCGAGCCGCGGTCGCGCAGCGACACCGGGTCCGGGGGCACCTCGTCGGCGTACGGGCTGCGCGCCCCCGGCGCGTGCGCCATCGCGCCCAGCCGCAGCCAGCCGGACTGCTGGTAGTGGCGCAGGCGCTGGGCGAACCAGCTGGACTGCGCCTCGCCGAGGAAGCCGTACCGGTCCTCCTCCCGGTGGGTGATGGCGATGGTGGAGTTCAGCCCGGCCACCACCACCCGCAGGTCGGGTACCGGGAACAGTGTCCAGGGCTGCTCGCTGTCGAAGATCCGGTCGTCGAGCCCCTGGTAGAGGTCGTCGAACAGGCGCGCGTAGTGCCGCCACTTCGGCCAGTACGGCGGCTGCGGGTCGACGTCGTCGGCCTCGCAGGTGGCGAAGTACGCGCGGCTGGCGGCCATCGTCACGTCGCGCGGGCCGGGCACCACGACGAGGCGGTGCGGTTCCAGCCCGAGCAGCACCCGCAGGCCGGTGAGGAAGCTCAGCGCGTCGGAGAACTCGCGCGGGCTGCCCGACTCGGTGAGGTTGCCGGCGACGACGAGCAGGTCCGGCCGGGGCACGCCGTCGTTCATCAGCAGCGTGAGGTCGCCCATCAGGTGTTCCTGCACCTCACCAGGGGTGACCGGCGCGCCGGGGGTGATCACGCCCCGGCCGAAGCGCGGCCCGGCCACCTGGAGCACGGTGACGGTGTCCCGGGTGGTCGGTGGCGCCACCGCGGCGGGCGGGAACGGCGGCGGGTTGATCGGGGTACGCCGGGCGCGGCGGGGCGCGGGCGCGCCGGCGGCCGGCGCGGCGAGCACCCCGTGCGGGTCGGCCGGGTGGTGCGGGAACGCCGGCTGCCGCATCGGCTTGGCGCGGCCGTCGAGCGCCTCCCGGATGCGGTCGAGCACCCGGTTGCGGGCCTGCGCCGGGTCGTTGACGCCGACCAGGTCCACATAGGTGATGGTGGCGAGCAGGCCGTCGATCGGGCAGTCCTCGACGCGTACCGTGACGAGCTTGTTGCCGGTGCCGTCCGGGTCGGCGCGCAGCGCGGCCTGCCACTCCAGCTTGCCGTACGTGGAGTGCAGGTAGCGTTCGGACAGCACCGCCACGACCACCTCGGCCTCGCGGACGCCACGGTCCATGAAGTCGATGAAGTTGGTGCCGGCGACGAAGTCCCACGCCTGCAGCAGCGTGCGATAGCCGGCCGCCTCGAACTCCCACGCCAGCCACGTGGCCCAGCGTTCGTCGGCCGGTGAGTAGCTGATGAAGAAATCGATGGGTCGGTCGGACCGGGTGGGGTGCGCGCCTACAACCACATGGTCATTATGGCCACCGACGGTCAACAGATCGACACCCTCGGCAGCCCGGTTCGCGACCGCGTCGGGCTCCTGCGTCCGCACCGGCGTGTGGGAGGATCATCCCTCGTGGAGACCCCCGGCGATCCGCCGAACGCCGTGCCCGACCGCTCCCGCTGGGGCCGCCTGCACGTGCTGGACTGGATCGCGATCGGGCTGGCCGTGCTCGGCGTGGTGTTCGTGCTCACCGGGCTGCTGCCCCGCGCCGACGCCGAGGGCACGATGCGCCGGATCATCCCGATCCTGATCTTCCTCGGCACGGTCGTGGTGCTGGCCGAGCTGACCGCCGTGGCCGGGGTGTTCGACGCGCTCGCGACCCGGGTGGCGGTGACCGCGCGGGGCAGTTTCCGGGCCCTGTTCTGGCTCTGCGTCGGTTTCGCCTCGGTGACCACCATCGCGCTCAACCTGGACACCACGGCGGTGCTGCTCACGCCGGTGATGATCGCGCTGGCCCGGGCGCTGAACGTGCCGCCGACGCCGCTGGCGATGACCACCGTGTGGCTGGCGAACACGGCGAGCCTGCTGCTGCCGGTGTCCAACCTGACGAACATCCTGGCCAGCGACCGGGTCGACCTGGACCCGGTGCCGTGGGCGGCCCGGATGTGGTGGCCGCAGCTGGTGGCCGTCGCGGTGACCGCGCTGCTGCTGTGGTGGTGGTACTGGCGTCCGGCGCGCGCCGGGGCCGACCCGTTCGTCCCGCCGCCGCCGTACGTGCCGCCGGACCGGGTGCTCTACCGCACCGCGCTCGCCGCCTGCCTGCTGTTCGTCGCCGGGATCCTCGCCGGGGTGGAGATCGGCATCGCCTCGGGGGTGGCCGCCGCGATCCTGGTCGCCGGTTTCGCGGTGCGGGCCCGGCACCGGCTGCGGCCCGCGCTGGTGCCGTGGCGGCTGCTGGTGTTCGTGACCGGGTTGTTCCTGGTGGTGCAGACCATCGGCCGGTACGGCCTGGACACGGTGATGGGCACGCTGATCGGCACCGACCCGGGCGCGGAGGGGGCGCTGCGGGCGGGCGCGGTCGGCGCGCTGTTCAGCAACGCGGTGAACAACCTGCCCGCGTACCTGGCCGGCGAGGCGGTGATCGCAGCCGACCGGCACACCCAGTTGCTGGCGCTGCTGATCGGCACGAACGTGGGCCCGCTGGCCACGCCGTGGGCGTCGCTGGCCACACTGATCTGGTACGAACGCTGCCGGGCCGCCGGGGTCGCCGTGCCACTGGGCCGGTTCGTGGCCACCAGCGCCGCGCTCGCCGTGCTCGCCACCACCGCCACCGTCACGGCGCTTCTTGTCGGTCCCGGCGCCTAGCATCGCGACCATGAGCAACGCGCCCGAGATCGTCCGCCGCTACTTCGCGCTCGCCGGCCAGGCCGACAAGGAGCCCTACCTCGCGCTGTTCGCCGACGACGCGGTGGTCGAGGACGAGGGACGCACCCACCGCGGCATCGACGAGATCCGCGCCTGGCGCAGCGGCACGCCGCTGGTGTCGTACGAGATCACCGACGTGGAGCAGACGCCGGCCGGGATCGTGGTGACGGCCACGATCAGCGGCGACTTCCCCGGCAGCCCGTTCGCCGGGCTGCGGTTCCGGTTCGAGGAGTACGACGACACCCGCATCCGTCGGCTGCGCATCGCCCCCTGAGCCGGGGCGGGAAAACCGGTACGGCCCGATCCCGGCCGGTGGCTACCGTGCCCACATGACCGCCGCGCCCACGCTGCACTTCTGCACCGACCCGGGCGAGTTCCTCGCCGCCGCCGGGGCCTATCTGGCCGCCGATCCGGTGGTCGGCACCGTCGTCGCCAGCGTCACGCACCGGATGGTGGCCCGCCGCGCCGAGGGCGTCGCGCTGCCCGAGGACGACTGGTGGCTGGTGGTGCGGGACGGCTCCGGGGCGGTGGTGGGCGCCGCGATGCGTACCGCGCCGTTCCCGCCGCGACCGCCGTTCCTGCTGCCGATGCCGCGGGAAGCAGCCGTGGCGCTGGCCGGGGCGTGGCACCGGCGCGGCGAGCGGGTCCGCGCGGTGAACGGCGCGCTGCCCGCCGCGCGCGCCTGCGCCGACGAGGTCGCACGTCTCGACGGCGGGCGGGTCGCGGTGGCCCAGCACACCCGGCTGCACGTGCTCGACCAGCCCATCCCGCCCGCACCGGTGCCCGGCGCGCTGCGGAGCGCCACCGTCGACGACGTCGACCTGGTCGCCGCGTGGTTCGGCGCGTTTTCGGCCGACGCCGACGAGCAGGCGGGCCGCCCGCGCGGGACGAGCGCCCACGAGACGCCCGACCACGCCGAGCTGCTGCACCGGATCCGGGACGGCCGGGTGTGGTTCTGGACCGACGAGTCGGGTGCTCCGGTACACCTGACCGCCGCCAACCCGACGTCGTTCGGCGTGGCCCGCGTCGGCCCTGTCTACACGCCACCCGAGCAGCGCGGGCGCGGCTGGGCCGGAAACGCCGTCGCCGAGGTCAGCCGGCTGCTCACCGCCGAGGGCGCGCGGGTGTGCCTGTTCACCGACCAGGCCAACCCGGTGTCGAACCGGCTCTACGCCCGGCTCGGTTTCCGGCCGGTGGTCGACATGGCCAACCTGGTGCTGGTCGACTGAGCCCACCTGGTCTGGTCGACCGACGCGGTTCCGGGTCAGCCGCGCAGACCGAGCACGGTCAGCCGGCGAGGCCGAGCGCGGCCAGCCGGTGCGGGTCGGCGATCACGTCCACCGCCGCGATCCGGCCGCCGGTGACGGTGAACGCCATCACCGACAGCGGCCGGTCCCCGGCGCTCACCAGCACCCCGGCGGCGCCGTTGACGAGCACCGGCCGGGCGTGCGGGAAGAGCCGGCCGAACGTGGTCGCCTGCGCCGCCACGGTCGTCGCGCCGGAGAGCACGACCGTGTGGCGGGCGCGGGCGGTCCCGGCGTCGGAGCGCAGCACCACATCCGGGTGCAGCACCGCGATCAGCGCGCCGAGGTCACCGTCGCGGGCGGCGGCGAGGAAGGCGTCCACCACCGCCCGCTGCCGGGCCAGGTCGGGATCGGGGGTGGGCGCCTGTCCGCGTACCCGGCGGCGGGCCCGGCTGGCGAGCTGCCGGGCCGCCGCCGGTGAGCGGTCGACGAGCGGGCCGATCTCGTCGAACGGCACGCCGAACATGTCGTGCAGCACGAACGCGAGCCGCTCGGCCGGGGTCAGCGTGTCCAGCACCACGAGCAGCGCCAGGCCCACCGAGTCGGCGAGCACCGCGGCGTGCGCCGGGTCGTCGGCGCCGGTGTCCACCACCGGGTCGGGCAGGCGTACGTCGAGGGGGTCCTCCCGGCGGGCGGCGCGGGACCGCAGCGTGTTGAGGCTGACCCGGGCGACCACAGTGGTGAGCCAGGCGTCCAGGTTGTCCACGATGGCCGGGTCGGTACGGGACAACCGCAGCCAGGTCTCCTGCACCGCGTCCTCGGCGTCGGTGAGCGACCCGAGCAGCCGGTACGCCACCGCGCGCAGCCGATGTCGCTCCCGCTCGAACCGTTCCGCCAGCCCGGTGTCCATCACCTGAGCCTCCCCTCCCGCACACCGTCTCGACCCCGCCGGACCCCGTCGATGTGACCGGAGGTGATGGCCGTCACACCTGTCACGCCGGCGGTGCGACGCGGGTCGAGGTGGCAGCACAGGCGACGGAAGGCGAGACGATGAACAGACAGATCCTGGTCACCGGCGGCACCGGCACCATCGGCCGGCACGTCGTGCCGCTGCTGCGCGCCGCCGGGCACCCCGTGCGGGTGCTCAGCCGGCGCGGCGGGCGGTCCGGCGACGGCGTCACCCATGTGACCGCCGACCTGCTCGGCGGCGCCGACCTCGGCCCCGCCCTGCGCGGGGTGTCCACGGTGCTGCACCTGGCCGGCGGCGCGAAGGGCGACGACCGCGCCACCGCACACCTGGCCCGTGCCGCGCACCGGGCCGGTGTGGCGCACCTGGTGCACATCTCGGTGACCGGCGCCGACCGGGTGCCGCTGGCCTGGATCCGGTCCAAGCTCGACGCCGAGCGCGCGGTGACGGACTCCGGCGTCCCGTGGACGGTGTTGCGCGCCGCGCAGGTGCACGACCTGGTGCTGACCATGCTGACGGCGATGGCCCGGCTGCCCGTGGTGCCGGTGCCGGGCGGGCTGCGGTTGCAGCCTGTCGACGCCGCCGAGGTGGCGGCCCGGCTGGCCGAGCTGACGCTGGGCGCACCGGCCGGGCTGGTGCCGGACCTGGCCGGTCCGGACACCCACGGCGTCGGCGAGTTGCTGACCGGCTACCTGACCGCCACCGGGAAGCGCCGGGCCCGGCTGCCGGTACGCATCCCCGGGCGAGCCGGCCGCGCGTACCGGGACGGCGCGAACCTCGCCCGGCCCGGTGCGGCGAGAGGCGTGCGGACCTGGGCCGACTTCCTGGCCGAGCGGGCGCCGTCGCGGCCGGTCACCTGACGCACCGCGGCACGTCAGGCGTCGGCGGCACGCGTGACGGGATGGAACTGCTCGAACATGACCTCGTATCCGTCCGGGTCGAGCCCGTAGAAGATCCGCGCCCAGCCCACGTCCTCCGGCTCCAGCGTCACCGGCAGCCCTTCGTCGCGCCACAGCGCGTACGTGGCGTCCAGGTCGGCGGTGGGCACGGTGAGCACGACTCCGAGCCCGGGCGGCCCGGCCTTGACCTCGCGTTCCCGCTGCGCGTCGTGGTGCCCGTGGCGGTGCAGGTCGGACAGGATCAGCCAGGTGTGGCCGAACGTCAGGTAGCGCAGGTTCACCTGCTCGGTCTGTGGGATCTCCTTGAAGCCGAGTCGCAGGTAGAGCCTGTGGGAACGGTCCAGGTCACGCACCCGGAGCCCGAGCTTGAGTTGTCTGGCGGCCATCCGGCCGAGGCTAGCCGACCCGGCTCACCAGCCCACCGAACCGAGGCCGACCGGGGTGAGGCGGCGCACCTGCGGCTCGATCCACTGTGCTGCGGTGACCAGCTTGACCAGCCGGTCGATGGTCTCCGGCGGCCCGGCCACGAAGCTGCGCCGGTCCGCCGGGCAGCCGTACCTGTCGTCGAACGTGCCGCCGTCGAGCGCGCGGACCGCCATGCCGGCCTCGACGGCGAGCAGCATCCCGGCCGGCAGGTCGACCGCCTCGGGGCGGTAGCCGACGATGCCGTCGATGTCGCCGCGGGCCAGCATCACCCAGGACAGCAGCGGCGCCCACAGTTGCAGCACCCGGCGCGCGCTGGTGTCCAGCACCACCTTCAGCGCCCGGGCGGTGCTGTCGTCCCGGCGTACCTCGTGCCCCTGGGTCCAGGCCAGCACCGGCGCGGACGGCACCGGGCGCTGCGCGGCGCGCAGCGCCCGCGCGGCCGGGCCGGACGCGTGCACGAACGCGCCCCGGCCGCGCACCGCCGACCAGGTACGGCCGGCGACCGGGTCGTGCACCACGCCGAGCACCGGCGAGCCGTTGTCGCACAGGGCGATCCCGACCACGTACGCGGGCAGCCCGATCGCCACGTTGTTTGTGCCGTCGAGCGGGTCGACGAGCCACGCCCAGGCGGTGTCCGGGGCGTACTCGCCGCCCTCCTCGGCGATCACGCCGTGCTCCGGCCAGCGGGCCCGGATCCGGTCGACGATCAGCCGTTCGGCGGCCAGGTCGAGGTCGGTCACCAGGTCACCGGTGTCGTTCTTGGCCCGGGCGTGCACCTCCCCCCGAGTGCCCCGGCGCAGCAGTCGGCCCGCCGCCTGCGCGGCCTCCACCGCGAACCGGTGCGCGTCGCGCAGGTCGGGCCCGCCTCTGCTCGGCTCCACGTCCATGGCTCCTCCAGCCAGTCAGCCCCGTGCCACAAGTCGCGCGATCTCCCGCGCCATCCGCGCGGTCTCCGCCGCGTCGCAGCGGTCCCGGCGTACCCGGTGGCTGCGCCCGTCCACCGCGCCGAGGCTCAGGTCGCACGCGCCGGGAGTGGTCCGGCCGAGCGCCACTGTCACCGCCGGCTCACCGGCGTCGACCTCCGAGGTGTGGAAGCCGCCGGCGCGCAGCGCGTACGAGTCGCCTGCGGAGTGCGTCTCCACCGTCGCGGTCATCGCGGTGACCAGCCGGTCGGTCGCGGCCATCTCGTCCACCTCGCCGAGGCTGTGCACCTCGTAGATCCGCCAGGCCGGGTCGGCCGGCGCGTCGTCGACCTCGATCAGCTCGTTGCGGACGGTGCCGTGCAGCACGTGGCTCAGCAGATCCCAGCTGTGCGAGTGCATGGTGGACGTGGTCGGGCGCACCGGCGGCGGGTCGGCCGGCCAGGCGTGCACGCAGATGCCGTCCGGGCCGTCGCGTTCCACCGGCAGGCAGGTGAAGCCGAGCGGATGCCGGACCGCGCGCAGCGGCCGACGCCCCTCGGCGACGTCGCCGAGCACGTCCAGCACCCAGCCGCGCAGCATCTCCGGCCGGGTGCCCCGGTCGATCTCCCGTTCGAGGTCGGCGTAACTGGTCATGAGTAGGGATTCCTCGCCTGGACGGCCTTGCCGATGATGTCGGCGACCTCACGGTCGCCGAAGGACCGGGGCAGCGTCAGGCCGAGGGCGGTGAACAACCGCCGTACCTGCTCGACCGACGGCTCGTCGTCGAGCTTGACCTGGGCCGCCGCCTCGATCGGCACGCGCCGGCTCTGCCGGCGGCTGTAGTCCAGCTCGATGTTGAAACGGTTGTAGTAGACCTCGCCGCGGTCGATGCGCAGCGCGGGCGTCTGCGGGTTCTCCTGGGTGATGACGACACAGGAGGAGGAGAGGTCGTAGCGGAACGTGGTCATCTGCGCGGAGAGCCGCACGTCGACGGTGAGCAGGCCGGAGCGCTGCAGGTGCCAGCAGGCGGCCAGCACCGTCGCGTACGACTCCTTGCGGGTGCGGTCGACGGTCCACGGTTCGCCCGGCGCGTCCGGGTCGAGGCTGCGCCGGAACCGCGCGTACCGCTCGCAGACCTCCTCGTCGGTCGGGTCGATGATCTCGATCGCGACGGTGAGTGTGGCGTTGCGCCGCCGGGCGTGCTCGAGGCAGTCCGGCAGCGTGACCGCGCGCAGGAAGGTGCCGGTGCCGCCCTTGAAGCTCCACTGGTCGGTGTGCCGCCGCGCCTCGGCGAGCGCCTGCCCGACCTCGCTGCCGTGCAGCACGCGCACCATGGAGACGCTGTCGATGGCCTCGCGGGCCCGGTTCAGCGCGCCCTCCGGGCCGGTGATCTCCTGCATCTGCGGCACCAGGTCGGTCAGCCGGTCGCGGGTGTCCGAGATGACCTGGCGGACCTCCCGCTCGGTGGTGCGCCGGCGCAGCCGGTCGCGCAGCATCGCCTGTGCGAGCAGGCCCAGGACCAGCAGGATCGCGCTGTTGACGACCTCCTGGTCGACCGCGTTGGTGAGGCCGAGCACGGACACCGTGAGCGCCAGGACGAGGCCGATGAACGCGTCGAGATTGGTCACGACCCAGGCGAGCAGGCGCGTCATGACATCCCCCGGTCGACGACGGAACCTCCATGATAGCCCGCTGTCAATGTCGCCATCACACCCTGTTTCGGGCCGGTGGCGGTCCGCCCTGCCGGCGGGCGGCGCAGATCAGCGAACCGCCCAGGCCGGGCGCGGCGCGGGCCAGCCGGCGCGAGGCCACCCACCGGCCGCCCGGCAGCCGCCAGCCGACCTCGTTGGACCGCAGCGCGACCGGCGTGAACCCGGCCCGGCGCAGCGTGCGGCGCAGCAGCGAGGCGGTGAACGGGCGGATGTGCAGCCACAGGTACGGGTGCAGCGGGTCGACCTGACGTGGCGCCCGCCCGGCGAGGAACGCCAGCCGGTCCTGCACCGGCGCGAGGTTCGGGGTGGTGAGCACCAGCAGGCCGTCCGGCGCCAGCACCCGGTGGCACTCCCGCAGCAGCGCCAGCGGGTCGTACACGTGCTCGATCAGCTCCCCGGCGAGCAGCCCGGCGAAGCTGCCCGCCCGGAACGGCAGCCCACGGGTGGCGTCCAGGCAGACCGGCAGCGCCCGTCCGCAGGCCGCCGCGCGGGCGGTGCGCAGCGCCGTCTCGGCCGTGTCGGCGAGCACCACCGGGCCGGGCAGCGCGGCCGGGTCGAGCATGCCGCGCGGCCCGCAGCCCAGTTCCAGCACCGGTCCGCGGCCGGTCACCCCCTCGGCCATCAGCCGGGCCGCGACCGTGCGGCGCACCCGGTGGTACGGGTCGTCGACGTACCCGTCGACCTCGGCGCCGTCGTGGTAGCGGCGGTGGTTGGCGTGCCTGCCGTGCGCCTGCGCGCGGTGCGACGACGTCCCGGTCGGCGGCTCGGCCATCACCCCTCCACAGCGGACGCCGGCCCCGTCGGCGGCGTCCGCTCCAAGCCTCGCACCGGTCGCGCCCGGCGGCGCGCACATCCGTCACCGGATGTGCGCGCGGCGGTACGTCAGATCGCCCGCGCCCAGTCCAGCCGGGTGCTGTCGTCGTACTCGTCGCCGGGGACCCACCACTGCTCGCCGAAGCCACTGGTGGACACGATGATGTTGCCGCCGTCCGGGTGCTCGTTCTCCGGCGGGATCGACAGCGCGGCGCAGTAGCGGCCGTCCGGGGAGAACACCGGCGACAGGTAGAACCGGGGCTCGTCGGTGAGCTTCTTCAGCCCGGTGCCGCCGATGCGCACCGACGCGAGCGACTGGTTGTAGACCTCGCGGTCCAGGTGCCAGCGGTTGGTGCAGAAGACGACGCGCCCGGAGTCGGGCATGAAGGCCGGCGAGATGAACGTCTCGCCCGCCACCGGCGTGTAGACGGGCCGCACCGTCCCAGTCGCGAGTTCCAGCACCCGCAGTTGCCAGCCCTGCGAACGGCTGCGCCACCGCAGGACGATCATCGAGCCGTCCCGGGACCAGTCCGGGTCGGTCATGGAGTGCCCCTCGACCAGCACGCGGGTGGCGCCGGTGACCACGTCCACAGCGATCAGCCGGTCGTTGTCCTGCCCGGTGACGAGCGCGATCTCGGTGCCGTCCGGCGACCACGTCGGCGCGCCGTAGCGGACACCGAACGGGTCGGCGAGCAGCGTGCGCTTCTGGCCGGTGACCCGGTCGTACACCGCCACGAACGGCTCCAGCGTGCCGTCGCCCGAGCGGGCCGTGTTGACCCAGGCCACGTACCGGCCGTCCGGCGAGGACTTCGCGTGGTCCCCGTTGGGCAGCAGCTCCCGCGGCGTGGTGCGGCCCGGGTCGACCTGGAGCACACCCCAGCCGACGCTGACCAGCCACGACCCGTTCACCACGTCGGCGGCGGCCGGTGCGGCGGACGCGGCGTGGGGCGCGGCGGCCACCCCGGTCGCGGCGGCGAGCCCGGTCAGCGCGGCGGCACGCAGCAGGGCACGACGATTCAGTGCGGTCATTCGACAACCCCCGTGAGAGACGTGGCCCCCACCCTCCCGAGTGGATCGACGCACCGGAATCGGACGAGCGGCCGCTTCACGTTCGGCTGCTCGTCCATCACCGCCGGTGAGCCCACCGGAGACCGGTACGCTCGCCCCGATGACCTCCGACGCGCTGCACCGCGCCCTCACCGAAGCGGGCGACCCGCCGCTGCTCCCGCTCCCGGGCGTGGCGGTCGAGCTGCTGGCCGCCCTCGCCGCCCCGCCGCGCCTCGGCGCGCACCTGCGGCTGGTGCACGACGTCGCCTGGCACCTGACCGCCGCGTTCGCCGACCGGTTCGCCGCAGTGCCGTTCGACAGGCAGGCGGTGCTGTTCGGCGCCGCCGTGCACGACCTCGGCAAGGTCGAGCATCCCGGCGAGCTGACCGGCCCGGGGTCGGCGCACGAGGAGGCGGGCTACCAGCTGCTGCTGCGCTTCGGCGTACCGGAGGAGCGGGCCCGTTTCGCCGTCACCCACGCCGCCTGGCACTCCCCCGGCGTGCAGCTGGAGGACCTGATGGTCAGCCTCGCCGACAAGGTGTGGAAGGGCCGCCGGGTCACCGACCTGGAACAGCTCGTGGTCGACCGGCTCGCCGGCATCACCGGCCAGGAGCGCTGGCAGACGTTCCTGGACCTCGACGACGTGCTCGCCGAGCTGGCCGCCGGCGCGGACCGCCGGCTGGCGTTCCAGGCCGAACATTCGGTGTACGGCTGACGCCGGACCGACGGCGGCGATGAGTCCGGCACCGGCCGCCGGTCTGCCCTGGGTCGGTGTTCTCCGATCTCCGGGAGGAAACATGAGCACAAGCGAAGCGCGGGGCCGGGTACGGGCGTTCGTCACCGTGTCCCTGGACGGCTACGTCACCGGTCCGGACGACCACGCCGGCCAGGGGCTCGGTGTCGGCGGCGAGCGGCTGCACCACTGGGTGATGGGTGGGCCGTGGACCTACGACACGCCACGCGAACCCGGCACCGGCATGACCGGTGAGGACCGCGCGTACTTCGACGAGCTGCTGGCGGGCGTCGGCGCTGCGCTGTGCGGCCGGGGCATGTACGACGCCGCCGGCGCCTGGGGCGGCCGCAACCCGTTCGAGGCGCCCCTGGTCGTGCTCACCCACCGCACCGCCGACCAGCCCGACCCGGACGCCGGTTTCCTCATGGTCGACGGGTTCGACGCGGCGCTGGCAGCGGCCCGGCGTACGGCCGGTGACGGCGCGGTGGTCATCGGCGGGGGCGCCGACGTGATCCGGCAGGCGCTCGCGGCCGGCGTGGTCGACGAGCTGGGCCTGTCCACCGCGCCGGTGATCCTCGGCCGCGGGAAGCGGCTGTTCGAGGGCTTCGACCGGGACGTCGACCTGGAGATCCGCGCGGTGCACCACTCGCGGTACGCCGTACACGTCCGCTACGCCGTCGGCCGCCCAGCGAGGGGCACCGATTGACGTCGGCGGCGCTCAGCCGGTGACGGCGCGCCACGCCTGCTCGGTGGCGTCCCGCGTCCGCTCGGCGGACCGGCCGTCGCGGGCGGTGACCGTCACGACGAGCGTGTCCGCCCGCCGCCAGCAGGTGACAGACCCGTCGGCGCCACTGTGGCAGGTGGTCTCCGCGCCGGGTGCGGCAGTGCCTCCGCCGAGACGCGACTGCAACGCCCGCCCCACCGCCGCGATGCCCACCCGGTTGCCGTAGTACGCCTCGAGGGTCAGTGGCGGCGGAGTCGCCTCGCCGTACCCGTTGATCACCATGGCGAGACCCGGCGGATCGTCGACCAGGGCCGGTATGCGGTCCCTGCCGGCGTCTTGACGGGGCAGACCGGCCAGCTCGGCCGGCGCGGTGAGGCGGTCGATCACCACGGCGCCGGGGGCCGCCGGGTCGGGCTCTCCCGGCTGGCAGGCGGCGCCGGTCAGGGCGGCGGCCAGGACAAGGGCCGTCGGCCGGACCGCGCGACGGCGGTGTCCGGTCATGTCGTCCTCCCCAGGGTGGGCCGGAGCCGGGCGAGCATCCCGGACCGATCCTATCGACAGCGACCCACGATCGGAACCGATTGACTTTCGATAGGTTACGCGCGATAGTCGATGCATGCTTACAGCGCAACGCGCGGTGACACCACTCCGCGCCTTCCTGGTCCTGCTGTTCGCGATCCTGGTGCTGTTCCAGACCATGTCGCTGCCCGGGCAGTTCGCGCACATGGCGCGCGAGAACCCGGACATGGCGTACCTGCGGTGGCCCGCCACCGCGGTGACGATCTTCTGGGTGCTGTGCGTGCAGGTGGTGATCGTCTGCACCTGGCACCTGCTCACCCTGGTCAAACGCGACCGCATCTTCACCGAGGCGTCCCTGGGCTGGGTCGACGGGATCGTCTGGGCGGTCGCCGCCGCCTGGCTGGTGCTCGTCGGTGTGTTCCTCTACGTCGGCTTCAACGCCGACGACCCGGGCCTGCCGCTGCTGCTGTTCCTGCTGGTCACCGGCGTCAGCGTGCTGGGGCTGCTGATGGTCGTGCTGCGCGCGCTGCTGCGCCAGGCCACCACGCTGCGCACCGACATGGAAGCGGTGATCTGATGCCGATCGTCGTGCGCATCGACGTCGAACTGGCCAAGCGCAAGATGAGCGTCGGCGAGTTCGCCGAGCGTGTCGGGCTCACCCCGGCCAACGTCGCCGTACTCAAGAACGGCCGCGCCAAGGCCGTCCGGTTCAGCACCCTGGAGGCCATGTGCCGGGTGCTCGACTGCCAGCCCGGCGACCTGCTCGAATGGGTCCCCGACGAGGAGGACCGATGAGACACCTGGCCGCCGCCGTCGCCCTGCTCGCCGTCGTGCTCGGCGTCACCGGCTTCGTGTACGGCGAGGCCGACGACTCCCCCGGCCTGCAGCTCCTGTCCGCGCTGCTCGTCATCGGCGCGGTCGCCATCGGCGTACGCGTCGCCCGGCGTACCCGGTAGGGCCGGCGCCCCCTCGACGCCGGCCCCATCACTCAGCCCTTCACGCAGACGACCTGCTTGAGGTGGGCGACCACCTCGACCAGGTCGTCCTGCTGGGCCATCACCTCGGTGATGTCCTTGTACGCGCCGGGGATCTCGTCGACCACCCCGGCGTCCTTACGGCACTCCACCCCGGCGGTCTGCGCGGCCAGGTCCGCGGTGCTGTACGTCCGCTTCGCCTGCCCCCGCGACATCCGCCGCCCGGCGCCGTGCGACGCCGAGCAGTACGCGTCCAGGTTCCCCTTGCCGCGCACGATGTACGAGCCGGTGCCCATCGAGCCGGGGATGATGCCCAGGTCCCCCTTCCCGGCCCGGATCGCGCCCTTGCGGGTCACCAGCACGTCCACCCCGTCGTAGCTCTCCTCCGCCACGTAGTTGTGGTGGCAGGAGATCGGCTCGTCGTAGCCGACGTGCGGGAACGCCTCCCGGACCACCTGGCTCAGCAGTGCGAGCATGACCGCCCGGTTGCGGCGGGCATACTCCTGCGCCCACCACAGGTCCCGCCGGTACGCGTCCATCTCCGGCGTGCCGGCGAGGAACACCGCGAGGTCCCGGTCCGGCAGGTCGGTGTTGTGCGGCAGGCCGCGCGCCACCGCCATGTGCCGCTCGGCCAGTTCCTTGCCGATGTTGCGGGACCCGGAGTGCAGCATCAGCCAGACCCGGCCGTCGTCCGCGCCGCCCTGCTCCAGGCAGACCTCGATGAAGTGGTTGCCGCCGCCGAGCGTCCCGAGCTGACGCTGCGCCCGCGTCTGGAGCTGGGCCACCTTCCGGTCCAGCGTGCCGAACCGCCGCCAGAAGTCGTCCCAGCCCGCCTGCTCCAGGCCCCGGATCCGGCGCGGATCGACCGCGTCGTCGCGCATCGCGAAGCCGACCGGGATCGCCGCCTCGATCGCCGACCGCAGCGGCGCGAGATCGTCGGGCAGGTCGGCGGCGGTCAGCGAGGTCCGTACCGCGGACATGCCGCAGCCGATGTCCACGCCGACCGCGGCCGGCGACACGGCCTGCCGCATCGCGATCACCGAGCCGACCGTGGCGCCCTTGCCGAAGTGCACGTCCGGCATCACCGCGACGCCCTGCACCCACGGCAGCGCGCCGATGTTGCGCAGCTGCCGGGCCGCCTGCGCCTCGATCGCGTACGGGTCGGTCCAGACCCGGACCGGTGCCCGGGTACCGGCCAGCGGGGTGAAACCCATCGTCGTCTCCTCGCTCATGTCCGTCTGAGATAGGTGCCCCGGACACGGAGAACCGCCCGGCTCCGGTGTCGGGGCGGGCGGTTCGCGCGGATCGTCGCGCCGGCGCTAGACGCGCCACCACCCGGGTTGCCACTGCCGTTCCCGGCCCGTGCCCGGTTCGGGCAGCAGGACACCGGCGCGCGGCGCTTGCCGCTCGGCGCGGGTGCGGTTCTGCTGCGACACGGCAGGCTCCCTGGTGGATCGGATCGACGTTGCCCGCTCACGGTACGGCCGTCCCGCACGAGCGGCAACGCGATATCTCTTCGGGCGCAGTGGCGACAGCGGGGGCGACGGACGACGCACCCCGCCTCGCGACTCCAGGAGTGCCGGGCGCGCCCGGCGGCCGGCTGCTAGCCGGCGTGTGCGACCGGGTGGCGGCGCATCTCCTCCATGAACGGGTAGCGCGCGGTCAGCTCGGCGAGCGTGATGCCGGCCCGCCAGGCGGCCGCGACCTGCGCGACCTGGAGCAGGTCGGTGGCGTCGCCCCGGGCCTGGACGTCGCCGTCCACCCGCAGGTCGATCATGAAGTAGCGGGCCTGGGAGCCGAGGCTGACGCAGACCACGCCCCGGGCGGAGGTCATCTCGGCGCAGGTGAACCGGCTGCGCCCCTGCTCGGGCGCGGTCACCTCGCCGACGTCGAGCTGGTGCGCGGCGGCGGTCGCCACGAGCGCGGGGGCGAGACCGCCGGGCTCGACCAGGTCCGGGTAGAGGCGCACACCCAGTGCGGCGGACACGTCGCTCATGCCTGACTCCCACTTCCTTGTGACAGAGACCAGCAGCGCGCAGGTTACGAGTGTGTTTCCGGCACGCACGGCCATCTTTTCCCGTACGACCGTCCCGGGGCAATAGGAACGCCCTCATCGAACCCCTCCGAGGTACGCTGCCGCCTCATGGCGCTGATCCGCTGTGACTTCTTCTCTGAGGCGTTGGGCGTGGGCACGTCGATGACGGTGCTGCTGCCCGATCGCGGCGCGGCCGGGATCGGTGTGCCTGGCGCCGCCGCCGACGGCGACCCGCCGGTGCTCTACCTGTTGCACGGCCTGACCGACGACGACACGGTGTGGACCCGGCGTACCGCGATCGAGCGGTACGTGGCACCGCTGGGGCTGGCCGTGGTGATGCCGCAGGTGCAGCGGAGCTTCTACTGCGACGAGTCGCACGGCAACCGGTACTGGACGTTCCTCAGCGAGGAGCTGCCCGAGGTGTGCCGGTCGTTCTTCCGGCTGTCCGACCGGCGGGAGGACACGTTCGTCGCGGGCCTGTCGATGGGCGGCTACGGGGCGATGAAGTGGGCGCTGCGCCGGCCGGAGCGGTTCGCGGCGGCGGCGAGCCTGTCCGGCGCGCTGGACGTGACGCGCCGCCGTCACCATCCGACCCATCCGGTCGACCCGGCGGTGTGGCACACCGTCTGGGGTGACGGCCCGGTGCCCGCCGACGACGACACGGTGGGGCTGCTGGAGCGCGCCGGCGACGACCTCCCGGCGCTCTACGTCGCGTGCGGCACCGAGGACTTCCTGTACGAGGACAGCCTGCGGTTCCTGGACGTGGCCCGGCGGCGCGACGTCCCGGTCACCGTCGACTTCGGTCCGGGTGACCACGACTGGGCGTACTGGGACGCGCAGATCTCCGACGTGCTGGCCTGGCTGCCGCTGCGCACGCGCTGACCGGTGTGCGCGGGCGCTGACCGGGCCGGCTCAGACGCCGACGGTGCCGTCGATCGCCTCGCGGATGAGGTCGGCGTGCCCGTTGTGGCGGGCGTACTCGTGCAGCATGTGCAGCATGACCAGGCGCAGCGAGACGTTCTCGCCCCAGCGGGCCTGGTGACCTGTCACGTCGAGCGACTCGGCCTCCCGCTCGATGCGCCGGGCGTGCTCGATCTCCCGCTGCCACGCCTCGAACGCCTCGGCCGGGTCGGCGTCGCGGGCGTCGTACGCCTGCTGGAAGTCGCCGCTGTCCGACCACACCAGCGGCACGTCCTCGGCGGCGATGACCCGGCGGAACCAGGTGCGCTCCACCTCGGCCATGTGGCGGACCAGGCCGAGCAGGGACAGCGTGGACGGCGGCGACGCCGCCCGGCGCAACTGCTCGTCGGTCAGCCCCTCGCACTTGAGGGCCAGCGTGGCCCGGTGGAAGTCGAGGAAGGCGCGCAGCGACTCCCGTTCGCCGGCGAGCAGCGGCGGGCCGATCCGTTCGGTCTCCATGAGCGTCGAGCCTAGCCGCGATCGATCTTGGTGGGACGACCGCGTCACCGCAGTGACGAACCGGCCACCGGGAAGTCGAACCAGGTGTCCGGGTACGGCTCGTCGACGTACCGGTAGTGCCACCACTCCAGCGGATAGTTCTCGAAGCCCTGCGCGGACATCAGCCGGCGCAGCAGGTCCCTGTTGTTCCGGGCGGTGTCGCTGATCCGCGCGTCGGCGGTGTGGGCGCGCGGGTCGAAGCAGTCGAACCCGGTGCCCATGTCGATCGAGTCGTCGGCGAAGCGGCGCCCGGCCGGGTCGGTGCAGGGCACGAGCGCCTGGCCGGGCGTGTACGCGGGCTGCGGCGGCCCGGAGACCGGGACCAGCGTCAGGTCGACGGTGCTGCCCCGGCTGTGCGCGGTGGGCGCGCCGATGTAGCCGTCGGCGAACAGCCGGTCCTTGGGTACGCCGGGATAGAACTCGCCCTTCATCCGCTGCTCGCCGGGGAGTTTCGCCCAGGCGACGAAGTCGTCGGCGGCGCGCTGCGGGCGGTAGCAGTCGTACACCTTGAGGCTGTGCCCACCGGCGAGCGCGGCGGTCTGCACCCGGTGCAGCGCCTGCGCCGCCGGGCGGGTGAGCAGGCAGCGCGGCTCGGCGTACCCGTCGATGGGACGGCCGACGAAGTTGTGCGGGCCCGCGTACCGGATGTCGGTGCGGACGGTGGGATCGACGATGGTGAGGTCCACGATGTCCGCCGGCGCGCGCGGGCCGGTCGGGGTGGGTGACGGCGGCGCGGACGGTGACGGCGACGGCGCGGGCCGCTGGCAGGCGGTGGCGAGCAGCGCGGCCGCGACGGCCAGGACCGCCGTCGCGCGCTTGCCGGTGCCCATCCGCCGTGTCTACCAGCCCGGGCGGGCCGGCATCGGCGGAACCGGTGGTCAGCCGCCCAGCACGGTACGCAGGAAGTCGACAGCGGCGGCGTCGTCGTCGATCGCGCCCGCCTCGTGGCCGTTGAACCGCCACACCGTCAGGTCCTTGTCGCCCCGGTAGTCGTGGTAGGCGGCGTAGACGGTGGACGGCGGCGTGATCTCGTCCATCAGCGCGACGGAGAACCGGGCCGGCACTGTGGCGCGGCGGGCGAACGCGACGCCGTCGACGTAGCCGAGCGTGCGCAGCGCCTGCTCCTCGCGGTCGCGGTGCACGGCGAGGTAGTCGCGGATCTCCCGGTACGGCGTGGCATCGGTGATCGTGACGGCGCGCGGGATGTCGCAGAGGAACGGCACGTGCGCGACCGCCGCGCGGACCCGCGGGGCCAGCGCTGCGGCCGCGAGCGCGGCGGCGCCGCCCTGACTGTGACCGAGTACGGCGATCCGGTCCGGGTCGACAGCCGGCAGCTCGCACGCGGCGTCCACGGCGCGGACCGCGTCGGTGAGGAAGCGCCGGTAGTAGTACTTGTTCGGGTCCTCGATGCCCCGGGTGGCCATGCCCGGCGCCTGCGGTCCGGCGGCGGCGACGTCCGGTGTGTCGCCCCGGCTCCACCCCGAGCCCTGACCGCGCGTGTCCATCTGGAGGTGGGCGAAACCGGCCGCGGACCAGAGCAGGTTCTCCAGGGCGTGGCCGCGGCCGCCGCCGTACCCGACGTACTGCACGATCGTGGGCAGCGGCTCCGTCGCGCCGCGCGGCACCCGCAGCCAGGCGCGGATCGGCTGGCCGGCGAAGCCGGGGAAGGTCACGTCGAAGACGTCGACACCGGTCAGCGGCGTGGGCAGCGGGGTCGCGGACACCGGGTCGCCGCACGAGCGCGCCTGTGCCAGAGTGTCAGTCCAGAAGGCATCGAAGTCCGGAGGCTCGTGCAGGTCGCTGCGGTAGGTGCGGAGTTCGGCCTCGGTCAGGTCGGTGAACACGCCTCGTTTTTCCTCGTCGTTCGTCGGGGGTGGACGGCGAGCCGTCGGCAGATGACTGGCGCATTTCCGGAACGTTTCCGCAACTCGTGCGAACGCTAGGGCCGGTCCGGCCTGTCGTCAAGCCCTCGCCGTACGGCAAGATGTGCGTGGGGCGGGACGGTCTACCGGTCGGTTCCGGCAGCCGGCGAAGGGAACACGGGTGAGCGCGGACGACGAGCGCAGGGTGACCATCACCGCGATCGCACGGGAGGCCGGCGTCTCGGTCCCGACCGTGTCGCGCGTACTGAACGGGCGTTCCGACGTCGCACCGGACACCCGGGAGCGCGTCGAGGAACTCCTGCGTCACCACGGTTACCGGCGCCGCGGCAGCCGTACCGTGCGCCGGGCGGACCTGGTCGACCTGGTCTTCAACGACCTGGACAGCCCGTGGGCCGTGGAGATCATCCGCGGCGTGGAGGACGTCAGCCACGCCGCCGGGGTGGGCACCGTCGTCTCGGCGATCCACCGCGAGTCCAGCTCCACCCGGCAGTGGCTGCACAACCTGCGCGCCCGCGCGTCCGACGGCGTGATCGTGGTGACCTCGCACCTGAGCCCGGCCGTGCAGGCGCAGCTGCGGCGCCTCAACGTGCCGGTGGTGGTGGTCGACCCGGCCGCCGGCGTGGCCGCCACCGACGTGCCGGCGATCGGCGCCACCAACTGGACCGGCGGCCTGGCCGCCACCGAGCACCTGCTCAAGCTCGGCCACCGCCGGATCGGTTTCGTGGCCGGCCCGCCGCACCTGCTGTGCAGCCGGGCCCGGCTGGACGGCTACCGGGCCGGGCTCGCCGCCGCCGGGGTGGCCGCCGACGACCGGCTGGTGCAGCCCGGCGACTTCTACCACGCCTCCGGGTTCACCGCCGGTGGCGCGCTGCTCGACCTGGACGACCCGCCGACCGCCATCTTCGCCGCCAGCGACCAGATGGCCTTCGGCGTGTACGAGGCGATACGCCGCCGCGGACTGCGGGTCTGCGACGACGTGAGCGTGGTCGGCTTCGACGACCTGCCCGAGGCGCGCTGGGCCTCCCCGCCGCTGACCACTGTGCGCCAGCCGCTGGTCGAGATGGGCCGGCTCGCCGCACGTACCGTGCTGCGGCTGGCCCAGGGCGAGGAGATCGACTCGCCCCGGGTCGAACTGGCCACCGAACTGGTGGTGCGGGACAGCACCGCAGGGCCCGCGGCCCGCTGATCCGGGCCCCTGTTTTCACTCCTGTTCCGGAATTTCCGGCTCTCGCAGCGCCGACCCGGTCGACATGGCTACCACGGCGGCGTTGCGGCGCCGCCGGGCCAGGAGCAGCGCTCCCCCGGCCGTCAGCACCGCGCCCACCGCCACCGTCACGCCCGCGCCGGGCCGCGGCCCGGGCGCCGCCCCGCCGCCGCGCAGATCGGCGTGCCCGGCCAGTGCCGAGGCCGCCCCGCCCGCCGGTGGCGCGGACCGGTCCAGCTCCCCCGGCTCGACCAGCCGGCCGACCCGCGCGTCACGGGGCTGCGCGAACCCCCAGTCGAGCAGCGCCGCGCCCTGCTGCCAGCCCCGCCGGCTGGTCACCTCGGCACCGAGCAGCGTGACCACGAGGCGCCGGCCGCCGCGCTCGGCCGCGCCGACGTACGTGTGCCGGGCCAGGTCGGTGAAGCCGGTCTTGCCGCCGAGCGCGCCCGGATAGTGGTCCAGCAGCATGTTGTCGTTGGAGATGGCGAACCCCTTCGCCCGCTGCGCCGGCTGGGCCGGGATCTGCGCGACCCGGGTCGCGGCGTATTCGCGGAACGCCGGGTCGGCGAAGCACGCCCGCGCGATCAGCGCCAGGTCGTACGCGCTGGTGAACTGCCCCGGTCCGTCCAGCCCGGACGGGGTGACCGCGTGCGTCTGCCGGGCCCCGAGCCGGTGCGCCTCCTCGTTCATCGCCCGCACCCCGCCGGCCAGCCCGTCCGGGCCGCCGCCGAGGCGGGCGAGCGCGTTGGCCGCCTCGTTGCCGGAACGCAGCAGCAGGCCGAGCCAGATCGTCTCGATCCGGTAGTGCCCGCCCTCGACCAGCCCCACCGCCGAGCTGCCCGGTTCCACGGCCAGGTCCCCCGCGGTCACCGTGACCTCCCGGTGCGGATCCAGCCGGGGCAGCATGGTGGCGGCGAGCAGCAGCTTCTGCACGCTCGCGGGCACGCCGTACTCGTGCGGGCCGCAGCCGCCGAGCACCGCGCCGCTGTCCAGGTCGGCGACCACCCAGGAGGTGGCGGTCACCGCCGGCGGCGCGCTCGACGCGGGCGGGACGACGAGGCCGGCGGTGTCGAGCGCGGCGCCGCCGACGGCCCGCGCGGCCGGGTCGGGCGTGGGCGGCGGCTGCGGCGGCCGGGTCGCCGGGGCCGGCACGTTCGGGCAGGGCGGCGCGGCCGGCAGCCGGCGTACCGGCGCGCGGGCGGCGGCCGCCGCCGGTGTCACCGAGGCCGGCAGCAGCAGGGCGGCGGTCAGCGCCACGAAGGATCCCCAGGTCCTCATGACCCGGACGCTAGCCACGCCGACCCGAACGGGTCACCGGCTCCGGGATTCGGGCCCCGGCACCGAGGTCAGGCGGTAGGCTCCGCTGGTCGCTCGCGGGTCAGCGCGCGCGGAGCCCGTGCCCGGCGAGCGGGCCGACCTGCCATCCGCGGCGGCGGCACTCGGCCAGCACGCGCGGGAGCGCGGCGAGACCGGCCCGCCAGGCGCCCGGCGCGGCGGTACGGGAGGAGTCGTGCAGCAGGATCGTGCCGCCCGCGTCCAGTCCGGTCAGGACGGTGCGCGCGACCGTGTCCGCGGTGGCGGTGGCGGTCCAGTCCCGGCCCCAGCAGCTCCACAGCACCGGCCGCAGGCGCAGCCGCCGGGCGGCCACCAGCGCGGCGGTGGTGAGCACGCCGTACGGCGGTCGCAGGAACCGGGGCGGACGGCCGGTCACGTCGGTGACCAGGTCGTACGTGCGGGTCAGGTCGCTGACGGTGCGGGCCGGGCCGCGCAGCAGCAGGTTGTCGTGCGTCCAGCCGTGCACGGCGATCTCGTGGCCGTCGCCGGCCACCCGGCGGCCCAGCGCGGGGTGGCGCGCCAGCATCGCGCCGAGCACGAAGAACGTGGCGCGGACCCGGTGCGCCGCCAGCACGTCCAGGACGTTGCCGGTGGACTCCGGGTCCGGGCCGTCGTCGAAGGTCAGCGCGACCCGGCCGGGTGTCCCGAGCCCGTGCAGCCCGGGCAGCAGCCGTCGCCGCAGCGCGGGTAGCGCCGTCACCGCCGGTGCCGCGTGCAGCGCCGGCAGCGCGAGCGCGGCGGCCCCGGCCAGGGTGGCCGCTCTCATCGCAGGCCGCCGGTGGACTGCAGCAGCGCGGCGAGCACGGCGACGGCGTCGCCGACCGGGTCCAGCAGCGGGCGGCGCGTACCGGCCGGCGGTGCCCGGCGTGCGGCCTCGGCGACCAGGCCGGCCGGGTCGCGGGACACGTCGTCGCGGGACGGGCTCACCGGTCCGGTCCCGATCACGGCCGCGAGGACCGGCCCGAGCTGCTGCGGTGTGGCCGCCCACCGGCTCAGGCCGGCCCGGGCCAGGATCGCGGCGTTGGCGCGCCCGTGCCCGGCGATGGGCCGGTACGTGACCACCGGCAGCCCGGCCGCCAGCGCCTCCTGGCAGGTCAGCCCGCCGGCGTTCTCCACCATGACGTCGACCGCGCGCATCAGCGCCGGCATGTCGTCGACCCAGCCCAGCACGTGCCGGCCGGCGCCGCGCAGCCGGTGGCGCAGCGCCGCGTTGTGCCCGCACACCACCACCGGCCGGACGCCCGCGGCGGCGACCTCGGCCACCGTGGCCGCCACCTCGCCGGCGCCCCAGGAGCCGGCGACGACCAGCGCGAGCACCCCGTCGGCCGGGAGGCCGAACCGCTGCCGGGCCCGCCGCCGGTCCTCCGGGGCGGGCCGGGCGAAGTCGCGGGACACCAGCGGCTGCACGGCGGTGACGTCGGCGGCGCCGGCCCGGTGCGTCTCGGCGTGGCGGACCGCGCAGTACACGTCCACGCCCGGCGCGAGCCAGGTCGGGTGCACCACGAAGTCGGTCACATAGGTGATCACCGGGACACGGAGCCGCCCGCGCCGCCGCAGCGGACCGAGGATCTGGTTGGCGAACGGGTAGGTGGTGACCACGGCCCGGGTGTCGGGCGGGATGCGGCGGCGCAGGCGGCGGCGGAACGGCCGCATCAGCGCGCGGATAGCGCGTACGGCGGTCCGCGAGCTGCCGGTCAGCCGGAACAGCGCGTGGTAGCCCCAGGGGAGCCGGTGCAGCACCCCCCGGTACGTCTCGCGTACCGCCCGGTGCACCGGGCGGGGCAGCAGGTGCAGGAGGTTCAGCCGGTCCACCGCGAAGCCCCGCGCACGCAGCCGGTGCGCCAGCTCGTCGGCGGCCCGGTCGTGTCCGGCGCCGATGTCCGCCGAGACCACCACGATCCGGCCCGGGTGCTCCATGCCGGGCGCATACCCACGGAATCGGTGTCCACGCGACCCGCCGGGACGCCGGGTTCAGGCGCGGCGGCGTCCGCGACGGCGGGACCGGCCCCGGCGGGCGGCGAGCACCGCCGCCACCCCGCCGACGGTGAGGGCCAGCACACCGGCGAGCGGCACGATCATCCGCCAGTCCCCGTCGCCGACGCGGCGCAGCGCGGTCCCGGCCGGCCCTCGCCAGGGCGGGGAGGCGGTACGGCTCGGCTCCGCGGCCGCCGCCTGCTTGGGCTCCGCCGCCTCGGCGTCCCGTTCGCCCGGCTCGACCAGCCGGCCGACCGAGGCGTCCCGGGGCTGCCGGAAGCCCCAGTCGAGCAGCTGGGCGCCCTGCTGCCAGCCGCGTACCGGGCGGGCCTCGGCGCCGAGCAGCGTCACCACGAGACGGCGTCCGTCGCGCTGGGCGGCGCCGACGTAGCTGTGCCGGGCCAGCTCGGTGAAGCCGGTCTTGCCGCCGAGCGCGCCGGGATAGCGGTAGATGAGCTGGTTCTCGTTCTGGATCTGGAACCCGCCCTTCTTCAGCGCGGGCTGGGCCGGGATCTGCGTGCGCTCGGTGCGCGCGTACCGGCGGAACGCGGCGTCGGCGAAGCAGGCCCGCGCGATGAGCGCCAGGTCGTACGCGCTGGTGAACTGGCCGGGGCCGTCCAGGCCGGACGGGGTGACCGCGTGCGTCTGGCCGGCGCCGAGCCGGCGGGCCTGCGCGTTCATCTCGGCGACGCCGGCCTGGGAGCTGCCGGCGCCGAGGCGGGCCAGCATGTTGGCGGCGTCGTTGCCGGACTGGAGCAGCAGGCCCAGCCACAGCGTCTCCACGCTGTAGCGGCCGCCGACGAGCAGGCCGACGGCCGAGCTGCCCGGTTCGATGTCCAGGTCGGCGCGAGTGGCGACGGCGACCTGCTTGGGGTCCAGCCGGCTCAGCATGGTGGCGGCCAGCAGCAGCTTCTGGGTGCTGGCCGGGGTGCCGGGGACGTGTGCGCCGCAGGCGCCGAGGACCGCGCCGGTGTCCAGGTCCGCCACGAGCCAGGTGGTGGCGGTGACCGCCGGGGGTGCGGGACTGCCGGGTGGCGTGACCAGCCCGGTGCCGGCCAGCGCCTCGCCGCCCACCGCCGCCTGTTCGGGCGTCGTGGCCGGCGGCGTCGGGCGCGGCGGCCGGCTGACCTTCGGCGCGGGCAGGCGCGGGCAGGGCACGGGTACGGCGGCCGGCGCAGCCGCGGGTGGGCCGGCCGGGGCGGCTGCGGGTGTGAGCGCCGGGGCGGCGCCTGTGGCCGGGGCCGGAACGCCGGTGGTGAGCAGGGTGACGGCGGTGGCGGCGGCGAGGACCCGGGCACTCATGAGATGGCACCCTACCGAGCCCGATGATCAGGTCCGGACGGCTCACCGGTGTCGTGACGCGGTGCCGATCATGCGGTCCCGGTCGGTGACCGACTGGCGCGTCAGCGCACGCCGCGCAGCCACCACCGCTGCCATGGCGTCTCCACCGCGCGCCTGTGGTAGCCGGACCGCACCCAGGCCACCGCCCGCGCGGGCGGCAGCCCGTCCAGCACGGCGAGGGCGGCCAGCGCGGTGCCGGTACGGCCGATGCCGCCGTGGCAGGCCACCTCGACCCGCTCCCCCGCGTACGCGCGCCGCCACGCCTCCCGCAGCGCGTCGAGGGCGTCGGCGCGGTCGGCCGGGATCCAGAAGTCGGGCCAGCGGACCCGCCGGGACGGCCACTCCGGCTCGGGACCGGGCGCCAGCAGCAGGGCGAAGTCGGCCGGCGACGCGGGCCCCGCGACCCGGCGGCCGCGTACGGTGGCGCCCCCGGGGAGCGTGAGCAGGCCGGCCGGGTCGGTCCACGGTGTCGGGTCCATCGGCTCATTGTGTCCCGGCGGGCGGACACGTGAGTGCCCGCCGGACTCCGTCCGGCGGGCACTCACGATCGAGCCGGGTCGTCCCCGGCGCACCCCGGATCAGCCGAGGCGGCGGCGACGCCAGGCCATCGAGGCCAGCAGCAGCACCGCACCGGCGGCGGCGAGGCCCCCACCGAGCTTCAGCGGCGTGCCGATGCTGTCACCGGTGACCGGCAGCCCGCCGTGGTGCGGCGACTTGGTCGGCCGCGGCGGCAGAACGGTGCCGGTCGCGCTCGCGATCCGCCCGGACGTCAGACCGGTGGCGGTGAACGTGTACCGGCCCGGCCGGGTCGGCCGGTAGGTGACGGTGAAGTTGCCGCTGGCGTCGGCCGTCACGGTGAACGTGGTCGGCGCGGGCTGCGGCTGGGCCCGGTTGGGCGTGTAGGCGACGGGCGCCATCGCCACCGTGCTGCCGTCGCTGCGCCGCGCGGTTCCCTCGGCGGGGGCGGCCGCGGGCAGGCCCGTGATCGCCACGTCGATGCGCACCGACTCGTTCGGCGCGAAGTTCGAACCCCGCAGGGTGAACGTCTCGCCGAGCCGGATGGTCGTCGGTGAGACGGTCAGCGACGCGACCTCGGGCGGGTAGACCGGGGGCTGCGGCTGCGCCGCCCCGGCCGCGGTCGGCACGGCCGCTACGGCCAGGCCCACCGTGAGCGCCATGATGATGCGGGATAGCCGCATGATGGTTTCCCTCCTACTGTTCACAGCTTGGTGCGTTGACTACTTGGGTGGTCCATGGGGTGACGGTGGGCGTGTGCACCAGTTCGGCAGTCCCGGCGCCGGTCTGTCCGGTGAGCACCGTGACGTCGAGCGTCCGGGTCTGCCCCGGGCGGGTCTCCACGTTCGCCACCGCGACCTGGCGGCGGCCGTGGGTGCCGCTGCCCATCGCGGTGTCCCGTCCGTCCAGCCGGCCGGTGAGCACGGCACCGCCGGTGGGCGTGTGCACGGAGACGAACGTGCGTGCGGTGTACTTGTCGCCGGCCAGGGCCAGCCCGGTGACCGACTTGCTCAGGCCCGACTTGGGGGCGGTGGAGTGCACCGTGACCCGCAGCCGTAGCTCGCGGCGCCCGTCCGGGTGGCATTCGCCGACCGTCACAGTGGCCGAGAACCTGAGGTAGTAGCCGAGCTTCGCGCCGCTGCCGTCGTTGAGGAACACGCCGACTGTCGGCACGGTGTCCTTCTCCGGGAGTTGACCGGCCAGCCGGCTGCCGGCCAGTGCGCGTTGCTCCTCGGATCGGACACTCCAGAACAATATCCGACGTTCATTGATTGAACGGGTAAAAACGGTCAAAAGCGCCCTCGGGTCTACCGTCTTGGTGAACAGCGTGTCGAAGACGCCCGACGCGGATCTACTGAAGAACTCGTCCTGGTCCTTCGTGTCCAGGTCCCGGTACGAGTCACTGAGCAGCGTCCGTACCGCGGTGGCGGCGGCCAGCGACGGCCCGTCCGGCACGTTCACCGGACCCACGACGCCGAGCAGGTACGACAGGACCACCGGGTCCACCGCCAGCACCCCGTCCACAGTGGTGCCGGTCCGGCGGCGCACCATGTCCCGGTAGAGCGCGGCGGCGGCCGGGAAGTCCGGCGTGAGGTTCACGTCCGCCGGATAGATGCCCGGCAGGTCGCCCCAGAGCCGTTTCGCGTCCGCGCCGACCTTCAGCGGCGGGTCGAAGAACCGCAGGTCCGACGAGCTGCCCTGCTTCACCAGGCGGATCCCTCCGCCCTCGGCGCGCAGCACGGCGTACGCGCCGAACATGCCGCCGGTGGCGCGCAGCTCGGCCGGGTTCTGCGAGACCAGCAGGTAGGTGCGCGGCCCGTCCGCGCCGAGCAGCGGCGGCAGCAGCCGGGCGCCCCGGTCGGCGGCCGAGGTCAGCTCGCCGAGCTGGTCCAGCTCGGTGCGCAGCGCGACGACCGCGTCGCGTACCTGCGTCACGAGGTCGCCGGTGGGCACCTGCCGCAGCCGGTCGGCGGTGCGGCGCACGGCCTGGTCGGCGGCGGACACCTCGGCCGAGACGGCGCGCAGGCGGGCCAGATCGAGCTTGCCCTGCTTCGGCACCAGCGAGGCGAGGTCGACGCGCAGCAGCGTGGGGAACGCGAGCCGGGCCAGGTCGTCCACCGCCACCGAGATCTGCCGGACCGCGGTCAGGTTGTCCCCCGCGTACGGCGTCTGCTGACCCACCCACCACACCGGATCGCCGGTCTCGCCGCGCGCGGCGGCGGCCTGCTCCTGCAACGCGGCGAGCGTGCGCTGGGCGCGGGCCACGTCGCCGTCGAGCACCTGGGCGCTGAGTTCCCGGGCCAGCCCGGCGGCGTTCACCAGGTGGGCGCGGGCCTGCCAGCCCCGGAACGCGACCCAGCCGCCGGCGCTGAGCAGCACCGACACGACGACCAGCCCGGTCAGCAGGATCCGGCGGACCCGGGCGCGGCGGCGCCGTCGCGAACGGCGCCGCCGGCCGGGCGTGGCACCAGGTCCGGTCACGGATTTCCCCCTACGTGTCGGTCGAATCGGACACAATTCACGATCGAGTGCTTTTTAGCACGAGAAAGTGCCTGTTTGAGGCGTTATTCGACACTCTGGCAATTCATCGGCTGTGTGCGAGCTTTATTCGGTTCGAGGACCGCTCGGCCGCCTCGTGCAGCAGCGCCTCGATCCGGTCCACCCCGGCTCGCATCGACATGTCCCGCAGGTACGCGTCGCGGCCCCGCCTGCCCATGTCGAGCCGGGCGGCCGGCGGGATGGCGGCGGCCAGCCAGAAGCGGTCGGCCAGCGCCGCCCAGTCCTCCGGCGGGCAGGACAGGCCGGCGCGGGCCCGCTCCACCAGCTCCGCCGTCTCCCCCGCCGCGGAGGCGACCACCGGCGCGGCGCAGGAGAGCGCGGCCTGGAGCTTGCCGGGCACCCGGCCCCGCAGCTCCGGCAGGTCGCGCTGGGCCACGAGCTGGTAGTCGGCGGCGGCGTACAGCTGCGGCATGTCCACCGCGGACCGTCGCTCCAGGAACCTGACGTTGTCCGCGCCGAGATCGGCGGCGAGCCCCCGCACCTGCCGCTCCTGCGGACCGGAGCCGACGAGCACCAGATCCAGCCGGTCGCCGAGCGCCGCGGCCGCCCGGACCGCCGTCTCCAGATCCTGGCGCGCGCCGATCGTCCCGGCGTGCATCACCACGCAGCGGTCGTCCCGGCGGACCAGCCGCCGCACCGCCGGACCGGCCTGGGTGGGGCGGAAGATGCGCTCGTCGGTCCAGTTCGGCGCCACGCGCACCCGGCCCGGGTCGGCCCCGGCGGCGCGGACCAGATCCGCCATGGACGGCGAACCGACGGCCACCACCGCCGCCTCCCGGTAGAGGCGGCGGGAGGCGGCCTCCAGCCGCGCCGACCAGCCGCCGTCCGGCGCCGCGCGACCGTCCCGCTCCGTCCACACGTCCTGCACGTGCAGGACCGTCGGCGTACGGCCGAGCAGCCGCAGCAGCCCGGTGGCGGCGAACGTGACCGCCGGGTGCCCGTAGACGTAGAGCGCGTCGACGTCGCGCAGCAGGCCCCGTCCGGCGAGCGCGGCGCTGCCGGCGAAGGAGAGCCAGCTCGCGGTACGGGCGCGGGCGGAGCCGTCGCCCGCGGCGTACCGGGGCACCCGGCGCACGGTCAGCCGCTCGCTGTGCGTCTGGTGCCGCCAGCGCTGCCGCCAGCCGGGATAGACGTGGCCGCCCGGGTAGTCCGGGAATCCGGTGAGCACCCGCACCTCGTGACCCCGGGCCACCAGCTCCTCGGCCAGGCTGCCCGGGACGAACGCCGGCTCCGGCGGGAAGTGGTAGGTGAGGATGCCGACCCTCATGACCGCGCTCCCGGCGCGGCTTTCCGGACGGCCGGGCGCCGCACCGCGTACCATTCCCGCATCCCCTCTGCGTCCGGCCGCGACCGCCGGAAGAACGCCGTCGCGGCACCCTCCGTCGCGACCGTGCCGACGAGAGGGGTGCAGATGGTCGACGAGGTGCTCTTCGTCTGCCACGCGAACATGTGCCGGTCACCGATGGCGGAGTTCATCGCCCGCCGCATGCTGGCGGGCCTGCCGCTGACGGTGGCCAGCGCGGGAACCGACGCGATCGACGGGGCGGCCATGCACCCGTACGCGGTCGAGGTGACCGCGGCCACCGGCGCGGACCCGGCGGTCTTCCGCACTCGCCGGCTGCGCGCCGAGCACCTGACCGGTGCGGCGCTGGTGCTGACCGCGACCCGCCGGCAACGCTCGGCCTGCACCTCGCTGGCGCCGGCCGCGCTGACCCGGACGTTCACGCTGCGGCAGTTCGCCCGGCTGGCCGCGGAGGCCCGCCCCGCCGAGGCGGAGGCGGACGCGGGCACGCCGTTGCGGGCTGCGGTGTCGGCCGCGGTCCGCGCCCGGGGGCGGCTGCAACCCGCCGCCCCCGACGCGGAGGACCTGCGCGATCCGATCGGTGGCTCGCCCGCCGACTTCCGGCGGTGCGCCGAGGAGATCGAGCGGTCGATCCGGCCCGTGCTCGCACTCATCGCGACAGCCGGGTGAGTTCCTGCGTCCGGTCGCCCACGGCCTTCGCGCCCCGCCGGGTGCCGGCCCGGTCGGCCGGTACGGACGGCGCCGCGGGCGGCACGACCACCTTGTACGCCTCGTACTGGTAGGCGTCCGCCTTCGCCACCTTGGCCATGTTGAGCACGCAGCCGAGCAGGCGCACCGACACCGAGCTGAGCGCGTGCGCCGCCGCGGCGACCTGGCTGCGGGAGGTACGCCCCTGCTGGGTGACCAGCAGCGCGCCGTCGGCCTGCACGGCCACCACCACACCGTCGGTGACCGCCAGCAGCGGCGCGGTGTCGATGACCACGATGTCCGCCGAGTCCCGCAGCGCGACCAGCAGGTCCGCCATGGACTTGGAGCCGAGCAGCTCGCTCGGGTTGGGCGGGGTGGCGCCACTGGGCAGCACCAGCAGTGACTTCTCGCCCCAGCGCTGCACCACGTCACCGACCTGGACGTCGCCGACGAGCACGTCGGTGAGGCCGACACCGCCGTCGAGCCCGAGGTAGTCGGCGACCTTGGGGCGGCGCAGGTCGGCGTCGATCAGCAGCACCCGCCAGCCCGCCTCGGCCAGCGCGATGGCGGTGTTGCAGGCCATCGTGGTCTTGCCCTCACCCTGCAGCGCGCTGGTCACCGCGATGACCCGGGCCGGCTCGTGCACGTCCACGAAGCGCAGGTTGGTGCGCAGCTTGCGGACCGCCTCGGCCCGGGCGGAGGTGGCCGCTTCGCCGACGATCAGCGGCGCCGACCGGGCGCCGGTCTCGTACGGGATCTCGCCGAGCAGCGGGCTGCCGGTCACCCGTTGCAGCCCGGCGCCGTCGCGCATCCGGACGTCGGCCACCCCGCGCAGCACTGCGAGGCCGGCGCCGAGCAGCAGGCCGAGCAGACCGCCCAGGACCAGGTTGCGGGTGGGCTGGGGCGAGACCGGGTCGGAGGTGACCCGGGGACCGCTGACCACTTCGATCTTGATGGGCGGGGCCTTGCCGTCCGGCGGCGTCTCGACCTTGCGGACCAGCTCGGTGAACTTGGTCGCGAGCATCTCGGTGGTCTTCAGCGCCCGGGTCTGGTCGGTGTCGGTGATCGTCGCCTGGAGCAGGACCGTGCCGGTCGTGGCGGTGGTGTGGATCCGGCTGCGCACCTGGTCGGCGGTGAGGCCGAGCGGCGCGTCGGCGACCACGCTCTGCGCCAGCCGGTCGCTGGTGAGCAGGTCACCGTAGGACTTCACCCGCTGCTGGAGGAAGAGGCCGCCCTGGTAGGCGTCGGTGACCCCCTGGCTGGGCGTGGTGACGAAGAAGGTCACCGAGGCCTCGTACCGAGGCGCCGTCCGGACCGTCACCAGCGCGGCGGTGCCCAGGCCGAGCATCACCGTCACCAGCACGATCCACCAGTGGCGTCGGACCAGGCGCAGGTAGCCGAGAACGTCCATCACGCTCCCCCTCGCGACACACCGGTCTGCCGATGAAACTGCACGAAAGCCCCCTAAAAACCCCAGTCGCCGTGCCAGGATCGAATCGCCTATTCACGACGTTACGTGACTGGACGACAGTAAACGACCGAACAGGCACAGACGGTCTAATCCTTTCAATACGGATAGGACGTAGAGGGCAGCCCATGGCTCGTGACGCGATCACAACCGTTCGACCCCCCGGCCGGATCACCCACCGCGCCGCCACCCCTTCCCTGTTAACGCTGGACACGGCCGCGTGGTGCGGAGGTTTTCTCGGCGCCGCCTGGACGCGGTACGAATTCGACCTCACCGCCGCCGCCAGCGCCCGTACGCTCGGCCTGGCGCTGACCTGCGCCGCGCTGTACGCCACGCTCACGCTGCTGCGGACCCGGCTCTACGGCCGGTACCCGATCGGCAGCGCCGGTGACGCGCAGGGCCTGGCCACCACCGTCGCGCTCGTCGCGGCGGTCGGCTTCGTCGCCCTGCTGCCGTGGACGGAGCACCCGGTCCCGGCCAGCACGCCGCTGGTCGGCGGCGCGGTGGCGCTCGTGGTGATGGCGACCGCCCGCGGGCTCTGGCGGGCCCACGCCGACCGCCGGCCGCCGGCTGCGGGACACGCCGAGCGCTGCCTGGTCTACGGGGTGGACGCGGCGAGCGAGCGCCTCGTCCGGGTGCTGCTGCACGACGCGGACAGCAGCTACCGGCCGGTGGGCCTGCTCGACGACGCGCCCGAGAGCCGCGGCCTGCGGCTGGAAGGGCTGCGCGTGCTCGGCGGCCGGGAGCAGATCGGCGTAGCCGTCCGGGCCACCCGGGCGAGCACGGTCATCTTCTCGATGAGCGGCTCCGACCCGCAGCTGCTGCGCGACGTCCGCACCCGCACGCTGGAGGCCGGGGCGGCGTTCAAGGTCCTGCCGCCGGTCCGCGAGGTCCTCGACCGCCCGGTGGCCGCCACCGACGTCCGCGACCTCCAGCTCACCGACCTGCTCGGTCGCGCGCACCGGGCGGCCGAGCTGAGCGTGGAGCGCGGCGGGCTGGCCGGGCGCCGGGTGCTCGTCACCGGGGCCGGTGGCTCGATCGGCTCGGAGCTGTGCCGGCAGATCGCCCGCTGCGAGCCGGACGAGCTGATGATGCTCGACCGGGACGAGTCCGCGTTGCACGCGCTGCAGATGTCCCTGCACGGGCGCGCGCTGCTGGACGGGCCGGAGCTGATCCTGGCCGACATCCGCGACGCCGAGGGCATCGCCCGGGTGGTCGCCGACCGGCAGCCCGACGTGGTGTTCCACGCCGCCGCGCTGAAGCACCTCCCGCTGCTGCAGCGCCACCCCGGTGAGGCGATCAAGACCAACATCCTGGGTACGCTGAACGTGCTGGAGGCGTGCCGGGACGTCGCCGAGTTCGTGAACATCTCCACCGACAAGGCGGCCAACCCGACCAGCGTCCTCGGCTACTCCAAGCGGATCACCGAGCGGCTCACCGCGTACCACGCGCAGCGCCTGGACGGCCGGTACCTCAGCGTCCGGTTCGGCAACGTGCTCAGCAGCCGCGGTTCGGTGCTCACCGCGTTCCAGGCGCAGATCCGCGCCGGGGTGCCGGTGACTGTCACCCACCCCGACGTGACCCGCTACTTCATGACCGTCCAGGAGGCGGTGCACCTGGTGCTGCAGGCCGCGACGATCGGCCGGGGCGGTGAGGCGCTGGTGCTCGACATGGGTGAGCCGGTCCGGATCGCCGACGTGGCCCGCCGGCTCGCCGCCGAGGCGGACCGCCCGGTGGAGATCGTCTTCACCGGTCTGCGCCCGGGCGAGAAGCTGCACGAGCACCTGTTCGGCGCCGACGAGGTGGACACCCGGCCGCTGCACCCGCTGATCTCCCACGTGCCGGTGCCCGAGCTGGACCCGGACGAGGTGCGCGGGCTCGACCCGTACGCCGACCCGGACGAGCTGATCAAGCGGATGGCCGCGTTCTGCGACCCGGTCGGGGCGTCCCTGCCGGCTCTGCCTGGGCAACGCTGACTGCCGGCCGATGGGACGCTTCGCCCGAGTGGTGAGAGGGGCGTCCCATCGGCCGGCTCGGCTCGCCGCGGGTGGCGGCGCCCGTTAGGGTTGATCCCGGTGTGCCGGGAAGCCTGGTCGGCGATGGTTCCGCCGACCCCAGCTTCCGAACGGACGCCGCATGCCCCAGCACACCCCGCACCGCTCGCGCCTGCTGTCCCGCCGCTCCTGGCCGGAGGCCCGCTTCCTGGCCGACGTGCTGCGCACCGAGACCGTCGGCGGCGGCCTGCTGCTGCTCGGCGCGGTCCTCGCCCTGATCTGGGCCAACTCGCCGTGGCGCGCCGCGTACGCCGAACTGAGCCACTGGGTGCCCTGGCCCGGCGGCGCCGGGCTGCACCTCGACCTGGACCTGCGCACCTGGGCCGCCGACGGGCTGCTGGCGATCTTCTTCTTCGTGGTCGGCCTGGAGCTCAAGCGCGAGTTCGTCGCCGGTGACCTGCGCGACCCCCGGCGGGCCGCGTTGCCGGTGGTCGCCGCGCTCGGCGGCATGATCGCCCCCGCGCTGGTCTACCTCGCGGTGACGCTCAGCGCCGGCGGCGACGGCCTGCGCGGATGGGCCATCCCCACCGCCACCGACATCGCCTTCGCGCTCGCCGTGCTCGCCGTGGTCAGCTCCCACCTGCCGCAGGGGCTGCGTGCCTTCCTGCTCACCCTCGCGGTGGTCGACGACCTCTTCGCGATCACCATCATCGCGGTCTTCTACACCGACGCGTTCCACCCGCTGCCGCTGCTCGGCGCACTGCTGCCGATCGCCGCGTTCGGGCTGCTGGTGCAGCGGCGGCGGACCTGGTGGTGGGCGCTGATCCCGCTGGCGGTGGCCGCCTGGGCGCTCGTGCACGCCTCCGGTGTGCACGCCACGGTGGCGGGCGTGCTGCTCGGTTTCACAGTGCCGGTGCTGCGCGGCCGCGACGGCGCGCCCGGCCTGGCCGAGCGGCTGGAGCACCGCTGGCGGCCGGTCTCCGCCGGCCTGGCCGTGCCGGTCTTCGCCTTCTTCGCCGCCGGGGTGACGCTGGTCGGCGTGGACGTGGGCGGCGTGCTGACCAACCCGGTGGTGATCGCGGTGGCCGCCGGGCTGGTGCTCGGCAAGGTGATCGGCGTGTTCGGGTCGACGTACCTGCTCGCCCGGTTCACCCGGGCCGAACTGGACGAGGAGATCACCTGGGCCGACCTGCTCGGGCTGGCGTTGCTGGCCGGCATCGGCTTCACCGTGTCGCTGCTCATCGGCGAACTGGCGTTCGGTGCCGGCAGCCCGGAGGAGGACGGCGTCAAGGTGGCCGTGCTGCTCGGCTCGTTGATCTCCGCAATGCTGGCCTCGGTGGTGCTGGTGCGCCGCAACCGGGTCTACCGGCGGATCAGCGAGCGGGAGAGCCGGGACGCCGACGGTGACGGCGTACCGGACGTCTACCAGGAGGGCCCGGTCTGAACCGGCGCGGCGGGCGCGACCGTCCGGTCACGCCCGCCGCCACCCTCGACGCGGTACGCCTCAGCGCCGGCGCTCGGCCGGCCGCGGCTCGCGCTTGCGTTCCGGTTCCTCGAGCGCCTCGGCGGCCGGCGCGGTGAGGTCGTCACCGGGCACGGCCACCTGCTCGGCGCGGTCCTGCTCGTCCTCGCGCCCGCCCGGCGGCGGCTCCGGCGCGGTGGCGCCCCCGGCGAAGCCGTACTCGTTGGGCTCGTCGTGCCTGCTCATGGGCGGAACCTCCCGGTCGTGCCGATTCGTCCTCCGCCGGGCGGTCACCGCCACGGCGCTCACCCGGGCTACTTACCCACCGGAGCGCCCTCCGATCATCGGGCGCCGCCGCACCACGCACGTCAGGTCAGCTCGGAGACCGCCTCGAAGATCAGCCAGAGGCCGCAGATGGCGAACAGCACGGCCGCGCCGTAGCGGATGGTCCGCTCCGGCAGGTGCCGGCCGAGCATCCGGCCCACCAGGATCGCCAGCGCGTCCGCCGCCACCATGCCGAGCGTCGAGCCGAGCCAGGTGCCGAACCAGCCGTACTTGGTGGCCAGCGTGATGGTGGCGAGCATGGTCTTGTCGCCCAGCTCGGCCAGGAAGAACGCCACACCGACGGCGATGACGGCGGACCGGCCGCCGCGCTCGGCCTTGCGCTTCTCCTCCTCGGTCAGCCTGTCGCCGCGCAGCGTCCAGGCACCGAAGCCGAGGAACGCCAGACCGGCGATGAGCGAGATCCAGTCGGTGGGCAGGGCGGCGTTCAGGCCGTACCCGATGGCCACCGAGGCCAGGTGGACGACGGCGGTGGCGATCGTGATGCCGATGAGCACCGGCACCGGCTTGAACCGCGTGGCGAACGTCAGAGCCATGAGCTGGGACTTGTCGCCCAGCTCGGCGACGAAGATGACGCCGAAGCTGACCACCAGCGCGACGAGGAAACCCTCCATGTGAACCTTCCCGATCAAGCCGGGAGGAGGAACGGGGGCGCCCTCGACCCGGCTGCGACAGCCTGAGTCGAAGGTCTCGCCCGCCCCGGAGACCGGGGCCGCGTGGCCGGATGCGGAACGCACCAGTGTGTCGACCACGACATTGGGGGCTACTCCCCTTCGCGCCGCCAGCCTAGCCGATCACCGGCCGGCCCGGTCACCGGGTGTGGCCGGGGCCACGGCGGCCCTCAGTCGGCGCGGGCCAGGCTCACCCCGAACAGCCCGTCCGGGTCGGTCCAGAACGCCCGCCTGTCGAACCCCGCGGCGGTCAGCTCGGCCGCGATCCCGTCCGGCCGGAACTTGGCCGACACCTCGGTCCGCAGCTCCTCACCGGCGGCGAACACCACGTCGGTGTCCAGCACCCGCACCCGGGTCGGGTGCTCGGCGCGCAACCGCATCTCGATCCACTCCCGCTCGGGATCCCAGACCGCCACGTGCCGGAACGCGTCGACGTCGAAGTCCGCGCCCAGCTCGCGGTTGATCACCCGCAGCACGTTGCGGTTGAACTCGGCGGTCACGCCCGCCGCGTCGTCGTAGGCGGGCACGATCACGCCCGGGTCCTTGACCAGGTCGGTGCCGACCAGCAGCCAGTCGCCGGTCTCCAGCGCCGCGCGCATCGCGGTGAGGAACTCGGCCCGTTCCACCGGCAGCAGGTTGCCGATCGTGCCGCCGAGGAACGCCACCAGGCGCCGGCCGCCGGTGGGCAGCCGGTCCAGGTGGCGGGTGAAGTCACCGACGATGCCCCGCACCCGCAGCCCCGGGTACGCGGCGGCGATCTGCTCGGTGGACGACCGCAACGCGCTCACCGACACGTCCAGCGGCACGAACGTGCCCAGGTCGCCGTGGCGGGTGAACGCGTCGAGCAGCAGCCGGGTCTTCTCCGACGAACCCGAACCCAGCTCGATCAGCGTCTTCGCGCCGGTCATGGTGGCCACGTCGTCGGCGTGCGCCGCCAGCACCGCCCGCTCGGCCCGGGTCGGGTAGTACTCCGGCAGGCGGGTGATCTCCTCGAACAGCTCGCTGCCCCGGGCGTCGTAGAACCATTTCGGCGGCAGCCACTTCGGCGTCGCGGTCAGCCCGACCTGTACGTCCTGCCGCAACCCACGGTCGAGGTCCTGCTGCTCCAGGTGGATCTCCAGCGGCTCCGCGCTCATCGGGTGTCCTCTCTTGCGGTGGGTACGGATCGTCAGGCGGCGGTCGTGTCCCGCACGTCGAGCCCGCCCGTGGTCGCCACCACGAGCCGGCCGTCCGGCACGGCCCGCCAGGCCGGGTCGTCGTCGAACGGTTCGGACGCCAGCAGCACCGAGTCCGGGCCGCGGCGCACCGACAGCGCGTGCCCGGCCGTGCTCGCCACCACCGTCGTACCGTCGGTGAGCAGCAGGTTCAGCCGCGAGCCGGGAGCGGCGGCGGTCACCGCCGCGACGGTGTCCGCCACCGCCTCGTCCGGCGGCGCGCCGGCCCGCAGCCGGTGCCGGACCAGCGCCCACAGCAGCGCCGAGTCGGTCGGCACGTCCAGGGTGATCAGGTCGCGGACGGGCAGGCCGGCGGCGAGCGGGACCAGGCTGTCCGGCCAGCCCCGCACCACGCCGTTGTGGCTGAACAGCCACCGCCCCTCGGCGAAGGGGGCGGCGGCGGTCTCGTGCAGCGGCATGCCGACGGTGGCGGAGCGGACCGCGGCCAGCACCGCCCGCACCCGCGTCACGGCGGCCAGTTCCGGCAGCGTGGTGTCGCTCCACATCGGCTGGGCCCGCCGGTAACGGACCGGGTCGCCGTCGCCGGGATACCAGGCGACGCCGAAACCGTCGGCGTTCACCGTGCCGCCGCCGCGCATGTCACGCGGCGCCCACGACTGGCGCAGCAGCCCGTACGGCGGGTCGAACAGCAGGCTGCCCAGGAGCACGGGTGGACCGAGGTACGCGAGGTGACGGCACATCGGGCCGGCTCACTCCTCCGGTCCGGCGTCACGGGCGCAGCGGAAACCGCTGAAGATCTGCCGCCGGATCGGGTAGTCCCAGTTGCGGAACGTACCCCGGCAGGCGGACCGGTCGGTGCCGAACGAGCCGCCCCGCAGCACCCGGTGGTCGTCGCCGAAGAAGACCTCCGAGTACTCCCGGTACGGGAACGCGGTGAAGCCCGGGTGACCCCGGAACGGCGAGGAGGTCCACTCCCACACGTCGCCGACGAGCTGGTGCACGCCCAGCGGCGAGGCGCCCGCCGGGTACGCGCCCACCGGCGCCGGCCACAGGTGCCGCTGCCCCAGGTTGGCGTGCTCGGTGCCCGGGTCCTCGTCGCCCCACGGATAGCGGCGGGACCGGCCGGTCGCCGGATCCCAGCGGGCCGCCTTCTCCCACTCCGCCTCGGTGGGCAGCCGCTTGCCGGCCCACGCCGCGTACGCCTGCGCCTCGTACCAGCAGACGTGCACCACCGGCTCGTCGTCGCGTACCGGCGACCAGCGGCCGAACCGGCGGTACGCCCACCCGTCCCCGTCGCGCCGCCAGTGCATCGGCGCGCTCAGGTCCGCCTCGACGCGGTGCCGCCAGCCCGCCTCGCTCCACCAGCGCGGCTCGTCGTACCCGCCGTCGGCGATGAACGCCCGGTACTGACCGTTCGTCACCGGCGCGGCGTCGATGACGTACGCGGGCAGGTCGACGGTGTGCGCCGGGCGCTCGTTGTCCAGCGCCCACGGGTCGGTGGAGGTGCCCATGGTGAACGGCCCGGCCGGAACCCGTACCTCCCCGCCGACCCGGGCCCGGGGCTCCGGCGGGGGCGGCGCGTCCAGCACCGGGGCGCCGGCGCGCAGCTGGTGGGTGGCGAGCATGGTCTCGTCGTGCTGCTGCTCGTGCTGCACGATCATGCCGAACGCGAACCCGTCGGCGACGAGCGGACGCTCGGTGAAGCGGATGCCGTCGAGCAGGTCGAACACCTTGTCGCGGACCGTACGCACGTAGGCACGGGCCTCGGCCGGCGGCAGCAGCGGCAGCGCCGGGCGGTCCTTGCGGGGCTGCTTGAACGCGTCGTAGAGGTCGTCGATGTCGTGGCGTACCGGTTCGCGGCCGCCGACGTCGCGGACCAGCCACAGCTCCTCCTGGTTGCCGACGTGCGCCAGGTCCCAGACCAGCGGCGACATCAGCGTGGAGTGCTGCCGGACCAGGTCGTCGTCGTCCACCGCGTCGGTCAGCAGCGCGGTACGGGCCCGGGTCCGCTCCAGTTCCGCGGCGATCCGGTCGCGTAGTCGCTCGGTGGTGGTCACCGGTGTCCCCTCTCCGCGGCGGCGCGGTGCCGCCGGATCGCTCGGTCGGTCTCGTCGTGGATGCCCTCGGGCAGGCCGAGCCTCGGCAGGGCCGTCAGGGCCAGGTCGAACAGCGCCGCCGCGGCGCTCGCCAGCGGACGCTCGGCCAGCCCGCACCGGGCCGCCGCGCGCCACCGGTCGGCGACCGGGCCGGCCGCCGCCAGCGCGTCCCGGGTGGTGGCCGGGTCGGTGAAGAGCGACGTGAGCACCGCCAGCGGCACCGTCCACGCCGGGCCGGGCTGGGTGTCCAGGTAGCGCAGCTCCAGGTAGCCGCGCGGGCGGACCGGCGGGAACAGCGTGCTGAGGTGGTATTCCAGGTCGCCGGTGGTGGGCGGGCGGGGCAGCGCCCCGGCCAGCCAGTCGGCGAACGTGACACCGGGCGGCGCGGTCCAGTCGGGGCCGTCGCCACGTACGCACAGCAGCGGCGCGGCGAGCGCGTACCGGGTCCAGGTCGCCACCGGATCGTCGTCGGCGCGCTCGGGCGACCACACCGGACGGGTCCGGGCCGGGTCGATGGCCAGCCAGGTGGCCATCCGGGCGGAGGCCCAGCCGGTGCGGCGGCCCGCGTGCCGGTCGGCGGTGGCGAAGGCGGCGAGCAGCGGCGGGCCGACGGCGTGCGCGGCGGCCCAGCGCTGTGCCAGGTGCTCCGGCTCGCCCGCGTCCAGGCAGACCTGGAGCCCGGCCGTGCTGTACATCATCGCCCGTCCCGCCGGGCCACGCCGGTCGAAGGCGCAGCGCATGGCCCGGTAGCGCGGGGTCTCCACGACGGGCCGGGGAAGGCGCCACGGGTCGATGCCGCTGCGGCCGAGCACCAGGCCGGCGCCGTCCAGCCGGGCCCGCAGCTCGGCGACGTCGGCCTCGGTGGCCAGGATGAGGGCGCCGACCGACGATCGGGGCGTCGCGGAGATCTCCACCTGCCCGCCGGGCTCCACGGTCACGGCGCCGCCGTGCCGGAGCTCGTCGGCCGGGCTGGTGGGGTCGAGGGTCACCGGGCTGTGCCGCCCCAGCGCCTCGCGTAGTCGCTCGCGGTCGACCGGCCGGGCCGGGTCCGCGGCGTCGTGCACGGTCCATTCCAGTTCGACGCCGACGAGTGCGGGTGGCCCGGTCTTGAAGCAGATCCGGGCGAGGTGGCCGCGGGCCGCCTCCTCGTCCCCCAGGACGACTGCGCGGTCCAGGTCCGGCGACATCACCATGGAACGGCTCCTCCTCGGCGATGGGCGACGACGTCGTCGCGACGCGCCCGGCCGGGACGGCACGGGACGCCGCCCCACCATCCTCTGTCTAGCAGACGAGATCCGCTTGCCCGGAGAGATGAATTTTTGTCCGGAATCTGATTGCGCCGCGGCGCTCAGTCGTCCGCTTCCCGGCCCGGGGGCTCGGGCTCCGGCGCGTCGTCCGGGCCCTCCGGCGACGCGCCCACAAGGTTGCGGCAGTAGCTCTCCACCTGCTCGGGGCCGCCGGCGGCGGCCACCAGGTCGGCGAAGCCCGGCTTGGTGAGCGCCTTCTCCCGCTGTCGTTCCGGCTTGGCCAGGTAGGCGCGGCAGTGGCCGGCCAGGCTCGCCCCGCCGGCCGGGGGCGCGGACGGCCGGGCCTTGGCGCTCGGCGTACCGGACGGGGCCGGAGCCGGTGGGGACACCGCGCCGGACGCGTCACCGGCCGGGGTGCTCGGCGCCGGCCGGGACGGCCCGGTGACGGCGGGGCCGGTGCCCGTCGGTCCGGCGTCGGTCGGCCCGGCCGTCGTCGCGGGCGGCACCACCGGCTCGGGGTCGTGGTCCAGGCGCACGGCGGCGAACGCCACCCCGGCGACGGCGGTGGCGGCGAGCCCGGCCAGCGCGGCGGCGATCCGCAGGCGCCGACGCGGGCGCGGCGCGATCACCGGCGCCGGCGCGGTCCCGGCGCGGGCCGCCCGGAAGGCGGCGAGCGTCTGCTCCTCCCCGGCGACCTCGTCCGGGCCGGCCGGGCCGGCCGCGGCGGACAGCAGCCGGGTCAGCGGGTCGGTGTCGGCGCCCGGCGGCGTGCCGGCGCGCGCGGCGTCGAGCAGCCGGTCGGACTCCGTACGGTCGGCGGGCCCGCCGGACCGGCGAGCGTGCATGCCGTCGTCTCCCCTCACGTCAGCCCTCCGCCGGCTCGGCCTCGGGCGCGTGCGGCACCTGGCGCTCGGTCCGGGGACGCGGCGCGACGGCGTCCCGGGTGTCCTCCGGCGCGGCCTGCGCCGCCGAGCGCTCCAGCAGCGCGGCGAGCCGGCGCAGGCCGCGGTGCGCGGCGGTGCGCACCGCGCCGGCCCGCCGGCCCAGCACCCGCCCGGCGGTCTCCGCGTCCAGGCCGATGACGGCCCGCAGCATCACCGCCTCGGCCTCGGCCGGCGGCAGCGTACGGATCAGCGCGAGCGCGCTCTCGGTGGCGATGGCCTCACCGGCCCGGTCGGCGGTGTCGACGTCGGCGGCCAGGTCGTTGAGGGCCTGCACCGGCACCGGCACGGAGGGCCGCCGCCGCTGCCGGCGCAGATGGTCCATGGCCCGGTTGCGGGCGATGGTGACCACCCAGGCGCGGAACTCGCCGCCGGTGAACGACGGCAGGTCGCGGGAGATCTGGAGCCACGCCTCCGAGGCCACGTCCTCGGCGTCGGCGCCGACGAGGGCGGTCAGGTAGCGCAGCAGCGCGGGTTGCAGGCTGCGGTAGAGGAACCGGAACGCCTCCTCGTCCCCCGCCTGCGCCGCGGCGACCGCCTCGTTCAGTTCGGCCGTCACGCGCGCCGCCCCAGCCGGATGACGCCCCGGAGCCGGTCAACGGGTGCCAGGGACCACACCGCCATCCGCACTCGGCCCCCCGGTGAGCTGAATCAGGCACCCGCACGAGGGTGCGGAGCGCCGTGGACACTGCCGCGCGGCACGGGCGTCGGCGGGACATACCGTACCGGCGTCCGGGGGCGGCCGGGAGTCGGGCCGACGCCGGTGCGGGCGGGTCGCGTCGGCAAGCCTCCGCACGGCGGAGAAACAGAGAGAAATGTCTACCTGCGTCACCGGCGTGTCGGGGTAACACGGACGGCGGTCGCGACGCTCCCCGGGTCGGATCCCCGCCGGGGCGGCGGGCCGCGAGAGCGGGGGGCGCGTCACTTTCTGGCCGATCGTACCGGGTCGATCACGATCAGCCGATCGGCGTCCCGGGTGCCGGACACCCGGCCGAACGGCCCGCCCGGACCGGCCACGGATATCGCGGGAAATACTTCGCGCCTGCTGTGGGTACGGTATGGGGGTGCTGTCCTCAGACGTCGTACTCAGCGGTCGGTACCGCCTGGATGACCGTGTCGCCACCGGCGGCATGGGCGACGTCTGGCGTGCCACCGACCTTGTCCTCGGCCGCCCGGTCGCGGTGAAGGTGCTGCTTCCCGCCCTGGTGTCCGACCCCGACTTCATCGCCCGGTTCCGTTCCGAGGCGCGGATCATGGCCTCGCTGCGCCACCCCGGCGTGGTCCAGGTCTTCGACTGCGGCGAGGACGACCTGCCCGGCGGCGGCCGGGCCGACTACCTGGTGATGGAGTTCGTCGCCGGTGAGCCACTGTCGCGGCGGATCGAGACCGCCGGACAGCTCGAGGTCGCCGAGACCATGTCGATCGTGGCGCAGGTGGCGCAGGCGCTGCACGCGGCGCACGGCCGCGGCATCGTGCACCGGGACGTGAAGCCGAGCAACCTGCTCGTGCAGGACGACGGCACCGTGGTCCTGGTCGACTTCGGGGTGGCCCGGTCGACGAACGTCACGAGCATCACCAGCACGAACGCGGTGCCCGGCACCGCCCTCTACATGGCGCCGGAGCAGGCCGCCGGCCGGCCCGTCTCGGGCGCCACCGACGTGTACGCGCTCGGCGCCGTCGCGTACTGCTGCCTCACCGGCAGCCCGCCGTTCACCGGCGACAACCCGCTCCAGGTGGCCGTACGCCATCTCGACGACGAGCCGCCGGAGCTGCCGGCGGAGATCCCGGCGTCGGTGCGGGAGCTGGTCTCCCGCGCGCTGGCCAAGGACCCGGCCGACCGTTACCCGAGTGCCGCGGCGATGGCCGACGCGGCACGGGCCGCGCGTAACGACTCGCCGACCGCGACGGTGGCGCTGCGCGGCGCGGCGGGCTCGGCGCGGTCCCGCGACGACCAGCCTGCGGTCCGCCCGGGCGCCGCGGTGGCGACGTCGCGGCGGCGGGGCCGGCGCGGCACGCTCGTCGGGGCGCTGGGCGCGGTGCTGGTGGCGATGGGCGCGCTGGGCGCGCTCGTGGCCGCCGCCAACGACACCGCCGAACCGGCCACGAAGATCGACAAGACCGCGCCCGCGGTGGCGCCGAGCGACCCGGCCGCGGAGCCGGTCGTCGAGGAGCCGTCGGCGGGCGACGAGTACACCTACCGTCCGGTCGGCCCGGGCGGTCGGCCGTCGGCCACGCCCTCGGTGACGCCGAGCACCTCGGCGACCCCGTCGGCGCAGCCGAGCGTCACCGACGAGCCGGCCCCGTCGGCCGAGCCGAGCAGCACGCCGTCGAGCTTGCCGACGACGACGGAGCCGGTCACGCCGACGACGACCCCACCGAGCACTCCGCCGACCGAAGGCGGCGGTGACACCGGCGGGCAGCCGGCCACCCAGCCCTGACCCACCACGAGCCGGCCCCGCCCACGGCGGAGCCGGCTCGTCCGTGTCCGGGCGGCGGTGCTCAGTCCGCGCCGAGCGACGCCACCACCGGCCGGGACAGCGCCCGGCGGGCCGGCAGGACCGAGGCGAGCAGCGCGGCCACCACCGCCACCGCGACGATCAGCCCGATCCGCGCCCAGGGCAGCACCAGCGTGAAGTCGCCGCCGATGCGGGCCACCACTGCCATCGCCCCGGCCGCCGCCCCGGTGCCGAGCGCGATGCCGAGCAGCGTGCCGACGAGCGCGGTGAGCACCGCCTCGACCGCCAGTACGCCCCGCATCCCGGCCCGGCTCAGCCCGACCGCGCGCAGCACCGCAGTCTCCCGGGTGCGTTCCACCACCGACAGGCTGAGCGTGTTGGCGACCCCGACCAGCGAGATCACCACGGCCAGGCCGAGCAGCGCGGTGACGAACCCCAGCACCATGTCGACGGTGCCGGTGAGCATCTTCTTGTACGCGGCCTGGTCCATCACGTTCACCGTCGGATAACGGGCCAGCACCGACTCGACGGCGGTCCGGGCGGCGTCGACACCCACCCCGGGGGCCGGGTCCACCTCGGCCAGGTAGCCGCGCTCGGTGGGGAACATGGCGGTGAAGTCGGTGTCCAGCACGTCCACCAGGTGGCCGGCGGGCACCGGGCTGCCGGCCAGGACCGGCTCCTCGTCGGCCACCACCGCGACGACCCGGAACGGGCGGCCCGCCAGCGTGATCGTGGAGCCGGCCGTCCAGCCCCGCGCCGCGGCCAGCTCGCGGTGCACCAGCACCGAACCCGGGCCCAGGTCCGCCGGGTCACCGGCGTCCACCGCGGACAGCGTGCGCCGGACCAGCGCCGGATGCGAGGCGCGCAGCTGCACGTCGCCGACCACCCGGCTGCGCTGCTCGTGCACCACACCCAGCTCCGGGCGGGCGGCCAGGTCGTCGGCGACGGTGGCCGGCAGGTCGCCGCCGATACCGGTGACCAGGAAGTCCACCCCGATCCGGGCGTCCACCGCGCGTTCGATGCCGGACTTGACGCTCGCGGCGCCGACCACGAACGCGGACACCAGCCCGATGCCGATCACCATGGCCGTCGCGGTGGCGGCGACCCGGCGCGGGTTGCGTACCGCGTTCGACACGGCCAGCCCGCCGGTGGCGCCGAACGCCGCGCGGAACGGCCCGCCGAGCACCCGTACCAGGGCCGGCACCAGCACCGGGCCGAATGCCACGATGCCGCCGAAGGCCAGCAACGCGCCGGCTGCGACCAGCACCACCTGGCCGGTGGCTCCCGCGCCGGCCAGCGCCGCCACACCGGCGGCGAGCGCCAGCGCGCCGACCGCCAGCCGGACCCGCCCGGCCGGGCGTACCGGGTTGATCGCCGCGTCGGTGAGCGCGGCCACCGGGGCGACCCGGGTGCCCTGCCAGGCCGGCAGCGCGGCCGACGCCACGGTGAGCAGCGTCCCCAGCCCCAGCGAGAGCAGCAGCGTCCGCGGGGTCAGGGTGAGCCCGCTGCCGAGCGGCGCGCCGGTGCCGGCGAGCAGGACGCCGAGGCCGCCGGCCACCGCCGCGCCGGCCAGCACCCCGGCCGCGGAGGCGAGCAGGCCGGTCACCGCCGCCTCGGACAGCGTGGCCCGGTAGATCTGTCCCCGGGTGGCGCCGACCAGGCGCAGCAGCGCGGTACGCCGGGAGCGCTGGGCGAGCACGATGGCGAAGGTGTTGGCGATCACGAAGCCGGCCACCACCACCGCCACCGCCGCGAACGTGCCCAGCAGCATGCCGAACTGCCGCAGGTCGCGGACCGCGTCGTCGACTGCGGCGTCGAGGATGGCATCGCGGTCCCGGACCGTCACGTCCGGTCCCACCACGGCGCGGATCCGGTCGGCCAGCGCGGCCGTGTCCACCCCGGGCCGCGCCGCCACCATGATCCGGCCGTACCCCTTCTCGCCGCCGACGGTGAGCGCGTCCGGTCCGGTCAACCCGATGTACGGGCCGCCGACGTCGCGGGAGCTGCCGTCCACGTCGACGGTGCCGACCAGGGTGTACGGGCGGGCCGCGCCGTCCTGCCCGCCGATCGACACCGGCCCGCCGACGGTGAAGCGCTGCTCGGCGACGGTCTCGTCGTCGAGCACCACCTCGCCGGGGCGCTGCGGCAGCCGCCCGGCGACCACGTCGTAGGACTGCAGGTCCGTCTCGGTGGGGATCGCGGCGAGCACCGCGTACCCGAGCACGGGACGGCCGTCGCGGCCGACCACCCCGGCGGAGCCGGTCAGCTCGCCCGCGGCGGCGGCCACCCCGTCGACGGCGCGCACCCGGTCCACGAGCGCCGGGGGCAGCGGGTCGGTCTCGGCGTACGCGGCCAGGTCGGTGTGCCTGTCGAACTCACCGGCCCGCTCGTACGCCCCGGCGCGCATGCCGTCGATGAGCATCAGCGTGCCGGCGACGAACGCGACGCCGAGCACGATCGCCAGCGAGGACAGCAGCAGGCGCAGGCCGTCGGCGCGGACCTGGCGCAGGGTCAGGCGCAACATCCCGGTCACCGCCCCGCCGGGGTCACGGCCGGGTCGAGCCGGCTGAGCGCGTCCCGGACCGCGCCGACCGTCGGCGCGTGCAGTTCGTCGACCAGCCGGCCGTCGGCGAGGAAGACCACCCGGTCGGCGTACGCGGCGGCGGCCGGGTCGTGGGTGACCATGACGACGGTCTGGCCGAGCGTGTCGACCGCCTCGCGCAGCAGCCGCAGCACCTCCGCGCCGGAGCGCGAGTCGAGGTTGCCGGTCGGCTCGTCGGCGAAGATCACCCACGGCCGGGTGATCAGGGCGCGGGCCACCGCGACGCGCTGCTGCTGGCCGCCCGACAGCTCCGCCGGGCGGTGTCCGAGGCGATCGGTCAGGCCGACCGCGGCCACCACCTGACGCAGCCAGGTCGGGTCCGGGCGGCGGCCGGCGATGGCCAGCGGGAGGACGACGTTCTCCTCGGCGGTGAGCGTGGGCAGCAGGTTGAACTTCTGGAAGACGAAGCCGATCCGGTCCCGGCGCAGCCGGGTGAGCCGCCGGTCGTCCAGGCCCGTCAGGTCGGCGTCGCCGATGTGGACCGCCCCGGCGGTCGGCCGGTCGAGGCCGGCGAGGCAGTGCAGCAGTGTGGACTTGCCGGAGCCGGAGGGTCCCATCACGGCGGTGAACCGGGCGGCGGCCAGGTCGAGGTCGACGCCGTCGAGCGCGACGACGCGGGACTGGCCGGCGCCGTACTCCTTGCGCAGCGCGCGGGCGGCGAGGGCGACGCCTGTGGTCGGTGGTGCGGACACTGTGGTGCTCCTGTCGGACACGGTCTGAAGACCCTTCCGACGCTAGGTCCGGCACCGCTGAGTCGATCTCCACCTGCGCGCTCGACCTCGGTGCGACCACGGTCGTCCCCCACCGGGGGAACCCGTACGACCTGAGACGTACGGCCGGTCAGCCGCCGGGCGTGACCAGGCCGCTCTCGTACGCCAGCACCACCGCCTGGACCCGGTCGCGGAGCTGGAGCTTGGCCAGGATGCGACCCACGTGGGTCTTCACCGTCGCCTCTGCGACGTGCACCCGGGCGGCGATCTCGGCGTTGGAGAGCCCCTGCGCCACCAGCAGCAGCACCTCGCGCTCCCGCTCGGTGAGCTGGGCCAGCCGGGGGTCGGCGGCCGGCGCGGGACCGAGCTGACCGGCGAACCGGTCGAGCAGCCGCCGGGTGATCGACGGTGCCACCACCGAGTCGCCCTGGGCCACCACCCGGATCGCGGCCATGAGCTCCTCCGGCGGCACGTTCTTGAGCAGGAACCCGCTCGCCCCGGCGCGCAGCGCGGCGAACGCGTCGGCCTCGGTGTCGAACGTGGTGAGCACCAGCACGCGCGGGCCGCCGCCGTCCGGGCGGGCGCAGATCCGCCGGGTCGCCTCCACCCCGTCCATGGTGGGCATGCGCAGGTCCATCACCACCACGTCGGCCTCGACCCGGTCCAGCACCCGCAGCGCGTCCGCGCCGTCGATGGCCTCGCCGACCACCTCCAGGTCCGGCTGGGAGTCGAGCACCATCCGGAACCCGGCCCGCACCAGCATCTGGTCGTCGACGATCATCACCCGCACTGTCACGCCGCCGCGCTCCCTTCCTCGGTGCCGGCGCCCGCCGGCAGTGGCAGCCGCGCCTGTACCCGCCAGCCGCCGGCGAGTGTGGGGCCGGCGGCGAGGCTGCCGTCGTACACCCCGACCCGTTCCCGCATGCCGACCAGGCCGTGCCCGCCGGACGGCGCCGGCCGGACCACCGGAGCGCCGCCGCCGTCGTCGACCGCCCGGACCACGACGGCGTCGGCGGCCCAGTCCAGCGTCAGCTCCACCGACGCGCCGACACCGGCGTGCTTGAGCGCGTTGGTCAGGCTCTCCTGCACCACCCGGTAGACGGTCAGCTCCAGGCCGGGCGGCAGCGCCCGCGGCGTGCCGGTGCCGCCGCAGGTGATCCGCAGCCCGGCGGCGCGGAACCGGTCGAGCAACGCGGGTAACTCCACCAGCGCGGGCCGCCGATGCGCCGGCTCGGCGGCCGGCTGGTCCGCCGGCGCCGGCTCCGGGCGGTCCGGTTCCCGGAGTACGCCGACCAGCCGCCGCATCTCCTCCAGCGCCGCCCGGCCGGTGTCGGCGACCACCTTGGCCGCCTCCCGGGCGGTGGCCGGGTCCCGGTCGAGCGTGAACCGCACCCCGTCGGCCTGCACGATCATCACGGCCATGCTGTGGGCGACCACGTCGTGCAACTCACGGGCGATGCGGGTGCGTTCCTCGGCGACGGCGGCGCGCGCCTCGGCCTCCCGCTCGCGTTCCAGCGTGGCGGCGCGTTCCTCCAGGCTGAGCACGTAGAGCCGGCGGGTCCGCAGGTTCAGTCCGGCCAGGAAGACCGCGCCGACGATCAGGGTGTAGAAGAACGCGCCCATCCACCAGGGACCGGTGCCGGGCGTCTGGAGCGCGGCGAGTACCCCGCCGATCACGGCGACGATCCCGGCGGCGATGCCGTCGCGGAGCCGGTCGGCGTACTTGACCACGCTGTAGAGGGCGATCAGGACGGCGATGTCGTAGCTGAGCGGGCCCCAGCCGGCGATCACCTGGACCAGCGCGAGCGCGGCCACCAGGGCGCCCACGGCCGACGGGTGGGTACGCCGGAGGAACAGCGCCGCCGCCATCGCCAGGCCGACAGCGGTCGCCGGGATCCCGGTCTGCCCGGCGACGAAGCCGGACAGCGCGAAGAACGCGACGAGGCCGCAGACTGCCGCGTCGAACGCGACGCCCCGCAGCGGGCGACCGAGGATCAGGCGGTTCACGATCCCCCAGCCTAGGCCCGCCCCTGCGTCCTCCCCCGCCCGCTCCCAGGTCAGCGGGTCAGGAGGGCCTGCATGCGGCTGATCTCGGCGGACTGCTCGACGGCCACCGAGGTGGCGAACTCCTGCATCGGCTGGTCGACGCCGACCTTCAGCAGGTCGGTGGACATGACGATCGCGCCCCGGTGGTGGTCGGACATCATCTGCACGAACAGCTTGTCGAACTCCGCGCCGCGGGCGTCGGCGAGCCGCCGCATCGCCTCCGGGGACTGCATCCCGCGCATGCTGCCGTGGTCGTGCCCGGGTACGTCGGCGGGCAGGTCGCGCGTGCTGAGCCAGGCCCGCAGCAGGCCGACCTCCGGGCCCTGCGCGGCACGGATCCGGTCGGCCACGGCGCGCACCCGCGCGTCGGCGGCGCGCTCGGGCGCGAGGGCGGCCATCTCCAGGGCCTGCTCGTGGTGCGGGATCATCATCCGGACGTACCAGACGTCGAGGCTGTTCCAGCGCGGCGTGGTGGCGCCCCGGACCTGTTCGGCCGGGCGGGTCGCGGCGGGCTCCCCCGGGCGTCCCGGTACCACCACGGGTGGCGCCGACCCGGCGGCGCTCGCGCTCGGCGCGGCCGCCGCGGCGGTTCCGGCCGCCTCCGGGGCACGGGTTTCCTCGCGCCCGGTCAGCGCCAGTGCGCCGACCACCACAAGGGTCACCAGTGCTGTGACGCCCACCCACACACGCGCCTGCCGGCTGGTCATACGACGCCTCCTCCGGTCAAGGTGACAGCGATCCTATCCATAGACGAAAGTTCCCAAGTGTGACCCAGGTCACATTGATGGCCGTCTCAAATGGGTAAGGTGTGGCGAATCATGACCCCCTTTCGAAGGGCGTTGCCGATGATCAGCCTCCGCACGTCCCGAATCCGGACCGTCAGCCTGGCCGCCGCCGGCCTGCTGCTCGCCGGCGTGTTCACCGCGCCCCCGAGCAGCGCGCAGGAGATCCCCCGCGCCCAGGCGGCCCCGGCCACCGTGGACAACGCCGTCCCCGGTGTCGACGAGATCTCCAGCAGCCCCAACCTGCGCCAGGTGGCGAACCTGCCGAAGCAGGCGCCGTTCGACACCACCGCCGCCCTCGGCACCGACATCGCCTTCCAGGGGCGGTACGCGTTCGTCGGCAACTACGACGGGTTCGTCGTCTACGACGTCTCCCGCCCGAACCGCCCGGCGATCGTGTCCCAGGTGCTCTGCCCCGGCTCGCAGAACGACATCTCGGTCCACGGCGACCTGCTGTTCCTGTCGACCGACTCCTCCCGCAGCGACGACTCCTGCGCCAGCACCACCCAGCCGGCGTCGGTGAAGGAGTCCTGGGAGGGCATCAAGATCTTCGACATCCGGGACAAGCGCAACCCGCGCTACATCAAGTCGGTGGAGACGGCGTGCGGCTCGCACACCCACACCCTGGTGCCCGGCAAGGACAAGCGGAACGTCTACCTGTACGTCTCCTCGTACAGCCCGCGGGCCGAGTTCCCGGACTGCCAGCCGCCGCACGACTCCATCTCCATCGTCAAGGTGCCGGTGAAGAACCCCACCACCGCCTCCGTGGTCGCCACGCCGAACCTGTTCCCGGACGGCGGCTACCCGGGCATCCCGGGTCAGTCGTCGGCCACCACCGGCTGCCACGACATCACCGCGTACCCGTCGAAGGACCTGGCCGCGGGCGCCTGCATGGGTGACGGCATCCTGCTGGACATCAAGAACCGTGAGGCGCCCCGGGTGATCGAGCGGGTCACCGACGCGGAGAACTTCGCGTTCTGGCACTCGGCCACGTTCAACAACGCCGGCACCAAGGTCGTCTTCACCGACGAGCTGGGCGGCGGCGGCGCGGCCACCTGCAACGAGGTGGTCGGTCCGAACCGCGGCGCGGACGCCATCTACGACATCACCGGCCGCGGCGACGCCCGCAAGCTGGAGTTCCGCAGCTACTACAAGATCCCCCGGGTCAACGCCGACACGGAGAACTGCGTGGCCCACAACGGTTCGCTGATCCCGGTGCCCGGCCGCGACATCATGGTCCAGGCCTGGTACCAGGGCGGCATCTCGGTGTGGGACTTCACCGACTCGCGCAAGCCCAAGGAGATCGCCTACTGGGAGCGCGGGCCGCTGGACGCCTCGCAGCTGCGTACCGGCGGGTCGTGGTCGGCCTACTGGTACAACGGCCACATCTACTCCAGCGACATCCAGAAGGGACTGGACGTGCTGGAGCTGCGTGACCCGCGTACCTGGCTGGCGCAGTTCCTGCTGGTGCCCGAGCTGAACGTGCAGACCCAGGCCGGTTACCTGAGCTGGTGACCCGCTGACCGTCGCCGGGCCCGGTGCTCCCCCTCGCGGGGACGCCGGGCCCGTCGCGGTCCGCGCACCCGTCACGCCTCGTAGGAGATGAACTCCAGGAGGCTCCCGTCGGGGTCGCGGAAGTAGACACTCGTCCCGGGGCCGCCGGCGCCGAACCGCGGGACCGGCCCCGTCTCCACCTCGACGCCGTGACGGCGCAGGTGCGCCACCGCCGCGTCGACCGGGCCGTCCCAGACGAGACAGACGTCGCTGTTGCCGGGGCGGACGGGCAGGCGGGCGACGTTGCCGGCGAGGTCCGTCCCCGGCCCGTGCACGCTGAGCTGGGTGGGCCCGATCCGGAACGCGACGCGCTCGCCGCCGACGCCGATCACCTCGGCGCCGACCACGTCGCGATAGAAGTCGGTGGCGACCCGCCAGTCCGAGACGGCGATCACGACGTGGTCCAGCCGGGTCACGGGCGTCATCGTCCGACAGTAACTCCGGCGCGGACCGCAGGCGCCCTGGTCAGCTCATCGGCAGCCGGTAGTCGCGGGTGCCGCCGCCGGCCGTGACCACCCGCACCTCGCCGCTGCGCAGACCGTACGTCACCGACCAGCGGGTGTGCGACTGGCGTACCGCGTTCAGCAGCCGCAGCGCCCCGGCCGCGTCTACCACCCCGCCGGCGCGGTCCAGCTCCTTCGCCAGCACCCCGTACCGGTGGTCCTGGCGCAGCTCGCGGTCCGGCACGCCGACGGCGGGCACGTTGGTCAGCGCCTGCCACGGGCCCTGCCGCCGGTCCACGGAGAGCTTCCCGTCGACGAACTCCACCACGGCGGACGCGCCCGTCGCGTCGGCCAGCAGGTAGTGCAGCGGCGGGCCGCCGTCGAAGTCGAGGTTGTAGCGCCGGAAGACGGCGACCGCCTCGTCCACGGTGGCGGCCGAGTCGAGCACCAGGCGCAGGATGCGCACCGAGCCCACCTTCGGCAGTCCCGGCACCGGCTCGGCGCGCGCACCGTCGTCGGCGGCCAGCCCGACCGCGAGACCCCGCTCGTTCATGCCGTCGAACGGCAGCAGCGGCGCGTCCAGCAGCCGCCGGTCCCCGGTCGGGTCGGCGGACACGCCCAGGTACGAGATGTCGACCAGCGAGATCGAGGCGTACCCGTCCGGCGGGTCGGTGCGCAGCACCAGCGCGGGATTGGGCTCCCAGTCGAAGTTGCGGGCGAACAGCGGGCGCTCCCGGTCGGCGAGCGCGGCGAACAGCGAGCAGCCGAACGGGCTCGGCGGCGTGGACCCGGCCAGCCCGGCGGTCGGGTCGTAGTCGCCGTCGTACGTCATCTCGTACATCGGCAGGTCGTCGATCTTGCGGAGGCTGGCCAGGGTCCGCTCGACCTGCCCCGGATCCTGCCGGGACGCGGTCGGTGAGCCGGCCGCGGCCGGCGGGCCGGACCGGCGGCTCTCCCCGCAGGCCGTGGCGAGCAGGAGCAGCGCGAGCCCGCCGGCGATGAGGGTCCTCCGCATGACAGCGACGCTAGAAGAGGCGTGCGCCGATGTCCATCCGGGACTCGGTCAGCTCCGCACGACCGCGAACATCCAGCAGCCGTACACCACGTTGCGACTGTGCAGCTGGTCCACCGCCGGATCGGCGAACAGCTCCGCGAGCACCGCCTCCGGATCGCCGCCGTCGTGTCGCCGTCCGCCCACGATGCGGCCCCGGCTGTCGTACGCGCGCAGCACCTGCTCCCGTCCGCGCCACTGGACCGGGTACGCCGTCACGTCGTCCGGGCCGGCGCATTCGGTGGCGTGCGCGAACACCGGCCCCACCTCGCGGTACGGGCCCGGCGGCAGCGGCGGGGCGTACCCGAACAGCAGCAGCGCCTCGTCCGGGCGGGCGTCGCGCAGGCAGCAGCGCAGCGGCTCGCCGCCGGTGGCGCGCCGGTGCTCGGGTGGCTGCCCGGTGGCGTCGCGGCCGGTGCGCCGTAGCTCGGCGAGCGTCCCGGCGGGCAGCGGGCGGATTCCGAACGCGGTACGGGTGGTCGTCACGGTCCCAGCCTGGCGCGGCCCCGGCCGCAGCGCTGGCGGTGATCGGACCTGGCGTTCGGGCACCGCGAGATTGCGCGCCGAGCGGGCACCCGCCGGCCGCGTCCCGCGCCGACAATGACCGGATGGACGTCGACGACTACCGGACCCACTCCCCGTACAGCGATCCCCGCCACCACGCGGCACTGCTCGACACTGTGCCGGCCGACCTGCCCACCGTCGCGGCGACCGCCCGCAACGTGATCGTCCACTACCGCGCCGGCGGCGTGGAGCTGCCGGACGTCCGCCAGGCCGAGGTGAACCTGCGCTGGCTGGACCGCATCCTCGACACCGACCAGTCCCGGTTCCCGCTGCCGCTGACCACCGAGCGCCCGGCCGCCGAGCGGGTCGCCGGCTGCTGCCGGGACCACACGCTGTTCACCGTCGCGGCACTGCGCCGGCACGGGATCCCGGCGCGCAGCCGGGTCGGGTTCGTGAGCTACTTCGCCCCGGACTGGCACCACGACCACGTGCTGGCGGAGTGGTGGAACGGCGAGCGCTGGGTCTGGTCCGACCCGGAGCTCGACCCGGCCGCCGACCGGCCGTTCGACGGCTACGACATCGACCCGGAGGCGGGGCACTTCGAGTCGGCGGCCCGGGTGTGGCTGGCGTACCGGGCGGGCCGGATCGACCCGGACACCTACGGCGTCGACCCGTCGCTGCCGATCCGGGGCGACTGGCTCATCCACGACTACGTGCTGCTGGAACTGGCCCACCGGCACAAGGACGAGGTGCTGCTCTGGGACGGGTTCGGGGCGATGACCGAGGACCTGACCGGCGCCGATCTCACCCTCGTCGACGAGGTCGCCGCGCTGCTGGTGGCGGCCGACCGCGGCGACGCCGCCGCCGAGCGGGAGCTGGCCCGGCGGTACGCCTCGGACGCCCGGTTGCGTCCGGGCCCGACGGTGCACTGCATGGACCCGGTCTCCGGCGTGACCGTCGACGTGGACCTGCGGCGCTGACCCACCGTCGCGCACCGACCGGCCGGACGAGGCCGCGGGCTCACCCGGGCAGGGGCGCCTCGTCGCCTCGGGTGCGACGCGGGTTGACCAGCCGGCGGACCATCGGGGCGGCGTTCCAGCGGGCCGCGCCGACCAGGTCCCGGGCGTGTTCGAGCACTGTGTAGTCGGGCCGGGCGATGCCCTCGGCGATGGCCCGGTCGAGGTCGTTGCCGCAGCGGGTGAGCACGCTGTCGAAGTCCCGGCGCACCGGTTCGAGCAGGTCGTAGCCGAAGGAGCGGTGCAGCCGGGCGAACAGCGGCTTGTAGAGGCGGGCCCGTTCGTGCAGCCCCGACGAGTACGACATCGGGTTCTTCGGCCGCTGCCGCACGTAGGAGGGCAGCAGGTCGGCGAAGGCCCGCCGGACGATCCACTTCTCCTGCCCGTCGCGCAGTTTCACGTCCAGCGGCAGCCGCATGGCCAGCTCGACGACGCTGAGGTCGAGGAACGGCACCCGGGCCTCCACGCCGTGCGCCATGCTGGCCCGGTCCACCCGCTGCAGCTCGGTCCGGCACAGGTTGCGGATCTTGTGCAGGAACAGCCGGCGGGACCGCTCCGGCCCGACCCGGTGGTACATCGGGTACCCGCCGAACAACTCGTCGGAGCCGTCGCCGGTGAGCACCACCCGGACGCCCAGCTCGCGCAGCCGCCGGAAGATCGGCACCGAGACGACCGCGTTGATGATGTCGCCGTACTCGGTCAGCTCGGAGATCCGGATCGCCTCGCGGACGTCGGCGAGCCGGATGTCACGCGGGCGTAGCTCGATCACCTCGTGCGGTACGCCGAGGTCGGCGGCGAGCCGCCGGGCGTACGCGACGTCCGGGCTCTCCGGCACGCCGATGGTGACCGCCACGCAGTCCGGGTGCAGTTCCCGGGCGTGCAGCAGCGCCAGCGAGCTGTCCAGACCGCCGGAGAGCACCACGCCGACGGTGAGGTCGGTGTCCAGCCGGGCGCGCATCGCGTCGGTCAGCGCGACGCGGACCAGCAGGGCCGCCTCGTCCGGGTCGTCGATCACCGGCAGGCCGTCGCCGAGGGTGAGCAGGTCGACGTGCGGGCCGAGCCGGACCGGGCGGCCGGGCTCGACCCAGCCGTGGTGCCCGGGTGCCACCTCGCCGATCGGCGCGCCGTGCCCGACCAGCGCCTTGACCTCGGAGGCGAGGTGCAGGCAGCCGGGCAGGCGGGACCAGTACAGCGGCTTGACGCCGAGCGGGTCGCGGGCCAGGTACGCCCGGCCGCTGTCGCGCTCGACGATGACGAACGCGTACTCGCCGCGCAGCCGCCGGACCGCGTTCTCGCCCCACTGGTGGAACGCGGTGAGCACCACCTCGGTGTCGCCTGTGGTGCGGAACCGGTGCCCGAGCCGGGTCAGCTCGGCGCGCAGCTCGTGGTGGTTGAAGACCTCGCCGTTGAAGCAGAGCAGGTGCCGCTCGTCCGGTGACATCCACGGCTGCACGGATCGTTCCCGGTCCACGATCTTCAGCCGCCGTACGCCGGCGAGCAGGCTGTGTTCCTGCCGGCTCTCGGTGACCTCACCGCGCGGTGCGAGCGCGGCGAGCATCCGCCGGAAGGTGGCCGGATCCGCCTCGGGGCCGATGCTCAGCGCGATGCCGCACACCGGGTCACACCCCCATCTCGGCCTCGTACGCCCGCCGGTACCGGCGGCGGGCGTCCGGGGCGAGGCACACGTGCCAGGCCTGTCCCTCGTCGACCACGTTCACCTCACCGGCGTCCTGGCGGGCCAGCAGCAGTCCGGCGAGCGCCGGGCGGGCGCCGAAGCGGTCGTACCACTCCAGTTCGACGTCGGCGGCCCAGCCGAGGCAGTGCCCGCTGGGCACCATCGCCGCGTACCCGAGGCGGCGCAGCCGGTGCTGGTGCTCGGCACTGCGGGCCAGGCTGGTCACCCAGAGCGGTGGCGTGCCGTCCGGCGCGATCGCGGTGAACTCGCGGGCCAGGTCGTTGAGGAACGCGATCATCTCGCGGCGGGCCCGGCGGAACAGCAGGCCGGCGGTACGCGGGGTGGCGTCCGGGCGCAGCCGCCGCCGGACCGCCCGCAGCCCGCGTCCCACCACTGTGGCGGGCTGTTCCTGGTAGCGGAACTCGACCAGGCCGCGGCGGCGCAGCCATTCCAGGTCGACCAGTTCGGTGCTGGTGCGGACCTGGTCGTCGGTGAGGAACGTCGGGCTGTCCCGCCACCAGAGCACGTCGACGCGGGAGAGCAGGTAGATGCGGACCAGCGCGGTGAGGTCCTGCGCCGAGCTGCGCGCGCTGGGCTGGTAGCGGGCCATCTCCAGCAGCAGCGTCTCCCGGGCGCCGATCAGCCCCTGCGGGGTGGCGTCGAGGACGGCGGCGATGGCCGGTTCACGCAGCCGCTGGTCGAGCAGCACCTGGCGGGCGGTGGTGGACGGCGCGTCGGCGAGCGCGCCCACCTCGACCAGGAGTTCCGCCACCGCCGCCCGGTACGCGGACAGGTCCGGCTCGGCGCCGGCGCGGCGACCGCCGGGCACCCGCCGGGCGGGAGCGGTGGACGTGACGGCGGGACCGGGCTGGCGACCTGGGCTGCGGCTGGGCACTCGCATGGTCTCCGTCCCCTCTCGGTCAGGACACGGCGTGATTGGGCCTGCACACACCGTAAAGACCGGAGAAGGCGCGATTCCTCCCATCTCCCCCGAAGTGCCCGATCAGGTGGCGGACGGCTGCACCAGCGCCTGCACCTCCTCGTACCCGGGCGGCGGCGGCAGGCCCGCGTCGCGCCCGGCGCAGATCGCGTCGGTCAGGTGCAGCGCCGCGCCGAGGGCGGCCCGGAACAGCAGCGAGCCGGTGCTGACCCGGGCCACGCCGAGCCGTCCGAGGGCGGCGAGGTCCGGGCCGCCCGGCCGGTAGAGCACGTTCAGCGGCAACCCCGCCTCGGCGGCGAGCAGGCCGACCAGGTCGTCCGGTGCGCCCGGCACGAACAGGCAGTCGGCCCCGGCGGCCCGGAACGCCGCCGCCCGCCGCCGTGCCTCGTCCAGCGGCGCCGGCACGCCCAGCCACCAGGCGTCGGTGCGGGCGTTGACGACCATCCGCGGCACTGCCGCGCGGACCGCCGCGATCACGGCGGCGACGTGCTCGGCCGGGGCCAGTCGCCCGTCCGGGCGCCCGTCCTCCAGGTTCACGCCGACCACGCCGAGCGCGGCCAGCTCGCCCACGAACCCGGCGACCTCCGCCGGGTCGTCGTGGAAGCCGTCCTCGATGTCCATCGTGAGCAGCGTCGGCAGGTCCCGCAGCCGGTACGCCAGATCCAGCGTCTCCGCGCGGGTCGCCCGGACCGCGTCCGGCCGCCCGGCGGCCGCCGCCACGCCCAGGCTGGTGGTGCCGATCGCCTGATGGCCCCGGGCGGCGAGGGCCGCGGCGGAGGCGTGGTCCCAGGCGTTGGGCAGGAGCAGCGGGTCGCCGGACCGGTGCAGCTCCCGGAATGCGCGGTACCTGTCGGTCGTCATCGGATCACCTCGAGTCGGGTCGTGGGGACGTCAGGGGTCGGGCGGGCGGGACGGCAGCGGCGGCGCAGCACGCCGACCACGCCGGCGGCCAGGGCGAGCGCGTGCCGCCGCCCGGGGCAGCCGCGGGGGCCGGCGCCGAACGTCAGCGCGGCGTTCGCCCGGCCGGCGAGGAAGCGGTCCGGCTCCGGGAAGACCGCCGGGTCGCGGTTGGCGGCGTCGAACCGCAGCAGCAGCCGCTCCCCGGCGCGCACCGGCCGGCCGCCCAGGCTCAGCGGGTCGGCGGCGACCCGGCGGGTGACCCGGACCGGCGGGTCGAGGCGCAGCACCTCGGCGAGCAGCGCGTCGGTCCCGAGCCCGTCCGGCGCGTCGAGCCCGTGCCGGACGGCGGCCACGATCAGCCCGGCGGTGGCGTCGGCGGCCTGCACCAGCAGCCCGAGCCGGTTCGCTGTCACCTCGGCCGGAGCGGGCGGCGACATGGCCAGCAGCGCCGCCACCGCCCGGTCCGCCCGCCGCACCGCCACCGGGCCGGCACCCGGGTGGTAGGCGGCGGCCACCGCCGTCACCTCCGCGACGGCCGCCGCCGGGTCGGCCAGGCCGAGCCGCTCCGCCAGCACCACAAGGGGTACGCGCCGAGCCAGGTCACCGGTCACGTCCACCCGGTCGCCGCCGTTGTCCGCGGTCGCGGCGCGGTCGAGGATCCGCCCGGTCAGCCGTGCCGCGGCCACGCGCAGTTCCCGTGGGTCGAGCGTGTCGAGCGCCGCCACCCCGACGGCGCGCCGCGCGGCATGCCGGTCCGGCGGACTGAACCGGCTCACCGAGGCGCGCAGCCATGCCAGGCCACCCTCCGGCGCCTCCTCGGCGGGCGGCACCACGCAGCGGGGATCGGTCAGGACGGAGACGACGTCCGCGTACCGGGTGACCACCCAGCCGCCGTCGTCCGAGGTCGGCTGCCCGCAGGGCGGTGTGCCCGGAGCAGCCGTGATCGTCGGTGAATCCATCGCCCGACCGTAGGGCGCCGACAGTTCGGTCCGGACCGAACGATCCGGCCGGGCACACCCGGCGGTCAGGCGCGGGCGGGACCGGCGGCGCGGAACACGGGCGGGTCAGGCGCGCGCCGGACCGGTGTCGCGGGCGGCGGGCGGGGCCAGCAGCGCCGGGTCGAGCCCGAGCGTCGCGGCCAGCGCGTCCCGTCCCGCCGGGGTGACCCGTACCGCCCGGCCGGTGCCACGCGCGGTCCAGCCGAGGTCGAGGAAGCGCCCGCACAGCGCCGCCCCGACCGCGCCGGCCAGGTGCGGGCGCCGTTCGGTCCAGTCCAGGCAGTCGCGGACGAGCGGTCGCCGGGTGGCGCGCAACGGCTCGACCGGTACACCGAGACCGGCCAGCCAGGTCACGCCGTTGCCGGTCAGCGCCAGGCCGCCGGTGCGATCGAGCACGCCACGGTCGAGCAGGGCGTCGTGCAGCAGCACGCCGAGCCGCCCGGCCAGGTGGTCGTAGCAGGTGCGCGCGTACGCCAGGGCGGCGCCGGCCGAGGCGGCGCGCAACGTGCCGGGCGGGGTAACCGGTGCGGGCGCCCGCGCGGCCAGGTCCTCGACGAGCTGGGCGACGCCCGGGTCGGCGAGGCGGACGTACCGGTGGCGGCCCTGCCGCTGCTCGACCAGCAGGCCGCCGGCGACCAGCCGGGTGAGGTGGTCGCTCGCGGTGGACGCGGCGACCCCGGCGGCGCGGGCCAGCTCCCCGGCGGTCCAGGCGCGGCCGTCGAGCAGGGCCAGGCAGAAGCCGGCCCGGGTGGGGTCGGCGAGCAGCGCGGCGAACCCGGCGAGTCCGCGGCCGTCGGCACCGGTGGTCATCGGCCCATGCTGACACGGGCACGGTTCGGGCCGCGCCGAACGGTCCGGGGGTTGGGGTCAGATCGCGGTTCCGGGTGGGGACTTCAGGAGGGATGCCGCGAAAGCGGCGACGACGTCGATGTCGCTGACGCCCAGTCCCGCGATCTCTGGCCGGTGGAGCCCTACCAGGCTGCCGGTGTTGCGGTAGAAGGCGATGCCCTGCACCAACGCCGACGTGTTGTTGCCCACACCGACGACCGCCAATCGAACACTGTCGATCATGGGGCGAAGAGTACCCGGATCTGCCCACGCCGGGGGTCCCGGTCAACGTAACCGACGCCCACCAGCGCCGGGTATGACCTCTCGGTCAGCCGCCGGAACGCGGGCAGGCGGTGGTCAGCTCGCTGACCGTGCGGGTGTCGCCGTCGTAGCTGCGCGCCGCCACGAACGCCCCGGCCGGCGGGTGCGCCCCGGCGACCGCCCGGGCGCGGCGCCGGTCCGCCGCGCCGAACCGCAGCGCCAGGCTCAGGTGCGGCACCCACCGGCCGGGCTGGTGCCACGAGTGCCCGCCGGACGCCTCGGCCAGCACGTCCCAGACCGCGCCGTGCAGCGCGACGAGCTGCGGTGCCGGGCGGACCAGCCACACCAGTGGCGCGCTGCCGTCGAGCACCGTCATCCGGCCCAGCCGCACCGGCAGCGGGAGCGCCGCGTCGCAGAGGTCGGCCAGGCGCTGCTCGGCGCCGGGCGGGAACTCCTCCACCGAGGCGAGCGTGAGGTGCGGCCGGTTCGTCGGGTGCGTGTTGCGGGCCAGGCTGGGCAGCCCCGCGGCGGCGAGCCTTTCCCAGGCAGCGCGAACCGCCGCTTCCAGTTCGGGTGAGCAGAGCAGTTCGACCGTCCGCACGTGATCAGGCTAGTCGCCGGCGACCGCCCGCGACGCCCCGTACGTCAGAGCCAGCCGGCCTCGCGCGCCCGCCGGACCGCCTCCGCCCGGTCGGCGGCGCCGAGCTTCTGCACGCAGGCGCTGAGGTGGTTGCGGACCGTTCCGGCGGCCAGGTGGGTGCGCCGGGCGATCACCGCGACCGGCGTACCCAGCTCGGCCAGCCGCAGCGTCTCCAGCTCACGCGGCGTGAGCGGGCACTCGGGCAGGGTGAGCGCGTCGGCCGCGAGCGCGGGATCGACGTAACGCGCCCCGGAGTGCACCCGGCGGATCACGTCGGCCAGCGCGCCGCCGGGGGCGCCCTTGGCGAGGAACCCGCGCACCCCGGCGGTGAGCGCCGGGCGGAGCTGGGCGGGACGGCCGTGTCCGGTGAGGATCACCGGCGCGCAGCCGGGCAGCGCCCGGGTCAGCTCGGCGGCGACCTCGACGCCGCCGGGCGGCGGCATCTCCAGGTCGAGCACGGCGACGTCGGGGCGGTGGGCCAGCGCCGCGTCCAGGGCGCTGCGCCCGTCGCGGGCGTGCGCGACCACCTCGATGTCCGGTTCCAGGTCGAGCAGCGCGGCCAGGGCGAGCCGGATCAGCTCCTCGTCGTCGGCCAGCAGCACCCGGATCACGGCGTCACCGGCACTGTCGCCACCAGGCTGAACACGCCGTCGGCGGCCTCGGCCCGGACCCGTCCGCCGGCCGGGGCGAGCCGGTCGGCCAGGCCGCGCAGGCCGCCGCTGAGCCGGTCCGGTCCGGCGTCGTCGCGGACGCCGTCGTTGCGTACGGTCAGCGTCACCACGCCGTCCTCCCGGGTGATCTCGATCCGGCACCAGCCGGCCCGGCTGTGCCGCAGCACGTTGGTTCCGGCCTCGCGCAGCACGGCGGCCAGGTCGGCGGCGACCGGCGCGGGCACCTCACCGGCGGGCGGGACCACTGTCGTGCGGACCCCGCTGGAGCGCAGCACCTCCCCCACCGCGGCGGCCTGCTCGGCCAGGTCGACCGCGCGGTAGCCGTGCACCGCCGCCCGGACCCGGGTCAGCGCCGAGCCGGCCAGCCGCCGCGCCTCGGCCGCCTCCCGCGCGGCCCGGCCGGCGTCGCGCGGCGCCAGCCGCTCCGCCAGCTCGGCCTTGAGCGCGATCACCGTCAGGTCGTGGCCGAGCAGATCGTGGACGTCGCGGGCGAAGCGCAGCCGTTCCTCGGCGGCGGCGAGCCGCGCCTGGGCGGCCTGCCCCTGCCGGGCCTCGACGAGCAGGTCCCAGAACCAGACCTGGACCCAGGTGAGCGCGGCGATCCCGGCGCCCACCACGCCGGTTACCAGCAGCGCCGTGGGCACCGGCCCGCCCGTCGCCCCGGTAACGGCGGCGGACACCGCGAGGACGCCGGCCGCCGCCACCGACGCGACGACGGGCCGGAACAGCAGCGGCGTCATGCCGACCAGGGACGCGCCGAGCCAGGCCCAGGTGGGCCAGGTTCCGGCCGCGACCGGGCCGAGCAGCGGCAGGCTGAGCAACGCCGCCACTGTGAGCGCGGCGTGCCGGCGGCGACGGGCCGGTACGGGCAGCCACGGCGTGACGGCGGCGTGCAGCACCGCGATCTGGGCGACGGTGAACGCGAGCAGCCCGGCGGCGCCGAGCGCGACGCGTACCGGGTCGGGTTCGCGGGCCAGGCCGACGGCGGGCAGCAGCACCGTGGTCCAGACGTTCGTGGCCAGCGACAGCAGGGTGACCCGCCGGGCCCGGCGCAGCCGGTGGTCCGCCGGATCGACGCTCATGCCCGCTGATCCTAGGGCGTGCACCGGTCCGCCCACCCCTGAGAAACGTCACGGCCGGACCGTGCGATCCGCACGGTTTCCCGATGACTGACGCGCCTTCTCCGGTGCGCCGGGCGGCGGCAGGGTCGGGGCATGACGGAGATGACTGTGGTCGTACCCCGGCGGTGGGCCGGGTGGGCGCGGACCCGGCACCTGGCCGGGATGGTGGTGGCGATGGTGGCCGGGATGGTGCTGCTCGGGCCGCTGTGGAAGGTGGGCGGGCGCCTGCTCGGCGGCGCGGCGGTGCTGGCGCGGCCGGACGTGGGCGCGCTGGTGATGGCGACGAACATGGCGGCGGGCATGGCCGCGTGGATGTGGTACCGGGGGGACGGCCGGGCCGCCACCGCGGAGATGTCAGCGGCCATGTACGTGCCGTTCCTGCTGCTGCTCCCGCCCTGGTGGGCCGGGTGGGTCGGGGGCGACGCGCTGCTGCTCGGCGGTCACCTGCTGATGGTGCCGGCGATGCTGCTGGTGGCGCTGCGGCACCGGCACACGCCCACGGCGCCGCCGCGCCGGCATCCGGTCGCGGCGGCCGTGGCGCGCGGATGGCCGGCCGGGCTGGGACTGCTCATGACGGTGGACATGTGGTTCGCGCCCACCGTCTTCGCGCCGTGGACGCTGCTGGTCCTGCCCGCCGGCTACCTGCTGATCGGCACCTGGCGGCGGCAGTGGGGCGACCGGCGCGCGCTGGCGGCGCAGCTCGCCGGGGCGGCCGTGTGGGGCGGCCTGGCGGTCGTGGCGATGATCGCGTCCGCCGACGTCGCCGGGGTGCTCGTCGGGGTGGGCTGGCTCGTCCACGCGGCCTGGGACGCCTGGTACCACCGCACCGGCGCGGTGGTGCCGCGCGGGTACGCGCTGTGGTGCGCGGTGTTCGACGTCGGGGTGGGCCTGACCACGCTGCTGGCCGTCCTGTCCCGGTGATCCGGCGGGGGCACGGGGCCGCGCCGGATCACCCGGAGGGGACGGCGCCGGGGTGGCGCGGCGAACGTTTGCCCCGGTCGCCGCGACCCCCGCGCGGCGGTGATGAAAAACTTGTCGCATGACCGCCGCACCGAGCCCGACCGACCCCGCCGTTCCCGACGACGCCGAGGACGCCTTCGCCTTCGCCGATCTCGGGCTGCGCACCGAGTTGCTGGGCGCGCTGTCCGCGCTCGGGTACGAGGAACCGACGCCGATCCAGCGGGAGGCCATCCCCCCGTTGCTGGCCGGGCAGGACCTGCTGGGTCAGGCGGCGACCGGTACGGGCAAGACCGCCGCGTTCGCGCTGCCGCTGCTGCAGCGGATGCCGGTCGGCCGGGCCGAGGGCGACCCGGTGTCGCTGGTGCTGGTGCCGACGCGGGAACTGGCCGTGCAGGTCTCCGAGGCGTTCCACCGCTACGGCAAGGATCTGGGCGCCCGGGTGCTGCCGATCTACGGCGGGCAGCCGATCGGCCGGCAGCTGCGCGCGCTCGACCACGGGGTGGACGTGGTGGTGGCGACGCCGGGCCGGGCCCTGGACCACATCGCCCGGGGCACGCTGCGGCTCGGTGCGCTGAGCACGGTGGTGCTGGACGAGGCGGACGAGATGCTCGACATGGGCTTCGCCGAGGACATCGAGGCGATCCTGGAGCACGCCCCGGCGGGCCGGCAGACGGTGCTGTTCTCCGCCACCATGCCGGCCCGTATCGACGGGCTGGCCCGGCAGCACCTGACCGACCCGGTCCGCATCCGGATCGAGCGGGAGCGGCCGGTCGCCGGGGAGGCACCCCGGGTGCGGCAGAGCGCGTACATCGTGGCCCGGGCGCACAAGCCGGCCGCGCTGGGCCGGGTGCTGGACGTGGAGTCGCCCACCGCGGCGATCGTGTTCTGCCGCAGCCGCGAGGAGGTGGACCGGCTCACCGAGACGATGAACGGCCGGGGCTACCGGGCCGAGGCGCTGCACGGCGGGATGAGCCAGGAGCAGCGGGACCGGGTGATGGGCCGGCTGCGCGCCGGCACGGCGGACCTGCTGGTCGCCACCGACGTGGCCGCCCGAGGGCTGGACGTCGAGCAGCTCACCCACGTGGTCAACTACGACGTGCCGTCGGCCCCGGAGTCGTACGTGCACCGGATCGGCCGGGTGGGCCGGGCCGGGCGGGAGGGTGTGGCGATCACGCTCGCCGAGCCGCGTGAGCACCGGATGCTCAAGACCATCGAGCGGGTCACCGGGCAGCGGATCGCCATCGACAAGATCCCCACTGTCGCGGACATGCGGACCCGGCGGCTGGAGCTGACCCAGGGCGCGCTGCGGGAGAGCCTGCTGGAGGACGACCTCGACCCGTACCGGGCGATCGTGGAGTCGCTCACCGACGAGTTCGACCTGGTCGAGGTGGCGCTGGCGGCGGTGAAGCTGGCGCACGAGGCGACGTCGCCGGGCTCGGACGACGAGGAGGAGATCCCGCAGGTTCCGGTCCGGGGCCCGCGCGAGGGCCGGCCGGAGACCGGCGGGCGGGGCGAGCGCCGAGGGCCGGGGCGTCCGCGTACCGGCGGGACCACCCAGGTCTTCATCGGGCTGGGCCGCCGGGCCGGGGTGCGGCCGCAGGACCTGGTCGGCGCGATCACCGGGGAGACCCGGATCAACGGCCGGGACATCGGCTCGATCGAGATCGCCGACCGGTTCTCCCTGGTCGAGGTGCCGCAGGCGGTGGCCGACGAGATCATCGCGGGGCTGCGCGGCACCACCATCAAGGGCCGCAAGGCGACGGTACGCCGGGACCGGGACGGCGGCGAGTCCGACGGCCGGGAGCGTCCCTTCGACGCCTCCCGCCGCGGCCGCCGCTGAGGTGTCCACCGCAGCCGGTGACCGGCACCGCCGGAGAAGCCGCCGTCGGTGACGGTCACCGGCCGTTCCCACCCGCCATGCGGTTCGTCAGCCGCCCGACGACGGTACGCGACCACGGGCGGTACCTGGTGTTCTGGAACGCGGTCACGAGCCAGTCGTCCCCCTGGTGGACGAGGACGAACGTGACCGCCGAGAGCCGCTTCGCCGACGGCTCGGTACGGCCGCGCTGCCAGCGCATGATGATCCCGCCCAGCGCCCACACCACGGCGACGTCGGTGGCGACGTGCCGGATGCGCGGCTCTCGGACGGTCATGCGCGAGCCGCGCATGACGCCCCCGAACAGCGCCCGGTGACCGTCGGCGATCGCGCGCCGACCCGCCATCCGGGTGCCGTCGTAGGCCGTGTAGTCCGCGTCCTCGCTGAAGAGGGCCGCGTACCGGTCCGGGTCGCCCTCACCCCAGGCGTCGGCGACCCGGGCCAGGGCGTGGCGGACGCCGACTTCCGTAGATTGATTCAGCATGCTAAACATTTTAGCATGCTGAAATGTTTTTGTCAGGCCCTGTCAGTCGAGGAGTCGGAGACACGGGAGGTCTGCTCCTGGAGGATGACCACCACGTTGCGGACGAAGTGCTCGACGGTGGCGAGCTGCGCCTCCGTGTACCCGCGGGTCAGCTCCCTGATCGCCGCACCCAGGGGCGCGAAGACCGGGCCCATCTCGGCGTCGAGCCGCTCCACGTCGGCGACGACGAACGTCTTGCGCCGGTCCGTCGCGTCCGGGCTGCGCCGTGCGTACCCGGCGCGGGAAAGCCGGTCCACCAGCCCGGTGACCGCACCCGGCGTGAGCCCGAGCTGACGGGCGAGATCACCGGAGGTGAGCGGGCCACGCCGGGCCAGCAGATCGAGCGCCTTGTTCTCCGTGGCCGTCAGGCCACGCCGGGCGGCCACCGCCTCGTGGAACATCACCACGGCGGTGCTCAACTCCCGGCCCAGAAGATCGCCGAGGTCCGGAGTTCCGCTTCCCGGCGGATCCCCGTCAGTTGCTCTGCGCGCCACCTGACCAGCCCTCTCCGTGCGGCGTCCGTCGGTCCTGGCCGCACGCCGGCCAGTATGCCGGGCCGGGAACGGCTGTCGACGCTCCGGCCGGCCGGGGTGCCGGACGGACCATCCGGTCGCGCCGTGGAGCGGGGGTCCGGCCGTCACCGGACCCCCGCCCCCGCTCAGGCCGCGGCGAGCGTTCCCGCCTCGATCTCGGCCGGGCGCAGCGCCAGCGCGAGCACGTCCGCCACGTCGGACAGGGTGTGCACGGTCAGCGCCTCCCGCACCTCGGCCGGCAGGTCGTCCAGGTCCGGCTCGTTGCGCTTCGGGATGATCACCTCGGTGAGACCGGCCCGGTGGGCGGCGAGCAGCTTCTGCTTCACCCCGCCGATCGGCAGCACCCGGCCGGAGAGCGTCACCTCGCCGGTCATCCCGAACTCGGGCCGCACCGGCCGCCCGGTCACCAGTGAGGCCAGCGCGGTCACCATGGTGATGCCGGCGCTCGGGCCGTCCTTCGGCACCGCGCCCGCCGGGACGTGCAGGTGGATCCGCCGTCCGGCCAGCGCGTTCGGGTCCAGGCCGTAGCGCCGTCCGTTGGACCGCAGGTACGACCACGCGATGTGCGCGGACTCCTTCATCACGTCGCCGAGCTGGCCGGTCAGCGTCAGTCCCGGCTCACCCTCCATCGTGGTGGCCTCGATGAACAGCACGTCGCCACCGGCGCCGGTGACAGCCAGGCCGGTCGCCACGCCGGGCACGGCGGTGCGTTCGGCCGACTCCGGGGTGAACTTCGGCCGGCCCAGGTATCGGGCCAGGTTGCCGGCGTCCACGTGCACCGGCGCGGGGTCCGTGGCGAGCGCGACGGCCACCTTGCGCAGGATCTTCGCCAGGGCTCGTTCGAGCTGCCGGACGCCGGCCTCCCGGGTGTACTCGCCCGCGATCAGCGCCAGCGCCTCGTCGGCGACGCTCACCTCCTCGCCGGTCAGCCCGGCCCGCTCCCGCTGCCGGGGCAGCAGGTGGTCCCGGGCGATGGCGACCTTCTCGTCCTCGGTGTAGCCGTCCAGCGCGACCAGCTCCATCCGGTCCAGCAGCGGGCCCGGGATCGCCTCGACCACGTTGGCGGTGGCGAGGAACAGCACGTCGGACAGGTCGAGGTCGACCTCCAGGTAGTGGTCGCGGAACGTGTGGTTCTGCGCCGGGTCGAGCACCTCGAGCAGGGCCGCCGCCGGGTCGCCGGAGTAGCCGGCGGCCAGCTTGTCGACCTCGTCGAGCAGCACGACCGGGTTCATCGAGCCGGCCTCGCGCAGCGCCCGCACGATCCGGCCGGGCAGCGCGCCGACGTAGGTGCGCCGGTGGCCGCGGATCTCCGCCTCGTCCCGGACACCGCCGAGGGAGACGCGGACGAAGTTGCGGCCCAGCGCCCGGGCGACCGACTCGCCGAGGCTGGTCTTGCCGACACCGGGCGGGCCGGCCAGGGCCAGCACCGCGCCGGAGCCGCGTCCGCCGACGACGCCGAGGTTGCGCTCCGCGCGCCGGTTGCGCACCGCGAGGTACTCCAGGATGCGGTCCTTCACGTCGGCCAGGCCGGCGTGGTCGGCGTCGAGCACGTTCCGGGCCGCGGCCAGGTCGGTGTTGTCCTGGGTACGCGTGCTCCACGGCATCTCCAGCACGGTGTCCAGCCAGGTACGGATCCAGCCCGCCTCGGGCGAGGCGTCACTGGCCCGCTCCAGCTTGCCGACCTCACGAAGCGCCGCCTCGCGGACCTTGTCCGGCAGGTCGACGGACTCCACCCGGGAGCGGTAGTCGGCGGAGCCGTCCGGCTCGTCCTCGCCGAGTTCCTTGCGGATCGCGGCGAGCTGCTGGCGGAGCAGGAACTCCCGCTGGGACTTCTCCAGCCCCTCGCGGACGTCGCTGTTGATCTGCTCGGTGACCTCCTGCTCGGCCAGGTGTTCCTTCACCCAGCCGACGAGCAGTTCCAGCCGGGCGGTGACGTCCGGCGCGACGAGCAGTTCGGTCTTCTGGGTCAGGCTGAGCCAGGGCGCGTAGCCGGCCGAGTCGGCCAGCTCGGACAGGTCGGTCATCCGCTCCATCGCGTCGATCACCTGCCAGGCGCCGCGCTGTTGCAGCACCGAGCTCATGAGCGCGCGGTACTCGCGGGCGAGTTCCCGGGCGCGGCCCGCCGGTGCGGGTTCGTCGAGTGTGGTCGCCTCGACCCAGAGCGCGGCGCCGGGACCGGGCACGCCGGAGCCGATGCGGGCGCGGGTGAGACCGCGGACGACCGCCGCCGGTTCGCCGCTGGGCAGCCGGCCCACCTTCTCGATCGTGGCGACCACGCCGACGGAGCCGTACTCGCCGTCGATACGGGGTACGGCAAGGAGTTCCTTGTCGCCGGTGGCGCGGGCCGCGTCGACGGCGGCCTGGGTGGTCGGGTCGAGGGTCACCGGGATGACCATCCCGGGCAGCAGGACGGCGTCGGTCAGTGGGAGTACCGGAAGAGTTGCCATCGAACACCTGCCATCACGTTGGTTGAGCGTGTCTGGCTCAAGTAACAAAACGTGCCCCTTGTTCCGGGTTGTGACCCACGCCACGCCGAGCGCCCCGTTCCGGCGCTCCGCGCCCAATGGCGGCACCGTTTACCGCGACCCGCCGAATGGAAACAGTCGGCTATTGTTGCGGGATTACCGCGCGGTAGGTCAAACTCTTAGCCACACCCCGCCCGACACAGGGAGCAATGGCGATGGCAAGGAAAGTAATCACCGTTCTGACCGACGACCTCGACGGTGGAAAGGCCGATCGGACCGTCGAGTTCAGCCTGGACGGCGTGGCGTACACGATCGACGTCTCCGACGAGAACGCGGGCGTCCTGCGCAAGGCCCTGGATCCGTACATCAGCGCTGGCAGGCGAATCGGCCGCGGAGCCGCCGAGGTCACCCGCGGCGCCCGTCGCACGACCCGGCCGAGCACCTCGGGAATGGACCGCGAGCAGAACCGCGCCATCCGGGAATGGGCCGCCAAGAACGGGTTCGAGATTTCCGAGCGCGGGCGCATCCCGGTGTCGGTGGTCGAGGCGTACAAGAACCGCTGACCGCCACCGGTTCACCGTCGGGCATCCCGGGGTCACGCTGAGAAATCGGCGTGGCCCGATCGGCATTCTCCGCACGGCGCTTTTCGTCCGGCGGATACCCACGGCACGAGATTTCCTCCGGGATCGTCTCCCACCGTTCCCGTACGCGGAAAGGCCGCGGCCGCCCGGAGGAGTCCCCCGGACGGCCGCGGCCGTCGCGTCGCTCAGTTGACCCGGATGCGCACCACGTCGATGGCGGGGGTCTGGTTCGCCCGCTCCATCATCGGGATGCGGTGCGAGCCGTCACCGGCCCAGACCGCGCACTGCGCCACGCCCGACTGCGCCAGGCCCGGGATCTGGATCAGCACGTCGTCCGGCTGGTTGCCGCCCCGGCCGTCCTCGGTGGCGACGAAGAACGCCGGCACGTCCTGCGGGTTCGGGGGCTGCCGGGTGCTGCCGAGCATCCGGCAGGCGGTGTGGAAGTGACCGCGTACCAGGCCCTGTCCGTTGAGCAGCGAGCTCTCCAGGTAGTAGCCGCCCTGACCGGCGGCGAGGAAGCGGTCCCGCACCAGGTTCTTGGTGGTGACCCGGAGCGTGAACGGCTGGTTGCGCCGCACCTGGTTCGGGAACTGCGTGATCAGCAGCGACGGGTTGTTCGCCGCGGCGCCCACCTCACCGAACGCGGTGCTCACGCACCGATTGCCGTTCTGGAAGCCGTCGTGGCCCTGAAGCCGGCTGCCGGAGCAGTCCTTGGCGAGCACGTTCAGGCCGTTGTTGCCGCCGTTGTTGTTCCCGCCGCCGTTGTTACCGCCGTTGTTCCCGCCGTTCTGGCCTCCGTTGTTGCCGCCGTTCTGACCGCCGTTCTGGCCGCCGCCGTTCTGACCGCCACCGTTCTGGCCGCCGCTCTGCGGCGTGTCGCTCACCGCGCACCGGGCGAACTGGTCCAGACCCTGGGGGCGCTGCGCGAACCGGCCGATGGCGGTGGCGATCCGGTTGAGCGCCGCCGTCCGCTTGTCCGCGAGCGGACCGAGGACCGCGTTGTTCATGAACTCACCGCCGTTGCGGCCCTCCGCCGCGAGCCGCCGGTTCGCCTCGCCGATCTGGCTCTCCAGCAGCGCCAGGGTGCGGTCCACCTCGGCACGGGCCTGGCCGGGCACCTGCGGCAGCCGGCCACGGACGTCCGGGCAGGCCACCGTCGGGGCGCCGGCGCCGGCGCCACCCGCCGTGGTCTGCTGGCACTCGGCCGGCGACATCTGACCGTCACCCCAGTGGTTGCGGACCCAGCGGCCGTTCTGCCAGGTACGGGTGGTGCTGCCCTGGCCGTCCGGGGCGGTCGCCCCCGGGCTCGCGGGCACGCAGGACGCCGAGGCGGCGCGGGTGGTCGTCCGCCGGTCCTGGGCGGACGAGATCTGGGTGACGGCGACGATGCCGCCGAAGACCGCGAGCGTGCCGACAACCGCCAGCATCCGCTTGCTCCGCGCGTTACCGGATGACCGGCGCGCCCGTGTGGACCTGCGCATCGAATTGCTCTCCTTCTCGATCCGGTAGTTGACTGGTGATCCCGGCGGACCGACGAATTCGGGGTGTGAGATCACTGCGACGCTCAGTCGCGAGTCAATGGCCGACGATGCCCTTTCCGCACCGTCTCCGCGCCGTCCGGGCGCGGCGGGGAAGATCTGCGTCCATTCCCGATGAGGTACGGAGCGCCGTCGGCGAAGGTTCAACCGGAGATCGGAAAAAAATCGAAAAGTCGCCGTCCGCGCCGGCGGGGACGGTTCAGTCGGCGCAGAGGTGGTCGAAGGCGAAGCCGCCGTCGAAGGAGTCCCGCCGCGCGGCGAGCGCGCGGACCTGCCGGAGAAGCTCGTCCCGGTCCAGCAGGGACGGCGCGGCCCCGTCGAGGTCACGCAGCCGCTCCCCCAGTGCCACCACGGCCAGATCCTCGGCGAGCCGCCCCGCGTCGACGCCGCAGGCGAAGCCGCGCGCGGTCAGCCGGACCCGCTCCAGCAGACAGCGGCCGGGCCGCACCTCGGCCCAGGCCCAGCCCTCCGCCGGCCCGTCGGTCCAGCGCACGTGCAGGCCGCGCACGATCGGGTCGGCGATCCGGCCCGCCACGTACGCCTCGACCGCCTCGACCCGGGCCAGCGCGCCGAGGTCGTTCACCGGTCCACGCCGGCCGTCCGGCAGCCGGCCGATGATGTCCCGGAAGCCCACCGCGTCGCCGGCGTCCGGGTCGGTGCCGTCGGCGTAGGCCCGCGCGTCCAGCACGTACTCGGCGAACCGGCGGACCTGCTCCGCGCCGCCCAGCGCCGGCGACTCGACGCGCACCAGCGGCAGGCCGACGGCGGCGCAGACCGCGTCGGTGAGTCGTTCCTCCCGCCGGGCCGGCGACCCGTCCGGAGCGGGCGCGGTGAACCGCACCGCGAAGCGCGGCAGCCCGGTGTCGGCGGCGCAGACCACCAGGTCGAGCGAGGCCCGCCCGGCGGTGCTCCACTGACTGCCGGTGACCCCCGGCGGGCGGCCCTGCACCAGGTCACCGAGCCGCCGGCCGGCGTGACCGAGGTGGCCGGCCCGGACCAGGGACGGCGCGACGCCGGGCGGGACCGGCCGCAGCCAGGAGGCGGTCACGCTGCCTGTGCTCGTCATCTCGCCCCGATCCCCCCTCGTCCGGTCGACGCCCGAGTGTAGGCGGTGCGGCGCAGTCGGTACGGCCGCCCGGTGCGCTACCGCGCCCGTCCCTCTAGGCTCTGCCCGTGCCCAGCGGACGGACCCCGGAACAGTTCACCAAACGCAGTCTCGTCGCCGTCTCCCACGCCATCGAACGCGCCGCGCTCGCCGAGGCCGAGGACGGCCCGCTCGTCGTGCTCGCGCTGTTCCAGCGGCTGCCGTACTTCGCCCGGGAGCGCGAGGTCTACCGGCGCATCGCCGGCCGCGCCGCCGTGACGGTGGTGGCGATGGTCGGCGGACCGCCGCCCGACCTGCCCGAAGGGGCGTACGGCGTGACCCTGGACGAGGCGGAGGCGCTGGCCCGGGAGTGGACGGTGGTGGCGCTGAGCCCGCGTTTCGGCGCCACACTCGTCGCGCACGACCGGGCCGAGGTGGCGCCCGCGCCGACGCTGGAGGCCGGCCGGCTGTTCGAGGGCCGCTGGGGTTTCCGCCGCGACGAGGCGCTGCACGAGGTGATCCGGCTGCGCGAACAGCTCGCCGAGCGGCTGCCCGCCGCGGCACGCACCGCGCTGGACGAGGCGATCGCCCGGGTGCGGGACATCCCGGCCGGGCCGGGCGAACCGCGCGCCGAGGCGGCACTGCGGATGCTGGCCCGCCGCGGCGACCGGAACCACCAGCCGGTCGAGCCGGCCGAGACCATGCTGGACGAATCAGGCCTGGCCCGGTGGTCCGGCGCGGACGGGGTGACCGCCTCCGGCACGCTGCCGGTGGCGCTGGTCGGCCTGCGGGTGGAGACGCCGCCCGGCTCACCGGAACGCTTCGGCCGGCGCGGCGTCGCCCGCGAGGGGCACGCCGTGCTCACCGCGATCACCGGCGTGCTGCGGCCGGTCGACCGCGCGGTGCGCGTCACCGAGAACGAGTTCCAGCTCGTCCTGCCCGGGCTCGACGAACCGGCCGCGCTGGAGGTGGTACGCCGGTTGCACGACGCGATCGGCGCGCTGGCCCGGTCGTACCCGTTCATGGCGTACATCGTGCACGCGGCGGTCGGGGTGACCACCCGGCGGCCGCTGCCCACCGCGGACCTGCGCGCCGCCGTCGACTGGGCGGTACGCAAGGGCCTGCCGGTGGCGGGCCTGCCGCCGGAGAACGCCGACGCCGTGGCCGCGCCGGCCGGCTGACCGGCCGGTCCGGTTCGAGGAGAGGGAGACGCGGTGCGGGTGGTTTCGCTGGTGCCGTCGCTGACCGAGGCGGTCGCGGCCACCCGCCCGGAGGTGCTGGTCGGCGCGACCGACTGGTGCACCCACCCGGCCGGGCTGGACGTCGCCCGGGTCGGTGGGACGAAGTACCCGGACCTGGACCGGGTGCTCGCGCTCGAGCCGGATCTGGTGCTGCTCAACGAGGAGGAGAACCGGCTGGCCGACGCCGAGGCGCTGCGCGCCGCCGGGGTGCCGGTCCGGGTCACCTTCCCGCGTACCGTCCCCGAGGCCCTCGACCAGCTCGGTGAGCTGGTCGACGCGCTCGGTGTGCCGGCCGAGCCGCGGTGGCTGCGGGAGGCCCGCCACGCCTGGGCCGCGCTGCCCGCGCCGGGACACGTCCGCACCGCCGTGGTGCCGGTGTGGCGGCGCCCGTGGGTGGTGCTGGGACGGGACACGTTCGCCGGGGACGTGCTGGCCCGGCTGGGTGTGCGCAACGGCTGGGCCGGGGACGCGGAACGCTATCCCCGGCCCAGCCTGGACGAGCTGCGCGCCCGGGCGGCGGAGCTGGTGGTGCTGCCCGACGAGCCGTACCGGTTCACCTCCGACGACGGGCCGGAGGCGTTCCCCGGTGTGCCGGCGGCGCTGGTGTCCGGCCGGCACCTCACCTGGTACGGCCCGTCGCTGGCCGAGGCCCCGGCGCTGCTGGCCGCCCAGCTCGCCGCCGCGGGCCCCACCTGACCGGTGAGGCCCGGGTGCCGGTGCTCAGGCGACCGGGGTGGCGTGCACCGGGTCCAGCTCCATCAGCGTGGTGTCGTCCACGTCGTACCCGATCGCGTTGTGCACCGCGACCACGCCCGCGACCTGCGCGGCGAGACGGCCCGCCAGCTCGACGGCGCTGCGCCGGTCCAGCCGCCCGTCCATGGTGACCTCGCCGCCGCGGACCTGGACCGTGACCAGGCCGTCGCGTACGGACAGCACCCGGCGCAGCACCTCGTGCACGACCTCCTCGCGGATCTCCGCGTCGGTACGCAGGTGCACGCGCAGCAGGTCACCGCGGGTGACGATGCCGGCGAGCCGGCCCAGGTCGTCCAGCACCGGGAGCCGCTTGACGGCCTCGTGGTCCATCAGCCGGGCGGTCGCCGCGAGCGACGCCCGCTCGTGGGTGGTGACCGCGGGCGCGGTCATCAGGTCCCGGGCGACGAGCGCGCCCGCCTTCTCCCGCGCGGTACGGCGGCGCCGTCCCTCGAAGACCCGCCGCTCGTCCGGGTGACCGGACCGCTCCACCTTGTGCAGCAGGTCCGCCTCGGAGATCACCCCGAGCACCCGGCGGAACGAGTCCACCACCGGCACACCGCTGATCCGCTGCCGCACCAGCACGTCGACGACCTCGCGGTACGGGGTCTCCTCCGTCACCGTGGCGACGTCCCTGGTCATCACGTCGGTAACCTGCCACGCCCTCATCACGACCTCCTCGTACCGGGTTTCCACCTGCGACGGTAGGCCGCCGGCGTACGGCCTGGTCAGGGGCGGCGGACCGGCCGCGAGGGGCCGACCGGACCGGGTACGGACAGGACCAAGGACCCGGTCACGAGGGCACCTCTCGGCCCTGCTCCCGGGCGCCGCGCGGCGGTGGAATGAATGTGCCACCGGGAAGCGCGGTGCGAGGCACAGGAAGGGACGTGGACACCATGACCGCGACAATCGAGCGGACCCCCGCCGTCAAGCGGACCCCCGCCGCCACCATCGCTCCGGCGGCGCACACCGAGACCACCCGCCAGAAGGCCACCCGGTACGTCTGGGCCGGGCTGCGGCTCGCCCTGGGCTGGATCTTCCTCTGGGCCTTCCTCGACAAGATGTTCGGCCTCGGCCACGAGACCCCGGCGAAGAACGCCTGGATCAACGGCGGCAGCCCGACCAAGGGCTTCCTGGGCAACGCGGTCGAGGGCCCGTTCGCGGACCTCTACCGGAACATCGCCGGCGCGGCCTGGGCGGACACCCTGTTCATGGTCGGCCTGCTCGGCATCGGTGTCGCGCTGATGCTCGGCATCGGCATCCGGATCGCCGCCGTGGCCGGCGGACTGCTCCTGGTCCTGATGTGGACGGCCGTGCTGCCCCCGGCGAACAACCCCTTCATGGACGACCACCTCATCTACGCGGGCCTGTTGGCCGGTCTCGCCCTGGTGGGCGCCGGCAACACCCTCGGCCTCGGCCGGATCTGGGCGAAGCTCCCCCTGGTCCAGCGTCTCCCCTGGCTGAAGTGAACCAGCCCGCTCCGGGGCGGGCGTCGCCGACAGGCGGCGCCCGCCCTCTTCTCGTGTCCCCGCCACGCCGGTGTGCGGGGACCGGCGCGTATCGGCCGGTCGCGATCCGGCAGGATCGACGGTGACCACACCGTCAGCACCGAGGAGACCCGCTCATGGACAAGCCCCAGATCGGCCCGATCGAGGGCGCGCCGCCCGCCGATCTGGTCGTCGAGGACATCACCGTCGGCGACGGCCCGGAGGCCCGCGCGGGCCAGCTGGTGAGCGTGCACTACGTGGGCGTGGCCCACTCGAACGGCCGCGAGTTCGACGCCTCGTGGAACCGGGGTGAGACGTTCGAGTTCCCGCTCGGCGGCGGCCAGGTCATCGCCGGCTGGGACCAGGGCGTCGTGGGCATGAAGGTCGGCGGCCGGCGCAAGCTCACCATCCCGCCGCACCTGGGCTACGGCGCCCGGGGCGCGGGCGGCGTCATCAAGCCGAACGAGACGCTCGTCTTCGTGGTGGACCTGCTCGGCGTGCGCTGAGCGCGACACCGTCCCGTCGAGCCGCCGGCTTCCGGGCCGGCGGCCCGGCGCATGTTCGGGCCGCCGGCCCGCCTCTGCTCGGGCCGCCGCCTGTTCAGGCCGCGCAGGCCACCAGCTCGCGGGGGCGGCCGGGCAGGTCCGGCGCGCGGTCGGGGAGGTTCTGGGCGCGGTCGGGGAGGTTCTGGGCGCGGTCGGTGCAGCGCACCGGGAGCACCCGGTGCAGGCCGGTCACCCGCAGCACCCGGGCCACCACCGGGTCGGGGTCGGTGAGCACCAGCTCGCCACCCCGGGAGCGGACCCGCAGGTGGGTGGCGACCAGCGCGCGGACGCCGGCGGCGGAGAGCAGCCGGACACCGGCCAGGTCGACCCGCAGCACCGGCCGGGCCGGCGCCGCCCAGAGCGCGGCCCGGAACGCCGTCACGGTGGCGATGTCGATCTCGCCGACCGGTCGCAGCTCGACCACGTGGTCGTGCACGTCCATCGCCACGAAGAAGCGCTCACCGCTGTGTACCATGCGGCCAAACCTACCCGCGCCCTCCGACATTTCCGGACCTCGCGGCGGGGGTTCCGGGTAGTGTCCGGGAACCGACCCCGAGCCGTCTCAGGGTCATCCCGCAGCCGTGCCGCCACGCCGCGCGGGAATCGGCGAAACGCCGCCGGGGACTGCCCTGCGCGACGCCGCGGGGCCACAATGAGCCGATGGTCGTCCCCCGCCCGCGCGCCCCACTGCTGATCCGGCCGGTCCGCGAGCCGGCGACGGTGCCGCCGCCGCTCACCGGCCCCTGGTCGCCCGCCGACACCCGGCTCGACCGGGCCGACCTGCTGCCGCTGCCGGCCGGCGGGCACGGCCCGGAGGACGTCGTGGTCGACGGCGACGGCCGGGTGGTCAGCGGCGACGAGGACGGCCGGCTCTGGTGGTGGCCGGCCGACTCCCCGCCCGGCACGCCGCCGACCCTGCTGGCCGAGACCGGCGGACGGCCGCTGGGCATCGAGCGGGATCCGGTCGACGGCGGGTTACTGGTCTGCGACGCGTACCGGGGGCTGCTGCGCGTCGACCCGGCCGGCCGGGTGCACGAGCTGACCGGCACCGCGCCGCCGGTGCACCTGGCCGACAACGCGGCGGTGGCGCGTGACGGCACCGTCTACTTCACCGACTCGTCCGACCGGTTCCCGCTCTCGCACTGGAAACGCGACCTGCTGGAGCACCGGCCCAACGGGCGGGTACTCGCGTACGACAGGCGCACCGGGCGCACCGACGTGGTCGCGGACGGGCTCTACTTCCCCAACGGGCTCGCGCTCACCCCGGACGAGTCGGCGCTGATGCTCGCCGAGACCGCCACCCACCGGCTGCTCCGCGTCGACCTGCCCAGCGGGCGGGCCACTGTGCTCACCGACCTGCCCGCGTACCCGGACAACATCTCCGGCGTCGGCGACGGCACCTACTGGGTGGCGCTGCCCAGCCCGCGGCTGCGGGCCATGGAACGGCTGCTGCCGCATCCCCGGGTCCGGCAGATCGTGGCTCTGCTGCCCGGCGCGGTGCAGCCGCAGCCGCGCCGCTACGGGCTGGTCGCGCTGGTCGACGGCGACGGCCGGGTGCTGCGCACGCTGCACGGCCCGAGCGGGGCGTACCCGATGGTCACCGGCGTGCGGCAGCACGGCCGCGACCTCTGGCTGGGCAGCCTGACCGCGGCCGGGGTGGCCCGGGTCGGCCTGGACTGAGACGACGCAGGGCCGGCCCGCGCGGACGGCGGGCCGGCCCCGTGGCCGTTCCTCCCCAGGTTCAGCCGCCGCTGTTGCTCCGCGAGGGGGCCGGGGCCGGTGACGACCCGCCGGCCACCGCGCCCGGGTGCGGCGTGGCGCTCTGCGTGGGCTTCAGCCCCGCCGGTACGGGCAGCGCGCTGCCCTTGGCGAACTCGTCCCAGCTGACGTTCCAGGCGGTGAAGCCGTTGCCCTGATCCAGCTTCACCTCGGTGCCCTTGACCGTCACCAGGTCACCGACCTGCGTGAAGCCCATCAGCCAGTCCGCGGCGGTGGCCGAGACGTTCGTGCAGCCGTGCGAGGTGTTGGTGTAGCCCTGCTCCCCCTCCGACCACGGCGCGGAGTGGATGAACTCACCACCCCAGGTCAGCCGCTGAGCGTCGTCCACGTCGACCACGTAGCCGCCGTTCGGCTCGCCCCGGGTGTCGAAGGTGGTGTGCTCGTGCTTCTCCATGATCACCATGGTGCCGCTGGACGTCGGCGTGCTCTCCTTGCCGAGGCTGACCGGGATCTTCTTGACCGCCTTGCCGTCCTCGTAGACGGTCATCTGCTTCGTCCCGTTGTCGATGTCCAGGGTCACCTGCCGGCCGACCTTGGCGCTCGCGACCCGGTCGGAATCGCCGACCGCCTCCTTGCCGATGGGCAGCCCCTCCAGCGCGCTGCGCACGCTGATCTTCGTGCCCGGCTTCCAGCGGTCCGGCGCCCGGTACTCGGCCTGCTTGCCGTCGGCCACCCAGGACCAGGTGCCCGGCTGCGGCGGGTCGGTCTTCACGAAGAGCCGGCGCTGGACGTCCGCACGCGCCTCCTTCGGAATCGGCGGGTCGAATCCGAGCACGACCGGCATCGCCGTCCCGTACGTCTGATTCGGCCGGAAATACAATTCGCTGGTGACTGCCGGTTTGGTGGATTTGGCCATCGTCGTGAACGTCGTCTTCTGCGTGGCGGTCTTGCCGGAATCGCCGGTCGCGGTCACCTCCGCGGTGTACGTCCGGGAATTGGCGAGCGGTCGGTCCGGCACCCAGCCGGAACCGTCCTCCCGCGGCTGGGCCGGCACCGCGTTGCCCTTGTCATCGGTCAGCTTGACGGCTGTCACCTTGCCGTTGCTCACCTTCGTGCCCACCTCCGCGCTGATCGGCACGCCCCGGGTACTGTCGGCCGGCGTCACGGAGACCGACGGCGGCGCCGCCTCGGCCCGCTTCGCCACCGACTTCGGGCCGGCGGTGCACGCGCCGACCGCCAGCGGCGCGGCTGCGACGGTCATCGCGAAAAGCGTCAGTCGGCGCCTCGCAAACATATTTCGCCCCCCATTTCCGAACCCTCTCGCCCACATTCTGTAGGCCCGGGATCGCGCCGTGGCACCTTCGGCGGAATTGCTCGGAAACGGTTGCGGAGAATCGTGCCGGACAGGTAATTCCCGTACCGGCTTGCGCCCTAAGCGCCCTCCGCCCGGTTCCCCACCCCCTCACCCGCCGCTCAGCTACCCCGGTCCGTCGATCATGAAGTTGACGGCGGATGGCGTCCGTTTTGTCCCCGCCAACCTCATGATCGACGGACGAAAACGAGATGCGCTGGACGCGATCGCCCACGCCACCCGCATCGCCGCCGCGATCTTGCAGTTGCGGTCCTGGAGAAAGGTGCGAATCGGGCACATCAAGGGCCGCAAGCGCAAGATCGCGGGCAGGCTGCGGAGGACGGAGCGACCCCGGCCCCTCGTGAGGAGAGGCCGGGGCCGGGGACGAGGGCGGACGGGTCAGACGTTGGCTACCAGGAGGGCCGGCTGCTCGACGCAGTCCGCCACGTGGCGCAGGAAGCCGCCGGCCACGCCACCGTCGCAGACCCGGTGGTCGAACGTGAGACTGATCTGGGTCACCTTGCGGACGGCGAGCTGCCCGTCCACCACCCACGGCTTGTCCACGATCCGGCCGACGCCGAGCAGCGCCGCCTCCGGGTGGTTGATGATCGGCGTGGAGCCGTCCACGCCGAACACGCCGTAGTTGTTGAGCGTGAACGTCCCGCCGGTCAGCCGCGCCGGCGGCAGCGTGCCGGCCCGGGCCGCCGCAGTGGTCTCGGCGAGCGCGGCGGCCAGCTCCCGGGTGGTGAGCCGCTGTGCGTCGCGCAGCACCGGCACGACCAGGCCCCGGTCGGTCTGCGCGGCGATGCCCAGGTGCACGCCCGCGGACTGGATGATCCGCTGGCCCTCGGTGTCGACGTGCGCGTTGAGCTGCGGGTACCTCCGCAGGCCGCTGAGGCAGATCCGGGCCAGCAGCGCCAGGATGCTCACCGGCGTGTCCGGGTTGGCCGCGTTTATCGCGGCGCGCGTCTCCAGCAGGCCGGTCGCGTCCACGTCGACCCAGATGGTCACCTCGGGGATCTCCCGCCGGCTGCGGGAGAGCTTGTCGGCGATCACCTTGCGGATACCGGTGAGCGGGATGACCGTGTCCCCGTCGCCCGCCGGGGCGAGCCCGACGTGGGCGGCCGGGGCGTCCGGCACCGCGGCCAGCCGGGCCGCCGGAGCAGCGGGGGCGGCCACGGCGGCGTCCAGGTCGGCCCGGCGGATCACGCCGCCCGGCCCGGTGCCGCGCAGCGACGCCAGGTCGATGCCGTGCTCCTTGGCCAGCCGCCGCACGATCGGCGAGATGACCAGCGGCGCCGACTGCACGCCGTTCGTTGCCGGCTCAGCCGAGCGCTCCGCCGAGGCAGCCGTGCCGTTCGGAGCCGACAAGCCCGCCGGAACCGAGCCCGCCGGAACCGACGAACCGGCCGGAACCGGAGAGCCTGCCGCCGGACCGGACGCGGGGCCCGTCGAGGCGGGCGTGGCGGGCTCGGGGGCCAGCGCCAGCCGCGGACGGCGCCGCCGCCGGCCCGTGCCACCGTGGCCGGTGCCGTAGCCGATCAGGACGTTGCCGGACCCGGCCCGCTCCTCCTCACGGTAGGTGGCGTGCGGGTCGGGGGCGTCGTCGAGCGGGGCGATGGTGATGAGTGGCTGGCCGACCGGGCGTACCTCACCGGCCGTGCCGTGCAGGGCCACGACCCGTCCGGCGTACGGGCACGGCACGTCGACGACGGCCTTGGCGGTCTCCACCTCCACCACCGTCTGGTCCACGGTGACGACGTCGCCGACGGCGACCCGCCACTCGACGATCTCCGCCTCGCTCAGCCCTTCCCCGAGGTCCGGCAGAAGGAAGTCCCGGGTTCCGATCGCCGCTGTCATGGTGTGCCGGCCGGGCATGCCCTCACGGCCCTCGCTCCGCTCGGTGCGTTCGGTCATGGTGTGCTGACCGGGCATGCCCTCACGGCCCTCGCTCCGCTCGGTGCGTTCGGTCATGCCGCCACCCACCTCGTGTCGGGCTGGTCGTCCCACTGGAGCCGCGCCACGGCGTCCAGCACCCGGTCGACCGAGGGCAGGTGGGTGTGCTCCAGCATCGGCGCCGGGTACGGGATGTCCAGCCCGGACACCCGCAGCACCGGCGCGTGCAGCGCGTGGAAGCAGCGCTCCTGCACCCGGGCGGCGATCTCCGCGCCGACGCCGGCGAAGCCCTGCGCCTCCTGGATCACCACGCACCGGCCGGTACGGCGGACCGAGGCGGTGACGGTGGCGTCGTCGAACGGCACGATGCTGCGGACGTCGACGACCTCCAGGTCCCAGCCCTCCTCGCGGGCGGCCTCGGCGGCGGCCAGCGCCACCGGCACCGCCGGCCCGTACGCGATCAGCGTCGCGTCGGTGCCGGGGCGGCGCACCACGGCGCTGCCGATCGGTGCGGTACGGGCCGGCAGGTCCGCCTCGGCGCTGGTGAAGTAGAGCTTCTTGGGCTCCAGGAACACCACCGGGTCGGGGTCGTCGATGGCGGCGCGCAGCAGCGAGTACGCGTCGTCCACAGTCGCGGGCGTGACCACCTTCAGGCCGGGCGTGTGCGCGTAGTACGCCTCGGACGAGTCGCAGTGGTGCTCCACGCCGCCGATGCCACCGGCGTACGGCACCCGGATGACGATCGGCACGCTCAGCGCGCCGCGGGTGCGGTTGCGCAGTTTCGCCACGTGCGAGGCGATCTGCTCGAACGCCGGGTACGCGAACGCGTCGAACTGCATCTCCACGACCGGCCGCAGCCCGGACATGGCGAGGCCGACGGCGAACCCGACGATGCCGGCCTCGGCGAGCGGGGTGTCGAAGCAGCGCTTGTCGCCGAAGCGGGCCTGGAGCCCGTCGGTGATCCGGAAGACGCCGCCGAGCTGGCCGACGTCCTCACCGAAGACGAGCACGCGGTCGTCGTCGAGCATCGCGTCGGCGAGCGCCGCGTTGAGCGCCTTCGCCATGGTCATGGTGGCCATCAGGCGTCCCCCTCCGCGTCGGCGGCCAGCTCGGCCCGGACCATCTCGCGCTGCTCGACGAGTTGCGGCGTCGGCTCGGCGTACACGTGGTCGAACAGGCTCAGCGGGTCCACTGTCGGCTGGGAGTCCATCCGGCGGCGCAGCGTCGCGGCGTACTCCTCGGCCTCCTCGGCGACCGCCGCGACGGCGGCGTCGTCGAGGACGCCCTTGGCCCGCAGGTACGCCTCGAGCCGGGCGATCGGGTCGCGGGCGCGCCACGCCTCGACCTCGTCGGCGTCGCGGTAGCGGGTCTGGTCGTCGGCGTTCGTGTGCGGTTCCATCCGGTACGTGTGGGCCTCGACCAGGTAGGGGCCCTTGCCGGCGCGGGCGTGCGCGACGGCGCGCTCCAGCACCGCCAGGACGGCCACCGGGTCGTTGCCGTCGACCTGCTCGCTGGGTACGCCGTAGCCGACACCCTTGTAGGCGAGGCTGGGCGCGGCGGTCTGCCGGGACAGCGGCACGCTGATCGCGTACTTGTTGTTCTGCACGAGGTAGACGACGGGCGCCTTGAACACGGCGGCGAAGTTGATGCCCTCGTGGAAGTCGCCCTCGCTGGTGGCGCCGTCGCCGATGAACGCCAGCGCCACGGTGTCGCGGCCCTGGTACGACTCGCCGTAGGCCAGCCCGGCGGCGTGCACGCACTGGGTGGCGAGCGGGGTGCACTGCGGCGCGGTGTGGGTGGCGGCGGGGTCGTACCCGCAGTGCCAGTCGCCGCGCAGCAGCGTGAGCACCTCGACCGGGTCGAGGCCACGGGCGGTCAGCGCCATCGACTCGCGGTACGTGGGGAACACCCAGTCGGTGTCGCGCAGCGCGAGGACGCCGCCGATCTGGCATGCCTCCTGGCCACGCGCGGACGGGTAGACGGCGAGGCGGCCCTGCTTGGTGAGCGCGGTGGCCTGCACGTCGAAGCGGCGGCCGACGACCATCCGCCGGTACATCTCGCGCAGCGTCTCGACCGGCGGCTCCGGGTAGTCGTCGCGGGCCGGCAGCGGGGTCCCGTCGGGTTCGAGCAGCCGGACCGGTTCCCGCTGCGGCATGAAGCCGGCCGACGGGTCGGGTGCGGCCGGGGTGGTCTTCCGGCGGGTGCGCGGGGATGCCCTGCGGACCGCCTGGGGTGTGGTCGTCACGGCGGGGACCTCCTGGACGTGTGGTGGCCCTATGCTCCCGGTCGTGGATGATTGACTCAACATCCGGGATGAACGCGGGACGAATGGCACAGGAGGGCGGCTGAGGTGAGCCAGGAGACCGGCGCCACACCGGGCGCGGCGGGCGGAACGGGACGTTCGGCCGGGCCGCTGGACGAGGTGGACCGGCGGATCCTGCGCGAACTGGTCCGCGACGCCCGCACGTCCATCCGTACGCTCGCCGAACGGGTGCACGTGTCCCGCACCAACGCGTACGCCCGGGTGGAGCGGCTGCTGCGCGACGGGGTGCTGACCGGGTTCACCGCGCGGATCGCGCCGGAGCCGGCCGGGCTGGGCACGTCGGCGTACATCGCGCTCACCATCGAGCAGAACACCTGGCGGGAGGTCTCCGCCGAGCTGGCCCGGGTGCGCTACATCGAGCACGCGGCGCTGCTCAGCGGCGAGCACGACGTCCTCGCCCTGGTCCGGGCACCCGACAACGCGACGTTGCGGGACGTGGTGCTGGACCGGGTGCAGAGCATCGCCGGGGTGCTGTCCACACGTACCTGGCTGGTGTTCGAGGAGTTCGACGGCAGGCAGAGCCCCTGGGACTGACCGGTCAGCGTTCCGGCGGCGACTCCAGCCCCTCGGCGTCGGCCCGCTCCAGCAGCGCTTCCAGCGAGTACCGCCGCCCGTCCAGCCCGGCGTGCGGGTCGCCCCGCCCGGCGAACCGCGCGGGCATGCTGAGCACGTCGAAGTCCTCCGGCCGGGCGTCGTCCAGCTCGGACCAGTCCAGCGGCGCCGAGACCAGCGCCGCCGGGGTCGGCCGGATCGAGTACGCCGACGTCATGGTGTGGTCGCGGGCCATCTGGTTGTAGTCGACGAAGACCGGCCGGTCCCGCTGGTCGCGCCACCAGGTGGTGGTGACCAGGTCGGGCAGGCGGCGCTGCATCTCCCGGCCCAGCGCGAGCACCGCCCGCCGGCACTCGCCGAAGCTCCAGCGCGGCTCGATCGAGACGTACACGTGGATGCCGCGCCCGCCGGTGGTCTTCGGGAAGCCCTCCAGGCCTAGCTCCGTCAGGAACGCGCGTACCTCGTGCGCCACCGGCACCACCTGCGCGAAGTCGACCCCAGGCATCGGGTCGAGGTCGATGCGCAGCTGGTCGGGGTGCTCCACGTCGTCCTTCGACACCGGCCACGGGTGGAACCGCAGCGTGCCCAGGTTCGCCGCCCAGATCACCACCGCCAGTTCGCTCGGGGCGACCTCGTCGGCGGTACGCCCACTGGGGAACGTGATGTGCGCGGTGCGGACCCAGTCGGGCGCGCCCGCCGGGAGCCGCTTCTGGTAGAACGCGTCGCCCTTGTTGGTCTGCCGGGTGGCGACCTTCGCGCCCTCGAACACGCCGCGCGGCCAGCGTTCCAGCATGGTCGGCCGGTCCCGCAGCGCGCGCAGGATGCCGTCGCCGACGGACAGGAAGTAGCTGATCACGTCCAGCTTGGTCAGCCCGCGCTCCGGGAAGTAGGGCTTGTCGGGGCTGGAGACGCGGACCAGCCGCTCCCCCACCTGGATCTCCTGCGCCGCCGTGGTCGCCACCGTCACACCGTAGCGACCCGGCGCGGCCGTGGGGACCGGCTCACCGGGACTCAGCCGTCACCGACAGCCGGATCCAGGCGTCCACCCAGGCCCGTACCGCCGGTTCGCCGGGGTCGGCGCCGAGCGCACCGGCCAGGCCGGCCACTGTCGCGCCGCAGCGGTCCAGGCCGACCGCGGCGAGCCCGGCCGCCGTCGCGCGCAGCCGCTCCGGGAAGCCGGCCGGCAGGTGCCGTAGGCCGGTGTGCGCGGCCTGCGCGAGCAGCGCCGACGCCGCACCCAGCGCCGCGGCGACCGGGTCGGGCCGGGCGTCGATCGCGCCGGCCAGCCGGCCGTCGCCCACCCCGGGTGCCAGATCGGGTACGACCACCGTGTCGGCGACCACCGCCAGCGGCTCGATCACGAGCCCGTCGGCGCCGCGGCGCACCGTTCCGCTGACGTAGCGCGGCGGCCCGTGTGTGCCGTCCAGCGCTGCCGCGAGCGCGTCGAGTGCACCAGGGGCGGCGGCGTGGTGGGTCGCGGTGACGGTAGCCGTGCCCCCGTCGGCCCCGGTCACCGTGGCGTGCAGGCGCTGCTCGCCGGCCGCGTACCCGATGGCACGCACCTCGCCGAGCGCGAGCACCCGCACCGACTCGGCGGCGGTGCGGGGACGCAGCAGCCGGGGTGGCCGCCCGGCCAGCTCGGCGGCGAGCGCGTCCGGGTCGCGGGCGAGCAGGCCGGACGGCAGGCCGGACCAATCCCCCGCGCCGGGGGTGACAGTGGTGCGGGCCAGCCGGCCGGCGGCGATCCGGAGCCGGTGCGCGGCGCTGCGCACCGCCGACTCGGAGACCACGTTGCCGGTGGCGAGCGCGCCGAGCGTGGCGCCGGTGACGCGCCGACCGGCCAGCTCGTGCCCGGTGGGCGGGTCGTCGTCGGTGACCGGGTAGGCGCGGCGCAGCACCAGCACCGAGACGGCCGCCGGGTGGGCGAGCACCACGTCCACGCCCACCTCGCCGCCACTCTCCCGGACCCGGGCGCCCAGGCCGGTCAGCCGTACCCGCCGTAGCGGCGTCTCCGCCGGCTCGTGCGTACCGAGTACCCGCTCCACCGGGGTGGCGCCGGCGTTCACCACCGCGCGCCGCCGGGCGGGCAACTCGGCGAGCAGGTCGGCGAACGTCTCCGGCCGGTACCGGGCGCCGCGCGCGGCGTACGCCTCCAGCTGCCCGGCCAGGTCCTCCACGGCGAGCAGCGGCCAGCGCAGACCGGCCGCGTCGAGGTCACGCCGGGCGGCGGCGAGCCGGCCGTCCACGCCGGAGCCCAGGTGCGCGGCCCCGGTCAGCAGCACGTCGGCGGCCAGCGCCACCGCCGCGTCCAGCGCCGGATGCTCCGTCACGGTGGCGGTTCCGCCGACGCGTACCTGCGCCTCGGGCCGGTCCGGCTGCTCCCGGTCGGCCGTCCGGCACGCCCACACCGCGAGGGCGATCGCTTCGCCGCCGTCGTCGGCCGCGTCGCCGCGCGCGTACCCGATCTGGCGCGGCACCAGGAAGCGGACCGTGCCGGTGGGCAGCTCCACGCGCGGAACCGGGTCGGCGGCGTCCGGCCGGTGGACCACTGCGGCGTAGCCGCGACGCAGCCGCCGTCGCGCGGCGGTGAGCGCGGGCGCGCCGATCGCGGCGGCCAGTTCCTCGTCGGTGACGTCGCCCGGCGACCACCGCCACGGCTCGCTCCCGGCTGAGGCGGCCTCCCCGTCCGGCGCGACCTTCCGGTCCGGTGCGGCGTCGTGATCCGGCGCGGCGTGCCGGTCCGACGCGGCCTCCCCGTCGGGCGCGGCCCCGTGGTCCGGGGCGTCGGCGTGCGTGCGCTGGTAGGTCAGCACGACGGCGAGCAGGTGCCGGCACACGCCGGGCGCCGGGCAGGAGCAGATCCCGGCCGCGAGGCCGCCGCCCCCGGGCAGCGTCACCGTCACCCCGTCCGGGTACGCGGCACGCACCTCGCCGTCGGCGTCCACGGTGAGCATCGGCCGCTCACCGGCGTCGACCTCCTTCGTGGCGCGCTTCACCAGGCCCCTGTTGCTCAGCGCGGCCAGCACGTCCGGGGTGAGCGCGATCAGGTCGTCACGGGTCATCCGGTCCCCCTACCGGCCCACGTGCTCGGCCACGAACGCGGCCAGCTCGCCCGGCGTCATCGCGCCCACCGCCGCGCCCACGTCGGCCAGCCGCTGGGCGGTGGCCCGGTCGTACGCCGGGTCGGCCTCCTCGTCCAGCGCGGCCAGCGCGAGCACGTGCGTGCCCTGCTCCACGAGCTGCTTCACCGACCGGACCAGACGCCCGGCGTCCCCGCCCTCGTAGAAGTCGGACACCAACGCGACGATCGCCCGGCGCGGGTTCTCCACGAGCTGCGCGCCGTACGCGACCGCGCGAGCGATGTCGGTGCCGCCACCGAGCTGCACCTTCATCAGCAGCTCCACCGGGTCGTCCACGTCGGAGGTCAGGTCGACCACATCGGTGTCGAAGGCGACCAGGTGGGTGCGTACGCCCGGCAGCCCCCACAGGCAGGCGGCGGTCACCGCGGCGTGGATCACCGAGCCGAGCATCGAGCCGGACTGGTCCACCAGCAGGATCACCTGCCAGCGGTCCAGGTGGCGGCGGGTACGGGAGAAGAAGTGCGGCTGCCGGACGTGCAGGCGGCGCTCGTCCGGCCGCCAGTGCGCCAGGTTCGCCCGGATGGTCCGGCGTACGTCGAAGTTGCGGGCCTGCCGGAACCGGCTGGGGCGGCGCGCCCGGGGCCCGGAGAACGACTGCCGCACGTCGGCGGCCAGCCGCTCGACCAGTTGCCGCACCACCGCCTCGACCAGCTTGCGGGCCAGCCGCAGCACCTGCGGGTCCATCAGGTGCTTGGTGCGCAGCACCGCGCGCAGCAGCGCCGGGTTCGGCTCGACCCGGGCCAGCACCGCCGGGTCGGTGACGACCTCGTGGATGCCGTACCGCTCGACCGCGTCACGTTCCAGCCGCTGCACCGTCTCCTTCGGGAACAGCCGGGTGATCCCGTCCAGCCAGTCCACAGTGGTCAGCGCGGACGGGCCGGACCCGCCTCGCCGCACGTCGCGGCGGCCGAGTTCGGCGTCCCGGCCGTAGAGCCAGTCCAGCGCGGCGTCCCGGCCGGCCGCCTCGGCCGACAGGCCGCCCAGGCTGTCCTGCGCGGCGTCGCCGAGCACCAGCCGCCAGCGTTCCCGCATCGGGTCGGTCACGTCCGGTCCCCCTCCCACAGCCCCTCCCGGGTCAGCACCGCGTCGACCCGCTCCTCAACCGCGCGGGCGGCGGCCACCAGCAGCGGGTCGGCGTCCAGGCGCAGCAGGTCACCGGGCGGCGCGTCGCCGCCGTGCAGCGCCTGCACGTGCCGAGCCACCTCCGCCCGCTCCCGGGGCGGGAACCAGCCGAAGGCCTGCCGCAGCGCGGGCAGCGCCACCAGGAAGTCGTGCGCGCCCATCGCGGCGAGCAGTTCGTCCACCACTGTGAGCAGCGCCGCGTCGCCGCTGACCACCTCCTCCCGGGCCAGCGCGAACAGCCCGGACAGCCAGTCGCCGAGCGTGTCCGGCGCGGCCACGGCCCGGACCGCGCGGGCCGCGTCCGGCACGTCCCCCAGCGACCAGGCCAGGCCCAGCGCCGCGCCGCGCAGGTCCGGCGGGGCCGCCGGGTCGGCCGCCACCCGCCCGGCCACTGCGAGCGCGCCGTCCCGGTCGAGCCCGAGCGCCGGGCCGGCGTGGCGGACCGCGTCCCGGACCGCGACGAGCGCGGTGAGCCGGCCCGGGTCGGCCGGTGCGGCCGTGGCACGCACGCCCTCGACGAGCCAGAGCGCGCGGCGTACGGCGGCGGTGATCAGCGCGCCGAGCGGGGCGGTCCCGGCGCTGCCCAGCAGCCGGTCGTGCCGCCACAGCGCCAGTGCGACTGCGAGCGCCCGGCCCAGCGCCCGCAGGTCGGTGACCGAGCCGGTGGCGCGGGCGATCGCGGTGAGCGTCCGGGTGGAGTGCTCGGGCAGCCCGGCCAGCGCGGTGTCGAACAGCGTCGTGGCGAGCGCGTCGACGTCCGCGCCGAGCAGCGTCACCCGCTCCTCGATCCGGGCGGTGACGGCGTCCAGGACGGTCGGCCCGTACCCGCCCGCCTCGATCACCCGGGCGAGCCGGTCCGCCGACGGCGCGGGTGACCAGCGTTCGGTGAGCAGCGCGTCCGCGCCCACCCGGGGGCCGCGTTCGCGGACGTGACCGGGTACGTCGAGCAGCCGCAGCCGGTGCAGCAGGCGGCTGCGGGTCAGGTCGCCGGCGACTGTCAGGTCCAGTTCGACCGCCTCGTGCGGATCGATCCGATGCCGTGCCAGCTCGGCGTCGACGTCGTGTACGAGCGGCGGCAGCGGCGTGTCCGGGTGCAGGCGGCCCACCCGGTCGCCGCTGAGCGCTGCGACCATCTCCACCACCACCGGGTGGGCGCCGGGTGCCAGCGTGCCCCGGGTCGCCCACGGCAGCGGCTGGTCGAGCGCGTCGGTGACCAGCGCGGACACCAGGCCGTCGAGCACGTCGACGCGGCCCGGGTGGGCGTGGCCGCGCAGCCGGGCCAGGCCGCCGGCCATGCTCCGGGCGGCGATCAGGTCGGCGGTGGAGACGTGCTGCCGCCGGGTGCGCAGCCGGGCCGCCACCGCCTCGGTGAGCGCCTCGGCGGCCCGGCGCGGCCCGTCCTCCCAGACCCGCTGGTAGTACGCCGGTGACGGCATCCCGGACTGGTAGCCGACGAACGCGTCCAGGCGCCGGAACGAGTACGGCACCAGGTAGCTGCCCGCCACCGCGTCGGCTGCCGGGGCGGGCACCTCCGGCCAGTCGTCGTCCGCTCCGTCGTCGCTGGCGGTCAGCCGGACCAGGGCGGGACGGTGGAAGCCGCCGGTCACCACCAGCACCGGCCGGCCGGCGGCCCGGCGCCGGGCGGCGCGTACCCAGCGGGCCATGTACGCCTCCCGGGCCGTGTCGTCCTCCCCGGCCGCCGACTCGCCCCGCAGCACGTCGAAGTACGTGTCGAGGCGCTCGGCCAGCCCGTCGTCCGGGCCGATCTCGAACAGGTGGTCCCAGAGCGCGTCCACGTTGTCCACGGCGAGCGTGGCGCAGAGCCGGCGGACCGCCTCGGCGTACCGCTGGTCGGCGTCGGCGTACCGGTTGGCGCGGCCGGACAGCGCGGGATGCCACGCGGGCAGGTCGATGAAGCGCAGCTGCGCGCCCACCTGGCGCCCGGCGGTCAGCGCCACCCACTCCGGCGAGTACGCGCAGAACGGGCTCCAGGAGGCGTGCCGCCGGGCGCCGTCGCGGTGCGCGGTGAACACGGCGATCGGCAGCTCGTGGTCTCCCAGCAGCTCGTCCATCCGCCCGTTCAGGTCCGCCGGGCCCTCCACCAGCACGTACGCCGGACGCAGCCGGGCCACCGTGGCGGCGACCAGCCGGGCGCAGGCCGGGCTGTGGTGCCGGACGCCGAGGAAGGTGACGCCGCCGGGCGCCTCGACGGTGCTCACCCGGGCAGCAGGTGCCGGGCGTCGTGCACCGCCCGCCACTGCGCGCCGGAACGGCGGGACACCTGCTGTTCCAGGTAGCGCCGCAGCCGGGCCAGGTCCTCCGCGTCGTCCTTCGCGGCGGTGCCGGCCAGGCAGGCGACCAGGTCGGCGGCGTCGCCGGGTTCCCCGCGCAGGAACCAGCCGCGCAGCCCGACCGCGTGCGCCACCGACACCGCCTCGGCGGTGCTCATCACCGCCGACAGCCGCTCCATCGCGTCGCCGCGTTCGGTGATCCCGGTCCGCAGCTCCCGGAACGTGGTGACCAGCACCTCCAGCAGGTCGCGCCGGGGCGGCGCGGCCACGCCGGAGCGGCGCAGCAGCTCGCCCGCCTCGGCCTCGACCAGTTCCAGCTCGGTGCCGAGGTCGGGGATCGGGAAGACGGTCTCGAAGTTGAACCGCCGCTTCAGTGCGGCGCTCATCTCGTTGACGCCCCGGTCCCTGGTGTTCGCGGTGGCGATCACGTTGAAGCCCTCGCGGGCGAACACCATGGCGTCGGCGCCCGGCAGCTCCGGAATGGCGAGCACGCGGTCCGACAGCGGGGAGAGAAGGCAGTCCTGCACCTCGAGCGGGCAGCGGGTGATTTCCTCGAAGCGGACCACCCGCCCCTCGGCCATGCCGCGCAGCAGCGGCGCCGGCACCAGCGCGCGCGGCGACGGGCCGTCCGCGACCAGCAGCGCGTAGTTCCACGAGTAGCGGATCTGGTCCTCGGTGGTGGCCGCGCCGCCCTGGATGGTGAGCGTGGAGTCGCCGCTGACAGCGGCGGCGAGCAGCTCCGACAGCAGCGACTTGGCGGTGCCGGGCTCGCCGACGAGCATCAGGCCGCGGCTGGTCGCCAGCGCCACCAGCGCCCGGTCGATCAGCGACGGGTCGCCGACGAACTTGCGCCGGATCCCGGCCGCCGGGTCGCCGAGGATGAACCGGCGCGCGGCGCGCAGGCTCAGCCGCCAGCCCGGCGGGCGCGGATCGTTGTCGTTCGCGGCCAGCGCGGCCAGCTCGTCGGCGTACCGCACCTCGGCCGGGGGCCGCTGCGCTCGCTCGACGGCCGGGGGCCGCTGGGCCCGCTCGGCGGTCGGGTCGAGCGCGGTCACCGGGTCACCTCCGCCAGGTCGCGCAGCACCTCGGAGACGGTGACGTCGTCCAGCTCGCCGAGGCGGACCTTGCCGCCGCGCGGGAACCAGTCGCCGTACGGCACGTCGTTCACCCAGATCGCCTCGATCTTCTGGTCGGGGAACATGTCCACCACGCCGACAGCGATGCCGGGGTCGAGGTCGAGCACCACGGCCCGGCCCCCGGGGACCTCGCGCTCCAGCCAGCTCTGGATGCCGGCGTCCTGCGGGGTGCCGCGCCGCCAGCCCCGCCGCTCCAGGCTCAGCAGCCGCCCGGCCGGGACCGTCACGCCCATGTGCCGCTGCAGCAGCGTCTCCCCGCGCTCGGCCGCCTCCAGCCGGTACACGTCGCGGCCGAGCTGCGGGAAGGGCTGCAGGATCTCGTAGTCGGCGAAGACCTCCGCCCAGGCCGGCACCGCCGCGCCGAGGTGCAGCGGGTGCGCGATGGTGACAGTGGCGTCATCAGGCAGCACGTACGTCTCGTCGTCGGCGTCGGCGAGCGTGCGGTCCTCGGCGACCCGGAACGCGGCGCCCACCCGGCCGGTTTCGTCCACTGTGGCCCAGACCAGCCGGCGCACGACGTGCCACAGCAGTGGGTGGGACAGGAAGTAGCGGCGGAAGTCCGCGGCGGGCCAGCGCCGCCCGGTCACCATTGCCGACTCGAAGCGGCGGATCTGGTCGGCGGCGAGCGTGCGGACGTCCTTCTTCAGGCCGGCGAAGCGCTTGTGCGCGGCGGGCGCCAGCGTGGCGTCGTCGCGGGCACCGGGCTTGGGCAGGTCCTTACGGCGGGCGCCCGTGCCGTCGACCACGTACGGCTTGAGCTGCTCGTCGAAGCCGACTGTGAACCGGCGCGGCCCGTAGTCGAGGACCAGGCTGCCGTCGGCGTCCAGCCCGAGGTCGGGCACCAGCCGGTCGCCGAGCTGCTCGGGCGTCAGGCCCAGCCCGTCGGCGACCTCGGTGACCTTGCGTGCCGCCTGTTCCCGCAGGCCCCGGAACTTCACCTTCTGCGAGATGCCGTACAGGTGCATCAGCGCCACGTCGGTGCCGATCTGCGCCAGCACCTCCAGACCGGTCACCGCCCGCGCGTGCTGGCTCTCGCCCGGCCAGGCCCGGACCAGCGGCGCGAGCCGCCGGGCGGTCGAGTCGTCGCCGAGCAGCCCCAGCGCGGTGAACGCCCAGCCGTCCTTCGACGGCGCGCCGGCGCCCTGCCAGCTCTCGAACAGCGCCCAGGCGAACTCCGCCAGGGAGTCGGTGTCGCACGCCGCGCGGACGATCTCCACCCCCGGGTACGGCTCGCCGGGCGGGGAGATGGCGAGCATGGTGCAGAGGTGGCGGATCGCGTCGGCGGGCAGCGCGGCCGAGCGGTCCCGCAGCAGCACGTGCGGCAGCACCGCCGGGTCCAGCCACGCCGGCAGGCTCGGCATCCGGGCCGGGAGCTGAGCCAGCGGGTCGGCGTCGAGCATGGCGGTGGCCGCGGCGAGCGTCTCCTCGCCGTGCTCCCGGGCCACGCCGAGGAGCACCTCGCGGTGCTCACCGGCGACCAGGCGCAACGCCCGCTCGGCGGCGCGGCGGCGCGGGCCGGGAGTGCCCAGGGCCGCCGGCAGCAGCGCCCGCACGGCGTAATCCGGGTGCCGCCGCAGCCAGGCCCGGGCGATCGGGCGGACCGTCTTGAGCCGGTCGAGCCAGTCGGCCATCAGATCGGCGACGTCGCCGTCGGCGTACGGCAGCAGCACCTCGCCGACGCTCTTCGGCGCGCTGCGAGCCAGGTGCAGCGCGGTGGGCAGCGCGTCCAGCTCGTACCGGCCGGCGAGGCGCAGCATCCAGCGGTCGGCGCCCCAGGACTCGTCGGGCCGCCAGGACGGCAGCAGCGGCCGGGCGAGCTCCTCGGTGGCCCGCACGAAGAAGTGGATCGCCGCGTAGGATCCGGCCCGCCCGGCGGCGACCTCGGTGGCGAGCGCGCCCAGGTCGTCCCCGTGCCAGTGACCGGCCCAGCCGGGCACGATCGCGGCCCATCGTTCCCGCTCCCCCGGCAGCCAGGCCACGGTGGACCCGGCGGGCCGCTCCAGCCCGTCCACCACAGGCGGGGTGGCTCGTGGGCGCCGGACCGACCAGGGCGGCGTCACCAGCACCGGCGGCAGCCGGTCCGGCCCGGCGACCGGCAGCGCGGACGCGTCGTCGCGGATCCGCTCGACCCGCTCCCGCTGCGCCGGGTTCAGCGCCGGCAGCGCCGCCTCGACGGCGGCCGGGTTGGCCAGCACGTGCGCGCGCAGCAACGTGGCGGCCTCCCGCGCGGCCGGTCTGCGCCCCTCGGCGGCGGCGGACAGCAGGCGCACGCCGCGCACCGGGAAGCGGCGCAGCATCTCGGTCACCGCGGGCGGGACGTACCTGCGGTCCAGCCGGTCCAGCAGCGCCGTCATCGGCTCGTCGCCGGGCAGGGCCGCCAGCAGCGACACCAGACGCTGCCGCCCGTCCGCGCCGGTGTGTTCGTGGTCGAACCACCCGGCCAGCACCGGCGCGACGGGTGGCCCGACCGCGGTGGTGGCGGTGACGATCGGCGCCTGGTCGTACATCAGCCGGTAGACCTGCAGGTGCCCGGCGAGGGCGTGGATGGCGTCCACGTCGTCGACCGCGGCGAGCAGCAACTCGGCGAGGAACGGGCCCCCGTCGCGCGCCACGTCGGCGACGTCCTGGGCCACCCACTCCCGCTCGGTCGGCAGCAGGAACGAGGTGACCGCCCGCGTCGCCAGCGGCCCGGACCGGTACGGGACCAGCGCGGTGCGGGCGGCGGCGTAGTCGGCGTCACCGGCCGCCGCGAGGTGCGCCCGGACCCGGCGCAGCACGGACTGGCGCAGACGCCAGTGGCCGTAGTTGTGTGACTTCTCCGCCTCGGTGCGGTTCAGCAGAAGCGGGGACGCCGACCCGGTGGCCGCCACGGTGATCTGCCCGGTCGCGGCGACCGCCGCGCCGACCGGGCCGAGATCGGCGACCAGCAGGTCGGCGAGGGCCACCCCCTGCTGGTCGCGCCCGTGATAGCCGAGCGCCACCGCCACTGCCGCCACCAGCGCGGCACCGCCCAGCGGGCCGGGCTCGCCGTCCAGGTAGCCGCGCAGCGCCGGGCCCAGCTCGGGATCGTCGGTGGCCCGCGCGGTGGCGGCGACCTGGGCGGCCACCGAGTCCAGCACCTTCCGCCCGGCGGCCCGGCCCTTCGCGGCGCTCGGCAGGGCCGGGCCCGGTGCGCCACCCCGGCGCGGGACCAGCATCCGTCGCCAGCCGGCCGGAACCTCGAACGCCTCCTCGTCCGGCAGCTCGCCGGCGGGCGGCGCCGCCGGTAGCGCCCCGGCCGGGGCGCTACCGGCCGGATCGGCGCCGGCCGCTTCCGGGTCGTGGCTCGGCGCGGCCGGCCCGGCGGCGGGCGCTGCGGTGTGCCCGGCGGACGGCGCGACTGTCGTCTCGGCGTACCCCTTGCGCAGTTTCTCCGCGATCAGCCGGTCGGCGTGTGCGGCGGCCTCGGCCGGCGAACCCAGTTCCTTGACCTGGGTGCGGCCCTGCGCGCCGATCGATCCATAGCGGACCGTCACCGTCGCGTCGCTCTGCCCGACCTCCCAGAACTTGGCCGAACCGCCACCCACGAACTCGAATCTGCGCACACCGTCTCCTTGATCGCCCGCAGTGTGCGGGGACCATAACCGGCCCCACCGACACCAGCGACGCCGCCGGGCGCGCTACTCGCTCCGCAGTGCCGTCGCGGTCCGGGTCCGGGCCGCCCACCCGGCCGGCAGCAGCGCTCCGAGCAGTGCTGTCAGCGGCCCGCCCAGCGCCAGCGCCGCCACGAGGACCGGCCCGTACACGTCGAGCAGGCGCTCCGGCAGGTGCAGTCCGCCGCTGGCGGCCATCGCCGGGACGACGAGCCGTTGCATCGCCACACCCGCCGGTACGCCGAGCAGCCCGCCGACCAGACCGACGGCGGCGACCGAGGCGACCACCATCGCGATCGTCTGGCCCGGCGTCATGCCGAGCGCCTTGTGCACACCGAGATCGTGCACCCGGTCGCGCAGGTCGAGGACGAGCATGTTGAGCACACCCAGCGCGGCCACCGCGAGCAGCAGCAGGGTCAGCGTGGCGGTCAGCCCTTCCACGACCAGCAGGAGCGGGTCGGTCTCCCCGCCGCCCGGCCGCGCGGTGAGGCCCCGGCCGGCGAGCGCGCCGGTCAGCGCCTGCGCGTAGGCGCCGGCGTCGGTGTCCGGGGCGAGCGCGATCCGGTACTCGGACGGGTTCCGGCCGGTGGGCGTGACGGTGCCGGTGAACACCGCCATGGCGGACTCGAACACCTCGCCGACGATGCGCAGGCGTACCGGCTCGCCCTCGATCCGGACCGTCACGGTGTCACCGATCCGGGTTCCGGTCGCGGTCAGCAGGGGTCCGCCGACGACGGCCTCGCCGGGTGCGGTGAACCAGCGTCCGGACACCATCTCGAAGCCGTCCCACGCCGCGTCGCCGGTGATCGTCGTGACGGAGACCGGGTCGGCGACGCCCGCGACGGCGCCCGGTGCCTGCGTGAGGCCGTACCTGGCGCGGGTGCCCGGCTGGGCGTCGATCGCCGCCAGCACCGCGGCCGGATCGGCGGTGGGAGCGGCGGCCGGTCCGGCGTCCGGGTCGCCGTTCACAGTGACGTCAGCGACGTCCTGGGTGAGCGCGGTCTGGATGCGCAGCAGCGACGCGGCGAGCCCGGTCGCGAACGTCACGGCCGCCGCGCCCGTCGCGACCGCCAGCAGGATCGCGACAGTGCGTGCCGGCCGGGCGAACGGGCGGGCCAGGCCGAGGCCCACCGGCCTGGCCACCGGCAGCCGCGACGCCAGGCGCGACGCCCACCGGCCCCGCGCCGGACCGGACGCCCGTCCGACCGCGATGGCGTCCACGGTACGCAGCCGGCCCGCCCTCAGCGCGGCCGTCCACGCGGTCAGCGTCACCACCGCCAGCACCCCGCCGGTGGCCAGGACCGTCACCCACCAGGCGATGGTGGTGTTCGCCGAGCCGTAGACCTGCTCGGTCTCGGCCAGTACGGGCAGCGCGATCAGGTTCCCGGTGACCGTTCCGGCGGCCGCACCCACGGCGGCCGGGACCAGCGTCTGCGCGACGAAGGCGCGGACGATGCCCGCGGGGGTGCAGCCGAGCGCCTTGAGGATGCCGATCCGGCGGGTGGCGGCGCCGACCGTCCCGGCGACGACGGTGCCGACCACCAGCAGCGCCATCACGATGCCGAGCAGCGCGAACGCGACGAGGAACGGCACGAAGACGGCCGCGTCCTCGACTTCCTGCTGCCGCACGTCGAGCCAGGATCGGGCGCCGGTGACCGCGCCGGCGGGCAGCGCCGCGACCACGGCGTCCCGTCCGGTGCCGACCTCGGTCGCCGTGCGCGCGTCCGCGAACCGGTAGAGCATCTGGTACCCGTCCGCCGTGTCCGGCCCGTCGAGTACGCCGACGGCCGACGGCAGCACCCAGGCGCCGGCGGTGTCGCTGATCGACCGGGCCGTACCGACCACCGTGAACTCGGCGCCGCCCGGCGTGGTCAGGCGGGAGCCGGGCGGCAGGCGGACGGCGCCGCCGCTGAGCACGATCTCGTCCGGCCCGGCCGGCCACCGCCCGCCGGCCAGCTCGATCCGGTCGACGGGACCGCCGGGATCGGTGCGGGCGACGACTGTCAGCGGCGGCGTCCGCATCCCGCCGCCCTCCGTGAAGGCGACCACGAGCACCCGGTACGGACCGGCGGCGGCCACCACGCCCGGCGCCGAGGCCGACGCGGCGAGCTGCGGTTCCGTCACCGCACCGGAGTCCGCCCGCACGGTCAGGTGCGCTCCCCGCTGGGTGGCGAACGCGTCGTCGAAGGGTGCCTGCGACGCGACGAGCAGCCCGGCGCCGAGCACCGTGGCGGTCACGGCGGCCGCGGTGACCAGGCCGACGACGATTGTCTGCACGCGGCGGCGCCGTACGCCGGACCGGACGACCCGGCGCAGCCCGCTCACCGTCGCACCTCGACCCGGCCGTCGCGCAGGCGGATCGTCCGGCCGGCGGACGCCTCGGCCAGCCGCAGGTCGTGGGTGACGAGCACGATCGTCTGGCCGCTGCGGTGCAGGTCGTCGAGCAGGCGCCGGACGTCCTCACCGGAGGCGGTGTCCAGCGCGCCGGTCGGCTCGTCGGCCAGCAGGAGCGCGGGCCGGTTGACCAGGGCGCGGGCGACGGCGACGCGCTGGCGCTCACCGCCGGAGAGACGTCCCGGGTACGCGTGCGCGTGCCGGGCGATGCCGAGCGAGTCCAGCAGGGAGGCCGCGTGTTCACGCGACGCGCGGGCCGGCGCGCCGGCGAGTTGGGCGGGCAGCAGGACGTTGTCCAGCACGGTCAGGTCGTCGAGCAGGTTGAAGAACTGGAAGACCAGGCCCACGTGTGCGCGCCGGAACCGGGCCGACGCGGCCTCGCCGAGCTTCTCCAGCCGGGTGCCCGCGACGGTCACCGTGCCGGCGTCCGGCCGGTCGAGCGCGGCGAGCAGGTTGAGCAGTGTGGACTTCCCGCTGCCGGAGGGGCCGAGTACCGCCACGCACTCGCCGGGCCGGACGGTCAGCGACACGTCGTGCAGCGCGGGCGGCCCCTCGCCGTAGCGGCGGGTCACCCCGCGTACGTCGATCACCGGATCGGTCATGTGTCGCCCCTTGCGGTCAGGCCGTCGACTGGACGCCGTGACGTTAGGGGCGGATCCGGAGGCCGGGCATCGGTCCGGCGACGCATCGCCGTACCGCCGGAGGTGGATCTTCGCCCGGGGTCATCCCTGCGATGTAGTCGCACTGCACACCGGGGCCGATGCCCCGGCCGGCGCCGGCGGCGAGAATGGACGCGTGAGAGGCATCGTGGCGACCGGGCCGCTGCCGAGGCCGGGCTGGCGGGCGCTGCTGCTCGACGCGGCGCTGGCGGGTGTGCTCGGGCTGGTGTGCTTCCAGGCCGCCACCGACGACGTCGGCGTCCCGCCCCCGCCGTTGCCGCCGCCGCTGCCGCCGTTGGCGGTCCCGCCGGAGGCGCAGCCGGCACAGCCCGGGTCGACGCTCGGGGCGCTGCTGCTGGTCTTCGTCATGTGCGCGCCGCTGGTGCTGCGCCGCCGGTATCCGCTCGCGGTGCTCTGGGCGACCATGGGCGCCGCGTCACTGGTGCTGGTGACCGACGGGGACCGGCAACCGGCCCTGTACCCGTGCGTGGTGCTGACCTGCCTCGTCGCCGTCTACGGCGCGGCGGCGCACAGCCCGTACCGGCTGCCGGCGCTGGCATCGGTCCCGGCGGTGGCGCTGCTCGCCCTGGGCCTGCGGGAGCTGATGCCGGTCACGGTGCCCGCGGCCAACCTGCCGTTCGTCGTGCTGGCCCCGCTGGTGGCCGCCGCAGGCGGCCATCACGTGTGGCGGCGACGAGCAGGTGAGGACCGGCGGCGGCTCACCGCCGAGGCCCGCGCCCACGAGCAGGCGCTGCGCGACGCGGTCGCCGGTGAACGGGCCCGCATCGCCCGGGAACTGCACGACGTCGTGACGCACCACGTCAGCGTGATGGTCATCCAGGCCGGCGCCGCCCGGACGGTGCTCGCCGCCGCTCCGGATCAGGCGCGGGAGGCGCTGCTCGCCGTCGAGTCGACCGGCCGGTCCGCGCTCACCGAGCTGCGGCACGTCATGGGCCTGCTGGCGGATTCCGAACCGGACGGCCCGGAGGACCCGCAGCCCGGGATCGAGGGCCTGCCCGAGCTGATCGAACGCGTGCGTGACGCCGGCGTGCCGGTACGGCTGACCATCTCCGGCGAGCGCCGGCCGGTCACCTCCGGTGTCGGGCTGGCCGCCTACCGGGTGGTGCAGGAGGCGTTGACGGACATGGTCCGGCACGCACCCGGCGCCGCGGGCACCGTCGTCGTCGAGTACGCGCCGGAGAGCCTGCGGATCGAGGTCGGCAACACCGAGCCCGGCGTCCCGGCCGCCACCGTGGGCTCGGGCGGGCGCGGCCTGATCGGGTTGCGGGAGCGCCTCGCCGTCTACGGTGGGACGTTGCGCGCCGGCGCCCGGCCGGGCGCCGGCTACCACGTCGAGGCGCTGATCCCATGGGAGGCGACATGACGGTACGTGTGGTGGTCGCCGACGACCAGGCACTGGTCCGTACCGGATTCCGCATGATCCTCACGGCCGGTGGGGTGGACGTGGTGGCCGAGGCGGCGACGGGCACGGAGGCGGTAAACGCGGTCCGCCGCACCAGGCCCGACGTGGTCCTCATGGACGTGCGCATGCCCGAGCTCGACGGTCTCGAGGCCACCCGCCGCATCCTCACCGGGGCCGTCGCGGCGCCCCGGATCATCATCCTCACCACGTTCGACCTGGACCAGTACGTCTACGCCGCGCTCGCCGCCGGGGCGAGCGGCTTCCTGCTCAAGGACGTGACGCCGGAACACCTGGTCGCGGCCGTACGCATGGTGCAGGACGGTGACGCACTGCTCGCACCGGCCATCACCCGCCGGCTGGTGCGGCGCTTCGCCCGCCGCGACCCGGAGACGGCGGCGGTGCACCGCGACCTGGCCACGCTGACCCGTCGCGAGACGGAGGTCCTGCGCCTGCTGGCCGGCGGCCTGAGCAACGCCGAACTCGCGGAGGCGCTGCACCTGTCCGAGGCGACGGTGAAGACCCACGTCGCCCGCATCCTCGCCAAGCTCCGCCTGCGCGACCGGGTCCAGGCGGTGGTGGTCGCCTACGAGACGGGCCTCGTGAGTCCCGGCTCGCCGGAGGACTGACCGGTCCGGCGACGGCCGTCACGAGCTCAGGTGATCAGCAGCGCACCGACGACGATCAGCGGCACCGAGACGAACAGGAAGATGCCGACGCCGGTGAGCACCCGCCCGCCGCCGCCGTCCTCCCGCTCGGGCGCCAGACCGAAGGTCGAACGGGCCGGCAGCATGCCGATGCGGCTCAGCGTGAGGTCGCCGGTCATCCCGATCACGGCGCCGACGATCATGAACGCCACGCCCAGCCGGTGCGTGAAGTCGCCGCCGCCGACCGCCACCCAGATGCCGACCGCCGCCGCGATCACCACGGCGGCGATCAGGAAGAGCACCAGCGCCTCCCGCAGACCCCGCACCACAGTCGCCATGTGCGCCTCCCTCGGACCCGGGCCGTCCGTCCCGCGTCGTGGGACATTGTGCCGGGTCGATGCACTGCGGCGCAGTCCCGCGTCGGGCCGGTCCGGCACGGTTATCCCCGGTCGAGCCCGGGTACCGGGAGCCGCATGGCGGAGTTGGGATCGCTCTGGATCGTCCGGCACGGCGAGAGCACGGCGAACGTGGCGGCCACGGCGGCCGAGACGTCCGGCGCCGAGCTGATCGACCTCACCCACCGGGACGCGGACGTGCCGCTGTCGCCGACCGGCGAGGAGCAGGCGCGGGCGACCGCCCGCTGGCTGGCCGGGCTGCCGGAGCCGAGGCGGCCGGACGTGGCGGTGGTGTCGCCGTACCTGCGGGCGGTGCGCACGGCCGAGCTGGCGCTCGGCGGCACCGGGATCCCGGCGAGCGTCGACGAGCGGCTGCGCGACCGGGAGCTGGGCGTCCTCGACGGGCTCACCGGCCACGGCGTGACCCGGCGCTACCCGGAGGAGGCGCAGCGGCGTACCCGGCTCGGCAAGTTCTACTACCGCCCGCCCGGCGGCGAGTCCTGGACCGACGTGGCGCTGCGGCTGCGGGCGCTGCTCGGCGACCTGCGCCGCGACCACGAGGGGGGCCGGGTGCTGCTGTTCGGCCACGACGCGCTGGTCTTCCTGCTGCGCTACCTGGTGGAGGGGCTCACCGAGGCGGAGCTGATGGCGCTGACCCGCGAGCACGTGATCGCCAACTGCTCGGTCACCGCCTGGCACGCCGACGACGCCGGCCGGCTCGTGCCGGAGGTGTTCAACGACGTCGCCCACCTGCACCGGCAGGGGGCGAAGCCCACCAGGGAGGACGAGGTCAATGCCGAGCCGGTCTGACGTGATCACCCCCGCGCTGCTGCGGGACTGGGCGCTGCCGGTGCCCACCGGCGGCAAGGAGGCGCGCGGCACCGTGCTGGTGGTCGGCGGCTCCCGGTTCACCCCCGGCGCGGTGCTGCTGGCCGGGGTGGCAGCGCTGCGGGCCGGCGCCGGAGTGCTCCAGCTCGCCGCGGCCGAGTCGACTGCGGCGTCGCTGAGCATCCAGGTGCCCGAGGCGCTCGTGATCGGCCTGCCGGAGACCGGCGACGGCGCGGTCCGCGGCGACCCGGGCGACCTGCTCCGCGGCCTGGTCACGGAGGCCGACGTGGTGGCGGTCGGACCCGGCCTGACGGACATCGAGGCCACCGGGGAGCTGCTGCGCCTGGTCCTGGACGCGGCCGGCCGGGAGACCGCGCTGGTGCTCGACGCGTACGCGCTCGGCGCGCTCAGCCACGCGCCGGAGCTGCTGGCCGGGTCCGGCCGCAAGGCGGTGCTCACTCCCAACCTGACCGAGGCGCGGCACCTGCTGGGCCGTGATCCGGGCGACGACCTGGACGCCGAGGCGGTGGAACTGGCCGGCCGGTACGACGCGGTCGTCTCGCTGTACGGGCACATCGCGACGCCGGACGGCCGGGCCTGGCGGGAGGAGAGCGGGGACGCCGGGCTGGGCACCTCGGGCAGCGGCGACGTGCGGGCCGGGCTGCTCGCGGGTCTGCTCTCCCGGGGCGCCGACCCGGCGCAGGCGGCCTGCTGGGCGGCGTTCGCGCACGCGGTGAGCGGGCAGCGGCTGGTCCCCCGGTACGGGCGGATCGGCTTCCTCGCCCGGGAACTGCTCGACGAGATCCCCTACACGATCGCCACCGTCTGACGATCCACTTCACCGGGCTTGCGGCACGTGTAACACGCCGGGAGGCGGTGGCGCTGGTCCGGGCGAGGCCGGTACTTCGCCGTGCCTCCGCCCGGACCGCAGCCCGCTCAGGGGTGCGGTCCACCCGCACGAACCCCTGGGAGTCTGTGTGAACAACCTCCGTCGCAAGACACTCGCCGCGGCGTCGGCAGTGACGCTCGGCGCCGGGCTCGCCCTCGTCGGCGCCACGGCACCGGCCGCGGCCGTCGGACCGGAAACCTCTTACATCGTGCTCGCCCCGCAGGGCAACAGCACCGCCAAGGCCGCCGCCCGCGTGGCGGCCGCCGACGGCACCGTGGTGGCCGCGTACGACAAGATCGGTGTGCTCGTCGTGCGCTCGTCCGCCCCGGACTTCGCCACCCGGGTGGCGGGCGCCGGCGTCGAGTCGGTCGCCTCCACCGCCGGCCTGGGCACCGCCCTGGACGAGGGCGAGACGGTCGAGGTGCCGGCCGCCGCCGTCGCCGCGGCCACCGGCGACCCGACCGCCGAGCCGCTCTACAACCTGCAGTGGGACATGCCCCAGATCCGCGTCCCGCAGGCGCACGCCGTGACCGGCGGCAGCCCGTCGGTCGTGGTGGGTGTGCTGGACAGCGGCATCTCCAGCAGCCACCCGGACCTGGCGACCCAGATCGCCAAGGACAAGAGCGCCTCCTGTGTGGGCGGCGTACCGAACACCGCCGAGACCGCGTGGAACCCCACCACCAGCGACCACGGCACCCACGTGGCCGGCACCATCGCCGCCGCCGTCAACGGCGTCGGTGTCACCGGTGTCGCGCCGGGCGTGAAGGTCGCCGCCGTCAAGGTGGTTAACGACGACGGCTACATCTTCCCGGAGGCGGCCGTCTGCGGGTTCATGTGGGCCGCCGAGCACGGCATGCAGCTGACCAACAACAGCTACTACATCGACCCGTGGGAGCTGAACTGCCGCAACGACGCGCGTCAGCGCCCGGTGTGGAAGGCCGTGCAGCGGGCCCTGCGCTACTCGCAGTCCCAGGGCGTGCTGCACGTCGCGTCGGCAGGTAACTCGAACTACGACCTGGCCCACAAGATCACCGACACCGGCAGCCCGAACAACGGCACCCCGGAGGAGCGCGAGAACCTCACCAACGCCTGCCTCGACCTGCCGGCCGAGGCGCCGGGCGTGGTGACCGTCGCGGCCGTCGGCCCGACCGGGGAGAAGAGCTACTACTCCTCGTACGGCCAGGGCGTGATCGACGTGACCGCGCCGGGCGGCGACACCCGGTTCCGGACCCAGGGCGCCCGCTCGACGTCCGCCGACGGCATCCTGTCCACCACCTTCAACACCGCCACCCGCACCAACGGGTGGGGCTACAAGCAGGGCACCTCGATGTCCAGCCCGCACGCCACCGGCGTCGCGGCGCTGGCGCTGTCCGCGCACCCGGGCATGACCCCGGGCCAGCTGGCCTCGTTCCTGGAGCGCACGGCGGTCGCGAAGTCCTGCCCGTCGGGCGTCTACAACCCGGTTCCGCTGATCCCGGCGGGCCCGAACGCGTACGACGCGACCTGCTCCGGCGGGAACCGCAACGGGTTCTACGGCGCCGGCGTCGTGGACGCGTACAACGCGGTGAAGTAACCGGTATCCGCGTGGACCGGGCCCGGCGATCACGCCGGGCCCGGTCTGTTTGTCCTGGTGGGGCGCCGGGTAGGGGGGCACCGTCAGCCGACCTAGGAGGTAACCGGTGTCCACCGATGCGATCGTCCTGCTCAAGGAGGACCACAAGGAGATCCGCCGCCTGTTCAAGGCCTTCCAGGAGGCCGAGGAGGGACCGGCGAGCAAGCGCGGGAAGATCGTCGGGCAGATCCTCGAAGCCCTCACGGTGCACACCTACCTCGAGAACGAGGTGATGTACCCGGAGGTCCGCGAGCTGGTGCCCGACGTCGAGGACGACGTCCTGGAGTCGTACGAGGAGCACCACGTCGCGGACGTGCTCTGCTTCGAGCTGTTCACGATGGACGCCGGCGACGAGCGGTACAACGCCAAGACGACGGTGCTGATCGAGAACGTGCTGCACCACATCGAGGAGGAGGAGCAGGAGTGGTTCCCGAAGGTCCGCGAGGCGCTCGGCCGTAACCAGCTCCAGGAGATCGGCCAGCGGATGCTCGACCTGCGCCCCAAGGCGCCGAAGACGCCGACCGCCCCGAAGGCGCTGAAGAAGTCCCTCGATGCCGTGGTCGCCTGAGACCGGCACCGCGACGCGAGCGGGACCGCCCCTCCCTCGGGGCGATCCCGTTCGCGTCGCGGGGTTCAGTCGCCGGGACGGGCGGCCCAACCTCGCAGGTCCCGGCCGGGCCGGTAGGATCGGCACGGGCCGTGACTGGCGCGTGGAGATGGAGCACCATCGGGGAGCGGCCTCGTCATGAGGACGCATGCCGAGCGCCTGGGCCTTCCGCACGTCACCTGGAGGTCGCATGTCGCGCAACGCCGAGTCCACCGCCTTCCGCAGCGCGCTGGAGGTCGTCCGCGGCGTCGAGCCGCGCGTGGCCGACGCCATCGCCGCGGAACTGGCCGACCAGCGCGAGTCGCTCAAGCTCATCGCCAGCGAGAACTACGCGTCCCCGGCGACGCTGCTGGCGATGGGCAACTGGTTCAGCGACAAGTACGCCGAGGGCACGGTCGGGCGCCGGTTCTACGCCGGCTGCCAGAACGTCGACACCGTCGAGGCGCTCGCCGCCGAGCACGCCCGGGAGCTGTTCGGCGCGTCCCACGCGTACGTGCAGCCGCACTCGGGCATCGACGCCAACCTGGTCGCGTTCTGGGCGATCCTGGCCGACCGGGTCGAGTCCCCCGCGCTGCGCAAGGCGCAGGCTCGGCAGGTGAACGACCTGACCGAGGCGGACTGGTTCGCGCTGCGCCGTGAGCTGGGCAACCAGCGGATGCTGGGCATGTCGCTTGACGCCGGCGGGCACCTCACCCACGGTTTCCGGCCGAACATCTCCGGCAAGATGTTCGACCAGCGCAGCTACGGCACCGACCCGGCCACCGGCCTGATCGACTACGACCGGGTGGCCGAGGCGGCCCGCGAGTTCAAGCCGCTGATCCTGGTCGCCGGTTACTCCGCGTACCCGCGGAAGGTCAACTTCCGGATCATGCGGGAGATCGCCGACTCGGTCGGCGCCACCTTCATGGTCGACATGGCCCACTTCGCCGGGCTGGTCGCCGGCAAGGTGTTCACCGGCGACTTCGACCCGGTGCCGCACGCGCACATCGTCACCACCACCACGCACAAGTCGCTGCGCGGCCCGCGCGGCGGCATGGTGCTCTGCGGGCCGGAGCTGGCCGACCAGGTCGACCGGGGCTGCCCGATGGTGCTCGGCGGGCCGCTGCCGCACGTGATGGCCGCCAAGGCGGTCGCGCTGGCCGAGGCGCGCCGCCCCGAATTCGCCGACTACGCCCAGCGGATCGTGGACAACGCGCAGGCGCTCGCCGACGGGCTGCTGCGCCGGGGCGCGACGCTTGTCACCGGCGGCACCGACAACCACCTGGTGCTCATCGACGTGTCCGGGTACGGCCTGACCGGCCGGCAGGCCGAGCAGGCGCTGCTGGACTCGGGCATCGTCACCAACCGCAACTCGGTGCCGCAGGACCCGAACGGCGCGTGGTACACCTCCGGCATCCGCATCGGCACCCCGGCGCTCACCACCCGCGGCCTCGGCGCAGCCGAGATGGACGCCACCGCCGAGCTGATCCACACCGTGCTCAGCAAGACCACGCCCGGCACCGGCCCGGACGGCGCCCCGTCGAAGGCGAAGTACGTGCTGGACCCGGCCGTCGCCGAGTCCGTCGGCAAGCAGGCCGCCGACCTGCTCACGCCGTTCCCGCTCTACCCCGCCGTGGACCTGACCTGACCTGACCTGATATGACGGCGGCGCCCCGGGAGAACGAGTCTCCCGGGGCGCCGGTGTGAACGGGTCAGCGCAGCGGGCGCTTCAGGTGGTAGCGGTGGACCTCGGTGCTGCCCTGCACGTTGTTCACGTCCTCGGCGGCGGAGACCAGTTCCCAGCCCTCCCGGCCGACCCGGTTGAGGTGCGCGATCGCGGTGTCGCCGTACGCGGTCACGTCGGTGCGTGACCCGTCCGGGCCGTACCACACGAACGAGACGTGGAAATTGCGACCCTGACCCTGATACCGACGAACGAGCAACGCGTACTCCCAGGCAACCATTCGTCCATTATCAACAGACGAAACGGCGTCAGGAAACACGCACGGTGCCGGAACCCTGACACTCCGGTATCGCACCACCGGTCATGGCGTCCGTGACCAGCGCGGCCAGCCGGTCCAGGCCCACATCGATCGACTCCGGTGTGACGGCGCTCACCGACAGCCGCAGCGCGTTCACCGGTGTGCCCGCGTCGTAGAAGTGCGCCATCGGCGTCCAGAGCACGCCGTACTCGCGCGCCGAACGGTGCAGCAGCGCGTCGTCGACAGCGAACGGCACGCTCACCACCACGAAGAACCCGCCCGCCGGCACCGTCCAGGTGACCGGCCCGCCGGCCGGGAAGCGCCGGGCCAGGCCGTCGGCGAGGTGGCGCAGGTTACGGGCGTACGCGGCCCGCTCCCTGGTGTTCGCGGCCACCAGCGAGCAGTCGTGCGCCAGCAGCGCGCCGCCGATCACCGCCTGGCTGATCGGCGACGTGTTCACCGTGACCATGCTCTTGATCTTCGCGAGGTGGTCGGCGAACGGAACCACGGTGCCGTCCGCCTCCCCCACCCGCTGATCGGCGACCACGTAGCCGACCCGGGCGCCGGGCAGGACGGTCTTGGCGAACGAGCCGAGGTAGACCACCCGGCGCGCGGTGTCAAGCGCCTTGAGCGTGGGCCGCCGGTCGGTGCCGTCGGCCGGGAACAGGCCGTACGGGTTGTCCTCGATCAGCAGCAGGTCCTCCTCGGCGGCCAGGTCCAGCAGCCGCCGCCGCTGCGCGGTGTCCATGCTGACGCCGGACGGGTTGGCGAAGTCGGGCATCACGTAGCAGCCCCGGGGCCGCAGCCCCTCCGCGCGGGCCCGGCGCACCCCGGCGCGCAGGTCGGCCAGGTCGACGCCGTCCGGCCCGCCGGTCACCGGGAGCACCGGCAGGTCGACCAGGCGGGCCGCGCCGGTGAGCCCGACGTACGTGGGCGCGACAGCGAACAGCACGTCGGCCGGGCCGGTCCGCAGGGCGCGCAGCACCAGGAACATCGCCTCCTGGCAGCCGACCGTCACCACCATCGACTCCGGGTCGACGGTGAGCCCCTCGTCCACGGCGAGGTGCCGGGCGATCAGGTGGTGCACGACGCCCTTGGTGCGCCCGTATTGCAACAGGGTCCGGTCCACGCCGGCCCGGTCCAGCCCGACGTCCTCGGCCAGATACCGGCGGAAGCGGTCCAGGTGCGTGTGCAGCACCGCGGAGTCGAAGAACTCCTCGTACGGCCGCCCGGCCGCCAGCGACACCGCGTCCGGGTAGTGCTGCGCCACCTCGTTGAGGAAGTTCATCGAGTTCAGCGCCGGGTCGCCGACGCTGCCGTGCAGCGCCGAGACGGCCAGGTCGACGGGTTCCACGTCAGCCTCCGATCCGGGTATGCAGCCGCCGGGCCGAGGCCGGGTCGGGGCAGCCGCTGAGGATGAGGGCGTCACGCAGTTCCGCCGCGAGCAGCGCCAGTGCCGCCTCGGCGCCGGCCCGGCCGCCCGCCGCGAGCGCCCAGAGCAGCGGCCGGCCCAGCAGCACGCCGTCCGCGCCGAGCGCCAGCGCGCGCAGCACGTCGACACCGCCGCGGACGCCGCTGTCCAGCAGCACCACGCACCGCTCGTCGACCGCCTCGACCACCTCGGGCAGCACGGCCGCGCTGGCCGGGGCGGCGTCGAGCTGCCGTCCGCCGTGGTTGGAGACCACCACGGCGTCGACGCCGGCGTCCGCCGCGCGGACCGCGTCGCGCGGGTCCAGGATGCCCTTGACGAGCAACGGCACCCGGGTACGCTCCCGCAACCACTCCAGGTCCGCCCAGCTCAGCGCCGGGGCGAACACCGCGCCGGTGTGCACCGCCACCGCCGAGACGCCGGGGGTGCCCTGGTGCGCCAGGTCGTCCCGGCCGCCGGGCAGGTTCGCGGCGGTGACGTGCGGCGGCAGCGCGAACCCGTTGCGGGCGTCGCGCAGGCGCCGCCCGAGCACCGGCACGTCCACAGTCACCATCACCGCCGCGCAGCCGGCCGCCTCCGCCCGGTCGAGCAGGTCGGCCACCAGCGCCCGGTCGCGCAGCCAGTAGAGCTGGAACCACACCGTCGCGCCGGTCGCCGCGATCTCCTCGATCGGCGTGCTGGACAGCGTGCTCGCCACGTACGGCACGCCCGCCGCCCGGGCCGCCGCCGCGAGCGCCGGCTCGCCGTCGGGGTGCAGCAGCCGCTGGTACGCCATCGGCGCGACAGCCACCGGCAACGCGGCCCGGCCGCCGGGCAGCGCCGCCTCGGTGGACGGGTCGTCCACCCCGGCCAGCATCCGGGGCAGCACCGCCACCCGGTCCAGCGCGGCCCGGTTCGCGGCCAGGGCGGTCTCGGTGCCGCTGCCGCCGTCGACGAAGTCCCACACGTCGGCCGGCAGGACCGCCCGGGCGAGCGCGGCGAACTCGGCCAGGCTGGCCGGCGGCACGAACCCGTCCGCCGGGTCAGCCATGGTCGGCACCCGTCGCCGCCCGGGCGTGCGCCGGGTCGAGCCCGAAGGCGCGGCGCAGGAAGGCGGCGGCACGTTCCTGGGCCTGCCGTCCGGCGTCGAACACGCCGGGCATGGCGAAGAACCCGTGCACCATGCCCGGGTAGTCGTCCGTCTCGGTGGGCACGCCGGACTCGCGCAGCCGCTCGGCGTACCGCAGGCCCTCGTCGCGCAGCGGATCGTGCCCGGCGGTGACCACGAACGCCGGCGGCAGGCCGGACAGGTCCTCGGCGAGCAGCGGCGACGCGAGCGGGTGGGCGGCGTCGCCGGGGTCGGTGAGGTAGTGGCCGCGGTACCAGCCGACCGAGTGCCTGTTGAACAGCATCGGGTCCTCGTCGTCGCCCGGCCGGTGCCCGGGCCGCTGGTCGGTGTTCGGGTAGACGAGCAGCTGGGCGGCGAGCCGGGGACCGCCGTCGGCGCGGGCCAGCAGCGTGACCGCGGCGGCCAGGTTCCCGCCCGCGCTGTCCCCGCCCACCGCCAGCCGGTCGGCGTCGACGCGGAACTCGGCGGCGTGCGCGGCGAGGTGCCGCAACGCGGCGTGGCAGTCCTCCACCGCCGCCGGGAACGGATGCTCCGGGGCGAGCCGGTAGCCGACGGTCACGGTCTGGACGGCGGCCAGGTTGACCAGCCGCCGGCAGATCCCGTCGGCCGTGTCGACGCTGCCGAGCGTCCAGCCGCCACCGAAGTAGTAGACGAGCGTGGGCAGCGGACCGTCGCCGTCCGGCCGGTGGATCCGCACCGGCAGCGGCCCGGCCGGGCCGGGCACCGTCGTGTCGCGTACCTCGGCGACCGGCTCGACCGCGCCGGACCCGGCGCGGATCGCGGCGAGGTCGGCGGCGCGGGCCTGCGCGAGGGTCTGGGTGTAGAGCGGCGCGGTGCCGGCGGCGGCGCGCGCGGCCCGCCACGCGACCACCTGCGGATCGAGTGTCATCCGGCCTCCCCGGTGGTGACGAAGAGTTTGTCGATTCCACGCAGGAACAGGCTCCCGCTGTACGTGTAGGGCTGGGTGACGGCGAGCCGGGGAAAGCGCGCGAACAGGCGCGGCAGCGCCAAGCGGCCCTCCAGCCGGGACACCGCCGAGCCGAGGCAGAAGTGCAGCCCGACGCCGAAGGCCAGCGACGGCGGGCCGGCGCGGCGCGGGTCGAAGCGGTCCGGGTCGGGGAACCTCGCCGGGTCACGGTTGGCGGCGGCGATCAGCAGCAGCACGTTGTCGTCGCGGCTGACCGGCACGCCGCCGAGGTCGGCGCCGGCGGGCGCGGATCGGGCCAGGAAGTGCACCGGGCTCTCCATCCGCAGCACCTCCTCGACGCAGCCGCGTGCCAGTTCGTCGTCGCCTGGTAGCGCGGCGGTGACATCCGGGTGGTCCAGCAGCAGCGGCAGGCCGTTGCTGAACATGTAGACGGTGGTGACGAAGCTGGCGTTGAACAGCACGATCAGGTTGCTGATCAACTCCTCCTCGGTGAGGTCCACGCCGCCCGCGTCGAGCACCTCGACCAGCCCGCTGATCAGGTCGTGACCGGGCGTGCGGCGGCGGTGGGCGATCAGGTCCCGGTAGTAGACGCGCAGCTCCTCGGCGGCCTGGTTGGCCCGGGCCAGCCGCTCCGGCGTCTTGCCGGAGACGTCCATGTACTCGTCGATCCAGTCGACCCGCTGCCGGTACCAGGTCAGGTCGGCCGCGGGCAGGCCGATGAACTCGGCCATCACCAGCGCCGGGACCGGGTACGCGAAGTCGGCCACGAAGTCAACCTCGTGCCCGTCCGCGCCCGCCTCGGCCAGGTGGTCCAGGCGTTCGGCGACGATCCGCTCGATCACCGGTTCCAGCGCGCCGAGGCGGCGCGGGGTGAACGTCTTGGCGAACACCGCGCGCATCCGGGTGTGGTCCGGCGGGTTGACGAACATCATCGAGGTGAGGAACGTGCGCAGGATCTCCTGCTCCTCCCAGCCGGGCGGGAAGCCCTTGTACCAGCCGGGATCGCGCAGGATCTGGTCCACCACGTCGTATCCGCCGGCGACCGCGCTCACGGTGCTGTGCTCGGCCCGGGCCGGTACGGCGTTTATCGGCCCGTGCTCGTGCAGGGCCGCGTAGAAGGGATAGGGGTTCTGCCGGCCCTGTTCGCTGTAGAGGCCGGTCAGGATCTCGCTGACGTCCACTGTCTGTTCCTCCCCAGGAAAACGGTGGCGGGGGCGGCGTCGTGTCGACCGCCGCCCCCGCCCGGTGTCACAGTCCGAGCAGCTTCAGTGGTACGGCGTTCGCCATGACCGCGGCGCCCGTGTCGTTCGGGTGGATGTGGTCACCCGAGTCGTACGCCGGCAGCAGCCGGCTCGGCTGGGCCGGATCCCGCATCACCGCGTCGAAGTCGACGATGCCGTCGAACTCGGCCCGGCCGGGCCCACGCAGCCAGGTGTTCACCGCCTGGCGGGTGGCGTCCTTCTCCGGGGTCCACACGCCCGGCCCGCCGTTGCCCTCGTACGGCATGAGCGTGCCGGCGATGCTGGTCAGGCCGCGCGCCTGGACCTGCCGGTTGAGCTGGCGCAGCGCGGCGATGATCGCCTCGGGGCTGTCGCCGTTCATCCAGATGTCGTTGATGCCCAGGTGGGTGATGACGGTCCGCACCCCGGTCTGCGGGAACACGTCCTCGTTGAGCCGGGCCAGCGCGTTCGGGCCCAGCTCGTAGTAGCCGGGGAAGTTGTCCGCGCCGGGCTCGGGGCCCTCGTGGTTGAGCCGGTTGCCGGCCAGGCTGAGGTTGAGCACACCCGGCGTACGCGGCTCCGGGCGAGCGTCGATCAGCCGCTTGGCCAGCAGGTCGGACCAGCGCTGATCGGCGTTGACGGTGCTGCCGTTGCCGTCGCTGATGGAGTCACCCAGCACCACCACCGAGCCGGGCGTGGCCTTGCGTTCCACGTCGATGCCGGACAGGAACATCCAGCAGCAGTTGGGCCGGATGGTGAAGCCGGTGCCCTCGGCGGCCGAGGTGAGGTCGGTGGCGCCGATGAAGTTGGTGACCCGGGACTGGCCGTGGAAGGTGACCGGCCCGGTGAGCACCGGGAAGTACAGGGTGACGACCAGGTCCTCCTGCTCGGCCACCGGGAAGGCCACCGGGTCGCTGAGCAGTTCGGCGCCCTTGTTGATGGTCGCCGATCCGGCGCCGGAGAACGTCAGCTGGCGGACGCTCGACCCGACGATGTCGGACAGGTCGTCGGGGGTGGCGGTGTTCGGCCGGGCGATCGTGGCGCGGCCGACCTGGACGGCCTGCTCGCCGTACAGGTTGGTCAGCCGCACCCGCAGGCGCGGGCCGCCCACCGAGGTCTGCACTGTCATCCGGATGCTCTGGTTGTTCAGGCCGGTGTTGGTCAGGCCCACCGTGTTCCCGCGGGTCACCGCGGCGGCCCAGGTTCCGGCCCACTCGGCGCGCCCGTGCCCGGCGCGGTCGTTCCCGGTCGGGCCGGCGCTCGCCGTGACCGCCGGGGTGGCGGCGATCAGCAGCGTGACGGCGGAAGCTATGACGTGCCATCTCTTCGGGGTCGGCATCGATCCTCCATGGTCGGCAGCCCCGGGCGTGACGCGGTCGGCGGCACCGGCCCGGGCGATGGACCGGAAACTAGCTTCCGGCTGTGACGAGCGTCAATCAACCTGATCGACATGATCAAATGCCCGCGGGACGGGACGCAGCGACGATCGGCTCTGTCCGCCGTGGACCGCGGCTGCCTAGGCTCGGGGCTGGCGGCGGTGCGGTCGCCGACCCTGGCACCTGCCGTCCTGTCCCGGCCCTGACCTGGCCGGACGCCGCTCGCGGACCATGATGGGGGCTGCCCGATGACCGACCGGCCGAACTATGTGCACGAGGCGCTGGAGCTGTTCGCCGGGTTCGGCGACCGGGAGGCGCTCGTCGGCGGCGGACGCCGCCTCACCTACCCCCAGGTCGCCGCGCAGGTGCGCGGCCTGGCCGCCGCTTTGCACCACCACGGGGTACGCCCCGGCGCCGCGGTGCTGGTGATGCTCGGCAACACGGTCGAGGGGCCGCTGCTGCAACTGGCCCTGCACCTGCTCGGCTGCCGGAGCATGTGGGTCGCCCCGGTGACCTCGCGGCGGGAGGTCGACGAGTTCGTCGCGCTGTCCACGCCGGAGGCGTTCGTCCACGACCCGCGGGACGCGCAGGCGGTGGAGATCGCGGCGGGCCTGTCCGGCGTACCGGTGCTCTGCCTCGGTCCCGGCGGCGCCGGACCGGACCTGACCGCCCGGGCCGCCGGGCCGGTCGCGGAACCGCCCGCCGGGGTACCCGCGCCGGAGTCGTTCCTGCAGACCAGCGGCACCACCGGCACGCCGAAGCTGGTGCACCACCGGGAGAGCTTCTACCGGCAGGTGCTCGCCCTGGCCGCCGACTTCCGGGGCGCCGGGTTCCCGCTGCTGCGGCACCTGTCGCACTCCCCGATGTGGCTCGCGAGCGGCCAGATCACCACGTTGTTCAACCTGTTCACCGGCGGCGTGCTGTTCCTGCGTGAGCAGTGGGACCCGGCCGCGTTCATCGCCACCGTGGACGCCGAGCGGCTCACCTCCACGTTCGTCACCCCGCCGATGCTCTACGAGGTGCTCGACCACCCCGACCTGCCGGGCGCCGACTTCTCCGCCATGTTCATGTTCAACGTGGGCGCCGGGCCCGCCGCGCCGGCCCGGCTGCGCCAGGCCATCGCCCGCTTCGGTCCGTGCCTGCGCATCGTGTACGGGCTCAGCGAGGCGGTGGTCATCTGCGCGCTGCCGGGGCTCACCGAGGACCCCGAGCACCCGGAGCGGCTGCGCTCCTGCGGCCGCCCGTACGGCGACGTGACGGTGGAGATCCGCGACGCGGACGGGCGGGTGCTGCCCGCCGGTTCCGACGGCGAGGTGTGGGTGCGCACCAAGCTGAGCTTCGCCGGTTACCACGGCCGGCCGGAGCTGACCGCCGAGACGCTCGTCGACGACTGGGTGCGCACCCGCGACATCGGGCACCTCGACGCCGACGGCTACCTCTACCTGGTCGACCGGTTACAGGACCGCATCCTCACCCGGCAGCGCAGCTGGCCGATCTACTCCCGCCCGATCGAGGACGTGCTCGCCGGCCACCCCGAGGTACGCGCCGCCGCTGTCATCGGTGTACCGGACCCGGTGGCCGGGGAGCTGCCGCACGCGTACGTGGTGCCCGCCCCGGACGCGTCGGTGACCGGCGAGGAGCTGATCGCGCTCGTGGTCCGGGAACTGAGCGAGACGTGGGCGCCCGGCGCCGTCGAGTTCGTCGACGCGCTGCCGCTGAACCGGTCCGCGAAGGTGGACAAGCGCGCCCTGCGGGCCCGGTACGCGGCGGCCCACCCGGCCGGCGCCGACCCGATCGGCAGTCCGGCGTGAACCCGCGCCGGGAGTTGTACACCCTGGTCGGCGCCGACCTGCTGTCCAACCTCGGCACGCGGATCTCGGTGGTCGCCATCCCCTGGCTGGTGCTGGAGACCACCGGCAGTCCCACCAAGATGGGACTCGTCGCGGCGGCGGAGACGCTTCCGTACATGCTCTCCAGCGCGCTCGCGACGCCGTGGGCGGACCGGTTCGGGGTACGCCGTACCTCGGTGTTCGTGGACGCGGCGAGCGCGGTCGCGATGGCCGTGGTGGCGCTGGCGCCCTGGCTCGGCTTCGGCACGCTGCTGGTGCTGGTGGCGATCGCCGGCGGGCTGCGCGGCATCGGCGACCGGGTCAAGCACGTGCTGTTCAAACCGGCGGCCGAGCGGGCCGGGGTGCCGCTGATCCGGCTCACCAGCGCCTACGACGGCCTGGCCCGGGGCATGACGCTGTTCGGCGCGGTACTCGGCGGACTGCTCATCGACTGGGTCGGGCTGACCCGCGCCATCTGGATCGACGCGGCCACGTTCGCGGTCTGCGCGCTGCTGATCGGCGTGCTGGTCCGGCCACCCGCACCGGCGCAACCGGCGCCCCGGGAGCCGTACCTGCGGGCGCTGCGCGGCGGCTTCGCGTACCTGCGCACCGACCGGACGCTGATGATCATGCTGATCGTGGTCTCGGTGTCGAACATGTTCGCCAACGCCAGCGTCGCGGTCTGGATCCCGCTCTGGGTCAACCAGGTGCTCGGCGACCCGGCCGGGTTCGGTCTGCTGCTGGGCGTCTTCTCGGCCGGCGCGCTGCTGGGCAACCTGCTGTTCACGATGTTCGGCACCCGGCTGCCGGCCGGGACGACGTTCGCGCTCGGGCTGACGCTCAGCGGCGCACCCCGGCTGCTCGCGCTGGCGCTCAGCGACGACCTGGTCGTGGTGCTCGTGGTGACGTTCCTGTCCGGCATCGGCATCGCGGCGGTCAACCCGCTGCTCGGCGCCGCCCTCTACCAGCGGGTGCCGGGCGAGCTGCAGACCCGGGTGCTGGGCATCTCCGGATCGGTGGCGTTCCTCGGCCTGCCCGTCGGCGCGCTGCTCGGCGGCTGGTCGGTGGCGCTGCTCGACCTGACCCCGGCGCTGCTGGTGATGTCTGTGGTCTGCCTGGTGCTGACCGTCGGACCGCTGCTGCTGAACCGGGCGTCCCGGCGCCCGGCCGCGGAACCGGCCACGCCCACCCCGGTCTGAGCCCGCCGGCCCGGTCCCGAGCCTGCGGGTTCGCTCTGAGCCTGCGGGTCCGGTCTGAGCCTGCCGGTCCGGGCCGCGGTGTCGGGGGGCGGCGGTAGGGTCGGGGCCATGGCGACCTGGGACGACGTGCGGCGCATCGCGCTGGCACTGCCGGAGACCACCGAACGACCCACGTACGACCAGGCGCCCGCCTGGCGCGTCCGCGACAAGTCGTTCGTCTGGGAACGGCCGCTGCGGCGCGGCGAACTAGAGTCGCTCGGCGACGCCGCGCCGGACGGCCCGATCCTCGGCGCGCGGGTGCCCGACCTGGGCGCCAAGGAGGCGCTGATCGCCGACGACCCGGCGGTCTACTTCACCACCCCGCACTTCGACGGCTATCCGGCGGTGCTGGTCCGGCTCGACCGCATCGACGTGGACGAGCTGACCGAACTGGTCACCGAGGCGTGGCACGCGCGCGCCCCGAAGCGGCTCGCCACCGCGCACCGGGCGGAGACCGCGTGACCGGCCCGGTGGAGGCGATCGTCTTCGACATGGACGGCACGCTCGTCGAGTCGCACGCGGTCGTGCCGGCGGCGTACCGGGCGGCGGTGCGGGCCGGCGGCGGCCCGTCGTACACCGACGCCGAGGTCATCGCCGGCTACTCGATCGGCTCCCCCATCGACCTGCTGACGCACCTGCTGCGACGGCCGGCCTCCGGCGACGACCTGGAGCGCTACCACGCCGAGCTGGATGCGCTCGCCGGGCGGGTACGCGTCTACCCCGGCGTCGCGGACGCGCTGGCCGAGATCGCCGCCCGGGTGCCGGTGGGCGTGTTCACCGGCGCGAGCCACCGGGCCGCCGAGATCCTGCTCGACCGGGCGGGCCTGCTCGGCCACTTCCAGGTCGTCCTCGGCGGCGACCAGGTCGACCGCCCGAAACCGGCGCCCGACGGGGTGGAGGCGGCCTGCCGGCACCTCGGCGTGCCGCCCGGCCGCGCCGCGTACGTGGGTGACTCACCACTGGACGTACGCGCCGCCCGGCACAGCGGCGCGGTAGCGGTGGCCGCCGCGTGGGGCCACCAGTACGACCCCGACGAGCCGGCCGACCTCAGCCTGTCCCGGCCCGGGGAGCTGCTGGCCCTGCTGCCCTGAGCCTCTTTCCCCGCGTGGGACGCTCGGCTAGCCTGCCGGTCATGCCATCGACGTTGACCGAGGCGACCGACCCGTGGTGCCTGCGTCCCGGGGAGGCCACCGAGTTGCTGCGCGGGCACCCCTGGCGCCGGTTCGTGGTGCTGGGCGACAGCGTCGCGGAAGGACTGTGCGAGCCGGCCGACGGCTACCCCGACCTCCAGTGGGCCGACCGGATCGCGGCCGAGCTACGCGCGATCCGGCCAAAGCTGGCCTACCTGAACCTGGGCCGGCGCGGGCTGCGCGCGCACGAGGTCCGGGCCACCCAGCTCGCCGACGCGCTGGCCTTCGAGCCGGACCTGGCCCTGGTGGTGTGCGGCGGCAACGACGCGTTCCGGTCCGCCTACGACCCGGACGCGGTCGACGCCGAGCTGACCGCCATGATCACCGCGTTGCGGGAGGCGGGGGCGGACGTCATCACTGTGGGCATGTTCGACGTGTCGCACAGCCCTGCGGTGCCGGAGACGCTGCGCGCGGCGCTCGGCGAGCGGATGCGCCGGCTGTCGCGGCACACCCGGGGCGTGGCCGAGCGCCTGGGCACGCTGCACGTCCACCTGACCGACCATCCGCTGGTGGCCGATGCGTCGCTGTACAGCAGCGACGGCCGGCACGGAAGTGCCCGCAGCGACGCCATAGCCACCGCCGAAACCCTGAAGGTCCTCGCCACCCACCTCCCCCACCCCTGACCCCTCCCCTAGCGGGCCCGCCCGAGCACCCTGCCCGACCCAACCCGACGATCATGAAGTTGGCGGCAGTGGGCGTCCCTTTTGTCCCCGCCAACTTCATGATCGACGCTGCGAGGGGGGCCGGCGGGCCGACCTGCGGGTCGGATCTGATCGGTGATCAAGGAGTTTGTGTCGGGAATACGCCTTGGTGAGGACACAAACTCCTTGATCAACGCGCTGGGGTGGGTGGGCGGAGGGGACGGGGCGGGTCAGTCGGTTAGGAGGATGCCGGTCAGGAGGACGCCTCTCGCCAGGTTGAGGACCTCGTCGCAACCCGGGTAGCCGACCCGCGCGAGCGCGCCGGATCCGGTGCGGTCGAACAGGTACGGGGCGAGGCTGTACGGGACGTCGGCGGTGACCGTCTCACCGGTCTCGATCTGCACGAAGTCCATCGCCACCCGGTCCGCCTCGTGGTAGCGCTGCAGGATGTTGCCGCCCTCGGCGACGGCCGCGCGTACCCCGTCCGCCCACGCCACAGGTGTCATCTCCCGGCCGATGAGCACGCCGTGTCCGGCCGAGCCACCGGCCGGCTTGGCGACCAGGTCGGCCTGTTCGGCGAGCGCCCGGTCGAGCTGGTCGGCGGTGAGCGCCACGGTGTGCGGCACGTACCGGCGGATCAGCGTCCGGTCGTCCTCCGGCAGCAGGTCCAGGTCGTCCCAGAGCCAGGCGTAGTTCAGCTTGTTGCTGAGCAGCCAGGCTGCGCTGCTGACGAACATCGGCAGCGTGCCCGCGGCGAGCGCGCCGGCCACCGCGTCCAGCCCGGCGCTCGGGGTGACCCGGTTGGGCACGAACAACCGGAACAGTGCGTCCACCGGGGCGCCGCCGACGACCAGCCGGCTCTGCGCGTCCAGGGTGGCGGTGGCGACCGGGGCGATGACCAGGTCGATGCCGAACGGGCGGGCCTGGTCGATCAGCGGGGACAGGATGCGGATGAACGTCTCCGGGTCGTCAAGTCCCGGGTAGTCGGCGTCGAAGTCCATCAGCAGCGCCACCCGGGCGCCGTCGGGCAGGCCGAGTGTGTCCCGGATGGCCACGAACCGCTGGTCCAGCAGGGACGGTGCGGGTCGCGCGCCGTCGAGCAGGTCATGGGTACGGTACAGCTCGGCGTACCGCTGGATCACGGTGTCGGCGTCGAAGCCGCCGCCGAGGCTGCTGTCGATGTTGTACTCGACGATGCACGGCACGCCACCGGAGAACAGCACGTCCGGCCGGTACGCGGCGAGCAGCCCTTCGTGCAGTTCCTCGTCCGGGTCGAGCAGCCGGGTCTCGCCGTCCGGCACGTCGAGCAGCAGGCGCAGCTCACCGGCGGTGCGGGCGCGGCGCCGGCAGGCCTCGAGGATGAGCTGGGCGATGCGGTCGCAGACCTCGTTCAGCTCGCGGAACGCGTCGGCGGTGAACACGGGCGGGCGGGCCAGCCGCCACTGCTTGTTGTAGGTGGCCCGGCCGTGGAAGATCTTCTCCCAGGCCGCGGCGCCGGTGGTCACCATCGCGGTACGGGTGGACTCGGGCAGGTCGGTCCACGCCTGGCCGAGCGGCGGCCACGTGTAGTTCGGGTCCATCGTTCATCCGTCCTTGAGGGTCAGTTGGATGGCGGCGGTGAGCTGGTCGCGGCCGGGTTGCACGGCCCGGTCGAGGGCGGGTGCGAAGGGCAGCACCGCGCCGTCGGGCCGGGTCACGCGGCGGGGCGGCGCGGCCAGCCGGACCCGCTCGACCACCGTGGCGATGATCTCCCCGGCGATGCCGCAGGAGCGGTTGCCGTCGTCGACGACGACGAGCCGCCCGGTGCGGCTCACCGACTCGACGAGGCCGTCCCAGTCGAACGGGTAGAGCGTGCGGGGGTCGAAGACCTCCACCGATGCCTGGCCGGCGAGTTCCTCGGCGACGGCGAGCGCGTCGTGCACCAGGTGCCCGACCGCCACCACAGTCACGTCGGTGCCGGCGCGGCGGACGATCCCGCGGCCCAGCGGCACCGGCGCCGGGTCGGTCACGTCGTCGCGCAGGTCGAGGGCGCCGGCCGGGGCGAAGACCACCACCGGGTCGTCGCAGCGGATCGCGGAGACCAGCAGCCCGTACGCGTCGGCCGGGGTGGCCGGTACGACTGTGGTCACCCCGACGTGGGCGAACAACGCGTACGGGTGGTCGGAGTGCTGCCCGGCCCAGCCGGTGCGGGAGCCGGAGCCGGGCACCACGTAGGTCACCGGCACCGCGCACTGGCCACCGGTCATCAGCGGGAACTTGTGCGCGTGGTTGACGATCTGCTCGAAGACCAGGAACAGCAGCGACGGGATCTGGAACTCCACCACCGGGCGGGCCCCGGCCAGCGCCGCGCCGGTGGCGAAGCTGGTGAACGCCTGCTCGGACAGGGGCGTGTCGCGGACCCGTTCCGGGCCGAACTTCTTCAGCAGGCCGGTGGTGACGTTCGCGGCGGCCACCCGGATGTCCTCGCCGAGCACCACTACGGACTCGTCGCGGGCCATCTCGTCGGCGAGCGCCCGGGTGAGCGCCCTGCGGTAGGAGAGCCGGGGCATTCAGCCACCTCCGGTCCGGGCGGTGAGCCCGCTGGCGTACAGGTGGTCCAGGGCGGTCGCCGGGTCGGGGTGCGGCCCGGCGAGCGCGAAGTCGACGGCGGCGTCCAGTTCCGCCTCGACGGCGGCGTCCACCTCGGCCCGTACCGCCGGGTCGAGTCGCGCTCCGGCGATGTCCACCGGATCGCGGGACCGGCCCTCGGCCACCTCCTCCGGCGGCCGGTAGTCGAGGCGTACCTGATGTTCGAAGGTGTGGTGGGCGTCGAAGCGGTAGGTGCGGGCCTCGACCAGCTCGGGGCCGCCGCCGGCACGCATCCGCGCGACGGCGGCGGCGGTGACCTCGCGTACCGCCTCGGGGTCCTGCCCGTCGACGACGGCCGCCGGCATGCCGAACGCGGCGGCCCGCCCGGCGATGGTGCCGGCGACCGCGCCGTCGACCGGCATGGTGGTGGCGTAGCCGTTGTTCTCGCAGACGAACAGCACCGGTATCCGCCAGAGCGCGGCCAGGTTGAACGCCTCCAGCAGCATGCCCTCGTTCACCGCGCCGTCGCCGAAGAAGGTGGCGCCGACGATGTCGGCGCCGCGCCGCCGGCGTTCCCACACCGCTCCGGTGAGGATCGCGCCGGCGGCTCCGACGATGGCGTTGGCGCCGAGGACGCCGACGCCGAAGTCGGCGGCGTGCATCGACCCGCCCCGGCCCCGGTTGAGCCCGGTGACCCGGCCGCACAGTTCGGCCAGCATCCGGGCCGGGTCGGCGCCCTTCGCGAGCACGTGCCCGTGCCCGCGGTGGGTGCCGGTGACCAGGTCATCGGCGGACAGCGCCGCGCAGACGCCGGCGGCGATCCCCTCCTGACCGAGGTACGGGTGGATGCCGCCGACGATCTCCCCGGCGCGGACCAGCTCGATCGCGCGTTCCTCGAAGCGGCGGATCAGCCGGACCGTCCGGTAGAGCCGGAGCGGGTCGGAGCCGGTCACGCCGGACGGCCCTCCTTGACGGCGGCGAGGATGTCGTCCCAGAGGCGGGCGCGGGCGGCCAGCGCGGCGTTCACCGTGTCGGCGCACTCCTGCCACTTGGTGTCGTCGTCGCCGCACAGGTCGGCCAGCATCTGCATGGCCATCGGGGTGTGCTGCTCGCCGTCGACCTCGATGTGCCGCTCCAGGTAGTCGACGAACTTGTTCAGCCGGTTGCTGCGTTCGTTGACGGCGACGACCTGGGTGAACATCTCCGGGATGAGGTCCTCGCGGCCGAACGCGAACGCCGCGGCCTGGCAGTGCACCGGGGTGGTCTCGATGATCCGCCAGGTGGTGCCGGCGAACGCGGCGGACGCCGCGGGGACGCCGGCGCCGCCGAGCGCCTCGGTGACCGAGGTGCCGTCGCGGAGCAGGTCGACGAGCTTGTTGACGGCCGTGGTGTCGGCGCCGGCCTCGGTCATGCCCTGCACGTACAGCTCGAAGTGGCTGATGTAGCCGTCGCCGAGTTCGTCGCTCTCCTCGACCATGACGATGTCGTTGATCAGGCGGCGGCTGCCGGTCGGGCCGGTCGGGATCCACGGCACCGTGACGCAGGTGAGCTGCCGCTGCAGCGACTTCAGCAGCGACATGAAGTCCCAGACGGCGAAGACGTGGTGCTCCATGAACGTGACGAGCGCGTCGTGGGTGTCGAGGTTGGCGTAGAGGGGGTGCTTGACCACCACGTCGCGGCGCTCGGTCACCGCCCGCTCCAGCCGCTCGATGCCCGGGTGCGTCTTACCCCAGTCGTACCGTGACATTGTCAGCCTCCCTGCTGGGCGCGGTCGCGCCAGATGACCGGGCAGTAATCGGGGTCCGCGTAGTCCGGCCGGCCCTCGTGGGTGCGGCGGACCAGCACGTCGTGGTTGTACGCGGCGAGCGTGCCGTCGGAGAGCGGATACTCCCGCCAAGCGTTGTCGCCGTCCTGCAGGTGCAGCGAGATGGCCCGGCGGGGCCGCCCGCTGACGTTCGCACCGCTGCCGTGGTAGGTGCGGCAGTGGTGGAAACTCATGTGTCCCTTGGGGATCACCATGGGGATCTTGCGGATCTGCGCGCCGTTGTACGCCGCGTTCTCGGCGAGCATCACCTCGAGCTGGTCGCGGTCCCGGTCGGCGAAGTGCCGCACCACCGTGTCGTCGGCGCCGATCTCCCGCCAGCGGTGGGAGCCGTCGACCATGGTGATCGTGCCCATCTCCTCGCCGCAGTCGTGGAACGGGATGAACGCGGTGAGCATGTTCTCCGACGACGAGGACGCCCAGTAGTGCTTGTCGAAGTGCCAGGGCACGATGTTCGACGGCTCACCGGCGATCGGCGGCTTCCAGATCAGCGTGGACTGGAAGATCCGGATCTCGGCGGCGCGGGCCAGCCGGGCGGCGACCGCACCGATCAGCGGCTTGCGCAGGATGCGGGCGATGCCGTCGTGCTCGTGGTGGACGTAGTCGTTGTGCCGCTGCACGTCACCCTTGGAGGGCTCCCAATAGGCCAGCTTCGGCGGGCGTACCGGCAGGCGGCGGTCGCGTTCCCCGGCGTAGTAGCCGTCGGTGGCGGCGACGAGTTCGTCCACCTCGTCGTCGGTGAGCAGCTTCTTCGACAGGTACCAGCCGTGCTCGGCGTAGTGCCGGACGTCCTCGTCGGAGGGAAGCAGCGCCTCCTCCTCGGCGGTCAGCCCGGGATCGATGGTGGTCATGCCCCTACCCCTCCGGCCGCGACGCCGGGGGTCGCCCCCGCCGCGGCCAGCTCGCGTTCCTTCGCTTCGTAGAGCGCCTTGATGTTGCCGCTGCCGAAGGTGCGCGCCCCGCGCCGCTCGATGAGTTCGAGGAAGAGCGTGCGGCGCACGTGCATCGACTCCGTGAAGATCTGCAGCAGCTGCCCGTCGTGGTCGGAGTCGACCAGGATGCTCAGCTCGCGCAGCCGGTCCACCGGCGCGTCCAGCCGGCCGACCCGCTGCTCCAGCCCGTCGTAGTAGGCGCCGGGCGTGCTGGCGAACCGCACCCCGCGCCCGGCGAGCGCGCCGACGGCGGTGACGATGTCGTCGGTACGCAGACCCAGGTGCTGTACCCCGGCGCCGGCGTGCCAGCGCAGGAAGTCCTCGATCTGCCCCGGCCGGGCGCCGGTGTCCGGCTCCAGCAGCACGAACGTGACGGTCCCGGACGGGCTCTGCACCACCTTGGAGTTCATCGCCTGACCGGCGACCTCGATGTGCTCGGTGAAGATGTCGGCGAAGCCGAACACCTTCTCGTAGTGCGCGACGGTCTCGCCGAGCTGCCCCGGCGGCACGCAGATCGCCAGGTGGTCCACCTCGGCGAGCAGCGTGTCCTCCCCGTCCGGCACGGACACCGGCTCGATCGCGCCGGGCAGGAACACATGCGGGTCGCCGCGCCGCTCGACGAGGCGGTGCACCACGTCGCCGAAGCCGCCGACCTCGGCCACCACCACCTCGGCGTCCGCGCCGGTGAAGGTGCGCGGCGGGCTCAGCGCCGTCGCGCCCCGGTCCACCAGTTCCGCGTACGCCCCGGCGGCGTCGTCCACGGCGAGCGCCACCACGGCGATGCCGTCGCCGTGCCGGTGCACGTACGTGGCCGCCGGGTGCTCCGCGGACAGTCCGGTGGTCAGCAGCAGCCGGATGCCGGCCTGGGCCAGCAGCAGCGACCGCTGCCCGTCCAGCCCGGTCTCCGGACCGCCCTGCCCGCACAGCCGGAAACCGACGGCGTTGTCGAAGTAGAAGGCCGCCTGCCGGGCGTCCCCCACGTACAGTTCGAGATGATCTATCCCGTTGATGGTCATGGGCTTCCCCTGTTCCCCCCGTGATCGCGACCCGGACGGACGCCCGGGACTGGAGTCCGGTCAGCCGGCGGCCGGGGTGGCGGCCCGGCGGGCCGGCCCGGAGAGCCGGCGCAGGAGCAGACTGACGTTCTGGCCGCCGAACCCGAACGAGTTCGTCAGCGCGTGGCCGGCCCGGGTGGGCCGGGGCACGGCGCGGACGTGGTCCGCCTCGCACTCCGGGTCCGGGTCGTCCAGGTGGTAGGTGGGTGGCAGCAGGCCACTGTCGAGCGCCAGCGCGGTGGCGGCGGCCTCCAGCACCCCTGACGCGCCGAGCAGGTGCCCGGTGAGCGCCTTGGTGGAGCTGACCGGCACACCGCCGGTGCCGAACACCTCGGCCAGCGCGATCGTCTCGGCGACGTCACCGAGCTTGGTGCCGGTGCCGTGCGCGTTGACGTACCCGACGTCGGCGGGCTCGACCCCGCCTGCCGCGAGGGCCCGGCGCATGCAGGCCGCCGCGCCGGCGCCGTCCGGCCGTGGCGCGGTCGGGTGGTACGCGTCGGTGTTCGCCCCGAAACCGGCGACCTCGGCGTAGCCGCGCACACCCCGGCCGTCGGCGTGCCCGGCGCGCTCCAGCACCAGCAGCGCCGCGCCCTCGGCCAGCACGAAACCGTTGCGCCGCTTGTCGAACGGGCGGCTCGCCTCGGTGGGTTCGTCCCAGCCCCGGGCCAGCGCCCGGGCGTTGCCGAACGTGTCGGCGAACGTGCCGAACAGCGGCGCCTCGCTCGCCCCGCACACCACCACGTCGGCCTCGCCGGAGCGGATGAGGCGTACCCCGTCGGCGACCGCCTGGGCGCCGGAGGCGCAGGCCGTGCCGACCGACGAGCTGTAGCCGCGGATGCCGTGCGCGATGGCGATCCGCGCCGAGGGCATGTTCGGCAGGATGCCGGTGAGCAGGTACGGGCTGACCGCCGCCCGGCCCCGGGCGGCCCGCGCCAGAACCTGACCCTCCAGCGTGGACATGCCGCCCACACCGCCGACGATCACCGCGATGCGCTCCGGGTCGACGTCGCGCCCCACCTCGACGCCGGCGTCGGCGAGCGCCTCGGCGGCGGTGATCAGGGCGAGCAGCACCACCCGGTCGAGCACCTTCGTCTCCGGTCCGGAGGCGACGCTGCGCGGGTCGATGTCCGGCAGCACCCCGGCCACCTCCAGGCTGCCCGCCGCCGGGTGTCCCTCGGGCGGGCGGCGCAGCCCGGACCGGCCGGTGAGCAGCGCGTTGAACGTGTCCGCCGCGCCGCGCCCGGCCGGGGTGAACAGGCCCATGCCGGTGATGACGGCGGTCACGACGGCGCCTCGGTCAGGTAGCGCTCGCGCAGCGCCACCTTGCGGACCTTGCCGGTGACGGTGACCGGGATGTCGTCGGCGCGTACCGGGACGATCCGGCGCAGCGTGGCGGCCACGTCCGGGCCGAGCGCGGTACGGATCCGCTCGGTGCGGTCCGCGTCCGGGTCGGCGCCGGCGGCCAGTTCCAGCAGCACGTCGGTGGTGACCGTGCCGTCGTCCGCCTTGACGATCACCACTGTGCAGTCGGTCACGTCGGGGCAGGCGGCGAGGATGCGTTCCTCGGACAGCGCGGTGAAGAACCGCTTCCCGTCGCCGACCTCGACCGAGTCGACCGCCCGGTCCAGGTGGTAGTAGCGGCCGTCGTCGTCGGCGTACACCAGGTCGCCGGTGAGGTACCAGCCGCGCAGCCGGAACCGGTACGTGGTGACGGAGTCGTTCCAGTAGCCGCGGAACAGCGACGGCGAGTCGATGCCGAGCCAGCCGACCTGCCCGGGCGGCAGCTCGTTGCCGTCGGCGTCGAGCACGGCGACCCTGGTGAACCGGTACGGGCGGCCGACGCAGCGGCCGTACCGGTCGGTGTCGGCGGTGTGGGTGATGTGGAACATCGAGTGGCCCATCTCGCTGGAGCCGAGGCCGTCGATGAACACCGACCCGGGTACCCGGGTCACGCCGCCGCGGGTCACCACGTCCCGGGAGCCCACAGCGACCAGCCGCCGTACGTGCGGCTCGTGCGAGCAGTCGCCGGTGTTGAACCACAGCCGCACCGAGTCCAGGTCGTAGCCGGACAGGTCGAAGCGGGCCAGCTCGGCCCAGGTGACCGAGAATCCGAACACGCCGTCCGGGCGCCACCGCTGGATCGCGTCGAGCACCCGCTCGCCGCCCTGCTCGGAGAGCAGGAACATCTCCGCCCGGTTGCCGAGCGCCTGGTTGACCATGAGCACGGTGGCGGTGTGCGGGGCGGGCAGCGCGTTGAGGATGCGCGTGGTGCCCTGCGCCTGCGGCATGGACAGCAGGTGGCGGGTGGCGGCGAACAGGCTGGCGTGCGAGTGCAGCACAGCCTTCGGCACGCCTGTGGTGCCGGAGGTGTGGGTGATCACGATCGGGTCGTCCGGGTGGTGCCGGTAGTGCGCGGGCGCGGCGTCCGGGTCGCCGGTCCCGGCCCGCGCGGGCTCGCCGAGCATCAGCGCGCCCAGGTCGTGCCCGGCCAGCGCCTCGGCGTGCGCGGCGTCGGCGAGCACACCGGCGGCGCGCAGCCGGCGGATGTACTCGGCGGCGATCTCGGGGCGCAGCCTGCCGTTCATCAGCGCCGGGATGGCGCCGAGGCGGGTCAGCGCCAGGAACGACAGCACCATGTCGGCGGCGGTGCCGGCCCAGACCGCCACCGGGTCGCGTGGCTTCACCCCGCGCTCGTGCAGCCAGGCGGCCCGGGCGGCGACCATCCGGTCGAGCCGGCCCAGGGTCAGCGGGGTCTCGGCCGGGTGGCCGTCGACCTCGGTGTCGAACGTGAGCCCCGGCCCGTCCGGGTCGGCGCCGTGGGCCAGCACCCGGGCGAGCACGTTGCCCGCGCCCAGCTCCGCGTCGGCCGCGAGCGCGCCGCGCAGTCCCTTCGTCCTCATTGACGTGTTCCCTCCCCCAGCAGCACCGCGGTCGCCTCGCCCGGCGTACCGTCCGGTGCCAGTTCGATCAGGATCAGCAACGCCTGTGCGGCGTCGCCGTCGTACAGCAGCAGGTCCGCCTCGGCCTCCCCCTCGGTCCGCGCGTCGCCGGTCGGGCTCAGGCACACCACCGGCCCGTCCAGTCGCCAGCGCGCCGCGACGTGCCCGGCCACGCTGTTCGGCACCGACTGGAAGAAGAACAGCGGCCCGATCCGCCCGCCCGCGTCCACAGTGGCGCGTACGTGCGCCGCGCCGGCGGTGTCCCCGCCCGCGCTGACCAGCACCACAGCCGTCCGGTTGCCCGGCGGCAGCGGCCCGTCGCCGTACCGCCGCGCGAGGCACCGCTGCGCCACCGCCGCCACCAGCGGCGCGAACGGCGAGTGCACGAACCCCGCCACCCCCGCCGGCGCACTGCCCTCATCCCCCGCCTCGGGCCACCGCGCCTCCGCGAGCACCACCACCCCTGCGCGCGATCTTGCGGTTGGTGCCCCCTCGGCGGGCGTTGTGCCCGTTTCGCCGGGGCCGGAAGTGCAAGATCGCGGAGGGCTAGGCACGGAGGCGGTCATGAGGCGCTCACCAGGAGTGCGGTGTTGGCGCCGCCGAAGGCGGCGTTGAGGGTCAGCGCGTGTCCGGTGCGCGCGGGGCGGGGTGCGTCGCGGATGACGTCCAGCGGGCACTGCGGGTCGGTGCCGAGCCACCCGGCGGTGACCGGCAGCTTGCCGTGCCGCAGGGCCAGCACGGTGACCACCAGTTCCAGCAGCCCGGACGCCTCCAGCGCGTGCCCGTGCACCGACTTCGTGGAGCTGACCGGCAGCCGCCCGGCGTCCTCGCCGAACACCCGGGTCAGCGCCGCCGCCTCGGAGGCGTCGCTGAACGGGGTACCGGTGGCGTTGGCGTTGACGTAGCCGACCGCGTCCGGTGGCAGCCCGCCGCGGCGCAGCGCCGCCTCGACCGCCCGGGCCAGCCCGAGCCCGTCCGGGTGCGGCTGGCACGGGTGGTACGCGTCCCCCGCCCGGCCCCACCCGGCCACCGTCGCCAGCGTCTCGGCGCCCCGCCGGGCGGCGGCGCCCGCCGACTCCAGCACCACGGCGGCCACCCCGTCGCCCAGCAGCAGCCCTTTGCGGCCGGCGCTGAACGGGCGGACCGCGCCGTCGGCGGCGAGCGCCCGGCCGGCGTCGAACAGCGCGTACTGGTCCGGTTCGACCAGGTAACCGGCCGCGACCACGACCCGCTCCAGGTCGCCCCGGCGGATCAGCGCCGCCGCGTCGGCGACCGCGCTGCTCGCCGACACACAGGCCGTGGTGTAGATCCGGGTACGCCCGCGCAGGCCGCACCGCGCGGCCAGGTGACCGGCGAGCGCCGGCACCGTCGGCTCGCCCCACCCCCGAGGTACGGGCAGCGAGTACGGCCCGCCGTGGGTGGCCAGGAACAGGGCCGACTCCGCCCGCCCGGCCCGGTCCAGTCCGGCGGCCCGGGCGGCGGTGTCGATCGCTTCGGCCAGTTCGCCGGCGAGCGTGCCGACGTCCGGCACTGTGGCCGCCACCGTCACCCGGCGGCCGGCGGTGTCGAAACGGCGCACCGGTGTGAACGCCGGGGTGCCGGTGAGCACCCCGGCCAGCAGCGCGTCGGCGCCCCTGCCGAGGGCGCTGAGCGCGTACGTGCCGGTGATCCGTACGGTCTCCCGCTCAGCCATCTGCGGGAGCGGTGAGAGAGCCACGGAACACCGCGAGCGCGTCGTCGACGGTGCGGATGCCGGCGAGCTGGTCGTCGCTCAGGTCCAGCCGGCGGTCGTAGCGCTGCTCGACCATGTGCACCAGCCAGGCCAGCTCCATCGAGCCGAGCCGGTCCGGCACCTGGTCGGCGGGTTTCGCGGTCAGTTCGGCGAGCATGCTCACCAGGTCAGCTCGCCCCAGGTCGGGCTGACCGGACATCAGGACTTGTCGCTGTTCGCGGCCACCTGGTCGGCGACCATCGTGGTGAACTCGCCGACCGTCATCAGCGCCATCTTCTCCGACTCGTCGTCGGCGAACTTCAGGCCGTAGCGGTCCTCGACGCGGACCGCGAGGTCGGCCAGGGCCAGTGACTCCAGGTCGACGCCGGAGGGGCCGAGCGTGGTGTCGTCGTCGAGCTCCTCCACGTCGTAGTTCATGTCGGCGAGCTGTTCGACGACGAAGGTGCGGACCTCGTCTCGCATGGGTTCAGACCTCTTCTCCGTGTACCGGCTGACGGTGCCCGGTCGGGACACCGTGTGCGTGGGAACCGGCAGGCTCGGGCGCGCGGGTGGCGCGCTGCCCGGCCGGTCCGGGGCGGGATTCGGGGTGGACCGGACGTCCGGCGGGCGTCCGGCAGATGTGCGGCTCGTACAGGGGGCCGGTCACGACGCCGCGTCCCGCAGCGCCGGCACGGACCGGACCAGCTTTCCGGTGGTGGTGCGGGGCATCTGGTCCAGCAGGCGCAGCGTGCGGGGACGTTTGAAGCCGGCCAGCCGCTCGGCGATCAGCTTGTCGAGCGTCTCCTCGGTCGGCGAGCCGTCGGTCTGGACGTACGCGGTGATGCCCTCGTCCCAGACCACCACCGCGGCGGTGACGCCGGGCAGCCCGGCGACCGTGGCCTCCACCTCGGTCAGGTCGACCTTCAGGCCGCCCACCGACACCTGCGAGTCCAGCCGGCCCTTGACGGTGACCAGACCGGTCTCCGGATCGACCACGCCGGCGTCGCGGGTGTGCAGCCAGCCGTCGGCCCACCGGGTCGGGTCGGCCGGCCCGACGTACGGGTTGGCCGGGCAGCTCACCCACAGCTCGCCGTCGCGCTCGCGTACCTCGATGCCGGGGGCGGGCGCGATGGCGGGGCGGTGCCGCCCGTACAGGTCGGTGCCGATGACGCCGACCTCGGTCATCCCGTACATGTTGCCCAGCGGCACGCCGTACCGGTCGGTGAACGCGTCCGCCACGGCGGCGGGCACCAGCTCGCCACCGGTGGTCATGCGCTTGAGCTGGGGCAACGGCCCGACCGGTGTGGTGGAGGCGAGCAGCCCGATGTGGAACGGGACGCCGAGCACCGTGGCCGGGGTGTCCTGGGCGGCGACGGCGGCGAGGATCGCGTCGCCGCTGAGCCGCTCCGGCGGGCACAGCTCGACACCCGCGTGCAGCCCGTAGAGCAGGCCGCCGACCAGGCCGAGCACGTGCACCATGCTGGGCAGCAGGATGATCCGCTCGCCGGGCAGCGCGACACCGTCGATGCGGGTGTAGCGGTGCACCTCGGCGACCAGGTCGGCGGCGGTGCGGCCGATCACCTTGGACGGTCCGGTGGAGCCGGAACTGAGCTGGATCACCGCGTGCGGGCTGCCCGCCGGGCGGTCGGAGTACGCGCTGACCCCGGCGGTGACGTCGACGAAGATCCGCAGCGCGCCGCCGCCGGAGCGGACCGGGGCGACCACCACCTGCGGGCTGAGCCGGCGCAACGCCTGGTCGACCTCGTGGTCGGTGAGCCGGTGGTCGAGCAGCACCGCCTGGGCGCCGGTACGCCAGGTGGCGAGCAGGTGCGCCACGTACGCCAGCGAGGGCGGCAGGCGCAGCGCGGCGGCACCTCCGGCGCGCAGCCCGGCCCCGGCGAGCCGGTCCTGGGCCTCGCCGACGAGCCGGCGCAGCGTGCCCTTGTCGACCGGTTCGGGCAGGCGCAGGCAGACGTCGGTGTCGCGTCCGGTGAACAGGATGTCGTCCACCCAGTCCACCGTCGTCGAGGCAGGATCTTCCGCCACGGGATGTGCAGTCACGACCAGCCACCGTTCCACTGAGGAACTGGGCGGATCCGCCCAGCGGGTACGTCGTTCGGGGTATGGCGGAACCCTACGACGCCCCTCTTCAGCATCGCCAGATGCAAATGGCTAGATCCAAAACAGCGGCTGGGTGGATTGCTCAGGCTCGATCGGACAGGCAGGATCGGGCCACGCCGGCAAGGTAGTCCGCCGGCCGCCGGATGCTGCCCTCCAGCCTCACCCCGGTGCCCGCCCACCCGCCGGGCGGACGGCGTAGTCCGCGAGCGCGGGCGCGAGGGCGTCGAAGGCGACGTGCGCGTAGCCGGTGACGGCACGCGCGATGTCGTCGTCGTCCTGCCCGGCGATGGTGCGGCGCATGGTCTCCTCGAACAGCAGCCGGTGGACGCCGGCCAGCTGCGCGGCGGCGACCCGGGGCAGGACGTCGCCCTCCGGGCTCCCGGTCTCCTCGGCCAGGGCGGCGGCCAGGGCCTTCTCCCGGTCGTCGTGGAACTCGCGGAGGCGGGCCACCAGCGCCGGGCTGGCGGCGATCATCCGGGCGAACGTGGGACCGGAGAACCCGATGACCGGGTCGTGCGCGGCCACCGCGGCGAGGTAGGCGCGGCGCAGCGCCGCCAGCGCCGACTCGCCGGGCTCGCGCTCCCGGACGACGGTGGCCAACTGCCGCACGAACTCGTCGTGCATGTCCAGCGCCAGATCCTCCTTCCGAGGGAAGTAGTTGGTGACGGTCATCTTGGACACCTGCGCGGCGGCGGCCACCTCGGCGATCGTCACGTTGTCGAAGCCGCGTTCGAGGAACAGGCGGGTGGCCTGGCTCGAGATGTTCTCCCTGGTCTGGCGCTTCTTCAAGGCCCTGAGGCCGGTGCTCTGCGCGGTCATGCATCCACCATACCTGGTACCGACCAAAAATTATCCTTGACATGTTCTTAGGTCGGTTCTAATTTTATGTCGTGCCGGCGAGACGCCGACACGGAAGGGAGCCTGACATGCCCGCCCACACCCGCGACATCGCCGCCGGCAAGCCCCGCCGCCCGCACCTCGCTCCGGCGCGCCGGCCGCACGTCCCCGTGGTCGCCCCCCGGCGTCAGCCCCGCCGGCTCCCCGGCCGCCGCTGACCCGCCACCCGTCCCGAGCCCCGCACCGTCCCGGAAGGAGCACGTTTCTTGCTCGCCACCACCCACCCCGCAGCCACCGGCCACACCACGGACGCGGTGGCCGACTACCTCCGGACGATCGGACGCACGCCGCTGCTCACGGCCGAGCAGGAGACGTGCCTCGGCGCCCGCGTCGAGGCCGGCAGCCTGGCGCAGCGGCGCTTGGACGACGACGGCGACCGGGTCGGCGCGGCCGAGCGGGACCGGCTGCGGCGGCTCGTCGCCGACGGGCGGCGCGCCCGGCACCACATGATCGAAGCCAACCTGCGGCTGGTCGTCTCGGTCGCGAAACGGTACGCGCTCGCCGGCCGGCTGCCACTGCTCGACCTGATCCAGGAGGGCACCATCGGCCTGATGCGGGCGGTCGAGAAGTTCGACCACCGGCGTGGACTGAAGTTCTCGACGTACGCGACCTGGTGGATCAAGCAGGCGATCGGCCGGGCCCTCACCGACCAGAGCCGCACGATCCGCCTGCCGGCGCACCTGGTCGAGGTGCTCAACCGGGTGAACCGGACCCGCCGCACGCTGGCGGGCGAACTCGACCGGGAGCCGACGCCCGCCGAGGTCGCCGCCCGGCTCGAGGTGCCCGTCGAAAAGGTGGAACTGCTGCTGCGGCACGACCGCGAGCCGGTCTCGCTGCACACGCCGGTCGCCGGGGCTGCCGGCACGACCGAGCTGGGCGACCTCGTCCCCGACGAGGCGCCCGACCCGGCCGGCGTCGTGGTGTCGTCCTGGCGGCGCCGCTACCTGGACGAGGTGCTCGGCACCCTGTCGGAGCGCGAGGCGGCCGTCATCTGCCAGCGGTACGGCCTCGACGACGACCGGCCGAGCACGCTCGACGAGATCGGCACGAGGATCGGGCTGACCCGGGAGCGGGTCCGCCAGATCGAGAGCCAGGCGCTGCGGAAGCTGCGCCACCCCACCCGCGCCCGGATCCTGGCCGACCTGCACGCCTGAGCCGGCACCAAGACCGCACACCGACCGTCCCACCAGGAGGCCGACCGATGACACCCGACCCCCGCACCGTCCACCCGCTGCCCGCCTTCGACCGCGTGGTGTTCCTCAAGCCACTGGTGACGTCACCGAAGATCGTCGTGGGTGACTACACCTACTACGACGATCCTGACGACGCGACCGGCTTCGAGCACCGCAACGTCCTGTACGCCTACGGACCGGAACGGCTGGTCATCGGAAAGTACTGCGCGATCGCCTCCGGCACCCGGTTCCTGATGGCCGGGGCGGCCCATCCCAGCATGGGCGTGTCCACGTACCCGTTCACCATGTTCGGCGGCGAGTGGGCCGAACGGACCCTCGACATCGTCACCGCCATGCCGAGCCGCGGCGACACCGTCGTCGGGAACGACGTCTGGTTCGGCTTCGGATCCGTGGTCATGCCGGGCGTGCGGATCGGCGACGGCGCCGTCATCGCCACCGGCGCGGTGGTCACCGCCGACGTGCCGCCCTACACGATCGTCGGCGGCAATCCCGCCCGGCCGATCCGGCAACGCTTCGACGACGCCGACATCGTGCGGCTCCGCCGCGCCGCCTGGTGGGACTGGCCCACCGACCTCGTCACCGCGCACGCCCGCACGATCATGGCCGGCACGCCCGCCGAGATCGCCCGGATCGCCGCCGAGCACGGCGTGGAACAGCCCGGGTGAGACCGCCGGGCGACGACGCGCACCCTCGGACGGCCGGGCCGCAGGGAACGATTCACCGGCGCCGGCACCGGGCACAGAGGTGCCAGCGGCCACCACCGGTCCACCCCGAACGAGCGGAGGCGTCATGCGCTGGCTCTACCTGGTCCTGCTCCTCGGGCTGATCCTGGTCCTCGTCGGGTTGCGGGTGTGGCTCCCCCGGCGCGCCCTCCGGGCCGGCCGCTCCCTCCGGCAGCGCGTCGACCGACGCGACTGACCGGGCTTCGTCAGCCCTCCCCGGCCGGCGGGGGCGCCGCGCCGCGCAGCACCAGCGCGCTGTTGAACCCGTCGAAGCCGCGCGCGCCGACCAGCGCGATCCGGCTGCGCGGCGGGCGGGGCTGCCGCAGGAACGTCAGCTCGCAGCCGGGCGCCGGCTCGTCCGGACCGGCGGAGGCGGGCAGCATCCCACGGCGGAACGCCAGCAGCGCGGTGGCCGCGTCCAGCGCCGACCCGCCCTGGTGCGCCCGCCCGGTCAGCGGCTTCTGCGTGGTCACCGGCGGGGTCCGGTCGCCGAACACGGCACGCAGCGCCGCCGCCTCGGCCCGGTCGTACGCGGGCACGCCGAGCGCGTCCGGCCAGATCACGTCCACGTCGTGCGGGCGTACCCCGGCGCGCTCCAGCGCCAGCCGCATCGACCTGGCGTAGTGGGACGGGTCCGGTCCGGTGGCCGGGTCGGTGGGCGCGGCGTCGTGGGTGGCGGCCCAGCCGGTGACCTCCCCGTAGACGCGGGCGCCCCGGGCCAGCGCGTGGCCGAGTTCCTCCACCACGAAGACCGCACCGCCCTCGGCCGGCACGTACCCGGAGGCCGCGACATCGAACGGCCGGTACGCCCGCTCCGGGTCGGACACGTCGCTGAGCAGGCCGGAGCGGAGCTGGCAGGCGAGCGCGTACGGGCTCAGCGGGCACTCGGTCGCCCCGGCGATCACCACGGGGGTGCCCCGGCGGATGGTGCGCACCGCGTGCGCCAGGCTGTCCAGCCCGCCGGCGGACTCGGACACGGTCACTCCGGACGGTCCCTTGAACTGGTGGCGAATCGACAGCTGCCCCACGCTCGCGGCGTAGAACCAGGCGATCGACTGGTACGCCCCGACGGTGCGGCTCGGCCCGCCCCAGAGCCGTTGCAGCTCCCGCTGCCCGAACAGGTTGCCGCCCGACGAGCTGGCGAGCGTGACCGCCCACTTGTACGGGTCCGGCGACACCTCGGGCAGCCCGGCGTCAGCCAGCGCCAGCTTGGTGGCGGCGAAGCCGAGGTGCGTCCATCTGTCGGTCTGCACCCGCTGCCGGGTGTCGCTGAACCCGGCCGGGTCGAAGCCGGCCACCTCCCCGGCCACCCGGGTCGGGTAGCGCTCCGGATCGAACAGCGTGATCGGCCCGGTGCGCCGGGTGCCGGCGAGGACGGTGTCCCAGTGCGCCTCGGCGCCGACGCCGCTGGGTGCGACCACACCGATGCCCGTCACCACGGCCCGCGCGGTCACGGTGCCGTCCTTGTTCGCGACTGCGGGGCTCGCAAAACCGGCTCACTCCTCGCGCTCACGGGTGCCGTCCTTGTTCGCGACTGCGGGGCTCGCAAAACCGGCTCACTCCTCGCGCTCACGGGTGCCGTCCTTGTTCGCGACTGCGGGGCTCGCAAACCCGGCTCACTCCTCGCGCTCACGGTGTCACCGCGAGGCGGCGGAACACCATCGCCGACTGGAAGCCGCCGAACCCGCTGCCCACCGACAGCGCCACGTCCACCGGCACCTCCCGCGCCTCGTTCGGCACGTAGTCCAGGTCGCACTCCGGGTCGCGGGTGGTCCAGTTGGCGGTGGGCGGGACCACGCCGTACTCGATGGCCAGGGCGCAGGCGGCCATCTCGATCGAGCCGATGGCGCCGAGCGAGTGACCGACCATCGACTTGATCGAGCTGATCGGCACCCGGTACGCCGTCTCCCCCAGTGCCCGCTTGAACGCGGCCGTCTCGTGCCTGTCGTTCTGCCGGGTGCCGGAGCCGTGCGCGCTGACGTACGACACGGCCGACGGGGCGAGCCGGGCCTGCCGCAGCGCGTCGCTGATCGCCACCGCCATCTCCGCGCCGTCCGGGCGCAGCCCGGTCATGTGGAAGCCGTTGCTGCGGCCGGCGTACCCGGCGACCTCGCAGTAGACGTGCGCGCCGCGGCGGCGGGCGTGCTCGGCCTCCTCCAGCACCAGCACCGCCGCCCCCTCGGCGAGGACGAACCCGTGCCGGTCGGCGTCGAACGGCCGGGAGGCGTGCTCCGGGTCGTCGTTGTCCGGGCTGGTCGCGCCGATCGCGTCGAACGAGGCGACGGTGACCGGGGAGATCGGCGAGTCGGCGGCGCCGGCCAGCACCACGTCGGCCTCGCCGTCGGCGACGAGCTGATGGGCGTACCCGATGGCGTCGATGCCGGAGGTGCAGCCGGTGGAGATCACCTGCGCCGGGCCGTGCAGGCCGTGCCGGCAGGCCACGTCGGCGGCCAGGCTGCTGGGCACCAGCGCCTGGTAGAGGTACGGCCCGCCGAGCGCGTGGTCGACCAGCCACTGCCGGCCGGAGTCGCTGACCCGCACGTACTCCTGTTCCAGCGCCATGGTCCCGCCGACGGCGGTGCCGAGCACCACCCCGGCGCGTTCCCGCAGCGCGTCGGTGAGGGTGAGGCCGCTGTCCGCGAGCGCCTCGGCGGAGCAGGCGAGCGCGAACTGCACGTACCTGTCGGCGCGCTGCCGTTCGGCGAGCGTGATCCCGGCGGCGTCCGGGTCGAAGTCGCACTCGGCGGCGATCTGCGAGCGGAACGGCGACGGGTCGAAGAAGCTGATCCGCCGCGTCGCGGTGCGTCCCTCGGTGATCGTCTTCCAGAAGCGGTCCCGGGTGGCGCCGCCGGGTGCGACGACGCCGATGCCGGTGACCACGGTGCGCCGGCCGGTCACGACGGCTCCCGTGGCGGCGGTGCCGCGCTCTCGGTGTCGACGTGGCCGAGTTCCGGGCGGGGGGCGAGCGGTCCGAGGTGGAACACCACCTCGGCGGGCTCGTCGCCGGTGTTGCGCAGCCGGTGCCGCACGTCCTTGGGTACGTAGAGCGCCTCCCCGGCGGCCACCGGCACCGGCACGTCGTCCAGGTCGACGGTGATCGCGCCGCGGGCGACGTAGAGGAACTCCTCGCTGTACGGGTGGTAGTGCTCGGCGATCCGCTCCCCCGGCGCGAGCGTGGCGACGCCCATGAATCCGGAGGTGCTGCCGACCGTCTTCGGGCCGAGCAGCACCCGCAGTTCCCCGCCGCGGCGGCGGTCGGCCGGTACGTCATGGACGGAGACCCGGGCGGTAGTGGTGTCGGTCATCGCGCGCCTCCCGCATGCGCCCGCTCGATCTTCTCCTTGATCACGGCGAGCTGGATCGTGCTGTTGGTGTTGATCCGATCGGTCATGCCGGCGTTGTCGACGGGCGCGTCGGGCTTCATCGCGAAGTCCTGCGTCCAGGTCATCCGGGTGCCGCCGGGCGTCTCGTCGTAGCGCCAGTGGATGCGCATGTACTCGAACGGGCCGGTCTCGACGCGCCGCGCGTGCACCTCGCGGGTGGCCGGGTCGGCGGTGCGTTCGCTGACCCAGCTCCACGCCACGCCGTTGGAGTCCGGGTGCATGGTGAGCCGGAAGCGCACGGTGTCGCCGTCGCGGTGCAGGATCTCGGCGGTCGCGTACTCGGTGAACAGCTCCGGCCACCGGGCCACGTCGTTGGTGATCTCCCAGACCAGCGGCAGCGGCGCGGCGATCTCCACGGCGTTCTCGGTGTGCCCGGGCGGCTCCGCCTTGCGGGCCACCAGGTCGGCGACGCCGGCGATGCTGAGCTGCCCGGCCTGTTCGGGGATCTTCACCCGCCACCTGTCGGCCACCACCGCTGACAGTTCGAGCAGGGCCAGCGAGTCCATGCCCAGTTCCTCCAGGCTCGCGGCGGGCGCGCCGGCGGCGGCGTCCGGGTCCAGGCCGCAGTGCGTGACCAGGATGTCGGTGATCTCGCGGGCGAGCGGGCGGTCGGGGGCGACGGTCATCGTTTCCTCCAGGTGGTCGGGCCGGCGGCGGGCACGGCGCTGACGGGGGTACGGCCGCCCGGCTCGGCAGCGCCGCGCGGATCGGGCACGACGGCCCGCGCCGCCTCGGCCGGTGGGCCGTCACCGGCGGGCGGGACGTCGTCGGTCGGCGGGGCTTCGTCGGCGGATGGGGTGAGCAGGCGTTCCACCAGGGCGGTGGTGTGCCGGGCGGCGCGGAACGCCGGGTCGCGCAGCACCCGCCGGGCGAACGGGATCGTGGTACGCACGCCGGGACCGGCCACGTCGAACTCGGCCAGCGCCCGGTCGAGCCGGTCCAGCGCGGCGTCCCGGTCCGGCGCCCACACCGCCACCTTCGCCAGCAGCGAGTCGTAGTGCGGGCTGACCAGGTAGCCGACGTGCCCGTGGGTGTCGACCCGGGTGAACGGGCCGCCCGGTGGGCGGAACCGGTCCAGCCGGCCCGGCGCGGGCGCGAAGTCGCGGTCCGGGTCCTCCACGTTGACCCGGCACTCGATCGCCACGCCGTCCAGGCGTACGTCGGACTGGCGCAGCCGCAGCGGCGTGCCGTACGCCACGTGCAGCTGTTCCTGCACGAGGTCGATGCCGCTGACCATCTCGGTGACCGGGTGTTCCACCTGGATCCGGCAGTTGATCTCCAGGAAGTGGCAGCGTTCGGCCTCGTCGACCAGGAACTCCACGGTCCCGGCGCCGGTGAAGCCGACCGACAGCGCGCCGCGCAGCGCCACCTCGGCGACGGTGTCCAGGGTGGCCTGCCGCAGCGCGGGCGCGGGCGCCTCCTCGATCAGCTTCTGGTGCCGGCGCTGCACCGAGCAGTCGCGGGTGCCCAGGTGCACGCCGTTGCCGTGGCCGTCGCAGAGCACCTGCACCTCGACGTGGCGGGCGTCGGCGAGGTACCGCTCGACGTACACCCGGTCGTCGCCGAACGCGACCTGGGCGGCGGCGCGGGTCCGGGCGTACGCGCGGGGCAGCTCGGCCGCCGAGCGCACCACAGTCATGCCGCGCCCGCCCCCGCCCGCCGCGGCCTTCACGATCACCGGAAAGCCCACTTCGGCGGCCACCTCCTGCGCCTCGCCGACGGTGGGCAGCGTCCGGACGCTGCCCGGCGGCAACGGCAGCCCGGCCTTGCTCATCAGCGCGCGGGCCGTGGACTTGTCCGCGAGCGCGGCCATCACCTGCGGCGGCGGGCCGACGAAGACCAGGCCGTTCTCGGCGCAGATCTCGGCGAAGTCGGCGTCCTCGGACAGGAAGCCGTAGCCGGGGTGGACCGCCTGCGCGCCGGTCTGCCGGGCGGCCTCCACGATCGCCGCCGCGTTGAGGTAGCTGCGGCGGCTGGCCGCCGGGCCGATCCGTACCGCCTCGTCGGCGAGCCGTACCGGCAGCGAGTCGGCGTCGGCGCTGGAGTGCACCATCACCGTGCGTACGCCGAGTTCCCGGCAGGCGCGCAGCACCCGCAGCGCGATCTCGCCCCGGTTGGCGATCAGCACCTTGTCGAACATCAGGAGTCCCGTCCGGTGACCGGTTCCAGGGCGATCAGCGGCTGGTCGTACTCGACGGGCTTGCCGTCGTCGACCAGCACCTCGACCACCCGTCCGGCCTGGCCGGCGGTCACCTCGTTCATCAGCTTCATGGCCTCGACGATGCCGACCACCTGGCCCGGGCGGACCATGTCGCCGACCACGACGAACGGCATCGCGCCGGGTTCGGGGGCGCGGTAGAACGTGCCGACCACCGGTGAGCGCACGGCCGGCCGGTCGGTCACCGGCGCCGTACGCGCGGCGGGTTCGGCGGCCCGGGCGGGGAGCGCCTCGGCCGGGTCGGCGGTGCGCTGCGCCGGCGTCGCCGGGTCGTGCCACTCGACCTCCAGCACCGACTCGCCGCTGCGCAGCCGCACCCGGCGTACCGGCCCGGCCAGGTCGGCGACGAGCTTGCGGGCCTGCCGGCGCAGCCCGTCGAGCACCTGCTCGGACTCGGCGTCGGCCATCACGCCACCTCCGCCCGGTCACCCGGCGGCGAGGCCGGGGACGGGCCGGCGGCCGAGCGGGCCGCGCCGAAGCGGCGGAACCGCTGCCGGCGGCGGCGGACCAGCGTGGCCGGAGGGACGGTGAGCAGCGGCGCGAGGTTCGCCGCGACCGCCCGGCGCAGCAGCTCGGCCGCGCCGCCCGGGTCGGCGTGGGCGGCCGGGCGCGGCTCCGGCACCAGCTCGTCGACGACGCCGAGGCGGCACAGGTCGGCGCCGGTGAGCCGCAGCGCGCGGGCCGCCTGCGGGGCGGCCGAGCTGTCCGGCCAGAGGATCGCGGCGCAGCCCTCCGGGCTGATCACCGAGTAGACGGCGTGTTCCAGCATGAGCACCCGGTCGGCGACCGCGAGTGCGAGCGCGCCGCCGCTGCCGCCCTCCCCGGTGACCACCGCCACCACCGGCGTGGGCAGCACGGTGAGCGCGAGGATGTTCTCCGCGATCGCCGCCGCCTGACCCTGCTGCTCGGCGCTCACCCCCGGGTCCGCGCCGGGCGTGTCCACGAGCGTCACCACCGGCAGCCGCAGCCGCGCCGCGAGACGCATCAGCCGCAGCGCCTTGCGGTGCCCGGCCGGGCTGGCCATGCCGAAGTTGCGGGTCACCAGCTCGGCGGTGGTGTGCCCCTTCTGGTGACCGATCACCATCACCGGCCGTCCGTCGAGGCGGGCGATGCCGCCGACGACAGCCGGGCAGTCCGCGCCGAGCCGGTCGCCGTGCAACTCCACGAACCCGTCGAACGCGGTCTCCAGGTAGTCCAGTGTGGTCGGCCGGCCCGGGTGCCGCGCCGTGCGTACCGTCTCCCAGGGGTCGCGGTCCGGACGAGCGGTCGCTGTGGGCGCGGTGGCCGGCGGGCGCGGCGCGGGCGGGTTCTCCGGGGCGCGGCGGCCCGCCTCGGCGGCGGCGAGCAGCGCCGCGAGCCGGCCCCGCAGCGCGTGCCGGGGCACCACCATGTCCACCTGGCCGTGCCGCAGCAGGTACTCCGCGGTCTGGAAGCCCTCCGGCAGCGTGGCGCCGGTGACCTGGCGGATCACCCGGGGCCCGGCGAAGCCCAGCCGGGCGCCGCTCTCGGCCAGCACCAGGTCGGTGTTGGTGGCGAAGGAGGCGGCCACCCCGCCGTACGTCGGGTCGGTGACCACGCTGACAGTGAGCAGGCCCGCCTCCCGCATCCCCGCGACGGCCTGGCTGACGGTGGCCATCTGCATCAGCGACAGCGCGCCCTCCTGCATCCGCGCCCCGCCCGACGCGGTAACCAGCACCAGCGGGATCCCGTCGGCGAGCGCCCGCTCGGCGGTCCGGGTGATCAGCTCACCGACCGCGCAGCCGAGGCTGCCGCCGAGGAAGCGGAAGTCCATCACCGCCAGCGCGACCGGGTGCCCGCCCAGCCGGGCGGTGCCGCAGAGCACCGCCTCGTCCAGGCCGGTCGTCGCGCGGGCCGCGCCGAGCCGGTGCGGGTACGGCAGCTCGTCGACGAACTCGATCGGGTCGACGCGTACCGCCCGGTCCGGCAGCGGGACGAACGAGTCCGGGTCGGCCAGCTGCGCCACCCGGTCCGGCGCGTCCAGCCGCGCGTGCGAGCCGCACTCCGGACAGACGTCCAGGTTGCGGCGCAGCCGCTTGCGGTAGAGCAGCGACGCGCACCCGTCGCACCTCGACCAGAGCTGCTCGTCGCGCGGGGCGGTCGTGGTCACCGTGGCCGCCCGGCGGTGTCGTGGGCCGGCGCGTCGTAGCGGTAGAAGCAGTGCGCCATCGCGTCGCGCGGCGACCGCCAGGTCGGCAGGTACGGCGAGACGTACGGCCGCAGCCGCTCGCTGATCCGGATGAACTCCGGATGCCCGCGGTTGTCCTCCACCGCGCCCTGCGCGGGCGTCTCCGTCTCCAGCAGATGGACGTAGAGGTCGTGCAGCCGGTACAGCGAGCGGTGCCGGACCCCGACCAGGCCGGGCAGCTCGGTCGCGTCGGACTCGGCGAAGATCTCGGCCACCCGGTCCTCGGCCGTCGGCACCACCTTGGCGACGATGAGCGAACGGTCCATTCGCGCCTCCTGCACGTCCCGGTGCGCGGCGAACCGGTCGCGCCGCACGGATTGCCACACGGTCGCGCCGGCGGCGTCTACCGGGCGTCAACCGGGCCCCATCGCGCCACAAACATGGTGACGCTGCGTTGACGCAAGCTGTGCGCGAGCTATGGGAAGATCGCCTTCCGGTTTCCGGGTGACGACACTTCTTCGCAGATCACGGCCGTATTACCGAGCCCACTACGGACAGTCAGGTGACCGACCGACCGTTGACTGAGAGTAACAGGCGTTGATATTCTCCGTCTCGGTCAGCCCGGCCACGGCGGAGGTTCCCAACCGTGGCGGAGGCGTTCCGACACCGGCGTCGCGGGCGGCGGTCCGGGCAACGCGATACGTCGGGACGAGGGTTCCGGTGCTGGGGGGTGCGCCGTGTCGGGTGGATCGAAAATGCCGACGGCGGGCGAACCCGCGCCCCGGGTGTCACTGCACCTGCTCGGCGGCTTCCAGCTGCTGCACGACGACACGCCCGTGGTCGTACCCCGGGGGTTGCAGCGCGTCATCGCGCTGATCGGCCTGCGCCCGGCCGCGACCCGCAGCCACCTCGCCGGGCTGCTGTGGCCCGAGACGCCGGAGGAGCGGGCGCTGTCGTCGCTGCGGACCGCGCTGTGGCGGCTGCGGCAGGACCCGTGCTGCCCGCTGCGCACCGACGGCGACACCATCCGCCTCGGACCCACCGTCCGCCTCGACGTGGACGACCTGGTGGAGACCGCGGCGCTGGTCCGCGAGGGCGCCGTCCCGCGCGGCGCCGCCGGCGCCGGCCGCCACGACCTGCTTCCCGGCTGGTACGACGACTGGGTGCTGCTGGAACGCGAACGGCTGCGCCAGCTACGCCTGCACATGCTGGAGGAACTCGCCGGCAACCACCTCACCGCCGGGCGGCACGGCGAGGCGCTGGAGGCCGCGCTGGAGGCGATGGCCGCCGAACCGCTGCGGGAGACCCCGCACCGCCTGGTGGTCCGCATCCACCTGGCCGAGGGCAACGCGTTCGAGGCGGTCCACTCCTTCTACGTCTACCGCGATCTGCTGCTGCGCGAACTACGGCTGGAACCGTCCCCGGCGATGACCGCGCTGCTCGACGACACCCTCGCGCCGATCCGCCGGGCCAGCCGCCCGGAGCCGCCGCCGCGCCGCACGGACCGGACCGCCAAACCGGCGCCGCGCGCCCCCACCTCACCGTCGCCACCACCATCAATGCCCCGGGGTACGCGGTGACGGCGAGGTGACAGCGCGACCGGCACCGTGAGGCCAGCACCGCGGCGGCGAGAGGGGTCACGATGAGTCGACTGTTGGTGGTCAGCCGGATCGTGCCGGGCGCACAGGGGCGGGTGGCGCAGATCTTCGCCGAGGCCGACGCCACCGAACTCCCCCACCTCACCGGCGTCCGGCACCGGTCGCTGTACTACCTGCACGACCTGTGCGTCCATCTGATGGAGACCGTCGACGTCGCCCCCGATCTCACCGCGGAACTGCGCGACAACCCGCTCTACGAACAGGTGAACAAGCGGCTGTCCGCGCACACCTCCCCGTACCTGCCGACCTGGCACTCGCCCCGCGAGGCCGTGGCCGGCTGCTTCTACAGCTGGGACTCCGCCGACACCCCTGCGCCCGACCGGATCCACTGACCGGCCACGGGCGACGGACGGGACGCCCCGGAACCACGCACGGCACCCGGGTTCCGGGGCGTCTCCCCGTTCTCCGATCCGCTCGACGCCGCCTTTCGGCACACGCTCGGTCATCCTCCGGGCACCGGCCGACACCGCCGGTCCCACCGTCGTGGCCCGGCCCCGGGCTGCCTGTCGTGCGCCGCGCGCGTGTGCGAAGCTGCCCCGAGTCTTTCGCCACCGTCGTGCACGTACATAGAAGGAGGTTGGCCATGCCGTCGAGCTTCGGGCAGTGGCTGTTCGTGATCCTGGCCCTGCTCATCGGATTCGGCGTCGGCTGGGTGGTCGTCGGCCGTCGCCGGTCCGGCGCCCCGGCGACGCCCACGGTGGAGACCGCCCCCGCGGTGACCGCCACCGTCGACGAGCCGCGCCCGGTCGCTGTGGTCGACGAGCCCTCGGCCGCAGCCACCGTGTCCGAGCCCGCCCCCGCCGAGTCCGCGACCGCCGAGCCGGCCGTCGCCACCGCCGCCCGCTCCGACGACGAGCCGGCCGCGTCCTCTCCCGCCGCCTCCGACCCGGTCGTGTCCGAGCCCGCAGTGTCGGAGCCCGTCACCTCCGAGCCGGTCGTGTCCGAGCCCGCAGTGTCGGAGCCCGTCACCTCCGAGCCGGTCGTGTCCGAGCCGGTCGTGTCCGAGCCGGTGTCGGCGACGTCCGAGACCGAGCCGGTGTCCACCGAACCGGTTGCCACGCCCGTGGCCGACGCCGAGCCGGTGACGGCTCCGACCACCGTCGACGCCGAGCCGGTGACGGCTTCGGCCACCGCCGTCGACGCCGAGCCGGTCGCGGAGAAGGAGCCCGCGGTCGGCGCAACCATCGACACGCCGGCCACCGAGGCCGCGCCGGTCGAGGCCACCGAGCCGGTCGCCGTGCCCGCCCCGCGTACCTCGGTCGAAAACGACGTCCCCGCCGCGGCGGACACCGACGCGCCGGACGACTTCCGGCGGATCCAGGGCATCGGGCCGAAGCTGGCCACCGCCCTGCAGGATGCCGGGATCCGCACCTACCGGCAGCTCGCCGAGCTGGACGAGGCCGCACTGCGGCAGACCGTGAAGGCCGCCGGCCTGCGCTCCGCGCCGGGCCTCGCCACCTGGCCGCAGCAGGCCAAGGTGCTGGCGGGTGCTGCCGCCGACGCCGAGCGGGTGCTGCCGGCGAGCGCCGAGTAGACAGTCCTCCACATTCCGGGCCGGTGGTGACGATGGTCGCCACCGGCCCGGCGCCTTTCCCCACCCCGTCACCTCCCCGACCTCGCGGCCCGCCCCGCCAGTACCCCGAAGTAGTGACATCAGCACCCCGCCGACCCCGCCACGACCCCGAACCGGCGGCCGCTCCACCAGCACCAGCACCCGACGTGGTGACATCACCACCGCCGCCCCGGGCCGGTATGCCGGAAAAGTGACCGCGTGCGGGCGGGCATGGCTACGGTCGGTGAAGGGCCGGCCCGGCCGGCCGCACGAACCGCCACCCGCAGGAGCATGTCGTGCCCACCGCAGCGCCGGAGCCCGCCGGCCGGCGACCGCCGGTCCGCGATCCGGAGGCGCCGCGCCGGGTGACGCTGCTCGAACTCTTCTTCGACCTGGTCTACGTGGTGGCGCTCGCGTTGATCTCGCGCAACCTGGTCGGGTCGGTGAGCTGGGAGCGGGCCGCCGAGTCCCTGGTCATGCTGATGGCGATCTGGTGGACGTGGGCGATCACCACCCTGGTCACCGACATCTACGATCCGCAGCGCACCGAGATCAAGCTGCTGATCGTGGCGGTGATGTTCGGCGCGCTGCTGATGACCACCGCCATCCCGGAGGCGTTCGGCGCCCGGGGACTGGTGTTCGGCGGCACGTACGTGGCGATCCATCTCGGACGCGGCCTGTTCCTCATGCCGGCGGTGCGACGGCACCCGCAGAGCAACCGCCGGGTCCTGCGCATCTTCGCCTGGTTCGCCGTGTCGGCCGTGCCGTGGCTGGTCGGCGCACTGGCCGCGCACGGCACCGCCCGGTTGTGGTTCTGGGCCGGCGCCCTGGCCATCGACTACCTGGGGTTCCGGCTGGCGTACCCGGTGCCGGGTCTGGGCGCGGTGCCGGAGTCCCAGCGCAACGTGACCGCCGAACACCTGTCCGAGCGGTACCAGCAGTTCTTCATCATCGCGCTCGGCGACGCCGTGCTGGTCGCCGGCACCGTGTTCAGCCTGCACCACTCCGAGCTGGAGAACCTGGCCGCCTTCACCGTCGCGTTCGCCACCACGCTGCTGCTCTGGCGCATCTACGTGCACAAGTCCGGTGAGCTGCTGCCGCACGCCATCGCCCGGGCCGCCCAGCCGAGCCGGTTCCTCAACACCGCGCCGTACACCCACCTGCTGATGGTGGCCGGCGTGGTGACCACCGCGGCGGGCTTCGACCTGGTCCTGCTGGAACCGACCGGCCACACGCCGCCGGCCTGGCTGGCGGTGATCCTCGGCGGGCCGGCGCTGTTCCTGATCGGCCGGGGCGCGTTCGAGTACGAGGTGTTCAGCCGGGTGTCGGCATCCCGGCCCGGCGGGATACTGGCGCTGCTCACGATCGCCCCGGCCGGGTTGTTCCTCGCGCCGGTCTACGCCTCCGCCGGGGCGATGCTGGTGCTGGCCGGGGTGGCGTCCGCCGACTACCGCCGCAGCCGAGGCCGGCCGCCCGAGGAGCCGATGCCACCGCACTGAGGTAATCGGAATCGGCCGTGCCGGCACCGGTGCGCCGTTTGGCGGATCACCCGCACGGGGTACAAGGCCTCCACCTCGAATCCACCACAACCCCAGTGGAGGCAACTGATGCGCGGCACCTCGATAGTCGGCGTCCTGGTCGTCATCTGGCTCATCATCGGCGCCATCGCCGCCGGTCAGCGCGGCTACTACGGCAACGACGAAACCAACTGTGCGGAGGCGGGCACGATCCTGGTCACCATCGTGGCCGGCCCGCTGAACTACATCGGCGCCAACCCGAAGGTGGACTGCAAGCTTCCCGAGCCGTCGAAGTAGGCCACCACCCCCGTACTCCCGGCCCGCGCCCGCCCGGCGAGCGCGGGCCGTTCCGTGCCCGCGGCGCGGGCCGTCACCATCCCTACGGCGTCCTAGGAGGCTGGGCTTCGCCTGGTTTGCCGCCGGGACCGGTGGGAACGGCAGCGGTTCCGCGACGACGGAACGGAGAACCGGGCATGCGCATCGGCTACAAGCTCGCCTCGGAGGCGTTCGGGCCCCAGGAACTCATCCGGCAGGCGGTCCGAGCCGAGGAGGCCGGCTTCGACTTCGTCGAGATGAGCGACCACTACCACCCCTGGCTGGAGGTGCAGGGGCACTCCTGCTTCACCTGGAGCGCGCTCGGCGCGATCGCCGCCCGCACCACCACCCTCGGCCTCGCCACCGGCGTCACCTGCCCGTCGGTCCGCTACCACCCGGCGATCGTCGCGCAGGCCGCCGCCACCATGGCGCTGATCTCCGACGGGCGGTTCACGCTCGGCGTGGGCGCCGGGGAACGGCTCAACGAACACGTCGTCGGGCAGGGGTTCCCCAGCGTCCGGGGGCGGCACGAGCGGCTGCGCGAGGCGCTGGAGATCATCCGGCTGCTCTGGCAGGGCGGCTACCGCTCGTACGGCGGCCGGCACCTGCAACTGGAGGACGCCCGCATCTGGGACCTGCCAAAGCAGCCGCCGGTGATCGCCGTGGCGGCGAGCGGCCGGGAGTCGGCAGGTCTCGCGGCCGAGCTGGGCACCGGCCTGTTCGCCACCGAGCCGAAGTCGTCGATCGTCGACCATTACCGCAACGCCGGCGGCCAGGGCCCGCGCTACGCCGAGGTGCCGATGGCCTGGGCCACCGACGAGGAGACGGCGGTCCGCGCGGCCCGGGAGACCAGCCGCTGGGCGATCACCGGCTGGAAGGTGATGAGCGAGTTGCCCAACCCGGTGAACTTCGACGCCGCCACCGCCTGGGTCGAGGACCACCACATCCGGCAGCAGTTCTCCGTCGGCCCGGACGCCGAGCCGCACGTGGAGAAGGCGCGGACGTACGTCGAGGCCGGCTTCGACCACATCGTGCTGCAGAACGCCGGGCCGGACCCGGACGGCTTCCTGGACTTCTGCGCCCGCGACCTGCTCGCCCGCGTCCGCGCGCTCGGCTAGCGCTCCGCCGATCCCCCGCGCTCGGCCGGCCCGCGCGTCTCAGCCGGCCCTCGCGCCTCCGCCCGCGCACCTCAGCCGCCCACGTGGATGCCGGGACGGCGGGTCGGGTCCGGCTCGGACTTGCGGATGATCTCCCGCACCACCGGCGGGGTGTCGCCCCGGCCGAGGATGAGGTAGCGCAGCAGGTGCGCGATCGGGTTCCCCTCGGACCACTCGAAGTGGCAGTGCGGGCGAACCCCCGTCGCGTCCCGCAACGCGAGCAGGATCGCGGCTATCGCGTTCGGTGCCGCCGGGCTGCTGGCGCGCAGGATCCGGTAGCCGCCGGACTCCACCCCGTGCACCCGCAGCACCTGGCTGAACTGGGACGGGTCGCTCACGTCGATCTCCAGGAACAGCACGTCGGCGGCGCCCGGCACCGGGTTCATCGACCGTTGCGCCCGTTCCTTGACCCGGTACTCCTTCACCGACCCGGTCTGCCGCTTGTTGGCGATCAGGTGCAACCGCCCGTCCCGGGCCACCGACTCGTCGACGAAGCGGCGGGCCGCCTCGTCGAACTCGATCCGCTCGGCGCGCAGCTCGGTGGTCCGGGTGACCCTGGAGATCAGCGACACCGCGACGATCCCGGCGATGAAGAACCCGGAGATGGTGATGCCGTCCGGCTTCTCCACCACGTTCTCCACCAGCGCGTACAGCAGCACGGCGGTGAGCGACGCGAACCCGGCCGCGGCGGCGCGGCTGCGGGCGCGCACCGCCGCGATGGTCACCGCTATCGCGCCGGAGACCATCATCGCGAGGATGCCCGTGGCGTACGCGCCGGCCTGGGCGTTCACGTCGGCGGAGAAGGCGATCGTGATGGCGATGCTGATCGCGGTGTAGACCAGCACCACCGGACGTACCGCCCGCCCCCACTCCGGGGCCATGCCGTACGACGGCAGGTAGCGGGGCACGATGTTGATCAGCCCGGCCATCGCGGAGGCGCCGGCGAACCAGAGGATGAGCACGCTGCTGATGTCGTAGACGGTGCCGAACGCCTCGCCGAGGTGCTCGTGGGCGAGGAACGCCAGCGCCCGGCCGTTCGCCGGCCCGCCGGGCTCGAACGCCTCGGGCGGGATCAGCACGGTGGTCACGAACGTGGTGGCGATCAGGTAGACCGACATGATCAGCGCGGCGGCGGTGAGCAGCCGGCGGGTGTTGCGGATCCGGGCGTCCAGCCGCCGCTGCGCGTCCTCGCCCTCGCCGCGCACCAGCGGCATCATGCTCACCCCGGTCTCGAACCCGGACAGGCCGAGCACCAGCAGCGGGAACGCGAGCACGCTGGTGACCAGGACGTCGCCGGGTCCGCCGGCGTCGGTCAGCCGGCCGGTCCAGTCACCGAGCAGGCCCGGGTCGGCGACGACCTCGGCCACCCCGGCGACCACCACCACCGCGTTCAACGCCAGGAACACCGCCACCAGCGGGATGGCCACCTGCACGGCCTCGCTGAACCCGAGCAGGAACACGCCGCCGAGCACGAGCAGCAGCGCCACCGTGACCAGCACCGCCGCGGTGCCGCCGTGCGGGAACGACCCGGGCAGCACCGGGTTCTCCAGCAGGTGCACGCTGGCGTCGGCGGCGGACAGCGTGATCGTGATGATCCACGAGGTGGCGACGAAGCCGAGCAGCACCAGCACGAAGATCTTGCCGCGCCAGAACGGCAGCAGCCGCTCCAGCATGGCCACCGAGCCCTGCCCGTGCGGGCTCTCCCGGGCCACCCGGCGGTACATCGGCAGCATCCCGAGCAGCGTCAGCGCCACGATCAGCAGCGTGGCCAGCGGGCTGAGCGCGCCGGCCGCCACGGCCGCGATCCCGGGCAGGTAGGACAGCGTGGAGAAGTAGTCGACGCCGGTCAGGCACATCACCTGCCACCACGGGTGGGACCGGGTCTGGTGCTCGCGGACCTCCGGGCCGACCGGCTCGACCCGGTGCGCGAACAACCACCGGTGCAGCCGGCCCGCCGGTGCCGCCGGCCGCGTCGGAGCCGCCACCCGTTCCGGCAGCTCCGGCACGGTACGACCGGCCCGCTCGGCGTGGTCGCCGTGCCGCCCGGCCCGGGCCGCCGCGGCCGCGTGCGCCTCCCGGCGCCGCTCCCGCGTACGCCGGGGCTGTTCCGGCTCCCCCGCCTGCCCCATCTGCTCCCCTTCGTCCCTATGACGACGGTAGGGGTTGTCCCGGGCGCGGCCCGGCCGAACCGGTCAAAGATCCGGTCCGCGGGTCAGCGCGTCGCGCACCGCCGCCGGGTCGGCCACGGTGACGGTGACCGCCGGGTGCCGCAGCCACGGGCCGGGGGCCAGCGCCGGTACCGGCTCGGCGAAGCGCAGGCAGAGCCCGCCGGCCACGCTGGCCCCGAAGGTCACCCCGCCGTCGGCCGCCGACAGGTGCGGGCCGATCGCCCGCCACCAGCGGTACGGCCCGCTCAGCTCGGCCCCGGTCACGTTGCCCGGCGTGGTGCGCAGCAGCCACGGCCCGAACCGGACGACGAGCGCGTCCGGGCCCCAGTCGAGCCAGGCCGTGGCGGGCCGGACGCCGAGCAGCGCCAGCGGCAGCCGGAACGCCGGGTCGAAGCGGAACGGGAAGCGGCGGACCGGGCCCGGCGGGAACGCCCCGGGGCCGGCCGGTTCGTCTGGTGGCACGGCGGCGAGGTACCCGGTGCGGCGGGCCCGACACCCGCGGGCGGCGTTCCCGCGTCCCGCGCCCGGACGGCGGGACGCGGGAACCCCCCGTCCCGGCTACTGCAGGAACGCCCCGAGGGGCGACAGCAGCAGCCGGCCGAGCAGCGCGGCGTTGTCGTCCAGCCGCGTCCGCTCACACTCGCGGGCGTCCGGGTCGTGCCGGCAGCGCCAGATCTTCTGCGCGTTGCGCCAGGCCACGTTCCGGGTGTACTCCACCAGTTCGCCCTGGTACCAGTCGTCGATCTCGCCGTTCACCATGTCGATCATGAGCTGCCAGTTGTCCAGGTAGCCACGGCGCAGGTCCGGGATCCGCTCGGCGAAGATCTTGTTGATCTCCAGGTAGTCGCGGTGCTGGTCACTGCCGTCGATCGGCTCGGACTCCAGGCTGTCGAACGTGGTCACCAGCGCGAACGGCAGGTCGTAGTTGATGTGCGCGTTGACGCCCGCGGCGGCCGACGGCAGCGGCCGGGCGTCCGGCCCGCGCATCCGCTTGAACAGGCACGACCACGCCTTCGGGGTGCTCGGGCTGGAGTCGGTCCAGAACCGCAGCGCCTCGAAGTAGCGGGCCGCGAACTCCACGTCCAGCCGGGCCAGGAACGCCGGGTCGCAGAACCGGTCGTCGTACAGGCCGTCGAGCACGGTGCTGGTGATGACCAGGTAGAGCTTGTTGAAGTCGGCGAGCGGGCAGCTCTCCTCCAGCGGCGGCAGCCGGACCAGCAGGTCCTGCAGCTTGGTCAGATGGTCCACGACCGCCGGCACGTCGGCGGGGTGATCGGCGAGCAACCCGACGATGTCCTGGTGCACAGGACCCCAGACCGGTTCGGTCATCTCTCCTCCACCGCGCCCCCGGCGCCCCCACGACGCCACCACCCCTGTTCCGCGGGACAGCCTGCCAGGCGTCGTCCACCCGGCGGATCCGTCGAACGACGTATTGGCGACGTACGCCTACTCCGCGCCGTTGCGCAGGAAGATGGCGCTGGCCTGCACCCGCGTGCGTACCTGGAGCTTGTCGAAGATGTGCGAGACGTGGACGCCGATGGTCCGCTCGCTGATGAACAGCCGCTGGCCGATCTCCCGGTTGGTCAGCCCTTCGGCGACCGCGGCGAGCACCTCCCGCTCCCGCGCGGTGAGCGTCGCCAGCTCGTCCACCGCCGGCCCGGCGGGCGCCGCCGCCCGCTGCCGGGGCACCGGTGCCGGATCCGGCTCGGCGTCCAGGGGCACCCGGGCCCGCGAGGCGATGGTACGGATCTCCGCGGTCAGCGGCACCGCGCCGAGCGACTGGGCCATCGCGTACGCCCGGTGCAGCAGCTTGCCGGCGGTGGCCACCCGGCTGCGGCGGGCCAGCAGCGCCTCGGCCTGCCGCAACCGCGAGTACGCCGCCGGATAGGGGTGGTTGCGCCGGTCCCATTCGAGCGCGGAACGCTCCCACAGCGCCGGGTCGCCGCGGCCGTCGTCGAGCCGGCTCAGCTCGGCGTCGCAGAGCGCGAGGAACCCCTCGGCGACGTACCGCACCGGCGCGCCCGCCTTGGCGCTCTTGCCGGTCACCCGGTCGACCACCTCGCGCAGCCGGCGTACCGCGTTCGGGTCCACCTCGATCGTGCGGCCGGCCGCCGCCTCGGCCTCCGCACGCAGCCCGTGCCAGGCCAGCGTGGCCAGCACGATCACGTCGTCGGAGCGGCTCTCGGTCAGGCCCCGCTGCACCGCCTGCCGGGCCAGGTCGTGCCGGCCCTGCCACATGGCCAGCCCGGCGCGCAGGATGAGCATCGGCAGCACGTGCCGGGCGCCGCCGCCGGCCAGCACCGTCGCCACCGCCTCCAGGTCACGGTCGGACGCCTCGACGTCGCCGTACCCGACGGAGAGCCGGCACCGGGCCAGCAGCAGCTCGACCGCGTCGGCCCCGGAGGGGCGGTGCCGCAGCGCGACGGCGACCACCTTCTCCGCCTCGGCCCACTGCCCCACCCGGAACAGCCCGTTCGTCGCCACCGCCAGCAGCCGGGTCTCCCAGGTGCGGCCTAGCCCCAGCTCGGCGACCCGGTCGGCGCCCCGGCGTGCCACCACCACCCCCTCCTCGAGGATGTTCAGCGGCCCGGTGAGCAGCTCGGCCAGGTGCAGGTACGCGCAGGCCACGTCCTCCGGCCGGCCGGACCGTTCGGCGGTGTCCAGCGCCCGGCGCATCACCGCCAGCCCGGCGGCCGGATCCTCCAGGAACGCCTCGCTGAACCCGAGCGCGGCGCTGGCCATCACCACCTCGGAGGTGGTGCCGGGCACGTCGGCGGCGAGCGCGAGGGCCTCCCGTGCCTGGTCACCGGCCTCGGCGTAGCGGCCCAGGTGCAGCAGCAGCTCGGCCAGCCGGGCGGCGGCCGTGCACCGCTCCCGCGGCGTGCAGTCGGGCGAGCCCAGCACCTGCCGGTACTCCTGCTCGGCGGGGGCGGACCGGCCGGCCGCGGCCAGGTAGCGGGCCCGGCGGATGCGCAGCGCGCAGACCGGCGGGCCGGACGGGTCGTCGGCCAGCTCCTCCAGCAGCGTCAGGGCGCGGGCGTGCTCCCCGCTGTGGTGCGCGGCCTCGGCGGCGTGGCTGAGCAGCTCGGCCCGGTCCACCTCGACCGGCTCGGGCCGTGCCCCGTCGGGCAGGACGGCGGCCGGCTCGGTGGCCAGGGTCAGCGCTGCCGACCAGTGGCGGTGCGCCTCGGCGTACCCGTGCAGCCGTTCCGCCTCGCGGGCCGCGGCCATCGCGGCGGGCAGCGCCCGGCCCGGCTCCCCGGCGTGCCGCCAGTGGTGGGCCAGCCGGGCCTGGTGCAGCTCGGCCGGTACGGCGGTGAGCGCCTCGGCGTAGCGACGGTGCAGCGCGGCCCGCTCGGCGGGCAGCAGTTCGTGGGCCAGGACCTCGGCGACCAGCCGGTGCCGCAGCCGGTAGCCGTCGTCGGCGCCGACCAGCAGCCGGTGCGCGACCGCCTCCCGGACCGCGTCGAGCAGCTCGTCCTCGGGCAGCCGCACCACCTGGGCCAGCAGCCAGTGCTCGACCGGCTCGACGCCGACCGCCACCGCGTGCACGACCGCGTGCGCCGGCTGCGGCAGCGCGTCGACCCGGTCGAGGAACACCTCGCGCAGCGTGTCGGAGAGACCGTCGCGGCCGTCGCGCCGGTCGCGGGCCAGTTCCTCCACCACGAACGGGTTGCCGCCGCTGCGCTGCCAGAGCTGGTCGGCGGCGTCCGGCGGAAGCGGCGCGCCGACCACGGCGGCGGCCAGCTCGTCGGTGGCGGACCGGTCCAGCGGCAGCAGGTCGATCACCCGTACCGAGCGCAGCCGGCGCAGCTCGGTGAGCACCCGGCGCAGTGGATGCGCGCCGCGCAGCGACTCGGCCCGGATCGCGGCCAGGACGGAGAGCTGGAGGTCGCCGAGGCCGGCCAGCAGGTAGAGCAGGAGCTGGCGGGTGCTGCGGTCGACCCACTGTAGATCGTCGAGGACGAGCACCAGCGGCCGTCCGCCGGCCACCACGTGCAGGCCCTGCGCGACGCGTTCCAGCAGCGCACCGGCGCCGTCCGGGCCGGGGGTCTCCTCGTCGAAGACCTGCAACACCCCGCGGATCGCCGAGGTGGTGCGCGCCTCGGACTGCTCGGCCTCGAGCCGGCGCAGCGCCTGCCGTACCGGGTGCAGCGGCGAGGCGTCTCCGATGTCGAGGCAGGTGCCGGTGAGCACCAGCGCGCCGGTCTGCCGCAGCTGCTCGCCGACCTCGGTCAGCAGGCGGGTCTTGCCCACTCCGCTCTCTCCGGTGAGGAACACCGCGCCGGTCTGCCCGGGCCGCAGGTCGTCGTAGAGCGCCGACCGCAGCGTCGCCATGGTCCCGGTACGGCCGACGAGCGGTGCCGTGTCCACGTCGCTGGCCATGGAACGCAGCCTAGTCACAGGTCCCCGCACCGTTCTACGGCCTCCGGGCCGGACTCGTACCTCTCGCGTCGACTACACGACTAATGGTTGCGGGTGCCCGACATACGTCGTCCTACAGATCCCCCGAGAACCCGGTGGTGAAAGTCTGCGGAGGTCGTCGGGCACCGCTATCGGGGAAAGGGTGGGTGCGATGTTGATCACCACGCCCGTGGGGAGTCGGGAAGCCGTCATCGCGGCGTGCCGGCCGGTGCCCGAGGAACGACGGATCGTGACCGTCCTCTTCGTCGACATCGTGGGCTCGACCCGGCTGGTCGAGCAGCTCGACCCGGAGGACGTGCGGGCCTTGCAGCGCGCCTACTTCGGCACCGTCGCCTCCGTGCTGCGCCGCTGGCGGGGCGTGGTGGAGAAGTACGTCGGCGACGCGGTGATGGCACTGTTCGACGCGTCCGGTTCGGACGGTCTCGACGCGTACCGGGCGGTGCGGGCCGGGCTGGACATCCAGGCCGCGCTGGCGCGGCGGCGCCCGGCCGGCGTCCGGCTGAGCGTGCGGGTCGGCGTGGCGACCGGTGAGGTGCTGCTGGACCTGGCCGGGGTCCGCGACGGCGGCCACGGCGCGGCCAGCGGCGCGGTGATCACCACGGCGGCCCGCCTCCAGGAGCACGCGCCGCCCGGCGGGGTCGTGGTCTGCCCGGCCACCCGGGACGCGGTGGCGGGGCTGGTCGAGCAGCGTCCACTCGCCACCCTGACGCTCGCCGGCAAGACGCTTCCGCTTGACGTGTGGCGGGTGACCGGGCCGGCCGGGAGCCGGCCGGCCCGGCACCGCGTCCCGCTCGTGGGCCGCCGCCGGGAGCTGGCGAGCGCGGCCGACGAGGTGACCCGGGCGCTGCGTGAGCGGCGTCCCCGCTGGATCTCACTGGTCGGCCCGCCGGGCAGTGGCCGCAGCCGGCTGCTGCACGAGGTGACCCGCGCCGTGTCGAGCGTGGACGGCGTGCCGGTGCGCCGGCGGGTGACTGCCTGCCCGCCGTACCCGTGCGGGGAGCTGGCGCCCCTGGCCGACCTGGTGCGGCCCCGGCCGGACGCGACGGGAGTGGACGGCCCGGGCGGCGTGCTGGCGGCGTTCCTGGCCGCGCCGGACGACGACACGGTGGCGCAGCGCGCCGTGGTCGCCTGCCGCGAGGCGCTGCTCGGCTTGGCCGCCGAGGCGCCGGTGGTGGTCGCGGTGGACGACCTGGACCGGGCCGCCCCGGCGCTGCGCCGGTTCCTGCACCAGCTCCACGTGGCGGCCGGTGAGCGGGGACTGCCGCTGGCGGTGGTCACCACCTGCGGATCCGGCTCGGCCGACCCGCTGCCCGCGCCGGCGCGGCGGATCCCGCTGGAGCCGCTGGGCCCGCTGGACACCGGGCGGCTGCTGCGGCACCTGCTCGACCGGGCCGGGCGGCCGGCCGCGCTCGCCGCGCGGCTGGTGACGCTGGTCGGCGGCAACCCGGCGGTCGCGGCGGCGTACGCGGGCGCGGAACCGTCCGGCGTACCCGCCGCCGCGCGCCGCCTGGTGGACGCCCGGCTGGACCGGCTCGACGGTACGCACCGGGCCGTGCTGCTGGCCGCTGCCGCTTCCGGCGGTCCGGCCGGGGCCGCCGCGGTGGAGGCGATGCTCGGCTGGCCCGCCGGCCGGGCCGAGCCGGTGCTGCGGGCGCTGGCCGCGGCGCGGCTTCTCCACCCGGTCGCGGCGGGCCGCTGGGCGGTCGACGCGCTGGTGGCGCGGGTGGCCGCGCTGCGCCTTTCCCGTGCGGTACGGGCGGACTTCGCCCGCCGCCTGCGTGCCGCGAAGGACACCGCTGCCGGCCGTGTGCCGGGAGCGGCGACCGGCGTCCCGTCCCGGGGCGCCGGCGAGCGGGAGGTCTGCCCGCTCGGGGCGGGGCGGTCGCGCCGGTCGGGTGGAGGGGCCCGACCGGCGCCCGTCCCGCCGGACCGGACCGATGCCTGCGACACGGTGCCCGGGCAGCCGGGCCGGGCCGGCGCGCTCCCGGCGGAGCCCGGACGGGCGGGCCAGCCGGTGCGGGCCGGACCGGCGGCCGCCGCGACACGGATCGTCCCGGGTGTCACGGCGTGGCCCGGGCAGCGGAGCAGCCCGTCGTCCGTAGTCGCAGCCTGGCCCGACCCGTCACCAGTGGTCACGGCGGGGCGGGAACGGCGGATCGGTCCGCCCTGGCGGGTGGGCCGGAACCGGCGAAGAACCGAGCCCGGCGGGCACGCGCTCGGGCTGGCGGCATGACGTCCGGGTCGGAGCGGGCACGGGGCCACTCCGGCCCGGACGTCACTCGGCGGGCAGGTCGGTCGGGCGGGCCGGACGGATCAGTCGCGGGCGATGGTGCGGCTGCGGCCCCGGAACTCGGCCACCACCTCGTCGCCGCGCCGTACCGTCACGTCGTAGATGCCGCTGCGGCCCTGCCGGACCCGCTCGGTGGCGTACGCCTCCAGCAGGTCGCCCTCGCGTACCGGGCGCAGGAAGCTGATCTCGCCGCCGGCCGCCACAGTGGCCGGGCCGTGACTGTTGCACGCCAGCGCGAACGCGGTGTCGGCGAGCAGGAACACGAAGCCGCCGTGCCCGATCGCGTGCCCGTTGAGCATCGCCGGGGTGACCCGCATCCGGGCCACCGCCGCGCCGTCGCCGGCCGCGACGAGCTCGATGCCCAGCCCCTTGGACGCCACGTCGGCGTCGAACATGTCGTGCGCCGCGGTACGGCCGCCGTCACCGCTCATCTCAGGACTCCCGCCGCTGGTCGACGATGCGGCGCATCTTGCCCATCGAGCGTTCCACCCCGTCCGGCTCGATCACCCGTACCGCCACCGACACCCCGATCGTGTTCTTCACCTGCTCGACGAGAGCGGCGCCGGCCCGCTCGGCCTCGTCGGCGGCGGCGCCCGCGCGCCGCTCCACGTGCACGGTGAGCGTGTCGAGCCGGCCCCGCCGGTCGAGCACGCACTGGAAGTGCGGCGACAGGGCCGGGGTACGCAGGATCAGCTCCTCGATCTGCGTCGGGAAGACGTTCACCCCCCGGACGATCATCATGTCGTCGGTCCGTCCGGTGATCTTCTCGATCCGCCGCATCGGGCGGGCGGTGCCGGGCAGCAGCCGGGTCAGGTCCCGGGTGCGGTAGCGGACCACGGGCATGGCCTCCTTTGTCAGCGAGGTCAGCACCAGCTCGCCCCGCTCCCCGTCGGGCAGCACCTCCCCGGTCATCGGGTCGATGATCTCCGGGTAGAAGTGGTCCTCCCACAGGTGCAGGCCGTCCTTGGTCTCCACGCACTCGACCGCCACGCCCGGGCCCATCACCTCGGACAGGCCGTAGATGTCCAGCGCGTGCATGTCCAGGCGCTGCTCCAGCTCGCGGCGCATGTCCTCGGTCCACGGCTCGGCGCCGAAGACGCCCACCCGCAGCGAGGTGGTGCGCGGGTCGACGCCCTGGCGTTCCATCTCGTCCACGATGGCGAGCATGTAGCTCGGGGTCACCATGATGACCTCCGGTTCGAGGTCGCGGATCAGCATGACCTGGCGCTCGGTCATGCCGCCGGACACCGGGACGACCGTGCAGCCCAGCTCCTCGGCGCCGTAGTGCGCGCCGAGCCCGCCGGTGAACAGCCCGTAGCCGTACGCGACGTGCACCCGGTCGCCGCGGCGGCCCCCGGCGGCGCGGATCGAGCGGGCCATGAGCTTCGCCCAGGTGTCCAGGTCGGCGCGGGTGTAGCCGACCACTGTGGGACGGCCGGTGGTGCCGGAGGAGGCGTGCAGCCGGGCGACCCGCTCGCGGGGCACCGCGAACATGCCGAACGGGTAGTTCTCTCGCAGCTCCGCCTTCGTGGTGAACGGGAAGCGGGCCAGGTCGGCCAGTTCACGCAGGTCGTCGGGGTGCGCGCCGAGGGCGTCGAACGCGCGCCGGTAGTGGGGCACGTTGTCGTACGCGTGCCGCAGCGAGTGCCGCAGCCGGTCCAGTTGCAGCGCGCGCAGCTCGTCGACGCCGATCCGCTCGACGGGATCCAGCTCGTCCGGACGGGGCGTGCGCTCCTCCACGGTGACCTCCTGGCACGACGGGCCCCGGACGCCGCGCGCCGGGCGCTGCGCTCACCGTACGCCCGCCACCCCCTCCTCACCCCCACCCCCCTCCCCCGCGATCTTGCACTTGCCGCCCCTCGGGTGTCCGCTTCGCCCGCTGTGCCGGGGCCGAAGTGCAAGATCGCCGAGAGCGGGAGGCGGGGCGGCGGGCGGGGTTATGCTCTCGGGTGCTGGTGGGAGGTGTCGTGTCGGATCCCCGGGTCGATCCGGATGTCGACCTGCGCGTACCGGCCGACCGGTCGGAACTGTCCGCGCACCCGGCGGCCGTGCTCGGCGTGATCGCCGCCGGTGGCGTGATCGGTGCGCTGGCCCGGGCCGGCGCGCAGGTCGCGGTGCCGCACCGGCCCGGCGAGTTCCCGTGGGCCACGTTCGCCGTCAACGTCGCCGGGTGCCTGCTCATCGGCGTGCTGATGGCGATGCTCGCCGCCCGCCCGGCCCACCCGCTGACCCGCCCGTTCCTCGGGGTCGGCGTGCTCGGCGGGTTCACCACGTTCTCCGCGTACGCGGTCGACGCGCAGCGGCTGCTGACCGACGGCGCGGCCGGTACGGCGGGCCTCTACCTGGCCGCGACGGTGCTCGGCGCGCTGGCGGCGGTCGCCGCCGGGGACACGGTGACCACCCGGCTGCTGCCCGCCCGGGACGGGAGCCGACGGTGACCGCCTGGGACGGGAGGCGACGGTGAGCGTTCTGCTGATCGCGCTCGGCGCCGCGATCGGCGCGCCGCTGCGCTACCTGACCGACCGGGCGGTGCAGGCCCGGCACGGCTCGCCGTTCCCGTGGGGCACGCTCACCGTCAACGTGGCCGGGTCGCTGCTGCTCGGCGGCCTGCTAGCGGCGCCCGTCGACCCGGGTGTGGCAGCGCTGGTCGGCACGGGCTTCTGCGGCGCGCTGACCACGTGGTCCACGCTCAGCTACGAGACGCTGCGCCTGGCCCGCACCGGGAAGCGCCGCCTCGCGTACGCGAATGTGGCGCTCAGTGTCGTCGCGGGCCTGGGCGCGGCGTTCCTGGGCTACGCCTGCGTCACCGCGCTGACCGGCTGACCGCGCCGGTCAGCGGGCCCGGCGTTCCGGGTGAGCCCGGTTCCATGCCCGCATCCGCTCCGGGTAGCCGGTGCGGGCCGCCTCGTACAGCGGCACCGCGTGCTTCTGGGCGATCCGGCCGGCGACGCGGGGCGAGCCGGTACGGCGGCGGATCCACTCGCCGTCGTGCGCGATGGCGACGACTGTGGTGTCGGTGGCGGTGGTCTCCGGTTCCAGGTAGAACTCGACCCCGCGCCGGCTGGTGACGAACGCCTCCAGCTGCGCCAGGTCCTCCTTGGTCGCCTCGCGGTCGAGCTTCGTGGGCGTCGTCGGGTCGGCGGCCCGGCGGCTGAACCAGCCCATGCCCGCCTCCTCTCCTCGGCGTTCGCTCCAGTGCAGCACGCCCGCCTGGCAGGCGGCTGGGAGCGCGGTGGGAGTCGGCTGGAGCGGCTCAGCCGATCTTCGCCGCCGGGGTTCCGGCCTGCGCGTCCGGCGCGGCGCGGCGCTCCCGCAGCACCGGCACCAGCGCGAGCGTGGGCAGCAGGAGCAGCGGCACCACGCCGAGCGCGGACAGCACGCCGAAGTGGTCGCCGAGGAAGCCGAGCAGCGGCGGTCCGGCCAGGAAGGCGGTGTAGCCGATCACGGCGACCACGCTCACCCGGGCGGGGGCCCTGTCCTCGTCGTCGGCGGCGGCGCTCATCCCGACCGGGAAGCCCAGTGAGGCGCCGAGTCCCCACAGCGCCACGCCGGCCACGGCGAGCGGGCCGGAGCCGGCCAGCACGGCGAGCGCGGCGCCGGCGGACGCCATCGCGATGGTCCCGTACAGCACCGGCACCCGCCCCCACCTGTCGATGGCGATCGTGCCGACGGTGCGGCCGAGCGTCATGCCCACCACGAACACGCCGAACACGGCGGCGCCGACGGCCTCGTCGACCTCGTACCCCTCCACGAACGCCACCGCGAGCCAGTCGTTGGCGCTGCCCTCGGTGAATGCCATGACCAGCACGAGCAGCCCGATCAGCAGGGTGCGGGGCTCGCGCCAGGCGGCCAGCAGCGCCCGCCGCCGGGCCGCCGCCTCCCCGTCGCCGGCCGCCTCGGCCGGTGCGGCGAGGAACGCCCGGGCTCCGAGCAGCGTGCCGGCCAGGACCAGCACGGACAGGACCGGCAGATGCACCCCGACGGGTACGCCGAAATGCGCCGCCCCGGCGCCCAGCCCGGCCCCGGCCACCGAGCCGAGGCTCCAGGCGGCGTGGAACCGGGGCAGGATGGTGTACCCGAGGCGCTTCTCCACCGCCGCGCCCTCGACGTTCATCGCCACGTCGCACATGCCGGAGCCGAAGCCGAACGCGGCGAGCCCGAGCCCGACCCCGACGGCCGATCCGGCAAGGCTGGCGGCGAGACCGGCCCCGGTCAGGCCGAGCGCGACGAGCACCACCGAGACGGCCACCGTGCGCGTCGGCCCGAGCCGCTGGGTGACCAGGCCGGCGGTGGGCATGGCCAGCAGCGAGCCCGCGGACACGCAGAACAGCAGCAGGCCGAGCCGGCCCGGGCTGAAGTCGAGCGCCTCCTGGGCCGCCGGGACCCGGGAGAACCAGCTCGCCACCGCGAGCCCGTTGAGGGCGAAGACGACGGCGACGCCGTTGCGGGCGGTCAGCACCGCCCGGGGCGCCGGTGGCCGCTTCCCGGCCGGTGCGTCGATGGTGCTGCTCACGGTGCGGTGGTCCCTTCCCCCGTCTGATCCCGACGACAATCGCACACCTGAGAGCGCTTCCACCACAAGCGCCGTTAAGGCTTCGCCCATCCGCGCCGGAGCAGGCATGATGCGGACATGGGTACGCCGACCGCACGTCCCGCCACGCTCGAAGACGTCGCCCGCGACGCCGGGGTGTCCCGGGCCACCGCCTCCCGGGTGCTCGGCGGCTACGGGTTCGCCTCGGCGGACGCCCGTGCCCGGGTGCGGGCCGCCGCCGAGCGCCTCGACTACGTGCCGGACCTCGCGGCCCGGGCGCTGGTGCGCGGGGCCGGGGTACGCCTGGTGGTGGCCGTGGTGGGCCGCGACGGCACGGTGCTGGACGACCCGTACGTGCACCGGGTGGTGAGCGCGGCGTCACGGGTGTGCGCGCCGCACGGCGTCGGCGTGGCGCTGGAGTGGCTGCCGCTGGCCGACCCGTCAGGGCTGGCCCGGCTCGGCGCGGACCGGGGCGTGTGCGGCGTGATCCTGGTCAACACGACCCAGGCCGCGCTGGACGCGGTGCCGCCGAGGCTGCGCGGCCGCGTCGTCTCGATCGGTCAGGGCTCGCCGGCGGTGCCCTCGTTCGACGTCGACAACGCCGGCGGCGCGGGCGAGGTGCTGCGTCACCTGTACGCCACCGGCCGCCGCCGCATCGTCATGGTCACCGGGCCGCGCTGGCTGAGCTGCGCCGAACGGTCGGTCACCACGTACCGGGAGCTGATGCGGGAGTCGGGGTCGCCGGAGCGGCTGGTCACCGGCGACTTCACCACGGCGCGGGGCGGCCGGGCGGCGCTGGAGGCACTGCGCCGGTGGCCGGACGCCGACGCGGTCTACGCGGCCAGCGACGCCACCGCCTTCGGCGTGATCGCGGCGCTGCGCGGGCGCGGCGTGCGGGTGCCGCACGACGTGGCGGTGGCCGGGTTCGACGACCTGCCGTACGCGGCGATCAGCAGCCCGCCGCTGACCACCGCGACACATCCGGTGGACCGGATCGCGGCCGCCGCGGCCACGGCCGTGCTGACGCGCGCGCCGGCCGCCCCGAGCACCGCGTTCCCGTCGACGCTTGTCGCCCGGGAGAGCGCCTGAGCACCGGTCACTGCCCGGCGAGCGGGACGAGCGGCCGGCGGACGTTGAGGACCTGGCTGGTGACGAGCGCGACCACACCGCCGATGAGCGCGTCGACGAACCGCACCGGCACGAGCGTCTCGTTCGGTGGCGACACCACGGCCAGGTAGAGCGCGGAGAGCGTGGCCTGCACGGTGCTGACCGAGCTGGCGCCGACCGCCACCGCCAGCGTGACGGTGAGCAGGACGACCACGAGGACGGTGCTGGTGGTGCGCGGGCCCAGCGCCTGCACCACCAGCTCGGCCACGAGCACGCCGACGGCCACGCCGAGCACCACCTCGGCGGTACGGCGGATGCGCCGGCCGGGCGCCAGCCGTGCCGGAGCCGCCCGGCCGCCTGCCGGAGCGCCGACGCGGCCCGGCTCGCGGTCGCTGTCATCGCTTCCCTTCCGGTCTGCGTACCTCACCTGCGGCCCGGCGGACCGGCCGGTGGCCGGGCGCGCGGCGGTTCACGCTGCGGTGGACGTGTTCGGGCCGGTCGGCCCTGGCCGTCGCCGGGCGGACGTCCGTCAATGGGTACGGGAGAAGGAGGGGTCCGATGGGCGGGGTCATGACGTGGATGTACCGGGGCGGCCGGCCGAACCGGCTGGCCCGGGTGATGAACGCGCTGTCGGCCTGGCAGTACGGCGCCGGCCTCGCCCCGCGGCACTGGGTGACGATGGAGGTGCCGGGCCGCCGGACCGGCCGGACCGTCGGTGCCGATAGTGGTCGCCGACCTCGACGGCGAGCGGTACGTGGTGTCGATGCTGGGCGCGGGTGCCAACTGGGTGGCGAACGTGCGTGCCGCGGACGGGCGGGTGGTGCTGCGGCGTCGCCGCCGCGAGCCGGTCCGGCTGGTCGAGGTGCCGGTGGCACAGCGGCCGGCGATCCTGCGGCGGCACCTGGCGCTGGCCCCTGGTGCCCGGGCGCACGTGCCGGTGGACCGGCACGCTCCGCTCGCCGAGTTCGCCCGCGTCGCCGCCGGCATCCCGGTGTTCCGGGTCGTGGCGGGCACCGGATGAGAACACCCGGACACAACATTCCAGAATATCGAGCGCGACGGTTTCCCGGGGTCGGCCGAATGGGAGAGACGGCCGGTAAGATCGGCGACACGAAGGCGGCTGATCGCTGACTGTCGCGCCCGCCGCGGGCGCTCACACTTGCCGCATGAATACGAGACTCCGCCGCAGCCGGGCATTCGGACTCGCGGTGTGTCTCGCCCTCGTGGCGATATTGAGCGGCTGCATGCAGCTCAACCTCGGGCTGACCGTGAACGATGACGACACGGTCTCCGGTCAGCTCCTGCTCACCGCGCCGAAGTCCGTGCTCAAGCAGCGGAACCCGGATCCGGCGGTGGCGTTCGCCGAACTGCGGCCGAACATTCCCTCACTTCCGCCCGGAGCGGAGACCCGGTACGAGGACGCCACCTCGTACGGCATTCAGATCACGTACCGGAAAACGCCGCTGGCGCAATTCACGAGCGAAAGCGTGAATCTCGTCCGGGACGAGGATCTCATTCGCTTCTCGCTCCCGCTGGACCCGAAGAAATACGGCGGCAAGTTCGGACAGCAGGATCCGCGCCAGCAACAGGCGTTCATGACCTTGATGGAGTTCGAGATCTCGGTGACGTTCCCCGGCCGGGTGCTCGACACGAACGGCACGATCACCGGACGCTCGGTGAGTTGGAAGGTGGTCGCCAACCAGCCCAAGCCGGCCGAGTTGCGTGCCGTCGCCCAGGCGCCCCCGCCGCCCGCCACCAGCCCGGCGGCAGTGGTGACCGGGGACGGCTCCTTCCCCTGGCTGCCGGTCGTCGCCGGCGCGGTCGTGCTCCTGCTTGTCGTCGCCGTGGTGGTCGTGCTCCTGCTGCGCCGCCGGGGCTCCCGCGGCGGCCCGGACGCGACGGCCACCGCCGGCCCGGGTGCGCCCGCCGGCCCCGCGCCTGCCGCCACCACGGGCTCGGCCGCACCGGCACCACCCGCCGGTCCGCCGGTCTGAGACCCACCGACCACCGACGGCGTCCGCGCCGGCGGCCCACCAGCACACCGGGCGGAACCCGGGGTTCAGCGAACCCGGACGCCGCCGCACCACTCCACCCCGACCGCACCACCGCACCATCGAAAAGAGGGGGATCGCCGTGAACGATCTCTTCACCTGGGCCGCCCTGGGGAGCCTCACCGGCGCCAGCGCCGCCACCCTGCTCGCCACGAACGTCATCGGCGGGCTGATCGGACCGAGCGGCGACAAGGCGCGCAAGTGGATCGCGCTGGGCGTCGCGCTCCTGCTGTCCTACCTGACCGCCGCCTTCGCCGACGACGCCGGCCCGGAGAAGTGGATCATCGCGTTCTTCAACGGTCTGGTGATCTTCTCCGCCGCGCTCGGCGTCAACCAGCTCCCCCCTGGCAACCGGCAGGCGACGCAGGCGTCGCCGACCCAGCTCGCCCAGGGGCAGGAGCCCCGCTTCGTCCGCTCCTGGGTCTGAGAGAGGTGACCCCATGATCTTCGGCATCCTCAGCGCGGCCGTCCAGGTCGTCTTCGGCGCCCTGCTCGGGCAGCTCGCCGCCGGCACCGTCGGCCTGCTCGTCGGCGCGGTCGTCGGCCTGCTCGTCGGCGCGCCGTTCGGCTGGGCGTCCGCCTCCGCCGGCACGTACGGCACCGGCCCTAAGGGGATCTTCCTCTTCGTGATCGATCACACCTGGAGCCTGCTCAACACGTTCGCCGGGGCGCTCTACCTGGCGCTGCACCTGGTCTTCGGCCACCAGCTCGACCGGGTCGTCTCGGCCGGCAGCGGCCGGGTCAACGTCGTCGAGGGCGTCTCCCCCCGGTACGCCACCACGATCGGCACCGTCTGCGCCGGGTCCAGCCCGGGCATCCAGCGGCACGAGGACGTGCACGTGTTCCAGGCCCGGCTCCTCGGCCCGTTCTACCTGCCGCTGGTGGCGCTCAACTACGTGCTGTTCACCATCGCCCCGGTGTGGCTGCTCTGGCACGACCACACCAACGCGCCGATCAACCGGTTCACCCGCTACTTCGAGATCGGCGTCTACCCGCACGTGTGGAACGAGGCCATCGCGTACCGCATCCAGGGGACACCACCGCGATGACCGGCGCGATCGAGGCGGCCGTCGCGGACGTCGCGAGCTGGCTGGCCGGGGCCGCGGGTGAACCCGTACCGGTCGGTCCGCCGCGCGACGACCCCGGCGGCGGCCTCACGGTCTGGCCGCTGGAGCTGCGGCCGGCCCGGCAGACCGCTACCGGCGGCGCGACGCGCGAGCCGTACCGGTTCGTGGTCCGCCTGCTGGTCTCCGGCGGCGGGCCGGCGGCGCTGCCCGCGCTGGACCGGGTGCTCGCCGCCGCCACCACGGCGGGCCGGCCGGAGCTGGTCCTGGACGCCGGCGACCCGGCGCTGTGGCGGGCGCTCGGCGTGGCGCCCCGGCCCGCGCTGCTGCTGGACGCGCCGGCCCGGGTGGAGCGGCCGGTCCCGGTCGCGCCGCCGGTACGGCAGCCGCTGCGACTGCGGCAGCTCGGCATGCGCACGCTCGACGGCCGGGTGGTCGGCCCGCAGGACCAGCCGCTCGCCGCCGTCCGGGTGGAGCTGGTGGGCACCGCCCAGGCCACCGAGACCGACGCCGCCGGCCGGTTCCGGCTGGCCGGCGTGCCGCACGACCCCGCCGCGCCGGACGCCCCGGTGCGGATCCGGCTGGTCGGCGCGGGACGCGTCCACACCGCCGAACTCGATCCGGACGGCGACCACCTGATCGTCGTCCGCGCGCCCGACTGACGTCCGAGGAGGACCGATGCCCACCTACTTCTCCCCCGGCATCTACGTCGAGGAGGTGCCCAGCGGGGCCCGCCCGATCGGGCCGGTCGGCATGAGTACCGCCGCGTTCGTCGGGGTCGCGCCCGACCGCGGCGCCCACGTCGGCGAGGCGCTGGCGGTGAACAGCTGGACCGAGTTCCTGCGGCTGTACGCCGACGGCGAGCAGCTGGAGAGCACCCCGCTGGCCCGCGCCGTGTTCGGCTTCCTGGACAACGGCGGCACCCGCTGCTGGGTCGTCAACGTCGGCGAGGGCGGCCGGCTCACCGGCACCGGCGGGCGGCGCGGCGGCCTGGAACTGCTGGAGGCGATCGACGAGATCTCCATCCTGGCCGCGCCCGGCTACCACGACCCCGTGTCGCACGAGGCCCTGATCAGCATGGCCGAGCGGCTGCGCACCATGGTCGCGATCTGCGACCCGCCGCCGGAGGTCACCGACGTCTCGCGGCTCACCCGCGTCGCCACGCCGGGCAAGCCGCCGAAGCCCGCGTCCGCCGGCGCGGCCGCGTCGTCCGACAAACCCGCCGAGGGTACGCCGGGCGACGGCGACGGCGAACCGCCCGGCACCGGCGGCGACCGGCCCCGGCAGTCGGACTTCGCCACCTTCTACTTCCCGTGGATCCGGGTCCGCGACCCGCTCAGCGGCGACCTCGTGCTCACCCCGCCGAGCGGGCACGTCGCCGGCATCTGGGCCCGCACCGACGCGCTGCGCGGCGTGCACAAGGCGCCGGCCAACGAGCCGGTACGCGGGGCCGTCGACCTCGCGTACCGGGTGACCCGGCCGGAGCACGACGTGCTCAACCCCAAGGGCGTCAACGTGATCCGGTTCTTCGCCGGGGAGGGCATCCGGCTGTGGGGTGCCCGTACGCTCGCCGCCGAAGCCAGCGAGTGGCGCTACCTGAACGTGCGGCGGCTGTCCATCTCCATCGAGCAGGCCATCGCGGGCGGCACCCGGTGGATGGTGTTCGAGCCGAACGACTTCACGCTGTGGCGCTCGATCCGCCGCGACATCGGGGCGTTCCTCACCCGGGTGTGGCGCGACGGCGCGCTGCTCGGCCGAACGCCCGAGGAGGCGTTCTTCGTGAAGTGCGACGAGGAGACCAACCCGGCCGACGTCCGCGACGCCGGGATGGTGGTGGCGCACATCGGCATCGCCGTGGTCAAGCCCGCGGAGTTCGTGGTGTTCAAGCTGAGCCAGTGGGCCGGCGGCACCGAGACCGAGACGATCGGAGGCTGACATGCCCACCACTGCGACCCCGCAGCCGGGCGCACCCGTCGACCCGTACCGGGCGTACCACTTCAAGCTGCTGATCAACGGCATCACCAACGGGCACTTCACCGAGGTCAGCGGCTTCGAGGTGGCGATACCGGCGCTGTCGTACCGGGAGGCGGGCAACGAGCGCATCCGGGCCGTACCGGGCCAGGTCGAGTACGCCCCGGTCACCCTCCACTTCGGCCTGACCAGCTCACGCGAACTGTGGGACTGGGTGAACGCGGCGGCGAAGGGCACCGTCAACCGGCGCAACGTGTCGGTGGTGCTGCTCGACCCGGCCGGCACCGCCGAGGTGCTGCGCTGGAACATGATCAACGCGTGGCCGACCCGGTGGCGGGGCGCGCACCTGAACACGCTGTCGCAGGAGATCGCCATCGAGGCGCTGACCCTGGCGTACGAGGGCCTGGAGCTGGAGGCCGGCGGTGCCGCCGCCCCGGCGACCGCGTGACCGGCTGGCCCGCGCGTTGCGGGCCACCGCCGATCGCCTGTCCGGACCGGCCCCGGCCGAGGACGCGCCATCCTCCCCCGGACAGCCGCCCGAGCACTGGCGGCTGCTGGTGGCGGCGCACGCCCCCGGCCTGCTGCGCGACCTTCCCCCCTCCGCTCCTCCCCCGCGCTCCGTCGAAGGGCGCCGGAGGGGGCGGTGGCGGAATTGGATGGCACGTGTAATCGACGGAATTGCCGGATCCCGCAACGGCCCGTCGAGATCTTGGTACGAAGGGGCCCCCATAGGGGCCGTTTCCTACCAAGATCTTCCGCAGGTCTTGGAGAGTGGGACGGGGATCTCGGTTGGTGGGGAGGACACGGCGGGGGCGGAGACGTTCCCGCCAACGGTGGACGCTCGGTGCCGCTCGCACGACGTGGTACGCCCGGGCGGCGCCGGGTCACGTGAGGACCCTCCGGCATGCGAATGCGTAACGTCACCCGGCCCAGCCGGATCGGGGTGCGTCGCCGATCGATCCGGGTCGCGGGACGCCCTCGGCAGTTCAGGCACCCACGGCACCCCGGCCACCGGCACCAGCACCAGCACCAGCACCAGCACCAGCACCAGCACCAGCTTCACAGCGACCGCCGACACCGGACGAGCACCAGGGGCAGGCACCGGCAGCAGCGATCGCAACGGCACCGACAGGTTCAACGACACCGACAGTTCCGCCGGCATCGGTACCAGCGCGCCCACCAGCGCTGACCGGCGCACCGGCCCGGACGGCAGCAGTGACGCGATCGGATCGCGAGGCCGCGTCGCGTCCGGCGACCCGGCCCAGCCGTCAGCCCCGAAGCGATGGCCCGGTCGCAGCCCGGGTCGGGCGGACGCGCTCCGGAACCTCGCACAGGTCCGCCGAGGCCGGGCACGGCACCGGGATGACGACGCCGGGGCGGACCTCTCGCCCGATCGAGGGGATGTGCTCCCGCTCGTCTTCGCGGCTGCGCCACCGTCGTCGCAGGGACCGGCCGCACGCACTAGGGAGGACCGGGCCGGGCCGGCGAACGGTCACGACGGACACGGGCCCGTGAGTGGCCGCGGCCGAACCGGGCCGGCTGACGGTCGCGGCGGAGCCGTCGACCACTACCCGGCCGCGCATTCGCCGTACCCGAACGGACACGACCCGGCCACCGGCGACGAGTTCCGGACGCGACAGTGGCAGCGACCCACGCGACCCCCGTCCGGCAACCCGTGGCCGGTCCTGCCGGACGACGCCGGCCCGGCCCGGACGACGAGCCCGGCCGGCGCGGCCCGGGCGACCGACGGCGGAGCACACGCGGACCCGTGGCCGGTGCTCCCGGCCGAACCGGCGTGGCTTCCGACACGGACCACGCCGTGGGGTGACACGGCCCGGCTGGACCGGGAACAGGCGGGTGACTGATGGAGCGCGTCGCCTTCCTCGTGGACGAGTCCGGTACCCGCGTGGACTGCCTGCTCAACCCGGAGACCGTGCAGGTGACCCGGCTGGCCGGGGTACGCCCGCGCGGCGGGCCGGACGGGCCGCTCACCGGCGCCGGACTGGCCGACGACCCGCTCGTCTTCACCGGCGGCGGACGTACCGAACTGGTCCTGGACCTGCTCTTCGACGTCGACTTCGTGGAGTCCCCGGCCCGGCCCGAGGACGTCCGCGCGCTGACGCGGCCGCTGTGGATGCTGGCCGAGAACTCGGCGGTCGAGCACGGCTGGCTGCGCCCGCCGCTGGTCCGCCTGGTCTGGGGCAAGACCTGGAACGTCCCCGGTGTGATCACGGCGATCGCCGAACGGTTCGACGCGTTCACCCTCACCGGGACGCCCCGGCGGTCCTGGCTGCGGTTGAAGCTGGTCCGCGTCGCGGAGGGCGCGGAGGCGGCGCGCGCCGGGTTCGAGGAGGAACTGGCCGCCGCGAGCACGCCCGCCGTCGCGCCCGGTTCGGCGGTGGTCGCCGCCGCCGACGGCGCGGCCGAGCCGGGCTGGTCCGGGGTGCGCTTCGACCTGCTCGCCCACGACGCGCTGGGCTCGCCGCTGCGGTGGCGGCTGCTCGCCGAGCACAACCGGATCACCGACCCGCTGACCGTGCCGGCCGGCACCGCGCTCGCCGTTCCGCCGGTCGGCGCCGCCGCGTCCCCGCCGGATGCCGTCACCACGGGAGGCACGCCGTGACCCGCCACGCGACCAGCCCGGCGCGGCGAGCGGCCGTCGGGAGCACGCCGTGAGCCGGGCCGCCCTCGTGGCTGTCGACGGCCGGCCGCTGGCCGATCCGGCCCGGCTGCGTGGCATCCGCGTCGCCGCCCGCCTGGACCGGCCGGCGCAGTGCGAGCTGACGCTCACCGCCGCTCCCGGCGCAGTCCCGCTCGACCCGCCGGTACGCCCCGGCGCCACAGTCGACGTGCGCCTCGACGGGCAGGCGGAGGCGCTGTTCACCGGCGAGGTGACAGCAGTCGAGCGGGAGTACGCCGGTGACGGTGCCGCGCTGGCCCGGATCCGGGCGTACGACCCGCTGCACCGGCTGCGCAAGCGGCAGGAGCTGCGGGTGTTCGAGTCGGTGACGGCCGCCGAACTGGCCGGTGAGCTGTGTGCCGGGCTGGGGTTGAGCGTGACGGCCGAGGAGGACGGGCCGCGCCTGGACCGGCTGCTCCAGCACCGGCACACCGACCTGGACCTGTTGTGCGAGGTGGCCGGCCGGGCCGGGCTGCATCTGGGCATGGACGGGGACCGGTTGCGGCTGTTCACGCTGGACGGGTACGGGGAGCCGCTGCCGTTGACGCTCGGCGAGACGGTGCACGCGTTGCGGATCACCGAGAACCTGGACCGGGCCGGCGCGGAGTGCGCCGTACTCGGCTGGCATCCGCAACGCGCCGAGCCGTTGGGCCAGCGGGCGGGCGAGGCACGCAGCGGGCGGCGCATCCCGCTGCGCCCGGACCCGGGCGACGTGGGCGCGGACGGTGTGCGTACCGCCGTCGACCAGCCCGGCCGCAGCGACGACGAGCTGGCCGCGCTGGCCCAGGCCGGGCTGGACGCCCGGGTGGCGGCGCTGGTCACCGCCGAGGGCACCGCGGAGGGCGACCCGGCGCTGCGGCCGGGCCGGCGGATCGCCCTCGCCGGCGTCCCGGAGCCGGTCGCCGGGGTGTACGTGCTCACCGAGGTGGTGCACACGGTGGACGCGGACGGGCACCTGACCCGGTTCTCCACGGCGCCGCCCGGCCCGCCGCCGTCGGCCGCGCCCCCGGCGGCCACAGTCACGCTCGGCACCGTCACCGACATCGACGACCCGGACAGGCTGGGCCGGGCCCGGGTGACGCTCCCGGCGTACGGCGATCTGGACGCCGGCTGGCTCGCGGTGCTCTGCCCGGGCGCGGGCCGGGGCAAGGGGATCGTCGCGCTGCCCGACCCGGACGACACCGTGCTCGTGGCGCTGCCCGGCGGCGAACCCGCCTCGGGCGTGGTGCTCGGTTCGCTGTTCGGCGCGGTCGAGCCGTACGACGCGGGGATCGTCTCCGGGCGCTCGCGCCGCTGGTCGATGCGGACCGGCACCGGGCAGTCGATCGTGATCGACGACGACGGGCGGACGCTGCGGCTGGCCACCGACGCGGGCAGCTTCGTCGAGCTGCGGCCCGAGCTGACCACCGTGCACGCCGCCGGTGACCTGGTGCTGTCCGCGCCCGGCCGGGCCGTCGTGGTGCGCGGCCGCACCGTCGACTTCCTGCACGCCCCGGCGGCCGAGGACGCCGAGACCGCCGCCGCGCAGGCCCGTACACTCGCCCGTTCCGCCGGAGGTGGCTGATGCGCTGGATCCACCGGGACTCGCTGATCACCTGCGGACACGACGGGCGGGTGAGCAACCGCCCGTCCCAGCACTGGGTCACCGTCCAGGCCGACCCCGTGCTGGTGCGACCCGACCCGGAGGGGCGCGACATCACCGCCTGCCCCAACTACGGCCCGACGATCAAACCGTGCCTGCACACGCTGACCGTGACTGTGGGTTACAGCACGTGGGTGCGGGTGGACCGGCAACCGGTGGTGCTGTCGCACCTGGACGGCCTGACCGACGGCACCCCGCCGGGCACCGTGCACCACCAGGTCCGCGACGTGCGGCAGGGCTTCCTGGGGGCGGACGCATGAGGGCCTTCCGCTTCGTCGGCGCCGGCTTCGACGCCGGCCGCGCCGGTGGTCTCGCGCTCACCGCCGCCGGCGGGCTCGCCATGACCGACGGCGACGAGACGGTACGCCAGGCGCTGTACCTGCTGCTGTCCACCACGCCCGGGGAACGGCTGATGCGTCCCGGGTACGGGTCGCGGCTGCACCGGCTCGTCTTCGCGCCGAACGACGACACCACCGCCGGGCTGGCGATCCACTACGTGCGGCAGGCGATCCGGCGCTGGGAGCCCCGGGTCAAGGTGCTGGACGTGGACGCCGGTGGAGACCCGGACGACCCGTGGCGCCTGGTGATCCGGCTGGACTACCGGGTGCGGGCCAGCCTCTCCCCCGGCCACCTGGTGTTCTCCGTGGACCTGCTGCCCGCCGACGAGGAGACCGGAGACGAGGAGGGCACGCCATGACGCTGCCGGTGCCGCACCTGGACGACCGCGCCTTCCTCGACCTGGTCACCGAGGCGCGGGAACGCATCGCCCGGTCCTGCCCGGACTGGACCGACCTGTCCGCGCACGACCCGGGTATGGCGCTGGTGGAGGCGTTCGCCTACCTGACCGAAGTGATGATCTACCGGCTGAACCAGTTGCCGGAGAAGGCGTACGTCGCGTTCCTGAACCTGCTCGGCGTCACCCGGCACCCGCCGGCGGCGGCCTGGGCGGACGTGCGGCTGACCCGCACCGGCCCGGACCGCGGCCCGGTGCGGGTGCCGGCCGGCACCCGCGTCGCCGCGGCCCGCGGCGCGGACCCCCGGCCGGTCGTCTTCGTGACCACCGAACCGGCGGTGCTGCCCGCCGGGGAGACCACGGCGACGGTACGCGTGCACCACTGCGAGCCGGTCGAGGCGGAGCTGCTCGGCACCGGCACCGGGCAGGCCGGTCAGGTGTTCCGGGCCGCCCGCGCGCCGCTGACCCGTACCACCGAGGCGCTGGACCTGCTGCTCGGCGTGGAGGTGCCGGCCGGTTCGGTGGAGCTGGGCGCGGCGGCCCGGGAGCACGAGGGGCGCACGTACGAGATCTGGCGGCCGGTGGACAGCTTCGCCGGGGTCGGGGCGCAGGCGAAGGTCTACCTGGTGGACCGGGTCTCCGGGGTGGTCACGTTCGCCCCGGCGCTGGACCTGCGCCCGGATGTGGTCGCCCCGGCCGTCGAGGGGGCGGCCGGGGCGACCACGGTGGCGGCGGTGCCGCCGGCCGGGCGGCAGGTGCGGCTGTGGTACCGCTGCGGCGGCGGACCGGCCGGCAACGTGGCGGCGGGTGTGCTGACCAGCCTGCGCGACCCGCTGCCCGGCGTGACAGTGGACAACCCGGAACCGGCCACCGGCGGCCGGGAACTGGAGTCCCTGGAGTCGGTGCTGGCGCGCGGACCGTACGAGTTCTTCGCCCAGCAGCGCGCGGTGACCGCCCGGGACTTCGAGATCCTCGCCACCGGCTCCGGGGCGGTGGCGCGGGCGCGGGCGTTCACCAGGGCCGCCGTCTACAGCTTCGCCCGGCCCGGCGAGGTCGAGGTGGTGCTCGTGCCGTACGTGCCGGAGGCGGCCCGCCCCGGCGGACGGCTGCCGGTGGCGGTGCTGCGCGAGCACGAGGTGGAGGAGGCCCGCCGCCGGGTCGAGGCCGACCTGGAACGCCGCCGCGCCCTGGGTACGGCGGTGCGGGCCGGCTGGGCCCGCTACAAGGCGGTGTCCATCCAGGCACGGGTGGTGGTGCGCCGCGAGGAGGACGTGGACGCGGTCCGCCGCCGCATCCACGACCGGCTGCACCAGACGCTCAGCCCGCTGCCCACGCCGCTGAACCCGGCCGGCTGGGCGTTCGGCGAGCCGCTACGCGCCTCCAACGTGTACCGGATGCTGGAGCACGCCCAGCCGGGCGTGCGCTACGTCGAGTCGGTGCGGTTCGTGGTCGACGAGGCACCCGACGCGCGGGTGCGGACCGTGGCGGTGGACCAGTACCAGGCCGACACCTGGTACGCCGGCGGCGGCCCGGTGCTGTTCCGCTCCACGAACGCCGGTGCCGGCTGGGAACCGGCGGGCCGGTTCGACGACGAGACGGTGGTGCGGGTGGTCCCCGCGCCCGCCCCGGTACGCCCCGGCGTCGTCCCCCGGGCCGGCTCGGTGGCGGTGGTGACCACCCGCGACGCCGGTGGCTCCCGGGTCCGGCTGAGCACCGACCTGGGTGAGACGTGGACGCTGCTGACCGACCTCGACTCCGGCGTCCGCGATCTGGCCTGGATCGACCGGGACGGCACCGGCGCGCTGCTGCTGGCCACCGACACCGGCCTGTACGAGGTGCCGCTGCTACCCGGCGCGGTTCCGTTGCAGATCCTGGTCGACCCGGCCGACGCCGACCGGGGCTTCTACGCGGTGCGCGCCTTCGTCTCCGAGCGCGGCGCACCAGGGGTCGCGGTGGCCGCGCAGGCCGGATTCGGCGTCTACCTGTCCACCGCGGCCGGGCGGCCCGGCACGTTCGCCCACGTCGGCCTCGCCAACGTGGACAACCGGGTGCTCGCCGTGCAGTACGACGGCCCGGCCACGCTGCTGTGGTGCGGCACGGGCGAGCCGGACCCGAAGAAGCCCGGCCAGGGCTGCCACCGCACCCGGCTGTTCGAGTCGGACGTGAAGTGGCAGTCGATGGCATCAGGCTGGATCGGCGGCACCTGCCGCGATCTGGCGTTCAGCGGCCCGCTCGCGCTCGCCGCGACGCAGAGCGGCGGCGTGGTCCGGCTCGACACGCTCGCCGGGCAGCCGCAGTGGTCGCCGGTGATGGTCAACTGCGGCCTGCCGCTGCGGGACCGGACCCGGTTCGTCCCGGTCGACGCCATCGCCGCCACCGCGCCCACCGGCACGTCGGGCGCCGGGCGGCTGGTGCTGGCGGGCGGCGAGCGCGGCGTGTTCCGCAGCGGCGACGGCGAGGACTGGACGGCGAGCGCCAACCAGGCCACCGCCGACGTGGTCACCGTCCCCGGCACCTGGCTGCTCTGCTCCGGCGAGCACGACATCGAGGTGGTGCGGCAGGATGCGCCGAGCGGCGATTGAGCGGCTGCTGCCGGCCGCGTACCAGCGGGCCGCCGGCCCGGGCAGCGTGCTGGGCGCGCTGCTGGACGTGATGGAGGCGCTGCACGCCCCGGACGAGGCGGTGCTCGCCGACGTCGACGCGCTGTTCGGGCCGTACCGGACGCCGGACGGGTTCGTCGCGTACCTGACCCGCTGGGTGGCGATGGACCACGTGGTCGCCGCGCCCCGCGCCGACGCGCCGCTGCCGTTGCCGGTGGGCCGGCTGCGGGACCTGGTGGAGCACGGCGCGCTGCTGGCCCGGTGGCGCGGCACCCCGTACGGGATGCGGACCGCGCTGGAACTGGCCACCGGCGTGACCGGGTTCGTGCTGGACGAGCCGCCCGACCGGCCGTTCCACCTGGTGGTGCGGGTGCCACCGGCCGCCGCCGACCGGCTCGCGCTGGTCACCCGCATCGTCGAGGCGGAGAAACCGGCGGCGGTCACCGTCGAGGTGCGCGCCGCCCCGCTCGACGCCGAGGAGCCCGAGCCGGACGCCGCCGAGCCCGTCGCCGGGGTGGCGACGGTACGCGCGGTCGGCCGGGCCCACGTACCCGCACCCCTGCCCCACGATCCGCCCGAGGAGCCGTCATGACCACCGAATGGACAGTCGTCGCCGCCGCCGAACAGTTCACGCTTGATGCCCGAAACGCCGGTGAGCTGACGTTCACCGTGTCGAACCCGGGCACCGCGCCGGACACCGTCGTCTTCGACGTGGCGCCCGGCGAGGGCAGCCAGCGGGCCTGGTTCACGGTGGCCGAGCCGCAGCGGGTGGTGCCGGGGCAGGGGTCGGTGTCGTTCCTGGTGCGGCTCGCCGTACCGCCCGGCACGCCGCCCCGGCGCTACGACATGACCGGGTTCGCGTACTCGGCGAACACCGCACCGGAGGAGAGTTCCCGCTCCAGCGGCCGGGTCACGTACGACGTGCGGGCCGTCGTACCCCCGAAGCGCGCGCCGTGGCCGTGGATCGCCGCCGCCGCGGCGCTGGTGCTGGTCGTGGCCGGGGTGGTGGCCTGGCTGGTGACCCGCGGCCCGGACACCCCGGCTCCGCCGCGCGCGGACGCGGTGACGGTGGAGGCGGAGACGCTCGTCTCAGGTGCCGCGGTGCAGTCCACCACCGGCGCGAAGGCGGAGGTGGTGGCGCAGGAGAACTGCTGCGACGTGGTGTGGTCGGGCGACGCACAACTGTTCTTCCTGGGCCGGGGCGTGGGCGACCGGGTGACGGTGCAGGTGGACGTGCCGGCCGACGGCACCTGGCGGTTCTCCACAGTGCGCACCACCTCGTTCGACTACGCGAACACGATCTGGCTGGTCGACGGCCGGCAGGTCGGGGACACGTTCTTCGGGTTCAGCCCGACGGTGGTCCGCACCGACGAGGTGGACGTGGGCACGGTGGAGCTGACCCGCGGGCCGCACAAGCTGACGCTCGTGGCGGTGAGCAAGACGCAGGGCACCGACAGGTACTTCGCGGGGGTGGACGAGATCCGCTTCACGCCCGTCGTCCGGCCATGACGACCAAGCAGAAGGTGCTGCTGGTGGCGGTGGCCGTGCTTCTGGTGGCGCTGTACGTGGTGGCGGTGGCCGGGCGCCGCGACGACAGGGGCGACCCGGCGGCCGGGCCGGGCGCGCTGGCCCGGCTGGGACGCGGGTCCGGGACGGTGGACCCGGCGACGGTGGCGGTGACCTGCCTGCCGCCGGCCGCCGAACCGGCCACCACCGCCGACGGGGTGACGCTCGCGTTCGGGGCGGTGTGCCGGCTACGGGTGGCCGATCCGGGCGCGCTGCGCACGCTCGTGCTGCGCGGGACGACGCCGTTCGAGGTGACAGCCCGCGCACCCGGCGACGCGGACGTCACGGTCACCGACGAGGTCGCCCCGGACTCGGACGGCCCGGCGGTGGCGAAGGTGGCGGTGGACCGGGAGACCGAGGTGCTCCTGCGCTGTCCGGGAGGTGGCGGATGTTCGGTCACGCTGGCCCGGTCCTGACCGGGACGGAGACGCGGCATGGGTGAGTTGCGCAAGCCGTTCCTGCTGCTGGCCCTGCTCGCGGTGGCGCTGGTGGTCGGCGTGGAGCTGGGCGCGGCGGCGCTGACCGGCGGCGGCGACGCGAGCGGCGCGCTGCGGGACAGCGCCGGCCGGCTCGGCGTCGAGCTGGGCGACGTCGGCGCGGTGTCCGAACCGTCCGGCCGGGGCATCGGCTACCTGGCGCTGATCGACGTGGTGGCGCTCTGGACGACCGGGCTGTTCTGCCTGAGCCTGGTGCTGCCGGACCGGATGCAGGGCCGGGTGCAGGGCGTGGCCACGCTCGTCTTCTCGATCGTGCTGCTGCTGGTGTCGCTGGTCCTGCTGATCGTCGCGTTCGTCGAGCTGACGGTGATGGTCTCGCTGTTCCTGGCCCCGCCGTTCGGCACCCTGGCGTACCTCGCGGTCTGGGGGTTCTTCCCGGTCGATGACGCGGCGGTGCTGCTCGGGCTGGCGCTGCTGCTCAAACTGGTCTGGGTCGCGCTGCTGCTCGCCGCCCAGCCCCGGTTCCTGCGCAACAAGGGCCTCGTCGCGTTGGCGCTGACCACACTGCTGTGCACAGTGGTGTTGCAGTTCCTGCACGGCCTGGTGCCGGTGATCCTGGTCAGCATCCTCGACGACCTGGGCGCCGTGGTGTTCGCCGTGGTGGCGCTGATCTGGGCGCTGGTGCTGCTGATCGGGTCGATCCCGGCGATCGTGAAGGCGATCCGGACCACCGCCACCACGTCCGGCCGTACCGTCACTTGATGGCGCCGCCGGCGGCGAGCGTGGCCAGGCGCGGCAGCTGCTCCGGGTCGGTGAGCGCCGATCCGACCGCCACCACGCGGGCCCCGGCGGCGAGGAAGTCACCCGCGTTGCCGGCGTCGACGCCGCCGGTGGCGACGAAGCGGGCCTCCGGCAGCGGCCCGGCCACCGCCCGGAACCAGGCCGGGCCGAGGCTGACCGCCGGGAACGCCTTGAGCCACACCAGGCCGTGGTCGAGCGCCCGCTGCGCCTCGGTCGGGGTGGCCACGCCCGGCAGGTGCGGCACGCCGAGACCGGCCGCCGCGTCGGCGACGGCCAGGTCCAGGCCGGGCGCCACGGTGAACGCCGCCCCGGCGGCCACCGCGTCGTGGACCTGCGCCGGGGTACGCACAGTGCCCGCGCCCACGATCCGGTCCCGCCGCCGCCCGGCCGTCACGGCGGCGCGCAGCGCCGGCACCGCGTCCGGGGTACGGATGGGCACCTCCACCACGGCGATGCCGAGATCCCAGGCCAGTTCCGCCAGCCGGACCGTCTCACCGGGCGGCAGGTCGCGCAGGATCACCATCACCCGCGCCTCGCCGAACAGGGCCTCGAAGTCGTGTCCGCTCATCCGTCGCTCCCTCCCCTGACCCGCGCTCGCGCATCCTCAGGCCACGCCTCGTCCGGCAGCGCCAGCGCCCGCGCGATCGTCTCCGGATCCGGTGGCGGCGCGGTGTCGCCCGGCACGGCCAGCACCGGCGCGGCGGTCAGGTGCCCCAGCCGCAGGCAGGCTCGCAGGTCGAGGTCACGCAGCAGTCCGGAGAGGAACCCGGCGGCGAACGCGTCCCCGGCGCCGACCGGTTCCACCACGTCCACCGGCAGCGCCGACACGAACACCGCCTTCCCGGTACGCGGCAGCGCCGTCGCGCCGACCGGCCCGTCCTTCACCACCACCAGTTCCGGGTCCGGCAGCAGCGCACGGACCGCGGCCGGATCGTCCGCCGACCAGAGCACCGCCGCCTCGTCCAGCCCGACCAGCACCACGTCGGCACGGTCGGCCAGGTCGCGCAGCACCGGGGCGGCCCGGTCGGCGGGCCAGAGCGCCGGCCGGTGGTTCACGTCGAAGCTGACCCACGCGCCGGGCAGCGCCCGCCCGTCCAGCGCCGACACGAGCAGGTCACGGCAGGTGCCGGAGAGCGCGGCGGTGATCCCGGACAGGTGCAGCAGGCGTGCCCCGGCCGGCCCGGGACGCGCGAGGTCGGCGGCGCCGAGGCGGCTCGCGGCCGACCCGGCGCGGTGGTAGTGCACGCGGGTGCCGTCCGGCCCCGGATCCTTCAGGTAGAGCCCGGTCGGCGCGTCCGGATCCACGGTGACCAGGCTGACGTCCACGCCCGCGGCGGCGACCTCGGCCACCACCCGCCGCCCGAACGGGTCGTCGCCGACCCGGCTGACCCACGCCGCGCGGTGCCCGAGCCGGGCCAGCCCGGCCGCCACGTTTGATTCCGCGCCGCCGGCGCCGACGGTCAGCCACGCCGCGTGCTCCAGCGACCCGCCGTCGTCAGGGGCGAGCACCACCATCGTCTCGCCCACGCACACCACCTCCGGCCCGCTCCCGGCGCCGCCTCGGTCCACGACAGCGGCACCAATCGGCCCGCTCACCGGAGAACCGCCTCGACTCGGGCCGACACGTCGGCCGGGTCGAGGTGGCCGTCGGCGACCAGCACGCGGTGCCGGTTGTGCCGCTGCCGCCCGGCCGCGACCACCGCCGGGCTGTCGAAGGCGTACGCGACGCAGACGCCCGGGTACATGGCGGTGCGTACGAACCACCTGTCACCAGGCCCCAGACCGGTGAACACCAGCGTGTACGCGCCGCCGCCGGGCGCGGTGGCCGACAGCGCCAGCCAGGGCGCGGCCGAGCCGTTCACGTCGCCCTCACCGATGGCGTCGGCGGTGCGGACGCGCGGTTCACCGTCGGCCACGGCACGCCAGAAGAAGCCGCCGTAACCGGCGCCGCCCGGGCGGCCGTTCGTGGCCGGGCTGCCCAGGTGCACGTCGGCGCCGGTGGCGGAGGTGAGCGTGGCGGACAGGTCCAGCCACCACGCGTCCTCCCCGGCCGGGGCGGCGGTGATCCGCCGGTGCTCGCGCAGCAGCACCCGGCCGTGCCGGTCCCGCCACTCCAGGTCGTGGTCGAGCCGGTCGGCGGTCCGCTCCCGCCAGCCGGTGTGCGCGATGACGCCGTGGTCGTCGCGCCAGGTGTAGCCGGTGCCGCGCACGTACGTCCGGCCGCCCCACAGGTTGACGCCGTCGACGTCCTGCACCGCAAGTGACGCCCCGAGGTGCCAGACGTGGTCGGCCGGGAGCGCGTCGGTGACCGGGGTGCCGGCCCGGGTCCGCACCGGATGCAGGTACGGCCGAGGGCCGTGGCGGGGATCCAGGTCCGGCCGGACCAGATACTGGGCCACCTCGACGCCGTCCACGACCAGCCGAGGTTCGGCGGTCACGACGGCTCCGGGGCGGGGACCGGGCGGCGGGCGTCCAGCGCGTGCAGCGCCGCGAGCGTGTACCCGCCGAGAATCGGCACCGCGACCGGCGTGACCAGCACACCCAGCACCACGGCGAGCGCGCAGACGCCGGAGGCGGCGGCCCACACACCGGGACGCTCCAGGCAGGAACGCGCCACCCGGCGGGCTGCGGCCCGCCAGCCCCGGCCACCGGTGCGTCCGACCGCCACGGCGACCAGGCCCGCGTACCCGAGCAGGACCGCCACCACGACGGCGGTGAGCGCGAGCGCGGGCCCGCCGCCTGGTACCCGGCCGGTGGTGAGCGCGAGCAGGTCGGCGGCGAGCAGCGCGGCGGCGGCCAGGGCGACGGCGCTGACCGCGAGCCCGGCGGGCAGCGCGCGGCCGAAGCGGGCCAGGCTGGTCCGCGCGTCGGGCCAGGCACCGGTGACCGACCTGTCGTGCAGCGCGGCACCGGCGGTGGCGACCGCCGGGGCGAGCGTGAGCACCGGCAGCGCGGCGAGCGCGACGGCGAAGCCGAGCAGCGCCAGGTCGGTCGCCTCGCGCAGCGTGTCCCGCCAGTCGGCCCGGGCCGGCGCGGGGTGGACGGGTGCGGCGTCGGTGGGGGCAGGCACGGCGGTCATCCCTTCAACCCGCTGGTGTTGATGCCCTCGACGAGCATCCGCTGGAAGGCCAGGAAGAACAGGAACACCGGCAGCAGGGACAGCACCGACATGGCGAACATCGGGCCGACGGCGCTCTGGCTGGTCGAGTCGATGAACAGCGTCAGCGCCACCGGAACCGTGTAGTCGTCCAGGCTGGACAGGAACACCAGTTGGCGGAAGAAGTCGTTCCAGGTCCAGATGAACGAGAAGATCGCGGTGGTGACCAGCGCCGGGCGGCTCAGCGGCAGGATGACGTGCCGGAACACGCCGTACGGGGACGCGCCGTCGATGGTGGCCGCCTCGTCCAGTTCGCGCGGGATCCCGCGCATGAACTGCACCATGAGGAAGACGAAGAACGCCTCGGTGGCCAGGAACTGCGGCACCAGCAGCGGCAGGTACGGCCAGTCGCCGCCGACCAGGCCGAGGCTGCGGAACAGGATGTACTGCGGCACGATCAGCACGTGCCCGGGCAGCAGCAGCGTCCCGATCATCACGGTGAACCACAGCTTGCGCAGCCGGAACCGCAGCCGGCCCAGGGCATAGGCGGCGAGCAGGCAGGACAGCGCGTTGCCGACGACGGTGAGCCCGCTGACCACTGCGCTGTTGAGGAAGAACCGGCCGAAGCTGATGTCGAAGTTGGTCCAGCCGTCGACGTAGTTGCCGGGGGTGAACCGTTCCGGCAGCAGGCCGACGTTGTTGACGATCTCGGCCTGCGACTTGACCGACGTGCCGAGCATCCAGAACAGCGGGTAGAGCACCACCGCGACGATCGCCACGAGCACGACCAGCCGCAGCACGTTGCGGCCGCTGCGAGGCCGGCGGGTGGCAGCGAGCGCCGTCATGAGTCGTCTCCGTCCGAGTAGTGCACCCAGAACCGGCCGGTGCTGAAGAAGACGGCGGTGATCACGCCGATCGCCACCAGGAACACCCACGCCATCGCCGACGCGTAGCCCATCTCCAGGTCGGTGAAGCCGGAGATGTAGAGCTTCAGCGTGTACATCAGGGTGGAGTCGACCGGGCCGCCGGTGCCGTTGCTGAGCACGAACGCGGCGGTGAAGCCCTGGAAGCCGTTGATGGTCTCCAGCACCAGGTTGAAGAAGATCACCGGGGAGAGCATGGGCAGGGTGACCGCGCGGAAGCGCCGCCACGCCCCGGCGCCGTCCACCGCCGCCGCCTCGTACAGCTCGGTGGGCACCTGCTTGAGCCCGGCCAGGAAGATCACCATGGGTGCGCCGAACTGCCAGATCGCCAGCACCATCAGTGTCTCCAGCGCCCAGTCCGGGTCGCTGACCCAGGGCAGCCCCTCGACGCCGAACAGGGCGAGGAACGAGTTGAACGCGCCGTCCCGGTTGAACATGTTGACCCAGACGATCGCCAGCGCGACGCTGCCGCCGAGCAGCGACGGCAGGTAGAACAGGCTGCGGAACAGCCCGACGCCACGCCAGGCCCGGTTGAGCAGCAGCGCCACGCCGAGCGCGGCGGCCAGCTTCAGCGGCACCGCGATCAGCGCGAACGTCAGCGTGACCCGGACCGCGTGCCAGTACGACGAGTCGGCGGTGAACATCCGCTCGTAGTTGGCCAGCCCCACCCACCGCACCTCGGACAGCGGCGTGAGGATGTCGTAGTCGGTGAAGCTCAGCCAGAGCGACAGCAGCATGGGGATCGCCGTGACGCCCATCAGTCCGATGAGCCAGGGCGAGAGGAAGACGTACCCCGCCAGACCCTCGCCGAGCCGGGCCCGGCCGGCCCCGCGCCGCGTGGGGCGGGGGCCGGCCGGTCCGGTACGCGGGGTCCGGCCGGGCGCCGTGGTGAGAGCCACGGGACCGGTCCTTTCGTGGGGTCAGGCGATCGCGGCTTTGCAGGCGGTGACGAACTGCTCCGCCGCCTGAGCCGGGGTGGCGCGGCCGTACTGGGCGTTCTCGGCGGCCTTTACGAGCTCGGACTTGACCTTGCTGTGGCCCTTGATCGGCACCTGGGGCGAGGCGCCGAACTTCTGCGCCAGCTCGGACTCGACCTGGATGGACTGCTTCATGGCCGGGTCGGTGGCGGTCTCGCTGACCTTGGCGCGCAGGTCCATGTTGGACGGCAGACCACGGTCGGTGCCGAGCAGCGCCACCGCCTCCGGGTCGTTGTTCAGGAAGTTGATCACGTCGACGGCGACGTCCTTGTGCTTGCTGCCCTTGAACACCGACCAGTACATCGAGGCGCGCGCCCACTGGGCGCTGGGGTCACCCGGGTACGCGACCACGCCCAGCTCGTCCTTGGTGTTCTTCTTCAGGTCCGGCATCTGGTTGACCCAGACCCAGGAGGTGGCCGACTTGCCGGTGACCACCAGTTGCTTCGTGATGTCGCTGGAGTTGCCCTCGTGAATGACGTCAGGCGTCGGGGTGGCGCCCCGGTCCCGCGCGCCCTTCCACAGCTCGAACCACTTCGTCACGTCCTCGGCGGTGAACCCGAGTTCCTTGCCGTTGTACAGGTCCTTGCCCTGCTGGCGCAGCCACACCCAGAGCGCCTTGTAGTCGGCGCTCGGGTCCTGGGTGCCGGGCACCTTCGTCTTCTTCGCCACCTGCTCGGCCCAGGCGATGTGCTCCTCCCAGCTCATCCCGGTGGTCGGCTCGGGCAGCCCGTTCTTCGTCAGCAGCGTCTTGTTGTAGACCAGGCCCTGGGTGTTCTCTCCGGCGGCCACCCCGGCGAGCTTGCCGTCGACCACGCCGTACTCCAGCAGGCTCTTGGGGAACTTCGACACGTCGAGCTTGCCGGAGTCGCGGTAGCTGCCCAGGTCGAGCGTGGTGCTGCGGCCGGCGTACTCGGCCAGGTAGTTGTCGTCGATCTGGAACAGGTCCGGCGGGTTGCCGCCGGCGGTCAGCGTGGCGAGCTTGTCGAAGTAGCCCTGGTTGGCCTGCCAGGTCTTCTCGAACGTCACGTCGGGGTGCTTCTTGGTGTAGAGGGCCAGGGCGTCCTCGGTGAGCTTGGCCCGGGCCTCACCGCCCCACCAGAAGACGGAGAGTTTGACCGGGCCGCCGTCGCCGCCGGCGGAGTCGTCGCCGCAGCCGGCCGCGCCCAGGGCGAGGGGTACGGCGAGCGCGACAGCGGCCAGGCCGCGCACGAGTCGGCGTCGGGTCAGGGGGGTACGGTGATCCCGCCCGGCGGGTACGCCGGCGGTGGGGGACGTTGCGGGGTGCATCTGCGCTCACTCCTCGGCTGTGGGAGGCGACGACGTCACCGGCGGCCGTCCACGGGCCGCCCGGGTCCGCAGTGCTGTGCGGGCCCGGGCCACCTGCTCAGGCTCCGGTGCCGTCCCGGCCGGGCGCGGGGACGGGCCCGGTCGAGTCGCGGACGACCAGTTCGGTCTGGAGCATTACCTGTGCGGTGGTGCGACGGTCGCCGGCCGCCGCGCCCCGGCCCCGGGCGCCACGCGGCGCGTCGGAGTCGAGTTGCAGCAGCATGTCGACGGCCGTCCGGCCGGCGGCCGCGGTCGGCGTGGCCACCGTCGTCAGCTTGGGGCGGGTGAGCCGGCTCAACGCGATGTCGTCGACGCCGACGACGCTGACGTCGTGCGGCACCCGCGCCCCGAGCGCGTCCAGCCCTTCGATCAGGCCGATCGCCATCAGGTCGTTGTAGGCGAGCACGGCGGTGACGCCGCTGCGGCGTACCTGTTCGGCGATCGCGCCGCCGCCGGTCTCGGTGGGCTGGTTGGGTCCGAGGACTGTCAGTTCCGCTCCCCCGCCCCGGGCTGCGGCGGTCGCGGCGCGGCGCATCTCCCGGGCGGTCCAGGAGCCGCGCGGGCCGCCGAGCAGCGCGATCCGGCGGTGGCCGAGCCCGAGCAGGTGCTCGATCGCGGCCCGGGCGCCCTGCCCGACGTCCATCATCACGCAGGGCAGGCCGGCGACCTGGCGGTTTATCACCACCACCGGGACCTCGCGGCTGACCTGCTCGATCAGGCTGTTGCTCATCCGGGGGCTGCACAGCAGCACGCCGTCGACCTGCTTGGCCAGGGCGTGGACGAGGTCCTCCTCGGCGACCGGGTCCTCGTTGGTGTCGGCCACGAACACGTGGTAGTCGCGGTGCCGCGCCTGCCCCTCCGCCGCCTTGATCAGCGGCGGGAAGAACGGGTTGGCGATGTCGGCCACGATCAGGCCGATGTTGTGCGTACGGCCGGTGATGAGGGCCCGGGCGGCCCGGTTGGGCCGGTAGCCGAGGTCCTCCGCGCAGGCCAGCACCCGGACCCGGGTCTCCGGGTTGACCAGGTGCGGGGCCGAGAACGTCCGGGACACGGTGGAGATGTGCACACCGGAGGCGCGGGCGACGTCCCGGATGGTGGCTGGCACGGCGGGCTCCCTCGTCCGATGTGGTGGGCGTCACGGGTGCCGCCCATTAATGCAAACGGTTGCGCCCGTGTCAACGGTCCATTGTTGCGGCTCGATTGCGGCGATGATCCCGGTGGGCGCGCGAAACCTCATCAATGCGGATGGATAGGGCGGCTTGGCCGCCATCCGTTGACGACGCATCCATCGTCATGGTTTCTTCGGCTGCAAACCTTTGCAGCCGACTGGCGGGGAGGCCGACGTCATGTCACCACCGGCCCGGGAACGGGTCCGCCACGCCCTGGTGGGTGCCGGGGCACGCGCCGAGATGTTCGTCAGTGCCCTCGCGCTCGACCACGCCGACACCGCCGAGCTGGTAGCGCTCGCCGACGTCAACCACACCCGGATGGACGCCCACAACCGCTGGCTGGCCGAGCTGGGCCACCCGCCGGTGCCCACGTACGCCGCCGGTGACTTCGCCGCCATGCTCGCCAAGGAGCGCGTCGACGTGGTGCTGGTGACCAGCGTGGACGCCACCCACGACGAGTACGTGACGGCGGCGCTGCGGGCCGGCTGCGACGTGGTCGTCGAGAAGCCGATGACCGTGGACGCGCAACGGTGCCGCCGCATCCTGGACGCGGTCGCCGAGACCGGCCGGCGCGTCACAGTCGCCTTCAACTACCGCTACAACCCGCTGCACGAGCAGGTCCGCCGGCTGCTGGCCGACGGCGCGGTGGGCGAGATCGGGTCGGTGCACTTCGAGTGGCTGCTCGACGTGCGCCACGGCGCCGACTACTTCCGCCGCTGGCACCGCGACAAGTCCGTCTCCGGCGGGCTGCTGGTGCACAAGTCCGGTCACCACTTCGATCTGGTCAACTGGTGGCTCGACGCCCGGCCGGTCGAGGTGCACGCGTACGGCCGGCTGTTCTTCTACGGCGCGGACGGCCGCCGGCACGGCTACGCCCGCGACTACGACCGGGCGCACGGCTCCCCCGCCGCCGACGGCGACCCGTTCGCGCTGCGCCTGGCCGACCACCCGAGGCTGCGCGAGCTGTACCTCGACGCCGAGGCCGAGGACGGCTACCACCGCGACCGCAACGTCTTCGCCCCCGGCGTGACCATCGAGGACGACCTCGCGGTGCTGGCCCGCTACGACACCGGCGCCACGATGACCTACCACCTCACCGCGTACGCCCCCTGGGAGGGCTACCGGGTCATGGTCAACGGCAGCCGGGGCCGCCTCGAACTGGAGGTGACCGAGAGCGACCACGTCAGCCCGTCCGTCGCCGGTGCATTGAAGGGCGCCGCGCTGCACGGCGACGAGGCCGCCGTCGAGCAGGGCGCGGCCCGGCTCACGCTGCGCCCGTTCTGGGCGCCGCCGCAGGAGATCCCGGTCGAGGGCTGGACCCGGCGCGGGCACGGCGGCGCTGACGCCCGGATGACCCGGGTGCTGCTCGGCGGCGAACCCGACCCGCTCGGCCGGGCCGCCACCGCCCGCGACGGCGCGCTCGCCCTGCTCACCGGCCTGGCCGCCAACCGCTCACTGGAGACCGGCGCGCCCGTCCGGGTCGCCGACCTGCTCACCCTGCCCTGACCGAGGAGCCCTCGCTGTGCCGATCATCCCCCGCGGCGACCTGCTGCTGCCCGCCGAGCCCGGGCTTCGCGCCCTGGCCCGGGAGCTGTACGCGCTCGCCGCCGAGCAGCCGCTCATCTCCCCGCACGGGCACGTCGACCCCGGGCTGCTGGCCGAGGACCAGCCGTTCCCCGACCCGGCCCGGCTGCTCATCGTGCCCGACCACTACCTGACCCGGATGCTGCTCAGCCAGGGCGTACCCCCGGCCGACCTGGGCGTGCCGAGCGTCGACGGCAGCCCGGTGGAGACCGACGGGCGGACCATCTGGCGGCGCTTCGCCGCGCACTGGCACCTGTTCCGCGGCACCCCGTCGCGGCTGTGGCTGGAGCAGACGTTCCGGCACGTGTTCGGCGTCGACACGCCGCTGAGCCCGGCCACCGCCGACGCCGTCTACGACGCGCTCGCCGCGCGCCTCGCCGAGCCGGGGTTCCGGCCCCGGGCGCTGTTCGAGCGCTTCGGCATCGAGGTGCTCGCCACCACCGAGTCGCCGCTGGACGACCTGGGCCGGCACGCCAAGCTCGCCGCCGACGGCTGGGGCGGGCCCGGCGGCCGGGTGGTCACCACGTTCCGCCCCGACGACGTGGTGGACATGGAGTTCGGCGACTGGGCCGCGAACGTGGACCGGCTCGCCGAGGTCTCCGGCGAGGACACCGGCACGTACGCCGGATACCTGGCCGCGCTGCGGGCACGGCGGGAGGCGTTCGCCGCCGCCGGGGCCACCTCCACCGACCACGGGCACCCGACCGCCCGTACCCTCGATCTCTCCCCGGCGGAGGCCGCGGCGCTCTACGACAAGGGGCGGCGCGGTGACGCCGACGCGGCCGACGCGGAGGCGTTCCGGGCGCACATGCTGCTGGAGTTCGCCCGGATGTCGCTCGACGACGGCCTGGTCATGCAGCTGCACCCCGGCGCGGTGCGCAACCACAACCGGTGGCTGCACGCCCGGCACGGCCGCGACGTGGGCGGCGACGTGCCGCAGGCCACCGAGTACGTGCACGGCCTCGCCCCGCTGCTCGACGCGCACGGCAACGACCCCCGGCTCACAGTGGTGCTCTACACGCTCGACGAGGACACGTTCACCAGGGAACTCGCGCCGCTCGCCGGCGGGTACGCGGCGCTGCGCCTCGGCGCGCCCTGGTGGTTCCTGGACTCCCCGGAGGTGCTGCGCCGGTTCCGGGAGGCGGTCACCGAGACCGCCGGGTTCTACAACACCGCCGGGTTCGTCGACGACACCCGCGCGTTCTGTTCCATCCCGGTACGCCACGACGTGGCCCGCCGGGTCGACGCCGGCTTCCTCGCCCGCCTCGTCGCCGAGCACCGGCTGACCGGGGACGAGGCCGCCGAGACCATCGTCGACCTGGCGTACCGGCTGCCGAAGCAGGTCTTCAAGTTCGGAGGCGGGCCCGCATGACCACGATCGTCGACGTCGAGGTGCACGACGTGCGCTTCCCCACCGCCGCCAGCGGCGACGGCTCGGACGCGATAAACAGGGGCGACTACTCGGCCACGTACGTGGAGCTGACCACCGACGGCGGGCCGACAGGCACCGGGTTCACGTTCACCAACGGGCGGGGCAACGAGATCACCTGCGCGGCGGTCCGCGCGCTCGCCCACCACGTCCGGGGACGCACCGTCGCCGAGATCGCCGCCGAGCCCGTGGCGTTCTGGCGCTCCCTGGCCGCCGACGTGCAACTGCGCTGGCTCGGCCCGGAGAAGGGCGTGATCCACATGGCCACCGGCGCGCTCGTCAACGCGGTCTGGGACCTGCGCGCCAAGCTCGCCGGAAAGCCGATGTGGCGCTTCCTCGCCGAGGCCCCCACCGACGAGCTGGTCGCGACTGTCGACTTCCACCACATCACCGACGCGCTCACCCCCGACGAGGCGGCGGCCATCCTCGACAAGGGACGCGACGGCCTGGCCGACCGGCTCGCCGGGCTGGAACGCGACGGGTTCCCCTCGTACACCACGTCGGTCGGCTGGCTCGGCTACCCGGACGAGCAGGTGCGCGCGCTGACCCGCGACGCGTACGCCGCCGGGTGGCGCGCGATGAAGATGAAGGTCGGCGGGCGGATCGAGGACGACCTGCGGCGGGCCCGGATCATCAGGGCCGAGATCGGACCGGACGCGCTGCTCATGATGGACGCCAACCAGGTGTGGGACGTGGACGAGGCGATCGCCGCGATGGGCGTGCTCGCCGCTGTCGACCCGTACTGGATCGAGGAGCCCACGCACGCCGACGACGTGCTCGGGCACGCCCGGATCGCCCGCGCGGTCACCGAGCTGACCGGCGGTCGCTGCCGGGTCGCCACCGGCGAGGTCGCCGCCAACAAGGTCATCTTCAAGCAGCTGCTCCAGGCCGAGGCGATCGGCGTGATGCAGATCGACGCCTGCCGCGTCGGCGGCGTGGACGAGGTGCTCGCCGAACTGCTGCTGGCCGCGAAGTTCGGCGTGCCGGTCTGCCCGCACGCCGGTGGCGTGGGCCTGTGCGAGTACGTGCAGCACCTCGCGATCTTCGACCACCTGCGGATCGGCACCAGCCTGGACGGCCGCATGGTCGAGTACGTCGACCACCTGCACGAACACTTCACCGACCCGGTCCGCACCCGCGGCGGGCGCTACCTGCTGCCCACCGCGCCCGGCTACAGCGCCACCATGCGCCAGGAGTCGATCGCGCGGTTCCGCTTCCCGGACGGCCCGGCATGGCGCTGACCCCCGACCGGCTCGGCCTGGCCACGCTGCGCCACCTGCCGCCGGAGTCCCGGCCGCTGCTGCGCCCCGGCACCGTGCCGGCCGGCATCGTCCACCTCGGCGTCGGCGCGTTCCACCGCGCCCACCAGGCCGTGCACACGGAGGCGGCGGTCGGCGCGGCCGGCGGCGACTGGGGCATCATCGGCGTCGCGCCGCGCAGCACCGACGTGGTCGACGCCCTGGCCGCGCAGGACTGCCTGTTCAGCGTCACCACGCTCGCCGCGGACGGCGCGGACACCCGGGTGGTCGGCGCGCTCACCGGGGTACGGCACGCCGCGAGCGACCCGGACGCGGTGGTCGGCCTGCTCGCCGACCCGGCGATCCGGGTGGTCACGCTGACGGTGACGGAGAAGGCGTACCGGCTTGATCCGGTGACCGCCGCGCTGACAGTGGACGCGGACCTGACCGCCGACCTGACCACCGGCCGTCCCCCGCGTACCGTGCCGGGTCTGCTGGTCCGCGGGCTGCTCGCCCGCGCCGCCGCCGACGCCGGGCCGATCGCGCTGGTCAGCTGCGACAACCTGCCCGCCAACGGGCGCCGGCTGCGCGGGCTGGTGGAGCAGTGCCTCGCGCTGGCCCGGGTGCCGGACGCGAGCGCCGAACGGGTGCTCGCGGCGGTGACCTGCCCCGGCACCATGGTCGACCGGATCGTGCCGGCCAGCACCGACGAGACCCGGGACACGGCGCGGCGGGCGCTGGGCGTGACCGACCTGGCGGCGGTCGCCGCCGAACCGTGGTCGCAGTGGGTGATCGAGGACGACTTCCCCGGCGGGCGACCGGCCTGGGAACGATCCGGCGCGATCCTCACCGGCGACGCCGGCCCGTGGGAGCGGCTGAAACTGCGGGCACTGAACGGCGTGCACTCCGCCACCGCGTACCTCGGTGCGCTGGCCGGCGCGGAGACGGTGGCCGAGGCACTGACGCTGCCGCACCTGGACGCGGTGCTGCGGCGGCTGCTCGCCGAGGAGATCGCGCCGAGCTTCACCCCGCCGCCCGGCGCCGACGTGGCCGACTACGGCGAGCAGGTACTGGCCCGTTTCGGCAACCCGGCGATCCGGTACCGGACGACGCAGGTCGCCATGGACGGTTCGCAGAAGCTGCCGCAGCGGGTCCTGCACACCGTCGCCGACCTGCGTGCCGCCGGACGGTCGGCGCGGTGGAGCGCGCTCGTGGTGGCCGCGTGGCTGCGGTTCCTGCTCGGGTACGCCGACGACGGCCGGCCGCTGCCGCTGGACGACCCGCTCGCCGACCGGCTGCGCGCCGCGCTCGCCGCCGGAGCGCACACCCCGGCCGGGGTGGTGGACGCGGTCTTCGCGCTGCGCGAGGTGTTCCCCGCCGACCTGGCCGCCGACGAGGAGTTCCGCGCCGACGTGACCGGCTGGCTCACCGCGCTGGAACGCCACGGCGTCCGGGCCACGCTGGCGGACGCACGGTGACCGGCGGCGTGCCGGGTGGGCGGCGACCCGGCGGGGGTCGCCGGTGAGCGGCAACGACCCGCCGCGGGTGGCGCTGGTCGGGGCGAACGGGCACGGCCGCTGGCACCGCCGGGCCATCGCGGAGCTGCACGCGGCCGGGCGGGCGCGTCTTGTCGCGCTGGTCGACGTGCGGCCGCTGGAGACCGAACCGGAAGCGCCGGTTCCACCGGAGGCGGCCGTCCTCACCGACCACCGGGACATGCTCGCCGCGTGCCGCCCGGACGTGGTGGTGATCTGCACGCCGCCGCACACCCACCTGCCGATCGCGCTCGACGTACTGGCCGCCGGGGCGGACCTGCTGCTGGAGAAGCCGCCGGTGCTCGACCTCGCCGAACACCTGATGCTCACCGAGGCCGCGGACGCCGCCGGCCGGGCCGTGCAGGTCAACTTCCAGGCGCTCGGCTCGGCCGCGCTGACCGAACTGACCGGCGCGCTCGGGCGGCTCGGCCCGGTCACCGGCATCGCCACGCTCGCCGCCTGGCAGCGTCCGGACGCCTACTACGCCCGCTCCCCCTGGGCCGGACGACGAACCGTCGACGGCCGCCCGGCGCTGGACGGTGCGCTCGCCAACCCGCTCGCGCACGCGCTCATGCAGTGCCTCGCCGTCGCCGAATCGGTCACCGGCGCGCCGGTACGCCCGGCCCGGATCGCTGTGGAGCGCTACCGGGTCCGCCCGATCGAGGTGGACGACACCACAGTGCTGCGGCTGACCCCGCACGCCGGGCCGCCGGTGCTGGCCGCGCTCACCCTCGCCGCCGAGGAACACGTCCCCGGGGAGGTGCTCGTCACCGGCGAGCGTGGACGGGCGCTGCTGGAGTACCCGACCGACCGGCTGCGACTGCCCGGCGACGACGCGCCGCGCCCGGTGCCCGGCCGCCGAGGGCTGCTGGCGAACCTGCTCGACCACCGCGCGGACGGCACACCGCTGATCGCGCCGCTGGCGCGTACCGAGCCGTTCACCGCGGTGCTGGACGCGCTGCGGGACGCCCCCGTTCCCACGCTGCTCGACGGGGACCTGGTACGCGAGGCGGGCGACGGGCCGCAGCGGGTGCGGATGGTGCGGGGCGTCGGCGCGGTGCTGCGGGCCGCCGCGGAGACCGGCGCGCTGCCGTCCGAGGCGGGCGTGCCGTGGGCGGCCACGCCGTACGTGGTGGACCCGCCCGCGCAGTGAATGTCCCTCCAGGAGAACGGAACGAGTCATGCGTACCCGAACCGCAGTCGTCGCGGCGCTGACCGCCGCGCTCGTCCTCACCACCGCCGCGCCCGCGCCGGCCGCACCTGGTGAGCCGTCCCGGGCCGCCGAGCTGATCGGCCGCCAGGCCCTCGCCGCGAACGACGGCTGGGCCGCCGCGGGCACCGGCACCACCGGCGGGTCGGCCGCCGAGCCGGACCGGGTACGCGTCGTGCGTACCCGCGCCGAGCTGGTCGACGCGCTCGGCGGCGACAACGCCACGAACGCCGCCGACGCCACCGGAAAGATCGTGTACGTGGCCGGAACCGTCGACGGTTTCGAAGGCCCGGACGGCACAACGCTGGACTGCGCCGACCTGGCCGACCCGGAGTACTCGCTACCCGCCTACCTGGCCGCGTACGACCCGGCGACCTGGGGCCGGACGAACCCGAGCGGGCCGCTGGAGGCCGCCCGGGTGCGCTCGGTGGCCGAACAGACCCGGCAGACCCAGATCAACGTCGGCTCGAACACCACGATCATCGGTTTGCGCGGCGCCCGGCTCACCGGCCTGACGCTGATGATCGACCGGGTGGACAACGTGATCGTGCGCAACATCGAGTTCGCCGACGCCCGCGACTGCTTCCCCGCCTGGTCCCCTGCCGACGGCGACACCGGCAACTGGAACTCCCAGTACGACCAGATCTCGGTGCGGCGCAGCGAGCACGTCTGGATCGACCACAACACGTTCACCGACGGCGACAACCCGGACAGCGCGCAGCCCGTCTACTTCGGCCGGCCCTGGCAGGTGCACGACGGCTCGGTGGACGTCACGCACACCTCCAGCCTGGTCACCGTGTCCTGGAACCGGTTCACCGGCCGGGACAAGGTGATGCTGATCGGCTCGTCGAACACCGTCGGCCCGGACGTGGGCCGGCTCGACGTCACAGTGCGGCACAACCTGTTCGACGGCACGCTGCAACGGCTGCCCCGGGTGCGGTTCGGCCAGGTCGACGTGCACGAGAACCACTACCGGCTCGGCGGTCCAGGCTTCGCGTACGCCCTCGGCGTCGGCGTGCAGTCCGCCCTGTACGCGGAGAACAACTTCTTCACGCTCACCGGCGACACCACCCCGGCCGACCTGCTCTACGACTGGGGCGGCACCGCGCTCACCGAGCGGGGCAGCTGGGTCCGGCAGGGTGACCGCCTGCCCCGGCCGGTGAGCCTGCTCGCCGGGTACAACGCCGCCCACGACCCGGACCTCGGCGGCGACGCCGGGTGGACGCCCACGCTGCGCGCCGCCCGGCCGCTGCCGACCCCCCTGGTCCCGTTCGTCGTGGACGCCTGGGCCGGGGCCGGCCGGCTGCCGCTCTGACCTGCGCCGGAACCCACCCCGGCAACCGGGCTGGCGTCCCCCGGGGGATGCCGGCCTGGCGTCGTCACCGGCCCGCCGGCTGACACGCCGCCGCCGATGCGCGATGATCACGTTGACGGACATCGCCGCCGGGGGAATGAATCGGCGGCCACCGGGGACAACAGGGTGAGAATCAGGCGGTGAGAGCGCGAGTGGGCGCCCAGGCCCGGGGACGGGCACGGGACGGAGGGCCGGACGTGACGGGTGGGACATCCGGCGACGTCGGCCCGGTCCTCACCATCGACCTACCGGCCGACCCGGCCCGGCTCGCCGCCACCCGGGAACGGTTGCGCGGCTGGCTGCACGCCCAAGGCGTGAGCGAGTGGGACGTCGACACCGTCCTCATCGCCACCGGCGAGGCGTGCGCCAACGCCATCGAGCACGGCTACCGCTTCGCCCCGGAAGGCATCACCACCCTGCGGGCCGAGCTGCGCGGCGACCGGCTGGAGATCGAGGTACGCGACCGCGGCGGCTGGCGCGCGGCCGACGGCGACGACAGCGGCGACCGGGGGCGCGGGCGGCTGATCATGGCGCGGGTGATGGACGAGGCCACCATCGTCGGCACGCCGGAGGGCACCTGCGTACGCCTGGTCAAGCGCCTCACCGGCGACGTGAGCGGCCCGGCGGGCACCGGATCTAGCGAAGATCAGCTATAAGGGACGCATGGAGTTCCCCGCGTACCTCGCCACCATGCCGATGCACGCGATCACCGAGATCCACGGTGAGCCCGGCCTGCTGGCCCGGTTCCGGCTGGAGATCGAGGCGTTCGACGAGGCCGCGCGCAACCGGCTGACCGAGGCGCTCGGCCTGGCCGCCGACCTGCACCGCGACGACCGGCGGGTACGCGAGCCGTACCTCAACCACCTGCTGCGGGTGGCGATCCGGCTGATGCACCACTACCAGGTGCGGGACGTGGACGTGATCGTCGCCGGGCTGCTGCACGACGCGGTCGAGGACCACCCCGCCGAGCTGGCCGGGCTCGACCCTTCGGCCACCGGGCCCGACGTGACCTCGGCGGCGCTCGCCGCGCTGTCCGGCCGGTTCGGGTCGCGGGTCGCCCGGCTGGTCGCGGCGGTCACCAACCCGGCGTACGACCCGGGCCGGGACCGCGACGAGCAGTACCGGGAGCACGTGGCGGCCAGCCTGGAACGGGAACCCTGGGCGCGGGTGATCAAGGTGTCCGACTTCACCGACAACGGCGTGGGCGTGATCCACACGGTCGGGCCGAAGGTGGCCCGCGCCGCCGCCAAGTACCGCCCGCTGGTGCCGGTCTTCCGCGACCTGGTCGCCCGCCCGGACACACCACTGTCCCCGCCGGTCAAGCAACACATCCTCGACCAGCTCGACCTGGCCGAGGAACGCTTCAGCGCCATCCTCGACCACCCCGCCTGACCCCTCCCCCACCCTGCCCCGTCCCTAGACGTTGATCAAGGAGTTTGTGTCGCCGTAGGGGCCTGATCCGGACGCAAAGTCCTTGATCACCGCCCGGTCCGCGGGTGGTGGGCGCGGGTGACGGGTTACGGGGGGTCAGTCGGCGGGGGGTGGGGCGCCTACGTGGCCGCCGAGCACGGCGGCCACCCGGGCGCGCAGGGCGGGCAGGCGGTCCGGGTGGTCGCGCAGCACCACCCGCAACGTCTCGTGCCCACCGGCGGCGGCCGCGCCCAGCACGTCCAGCAGCGTGCCGAGCTGGGCGGGCGGCTCGTCCGCGAGCAGGTCCGCCGCGTCGGTCACGACCACTGTCAGCGGACCGGCGTCGAGGCGGTCGGCGAGCGCGTCGGCGAGGGCGTCCCAGTTGCGGCCGTACCAGCCGGGCAGCTCCAGCGCCCCGGCCAGCGTCTCATGCAGCGTGGCCCGGATACGCGCCTGCGCGCCGGAAATCAGCACGCCGCCCGGGAGCGCCCCGCCACCCGACCGGGGGTCACCGCCCGAGCCTGACACGGTCGCGCCGCCCTCCGGCTCGGGCGGCGTGCCGTCGTACACGAGCCAGGCCGGCGGTTGCGCGGACGCTGCGCCCATGGTCCGTCCTTTCCCGACGGCGCCGACCGGGCACAGCGGGCCCGGCCGGCGTCGAGGCTGCTCAGAGCCGGTAGAAGTTGGCGTAGTGGTCGGGTGAGAACCAGGTCGCCCCGGTGCTCTTGTTGACCACGATCCGGTACGCGTCCCGGGAGGCGTTGCAGGCGCGCGGGTACACGTCGTACTCGTAGTAGGTGGCGCCGGTGGGCAGCTGTCCCTCGTAGTTGTAGAACCGGCCGCCGGCGAAGTTGCACTGGCCGCCGCTCCACGAGTACCAGCCGCGGCTGGTCGGGAAGCTCTTCGCGGACCAGCCGGATCGCGCGGCGCGCGCGTCGGCGCAGCGGGACTGCGTGCAGGAGCCGTAGACGGCTGCCGCGGCCGGTTCGGCGAGGCGGGTGGAGGCGGTGGACGGGGCGACGAGCGCGGCGGCGGCCACGGCGGTGACCAGGGCGGACGCGGCGAGGGCGCGGCGTACGCGGGTGACGGCGGCGCGGAACGAGGTCAAGGGATCCTCCTTGAACGGGACGACAGCGCATCGATCGACATTGATGGCCGATCGGTGCTCAGTCTGTCGAGGATCCTGCCCGCCGTACAGTCCCGATCCGGCGACGGCGCCCCGAACCGCGCGTGAACACACGGTGGCGGGTGCGGACGGACGACAGGGGCCGCCCGTCCGCACCCGCCGCGTATGTCAGTGCGTGAACGCCTGGAACTCGGCGATCCGCACGTTCTGCGCCTGCGGGCTGGCGGTGGCGCAGTCGGTCGCCGCCCGCGGGTCGTCGTCCTGCTCACCGGCGTAGTCCGGCGCGCCCGTGCACTGGTTGGTCAGCACCTCGACGCGCAGGTGCGTGGCCTTGGTACGCGGGATGTCGAACGACCGCATGATCAGCTCCGGCGCTCGGGGACGCGGCGCAACAGCCGGGAACGCGTCCGGCCGGCTGGTGTAGACCGGCCGGAAGTCCGCCGCGTCGGCGCAGGTCACCGGCCCGGTCGCGGTGCACGCCAGAACCCGGAACTGCCGCACCGCGGAGTACCGGCTCTGGGTGCCGGCGTCGGCGTCACCGACGACCGGCGGGCGCAGCATGGCGCTGACCTGCACCCGGCGTACCTGCTGGACGTCACCGGCCAGGTCGACGGTGACCTGCCGGCCGGCGACCGGCGCACCGAGCGAGGCCCAGTTGGTGGCCTCGTCGTCGTCGGCGATCTGCGGCAGATTGATCCCGTCGCCGCTGACCGCCGCGCCCGCGGTGGCCGAGGCCAGGTTGGGCCGCAACGTCACCGCCAGCGTCCGGTTCTGACCGGCCTTGACCGTCACCGGGCCGATGCGGGTGTGGCCGTAGCCGGGCGCCCGCACCACGAACTCGTACGTGCCGGGCACCAGCTCGACCCGGTCGGTGAGCGGGGTGGCCGCGTCGGTGTCCGCCACCGGCACCGCCCGCGCCTGGTAGCGCCCGACGAACAGCTGCGCGCCGGCCACCGGCCCGCGCTCGCCGACCGGCAGAAGGCGCAGCGACCCCTCCCGCGCGTACGGCGAGGTGAAGCCCGGCGTCGGGTCGGCGTCGGTGTGGCCGACGCTGGCCGCGGTCTCGCCGAGGCCGCGCCCGGCGAACGCGTTCCACAGCAGGTCCTGGTTGGCCCCGCCGAAGCGGATCCGGTCGGCGGCGAGCATCGCGTCCCGGGCGTCGACCATGCTGACCTGGCTGACCGACATGAGCAGGAACGAGTCGAAGACCAGCTGGATCCATCGCCGGTTACCGGGGCAGGCGGTGACGTCGCGGGCGCCGGTGGCGCACGCCTTCTGCACGGCCGGGGTGCCGCTGCCCCAGCGGCGCATCATGGCCGCGCGGATGTCGGCGTTGGTGGCGCTCCACAGCTCACCGGAGGCGTGCACCTGGAGGCCGACGAAGTCGTAGTCGACCGAGCTGTAGTTGAGCGGGCTGTCGCTCATGTTGTAGTTGCGGATACCCGCGTTCGGGTCCCCGGTGGTGTACTCGCCGATGGTGAAGCCGCGCCGGCCGGGCGCGGCGTACCCGTGCTCGAAGAGGTACTCCATGGCGAGCTGGTCGGACCAGCTCTCACTCATGCCCTGCGGCGAGCTGACCCCGGCGCTCGGGCCGGCGATCATGCGGTTGGTGACCGCGTGGCCGTACTCGTGGGCGATCACCGACATGTCGAAGTCGCCGTCGACGCACGGCGCGTAGAACGAGCCCGCCATCGGCTGCCACAGGTACATGTTCGTGGTCGGCGCGACGCCGTCCGGCGGGGTGATCTGGTTGGCGTTGTTACGGGCCGCGAACGCGGGCGGACCGCCGCTGATGCCACCGGCCTGCGCGTTGCCCTGCTCCGGGTCGTTACCGAGCCCGCCGCGGCCGAGGTTGTCCTGCTGCATGTTCCAGGTCTCCTCGGTGAACCCGAGGTGATAGGTCCAGTCGTGCATCCGGTTGTGCATGGCGAACAGGTTCGCCCGCGCCGCGTCGATGTCGTTCGCCTGCGGCGACGTGAACACCTCCGGGTTGCAGCGCTGCTCCTGCCACTGGTTCGTCCACGGGTAGTCGTACCGGCGGTCCGGGCGCGGCGTCGCGGTCTCGGTGCCGACGCTGAACGGGTCGTTGCTGTTCCAGTTCTGCACCGCGATCGCGTTGTTGCCCTTGGTCGTGGTGGTGGACTGGCCGGTGGCCGGGTCCACGTCCCACGCCGGGTGCCCGGGCACGCCCACCACCTCGGCGCAGCCGCGCGCCGGCACGGCGCACCACCGCTTGCGGGTGTCGGCCGAGGACCCGTCGACACGCGGCGAATTGGGGAAGACCTCCCACGAGGGGTGGTCGGCGTCGTGGTCGATCAGGTCCTCGCGGACCAGCACCGTGCCGTCGCGGGCGTCCACGTAGGTGGAGTAGGCGGCCGGGTCCGCGCCGGTGGTGTCCGCGCCGAGGACCACCTCCCACGCCGCGCGCGGCCCACGGTCCGCGGTGGGCACCGCGACCAACGAGGTACGCACGACCTGCGCGTCGGCACGGCCCGCGTCGGCGACGGCGGCCGTACGGGCCTGCTCGGCGCTGATCGTCGCGGGGGCCGGCGTACCGGTGTCACGGGCGAGCGAGGAGCTGACGTGCCACACCGCTCCGTCGCGTACGCCGATCGACAGCATGCCGTCGACGGCGGCCGGCAGGTCACCGAAGCGCTGCCGGAACAGTACGGTGGCGCCCTGCCCCATCGGCGCCACCGTCAGCAGTTCCAGCGCGGCGGCGCCCTCGACGGTCAGGCCCAGCACGTCCCGGTTGGCTGCGACGTACGCGCGCGCGGCGGCGGCCGGGTCGGCGGGCAGCCCGGTGGCCAGGGGCTTGCCGGTCGAGGTGAGCGTCGCGGGCGTACCGAAGTCGGTCCAGCGCACCCGAGCGCCGAGCGCGGCGGCGCGGTCGCGCTGCCGGTCGCTGGCGAGAACGCGGCCCTTGCGGTTGTCAGTGGCCTTGGTGTCGTGCCGGTCGCCCGGCAGGTGGTCGGGTGGCGCCTGGGTACGGGTCTGTTCCCGGGGTGCCGCCTGGCCGCCGCCAGCGGCGGTCAGGACCAGACCGGCTGCCATCAGCAGCGCGGTGGTCCCCGTCAACGCACGGGATGGTGTGCGCACGGTCCCTCCTGTCATCGTCGAACGGCGATGTCCGTTCCGCCATCCGACCAGGACGATCAACGCGCCGACACCAGCCGAACATCCAAAAATGTTGCTGCGTCGATTTCTCGGCGGCCCCCACGGAGCCTCCACCCGAGCACTTCCGAGACTGACGTCTCACCAGACGAGACGCGAATAGATCTTGGTACGAAACGGCCCTCATGGGGGCCCTTTCGTACCAAGATCTCCACGCCGTCAGCAGCTACTGGATCGAGAAGGACGTGGCTCACCCCGGGCCGTCGAGGAAGGTGGCCACGGCCCGGCGGAAGCCGTGCGGGTTCTCGACCCACGGCAGATGACCTGATCCGGGCAGGCTGACCCGCTCGCAGTTCGGCAGCGCCTTCTCCAGCGAGTCGACGCCCCAGCGGGGACGGATGTCCTCGGGTCCGTCGATGATCAGCACGGGCAGGTCGAGTGTCCGGCACCGCGCCGCGATGTCGCAGGTGCGGAGTTCCTGCTTGACCTCGGCGTTGATCGCCCGCTTGCAGTCACTGTTGACACCGAGCCACGGCGTGGCCATGTCCTCGGCGTGCCGCACGGCGGCGTCGGGGTCGGCAAAGTCGGCCGACCACTGCAGGACCGCCCGTTCCCGATCCTCGGCCGGGGTGCGGGCGCGAGCGCCCAACTCCTCCCACCGCTTCAGGTGCAGCCCGAGTCGCCGCTTGAGATTGAGTTCGTAGTGCGGATGCCAGCCGCGATCGGGGTCGATGCCGGTGCCGGAGACGTAGATCAGGTGACTGACCCGCTCCGGGTGCTCGATCGCGTACCGCAGCGCCAGGTGCGCGCCCCACGAATGGCCCAGCACTGCCGTTCACGGGCCGGCCAGGTGTTCGCGTACCGCGTCGAGGTCGGCGACGAAGCGGCCGATCGAGTACGGACCGCGCCGCTCGGAGCGCCCGCAGCCACGCTGGTCCCACCGAATGACGTGGGCGCGATCGTCGAGCAGCCGGGCGACCGGGCCGAGGTAGTCCCACATGCCCGGGCCGCCGTGACAGAGCACCAGCGGCGCTCCGGCGCCGACCTGGTCGGCCCACAGGCGACAACCGTCTTCGGTACGCACGTCAGCAGTCATCGCCGACAGTATGGCGAGTCGCGCGCCGACCGAGGGGACATGCTGGGCTGGCGCCGGTTACGGCTCTCTCATCCACGTCTTCGGGTCGGTCACGAAGATGCCCTTGCCCTGGTGACGCCGGATCACCCGCAACGCTTCGAGACGCGCATACGCCATCTGCACGGTCCCATGACTCACGTCGTAGCGATCGCGCAGCTCAGCGATCGAGGGCAGCTTGTCCCCCGGCTTCAGCTTCTTTCCCCTGACGTCGGCGATCACATCGTCGGCGATGCGCCAGTAATCCGGCACTTCTCGCATGGCACTCCTCGCGTGGCGATCCGATTCGATCACACCGCGACTCGCCTAACAAGCAGCGTTGACTCATCTGACATGTCTAGATAAGTTGACTCCGGGCCGCTCCTCGCGTGGCAACGAGTTCGGCTCATCCTCCGGTCGGGGCGGGTGTGCGTACCCGTCCCGACCCTCCGGACTGCTCCGCCTCCGTACCGCCGATCCGGGCTGCGGGGGCGGAGCGGGCGGGCCGCCCGCGGCCGGCGTGCGGGCGGCCCGCCCTTCCAGACCCACCGCACCGACCCGCCGCGTCTCCGCCTGCCCCGGAAAGGACCGACGTGACGCAGTATCGATCCGGCCGGATCTACCTGACCGGCCTACCGGCCCGGATGACCCCGCACGAGGTACGCACCCACGCCTTCGATCCCCGTCGGCGGGGTGTCGACCCCGATCAGGTACGCGAGTTCCAGGCCCGGGTCGCCGACGAGCTGACCGAGCTGCACCGGCAGGTACGCCTGCTCGCGCAGGAGAACGACAGGCTGAAGCGCGCCCTGCGGGACTGGCAGACAATGCACGCCCGGGAGTGCCGCCCGCCGAACGACGGCCACTGGTAGCGGTGCGCCCGCAAACCGGTGACCTGCTGCGGGTCGACGGTCGCGCGTCGGTGCAGTTCGGCGGCGACCGGGCGCTCACATTCCGGGTCTTGTCGATCGGCGCCGAGGTGACGCACATGGGCTGGATCTGGCTGACCGGCTACGTGCTCAACCGCCGGGGCACCGCGACCGCGAAGCGGGACATCTTCGTACAGCTCGCGGGGCTGCGCCGAGCCGGCGAGCCGATGCCGCACAGTCAGTCCTGGGTGCCGGCGAACAGCATCCAGGCGTCGATCTCGGTCGGGGCGAGGGGCCGCGCCGGCAGGTAGGACGCCAGATCACGGAAGTCCGCCACGGCGTTGTGCACGCACACCGCGAGCGAGAAGTGCAGCAGTTCCCGCACCGCCTGCGCGTCGGGCGCCGTGACGTCGTCGAGCAGCGGGCTGCGCACGTCGAGCGCGAACACCACGTGGCAGGCGCTCTGGTCGGCCTTCACGACGCAGTAGTAGCGCCCGGCCTCGGCCAGCCGGTTTCTGATGTTCGCCCAGGCCATCGCCCCGGAGATGTCCGGCACGTCGGCACCGGCCGCGCAGGCCATCCGGAACACCCAGCGGGTCGGATCGTCCGGCGACACCGCGCCGTAGACCAGCACCAGGCCGCCACGGTGGAACACGGCGAAGCCCTGCACGTCGGGGGTGAGGTGCAGGAAGTCCGGGGTCCAGACCCGGTCGTACTGCCGCTCGGCCAGGGACCGCAGGTATGTCACGGCCTGGCCGGCGGCCTGACGAGCGTCTACGCCCATGCGTTCTGGTCCTCCCCCGAAGGATCGCGGAGCCTCACGCTACGAAGCGCTTCGATCACGGATCAAGGTGCGCCGATCGACTCTGGATGGTCGGTCCCGTGAGCGGGACCGAAACCGCTCCGAGTCCCACGGATAGGACTACGGGACGGCTCGTCCGATCGGTCAGCGCCCGCCTCTCGGGCCGGGCGGAAGCGCCGTGCGCGCGGCTGCGCGCGTACACCGGTCGGGGTTGTTAGCGTGGATCGCGGACCGCCACGGCGGTCCGGCCACCCCTCGCCCGACGGCCCGCGCGTCCCGGTGACGCCGCGGGACGCGGTGCTGCGATCCGGCATGGAGGGGGTGCGATGACCGCGGTGCCGGAGGGGCCCGAGCGGGGCGGCGGCCGGCCGAAGCCCGGCGCGCCGGTGGACAGCCGCCGGCGGCGGTGGGCCGGACGGGCGCGGGCGCTGGGCGAGGCGGCGCGCGTGCGGACCCGGCGTTTCTGGGACGGCGCGCAGCCGACGCTGCGGCAGCTCTGGTGGACCGAGGAGCCGGTGACGGCGGTGACCACAGTCGACCGGCGCGTCCCGGAGCCGCTCGCGGTGCCGGCGCAGGGCCAGGTGTACGTGTTCCTGGTGCGCGCCACCTACACCTGGTCGTCGGAGACGGCCCGGCCGGAGTTGTTCGGCTGGTACGTGGACTACTTCCAGCAGCAGGCCACGCAACGCCTGAACCGGCTGGCCGTGCGGTGCGCGGCGGAGGTGCCGCCGCACCGTCCGCGCGACCTGCACGCCGCGTTGACCGCCGCGCTCGCCGACGAGGACCCGCCGCCCTGGACGTACGCGCGCGGCGAGGTGACGTTCGCCTGCGAGCCGGACGTCACTGTCCACCTGGACGAGCGGGTGCGCAAGCTGCTCCAGCCGTACTGGGAGCAGCGCATCGCGCTGGAGTGCGAGCGTGACCTGGCCCGGCGTCGCGCCGAGTACGCCGAGGAACGCGACCGGCGTGAACGACCGACGACGGCGCGGGCCGGGAAGGACGGCGAGCCGGCCACCACGGCGGCGCCTGCCGACGGGAGCGGACCGGCGGGAGCGGTACGGGACGCGCGAGGGATGCCCGGCGAGGCGGGGCGGGCGCGGCGTGGATCGCGGCTGGACGGACCGGTGGAGGCGTTCACCCCGTTGGAGCCGCTGCTCCCCCCGCCCGTGCCGCGCACGGCTCCGGGACAGCGGCCCCGCCCGGGCGAGCCGGAGCCGCCCCAGGTCTGAGCCGGGACGGGCCCCTCGTCTGAGCCGGGGCGGTCAGCCCGGTACGGCGGCGGTGTCGGGGCGGGCCTGGCGGGCGGCCAGGTACGCGGCCAGCCCGGTGCCGTCCTCGGTGGCCAGGAACGCGCCGCGCGCGTTGACCAGCGTCTCGTCGGCGTGGGTGAGGCAGCCCCAGACCGTGTCACCCCACGAGTCGGCGAGCTTGACCTCGGCCGGCTCGGTGCAGGGCTCGCCTCGTGGTCCGCCGATCTGGCAGTGCCCGGGCGCGCCGTCGCGGCGGGCAACTACCTGGGCCGCTCGGCGGACCGGCGCGGGCCGCCCGTCCGGTTCGGCCTGCGGTGCGGGCACTTCGGGCGCGCGGGTGAACAGGATCGTGTTGCCGTCGGGGTCGGCGGTGCGGCACTCGCCGCCGGGGGTGTGCTCGACCGGGTGCCCGGCGGCGGCGAGGCGTTCGGCGATCGCGGCGACGTCGTCGACGTGGAGGTGGAGCGTGGCCGGGACCGGGGTCCCCTCGACGAGCAGCAGTGTCAGGTCGCCGCAGTGCAGGCGCGTCCGGCCGTCCTCGCCGGGCTGCCCGGTGTAGCCGAACAGCGCGTAGAACCGGCCGGCCGCGTCGGCGTCGCCGACGGACAGCACCGGCACCTGAGCCTGCACCCCACCGCGCACCGCGCCACTCTACCCATCGGTGCTCTCTAAATCACGTCTCGCAGATCGGGTTTCTGCCTCGGCGACCCGCCCCCCGGATCAGCAGCCGTTGGTGCTCTTCTGGTTGCGCTTCAGCCCGTCGGACCAGGTCACGCCCTGGACGACGGCCACCACCACGCTGCCGTCGTGGATCTGCTCGTAGTGCAGGTGCGGGCTGAGGTCGTACTTCGCCGAGGTCGCGCCGACCCGGCCGATGACGTCGCCGCGCTTCACGGTGTCGCCCTTGGACACGGCGCGCGAGTTGAGGTGGGCGTACCGGGTACGCCAGCCGTCGCCGTGCCCGATGACGATGGTGTTCCCGTAGCCGGAGGTGGTGGAGTAGTACGACTCCAGCACGGTGCCGGCGGCGCTGGCGACAGTCCGGCGGTTGAGGTCGTCCGGGCTGCCGTTGGCGTCGTAGTGGTTCCAGTCGATGGCGTGGGCCGGGCTGTGCCCATTCCAGTTGTTGCCCTGCCAGGTCTGGCCGCACAGGAACGGCATCCGGAAGCCCGGCCGGGCGGCCTGCGCGGGCTGCACACCGAGCATAGCGCCCGCGACGACGGCGACAGTGAGCATCGCGGGCACGCGCATCCGGGCGGCGGTGAACGTCAGGGACATCGCCCCTCCTCTTCATCGACAACGATGTAGATCGATGCTAGGGCCGCCGCCCGGTCGGGTAAATAGCTACACACACGATTGTCGGGGCAAAGGTTTTCTACATCTCTTCACCCGCCGGCACGGGGCCGGCGGTGGCCGGGCCGGGCGCGCATACGGCAGAATCGCGGGCCATGGAGGCGGCCAGGATCCTCACCGCGCTCGCCGACCTGGCACCGGCCGGCGCCGAGCGGATCTTCGACGTCTCCGGCGCTGGTCGTCCGCTGATCTGGCTGGCCGAGCCCGACCGCGCGCCGCGCGACGCCACGCTGGACCGCCTGGCGGCGCTGGACGCGCTGCACCGTGACCAGCGGATCCTGCGCCGGGGCCTGGCCTTCGTCGTCGGCGCGGCCGACCTCGACGGTGGCCGCCGCCGGGTCCGCGTGCCGTTGCTGGCCCAGCCGGTACGCCTGGAGCGCACCAGCCGCAGCTACCGGATCGTGCCCGCCGGAGACCTGGAACTGACCTCGCTCGTCGAGGACCGGGATCTCGCCGGCCGGCTGGAGGCCGCCCCAGGGCTGGCCGGGCCGGGCTGGCTCGGCGCGCCCGGCACCAAGGCGTGGATCACCGCCGCCGCCGAAGCGGCCGGCCTGAAACCGGCGACGGTTCAGGCGCGGCCGCCCCGCCGCATCGACGACGACGGACTGGTCGGCGTCGCCGCCGCGGCGCTGTTCACCACCCGCGACGTGCTGGCCGGCCGGCTACGCGACACACTGCTCGCCTGGGCGGCCCGGCCCGGGCTGGCCGACACGGCGCTGAGCCGGCTCTACACCGGCCGGGGCGACTCCACGCCGAGCGGCACCAACGCCCAGGGCGACGACACCAGGCGGGGCGGCGAGAGCGGCCGGCGCGCCGGCCGGGGCCGGCGGGACACCAGCGGCGGGAGCGACGACACCGAGGCCGAGGTGCTGTCGCCCCTGCCGATGAACGCGGCCCAGCGTGAACTGGTGCGGCGGACCCGTACCGAGCCGGTCGTGGTCGTGTCGGGCGCGCCGGGCAACGGCAAGAGCCACGCGCTGGTCGCCGCCGCGCTGGACGCCGTGGACCGGGGCGGGTCGGTGCTCGTGGCCACCCAGTCGGTGCACGCCGCCGACGTGCTCGGTGACCTGCTGCGCCGGCACAGCGGCCCGGCGCCGGTGCTGTTCGGCGACGCCGAGCGCCGCGAGACGATCGCCGCCGACCTGGCCGGCGGTGCGGCCGACGGAACTGACGACGCCACGCTGCGCGACGCCGACGCCGCCGTGGCGGCCGCCCGCGACCGGGTGGCGGCCCTGTCGGAGGGGATCGTCGCCGCCCTCGACGAGGAGCGCCGCGCCGCCACGCTGCCCGACTGGCAGCCGTTGCTGCCCGCGCTGAGCCGGGACGTACCCCGCCTGTTCGACCCGGACGCCGACCTGGACGCGGCCCGGTCCGCGCTGACGGCGGCCACGACGTCCGGTGACGGCTGGTGGCGGCGCTGGCAGCGGGCCCGCGCCGGCAGGCGGCTGCGCCGGCTCAGCGGCGACGACGTACCCGTGGAGCGGCTGCGGACCGCGTTGGACGCGGCGGGCGCGGTACGGGCGGCGGCGCGGCTGGCCGCCACCGGCGGGACTGATCTGGCCGCCGCCTGGCGCGCCCTGACGACGGCGGAAGCCGCGCTCGCGGAGGCCGTCGGAACGGCGATGCGCCACCGGGCGACGAGCGCGCATCGGTGGAGCGACGCGGCGCGGCGCGCCACCGGTGGCCTGGCCGCCGCGCTGCGGGCCGGGCGGAACCGCCGCCGCGAGCTGCTGGCCGGTCTGGACGCCCAGGCGCTGGTACGGGCGCTGCCGCTCTGGGTCGGCACGGTCACCGACGTCGAGGACCTGCTGCCCCCGGTGCCCGGGATGTTCGACCTGGTGGTGCTCGACGAGGCAGCGCACATCGACCAGTTACGGGCGGCGCCGGCGCTGGCCCGGGCGCGGCGTGCGCTGGTGGCCGGCGATCCCCGCCAGTTGCGGTTCGTGTCGTTCGTGGCCGACGTGGACGTGGTCGCCACCCTGCGCCGGCACGGTCTGGACCGGTTCGGCGACCGGCTCGACGTCCGCCGCTCCAGCGCCTTCGACGTGGCGGCCGGCGCCGCCCCGGTCACCTGGCTGGGTGAGCACCACCGGTCCGTGCCGCACCTGATCGGGTTCTCCGCGCGCCGGTTCTACGGCGATCGGCTGGAACTGGTCACCCGGCATCCGCGCAACGAGCGCGCCGACGTCATCGACGTGGTGACCGTGGACGGGGCGAGCGTGGTCGACGGCGTCAACCAGGCCGAGGTCATTGCCGTCCTCGACCTCGTACGGCGGTTCGCCGACGCTCCCCCGGCGGGCGGGATCGCCGTGGTGAGCCCGTTCCGCGCGCAGGCGGACGCGGTGGAGGCGGCGTTGCTGGCCGCGTACGACGTCGACGAGATCGAGCGTCTCGGGCTGCGGTCGGGCACCGTGCACGGGTTGCAGGGCAGCGAGGCGGACGTGGTGATCGCGTCGCTCGGGCTGGTGGACGACGATCCGCCGTCGCGACACCGGTTCGCCGCCGGGCCGAACCTGTTCAACGTGCTGGTCACCCGGGCTCGGAGGCGGCTGACGGTGGTCACCTCGCTGCGTTCACCGGAGGGCCTGGTGGGTGACTTCCTGGCCTACGCGGGCCGGCCGCCTGTCGCGCCGGAGGCGGAGCCGGCCACGGGCTGGACCGCCGAGCTGGCGGAGGAGCTGCGCCGGCTCGGGCTGCCGGTGCGGCCGGGCTATCCGGTGGGCCGGTGGCGCGTCGACCTCTGCGTGGGCACGGACTCCGACGCGGTCGGGGTGGTCTGCGCGGTGAACCCGGACGGGGTTGCGGCGCATTTGGAGCGGCAGCGCACGTTGATCCGGGCCGGGTGGCGGCTGCACGAGGCGTTCGCCAGCCGCTGGTCGGACGACCCGATCCGGGCCGCCCTGGACCTGGCCTCCCGCATCGGCGCGGGCGGACCGGGCATCGGCGGACCAGGCAGCGGCAGCGCATCCGACACCGACGGCGGGTCCGGCGGCAAAGGCGGCGGCGCCGCACGGGCCGGCACTCAGCCGACCAGGGCGGCGTAACGACCGCGCCGGTCCAGCAGCGCGTCGTGGGTACCCGATTCGACGATCCGGCCGTGATCGAGCACGGCGATGCGGTCGGCGTCGCGGACGGTGGAGAGCCGGTGCGCGATGGTCACCACCGTCCGGCCCCGGGCCAGTTCGTCCAGCGCCCGCTGGACCGCGCGCTCGGTCTCGGTGTCCAGCGCGCTCGTCGCCTCGTCGAGCACCAGGATCCGCGGGTCGCGCAGCAGGGTCCGGGCGATCGCCAGGCGCTGCTGCTCGCCGCCGGAGAACCGGTGGCCGCGTGAGCCGACCATGGTGTCGTACCCGTCGGGCAGTGCGGCGATGAGGTCGTGGATGCGGGCGGCGCGGGCGGCGGCCTCGATGTCGGCGTCGGTGGCGTCCGGGCGGGCGTACCGGAGGTTGTCCCGCACGGTGCCGTGCAGCAGGTACGTCTCCTGGCTGACCACCCCGACGACGGCGGCCAGGTCGGCCGGGCGCAGGTCGCGCAGGTCGATCCCGTCGATGGTGATGCGGCCGGCGTCCGGGTCGTGCAGCCGGCTGATCAGCGCGGCGAGCGTGCTCTTGCCGGAGCCGGTCTCCCCCACCAGGGCGAGGCTGGTGCCGGCCGGGACGTCCAGGCTGACGCCCGCGAGGGCGGCGGTGTCGCTGCCCGGGTAGCTGAAGGTGACGTCCTCGACGCGCAGGTGGCCGCGGGCGGTGGCCGGGTCCAGCGGGACCGGGCGGGCCGGCTCGGCGACCTCGACGGGCAGGTCGAGGTATTCGAAGATGCGGGCGAACAGGGCGAGGGACGCGGTGAGCGTGACGCCGACGTTGAGCAGGCCCATCAGCGGCCGGAACAGATTGCCCTGGAGCGCGGTGAACGCGACGAGCGTGCCGATGGTGAGCGTGCCTGCGGTGCCGGGCAGCCCTGCGCCGAGGTAGATCACCGCGGGGATGGCGGCGAAGACGATGCTCATGGCGGCCATCCGCCAGCGTCCGGCCAGCTCGGAGCGCAGTTCCAGGTCGACCAGGCGGGCCGAGGAGGCGGTGAACCGGTCGACCAGGGCCGGGCCGGTGCCGAGGGTCTTGGCCAGCCGGACGCCGCTGACCGACAGCCCCTCCTCGATGGTCACGGTGAGGTCGGCCAGTTCGCGCTGGCGCTGGGCGGTGATCTCCCGGCGCAGCCGGGCGACCCGGCGGGTGAGCCAGAGCGCGGGCGGCAGCACGACGGCCGAGACGAGCGTGAGCCGCCAGCTCAGCGCCAGCATGGCGATGGTGGTGGCGACCACAGTGGTGAGGTTGGCGGCGATCGAGGTGGCGGTGGAGGTGACGACCGCCTGCATGCCGCCGATGTCGTTGGTGATGCGCGACTGCACCTCGCCGGTGCGGGTGCGCACGAAGAAGCCGATCGACTGCCGCTGGAGGTGGGCGAAGACGTCGGCGCGCAGCCGGTGCATGACCTGCTGACCGACGCGGGTGGAGATCCAGGTCTGGGCGACGCCGAGCACGGCGGTGACAGCGGCGACCGCGACCATGCCCGCGACCAGCCAGGCCAGCAGCGTCAGGTCACGCTCGGGCAGGGCCCGGTCGATCACGGCACGCAGCAGGAACGGCGTGGCCATCGCGATGATCGAGGACGCCACGATGATCGCCACCACGGTGGCGAGCGGGCCGCGGTGTGCGGTGAACAGGCCGCCGATGCGGCGCAGGGACACGTCGCGGGCCTGGGCCTTCTCGGCGGGGGAAACGGTGCGGCCGTCACGACGGCCGTCGGGGATGCGATCCAAGAGTGCTCCTCATGCCGGGGGAAAACAGTGCTGGGGTTACCTCAACATGAGGGAACAACAAGAAAGGCTGTTACCGTATTCCCCGTGAACGGCAGCGACGAGAGCCTGGCCGAGACGTTCTGGGCGGTGACCCGCCGGCTGCGGCACCAGACCAAGCGCGCGCTTGCGCCGTGGGAGATCAGCCCCGGGCAGGCGCGGGCGCTCGGCGTGCTGATGCGCCACGGCGCGTTGCGGCCCGGCGCGCTCGCCGAACACCTGCGCATCGCGCCGCGCTCGGCCACCGAGGTGGTCGACGGGTTGCAGGAGCGGGGTCTGGTCGAGCGACGGCCCGACCCGGGCGACAGGCGGGCCACGCTGGTCGCCCCCACCGCCGAGGGCGAGCGGGTCGGCACGGCGATCCGGCAGGCCCGGGCCACCGAGGCGGAACGGTTCTTCGGCGCGCTCTCGCCGGAGGACCGGGCCGATCTGGCCCGCATCCTGCTCCGCCTGCGCGAGGACTAGCCCCGATTTCACCCGCTCCGGGTGAGGCGACAGGCCCCGTGGCGGGGAATAGCGCCACCGGGAGGAGGGCCGATGGCGGACGCCACCGAAGAGTTCTTCCGGGGCCTGGGGCAGCGCGGGCAACGTGGGCTGACAGCGCTCCACGAGGGCACCGTCCGGTTCGACATCGCCGGCGACGGGTCGGTCGACCACTGGCTGGTCTCCATCGCCCGGGGCGAGGTCACCGCAGCACGGCAGGCCACCGGCGGGGACGCGGTCGTCCGGGCGGACCGGGCCGTCTTCGACCGGATCGCGCGAGGTGAGGCGTACTTCCTGACCACGGTCCTGCGCGGTGAGGCCGAGGTGGAGGGCAGCCCGCGGCTGTTCGCGACAGTACGCCGGCTGTTCCCCTCCCCGCCCGGATCGCGCCCGGAACGACACCGGGGAGACGACGATGGTTGACGACCATGTCGGCATCTTCGACGGGACGATCTTCCTGGTCTGCGACCGGGCGGGCGACATCGTCCCGTCGGCCGACGCCACCCACGGCCTGTTCGCCCACGACACGCGTCTGCTGTCCCGGTGGCAGATGACCATCGACGGCGAGCGGCTCAGCACGCTGTCCATCGACGACATCCAGTACTTCGAGAACCGGTTCTACCTCGTCCCGGGCAGTCAGGACGTCTACGTCAACAGCACACTCGAGGTGCGCCGCACCCACACGCTGAACAGCGGGCTCCAGGAGGAGCTGCTCCTGGTCAACAACGACCGGCGGCCCGTCGACCTGACCGTGCGGATCGAGGCGGACGCGGACTTCGCGGACCTCTTCGCGGTCAAGGAGGGCACGACGGACCGCGAGGGGCGGCACTACCGGCGGATCGACGGCCCGCGGCTCGTCCTGGGCTACCAGCGCGAACGGTTCCGCCGCGAGACGATCGTGTCCGCGACGGCTCCGGCGGAGGTGGACGAGAACGGCCTGACGCTGCGCGTGCACATCGAGCCGCACGGCCGGTGGCAGACCCGGCTGACCGCCGAGCCGGACCTCCCCCTGCCCCGCGGGCTGGAGCGGCTCAGCCTGCCCGGGCGGGTCGCGGGCCGCGCCCGGGACAAGCCCGCCGAGCTGCGGGAGTGGCTGGACCGGGCGCCGCGCCTGGAGACCAGCTGGGGACCGTTGCAGAACACCTACCGGCAGAGCCTGATCGACCTGGCCGCACTGCGGTTCAGCCCGTTCCTCGCCGGAGCCGGGTGCGTCCTGGCCGCCGGGCTGCCGTGGTTCATGTGCCTGTTCGGCCGCGACAGCATCCTCACCAGCCTCCAGGCGCTGCCGTTCGCACCCGAACTCGCCGCCACCACGCTCACCGTGCTCGCCTTCCGGCAGGGCAGCCGGATCGACGACTTCCGGGAGGAGGAGCCGGGCCGGATCCTGCACGAGATGCGCTACGGCGAGCTGACCGTCTTCGACGAGACACCGCACAGCCCCTACTTCGGCAGCGCGGACGCCACTCCCCTGTTCCTCGTGCTGCTCGACGAGTACGAGCGGTGGACCGGCGACGCCGCCCTCGTCCGTGCGGTGGAGCAGGAGGCGCGGGCGGCCGTCGACTGGATCGACCACTACGCCGACCGGGCCGGCAACGGCTACGTCTCCTACGAGCGGCGCAACCCGGTGAACGGCCTGGAGAACCAGTGCTGGAAGGACTCCTGGGACGGCATCTCCTACCGCGACGGCCGGCTGCCGGGCTTCCCGCGCGCCACCTGCGAACTCCAGGGGTACGCGTACGACGCGAAGGTGCGCACCGCCCGGCTGGCCCGCGAGATCTGGCACGACCCCGCGTACGCGGACCGGCTGGAGCGGGACGCCGCCGACCTCAAACGCCGATTCAACCACGACTTCTGGATCGACGACGGCGAGTACATGGCGCTGGCGCTGGACGGCGACGGCAGCAAGGTGGACGCTCTGTCCTCGAACATCGGCCACCTGCTGTGGAGCGGCATCGTCGAGGAGCCGAAGGCCGAGGCCCTGGTGCGGCACCTGATGTCACCGGCGATGTTCAGCGGCTGGGGTGTCCGCACGCTGGCCGAGGGCGAGGCCCGCTACAACCCGGTGGGCTACCACGTCGGGACCATCTGGCCGTTCGACAACTCGTTCATCGCGTGGGGTCTGCGTCGCTACGGGTACGCCGACGAGGCGGCCCGCATCGCGGCCGGCATCCTGGACGCGGCGGCGTTCTACGACGGCCGGCTGCCGGAGGCGTTCGCCGGGCACGCCCGGTCCGAGACCCGCTACCCGATCCGGTATCCGACCGCGTGCAGCCCGCAGGCCTGGTCGGCCGGGGCCCCGCTGCTGCTCCTGCGGACGATGCTCGGCCTGCGGCCGGTCGGCGACGATCTCGTGGCCCGGCCCGCCCTGCCTGCTAGCCTCGACTACGTGGCGTTGCTCGACGTCCCCGGCCGCTGGGGGCGCCGGGACGCCTTCGGCAGGAGCACCGCCGCCGGCGGCCTGAGCCGCTACGAGCTGGCGCCGCAGCAGCTCTCCGCACCCTGACGGGACCGACATGCAGCGCATCGACTGGGCACACACCGCGATCGTGGGCGTCCACTGGCAACACGAGGTGGTCAGCCCGGACGGCGTCTTCGGCCCGTTCTTCGCCGGCCAGGTGGCCCGGCACGGCGTGGCGGCGAACGCGGCCCGGGTCGCCGGGGCCGGGCGGGCCGCGGGCGGCCTCGTGGCCTTCACCCGCGTCGCCTACCGGCCCGGTTATCCGGACCTGATCGCCAACACCCCGAGCTTCGCGATGATCGCCGAGCGCGGGGCGTTCCTGGAGGGCGACCCGAAGACCCGGATCGTCGACGAGGTCGCGCGGCAGCCGGACGACGTGGTCGTCACCTCCACCCGGCTCGGCGGGTTCACCGGCACCGACCTGGACCTGATCCTGCGTGGCCGGGGCGTGCGGACCGTGGTGTTCACCGGCGTCGCGACGAACCTGGCCGTCGCCGCCACCGCCTATCAGGCGGTCGACAACGGATATCGCATCGTCACCGTCTCCGACGCGTGCACGGCGGCCACCGACGAGCTGCACGACGCCTACCTGAGCACGCTGGGCCAGCTCGGCGAGATCGCCACCACCGGCGAGATCGCCTGACCGGCCGGCGGGAGCACTCAGCACAGGCCGCCGGGAGCACTCAGCACAGGCCGCCGGGAGCACTCAGCACGGGCCGGCGGGAGCAGTCAGCGCGAGGCCGGCGGGGGCCGCTCAGCGCAGGCCGGCGGCGATCGCGTCGACCAGCAGCGCGCCCAGCGTACGGGCCATCACGGCGCGGGCGGCCTCGACGTCGAGCCCCATCGAGTCGCGCATCATCGACCACGCCGACCAGGTGCCGGCCACCGTCAGCGCGTCCAGCAGCTGCGCGCGGCCCGGCCCGGCCTGCGCCAGTTCCGGGGCGAACACCGCCTCGATCTCGTGCCGGACCCGGGCGACCGCCGCCTCCCGGTTGCGCCGCAACTGCGGGGAGAACGGCTCCCGCAGCGCCGACGCGCGGGCCGAGGGCGCCAGCACCTCCAGCAGCCGGGCGCGCTGGTCGCAGAACGCGGCGATCCGGGCGGTCAGCGGCAGCTCCGGCGGCACCGGCCGCCAGAGCGCGGCCTGCCGCTCGCCGACCCGCCGCCCGGTCGCGGCGAACAGCGTCTCCATGTCCTTGAAGTTGGTCCAGAGCGTGCGCAGCGACACCCCGGCCCGCTCGGCGATCCGTTCCCCGGTGGGCCGCAGGTCACCGGAGTCGATCAGGGCCAGGTGCGCCTCCACGATCGCGGCCCGGGTCCGCTCGGCCCGCGCCGCCCGGCCGTCCACCCGCTCCGGCGGGTCGGCCTCCACCTCGATCATGGGTACGGAATCTCCTGTTGCTCGTCTGCCGGCGGCCACTCTACGTGCGTCCCGCCGGGCGGCCGGCACCCGGCCGCCCGGCGGGGACGCCTCATGCGGTCGGCACCGCGTCCGCGGGCGGGGTCGTCGGCGGGTCGGTGAACTCGGTGACCGCGCCGTCGCCGTCATCCGTGGTGTACGCGGGACCGAAGTACTCCTGCACGCCGTTGCTCACCTTGGTGAGCCGCACACCGCCGTAGCCGGCGTGCACGCCGTCGGCGTACCGGAACGGGACCAGGCCGGGCCCGCGGAATCCGCCCTTGCGCACGGCCTCGACCAGCTTCTCCCGGGTGGGGTCGGGCCCGGCGGCGAGCATCGCCTGCACGAACGTGTACGCCATCGAGTAGCCGTAGATCGCGTTGCCGTCGACCGGGTTGCCCGCGTTGTACTTCTGGTGGATCTTGGTGAACTCCTGGATCCACGGGTTCGCGGTGTCGGCCACGTTCGGCAGGTAGTTGTCGGCGACCATGCCCTCGAGGATCACCTTCTTGTCGCCGAGCTGGGCGGACAGCGTGGTGTAGTCGGCGCCCACGTTGGAGACCACCCACTGCGCCTTGAAGCCCTGCCCGGCGGCCTGGCCCATGGCGAGCGCGGTGAAGCCGGGGATGGTGGCCGAGATGACCACCTGGCAGCCGGCCGCGCGCAGCGCCCCGATCGCCGGGCCGACCTGCTGGTTGGTGGTGGTGTACGTCTGCTTCGCCGCGACCGGGCCGAGGATCTGCTCGACGCCGGCCAGCGAGTCCCGGCCGAAGTCGTCGTTCTGCCCGAAGTGGCAGACCTTCGCCCCGGGGAACTCCTTCTTGACGTAGCTCGCCAGGATCTTGCCCTCGACCGTGTAGTCGGGCTGCCAGCCGAACGTGGTCGGGTACTTGTCCGGCTGGTTCCAGTTGCGGCTGCCGGAGGCGACGAAGAGGTCCGGCACCTTCTGCGTCTTGACGAACTCCAGCACGTTCGTGTGCGTGGGCGTGCCGAGGCCGCCGAGCAGCGCGAAGACCTTGTCGTCGAGCACCAGCTTGCGGACCACGTTCTCGGTGTTGGCGGGGTTGTAGCCGTCGTCCATGACCTTGTAGACGATCTTGCGGCCGTGCACGCCGCCCTTGCTGTTGACGTGCTCGAAGTACGCCTTCGTGGCGGCGGAGATCTTCGAGTAGCCGGGCGCGGCCGGTCCGGTGAGCGGTTGGTGGGTGCCGATGACGACCTCGGAGTCGCTGACGCCGGGGACGTTCTCGGCGGCCTGCTTCTCGTCGTCGGCGCAGGCCGGCAGCGCGGCCAGCATGGCCAGGCCGGCGGCGGCCGCGAGAACGCGGCGGGTGGTGGGGCGCATGGTTCTCCAATCCGGTGCGACGGTGCGAACGGTGTGGGTGGAACCGGTGAGGTCAGCGGTCCGGCGACCGGCGGGTGGCGCGACGGCGGCGCAGCGCGGCGCGCAGCCGGGCGCCGACGGCACGCACGCCGCCCTGCAGGCCGCCCGGGGCGGCGAGCATGACGACGATGAGGATCAGGCCGAACACCGCGAGCGCGAGGTTGCCCTCCAGCCGCTGGGCCAGCCCGGCGGACAGGCTGAGGTGTTCGGTGAGCAGGCCGGGCAGGTCCTGGAGCGCGACCAGCAGCACCGCTCCCCAGACCGCGCCGGCGAGGCTGCCCAGCCCGCCGATCACGATCGCCATGAGCAGGAACAGCGACAGGTCCAGCGGGAACTTGCCGGGCGCGACGGTGGCGGTGAGCATCGCGTACACGCCGCCGCCGAGGCCGGCACAGGCGGCGCTGACCACGAACGCGAGCACCTGGGTGCGGGCCACCGGGATGCCGGCGAGCCGGGCCGCGACCTCGTCGTCGCGGACCGCCCGCAGGGACCGGCCGAAGCGGCTGCGTACCAGGTTGGCCAGCAGCAGCATGGTGAGCAGCGCGGCGGCCAGCGCGATCCAGGCCAGCCAGCGTTCCGGCTGGAAGTAGGCGCCGAGCGCCGCCGGTGGCGTCTGCGCCGGGAACCGCAGCCCCTGCTCGCCGTTGAACACGCCGGTGAAGATCGTGGTGACCGCCGGGACGAGCGTCGCCACGGCGAGGGTCACGCCGGCCAGGTAGGGGCCGCGCAGCCGGGCCGCCGCCAGCCCGACGACCAGCCCGCCGAGCGCTGTCACCGCGACGGCGACGAGCAGCGACGCGGGCAGCGTCCACCAGCCGCGTATCGCCCGCTCGTCCAGGGCCTGCTGGGTCAGCGCCACGGTGTACGCGCCGGTGGCCATCAGCGCGCCGTGCCCGAGCGAGAGCTGGCCGTTGAGTCCGACCAGGACGGTGTGCCCGGCGGTGACGCAGAGGAACGCGCAGACGCGCGCCACCTGGAGGTTCTGGTACGGCGCGAGCTGGTTGGTCACCAGCACGACGAGCGTGCCGGCGAACACCGCGAGCGCCAGGTGGCGCAGCAGCGTGGAGCCGCGCGCCTCGTGTCCGGCGGGGGCGCCGGGAAGCAGCCGCCGCAGCGGGGACGGCGCGGCGGGCGCGATCTCGGTGGGGGTGCTCGTCACACGTGCCTCGCTCTCGCCGCGGAGAAGAGCCCGCCGGGGCGGACCAGCAGGACGGACAGCAGCAGCACCAGGACGGCCAGCGGGGTGGTGTCCGGTCCCAGGTAGCCGGTGACGTAGGACAGGATCAGCCCGACCAGCAGGCCGCCGACCACCGCGCCCACCGGGCTGTCCAGGCCGCCGACCACGGCGGCGGTGAACGCGACCACGAAGACCAGGTCCATGGCGTGCGAGTGCAGGCCGAGTCCGGTGGGGACGACGAGCATGCCGGCGAGCGCGCCGACGCCGGCGGCGAGCGCCCAGCCCAGCGTGAGCATCCGGCCGACGCTGACGCCGAGCAGCCGGGACACCTCCGGGGCGAACGCGGCGGCCCGCATCCGCAGTCCCACCGGGGTACGGGTGAACAGCAGCGCGAGCAGCGCCACCACCGTCAGCGCCGCGCCGAGCACCCACAGGTCGTACGGGGACAGCGCGGCCACCCCGCCGATGGTGAGCGCGTCGGTGTCGAACGGCGCCGGTGCGGGCCGGTAGTCGTTGCCGAAGACCATGCCGAGCACCGCCTGGATGACGAGCACCAGCCCGAGCGCGACGATCACCTGGTTGAGCGGGCCGCCGGGGCCGGCGAACCGCATCAGCACCCGCTCCACCAGCGCGCCCAGGGCCAGCCCGGACAGGATCGCGGCGGCCAGGCCCAGCCAGTACGAGCCGGTGGCGGACACGACCGCGTACCCGACGTAGGCGGTGGCCACGGCCATCGCGCCCTGGGCGAAGTTGACCACCCGGGCGGCCCGCCAGATGAGCACCAGCGCGAGCGCGAACGCCGCGTACACCGCCCCGGAGGCGAGCCCGTCGAAGGTGAGGAACCAGAACCGCTCCATCCGCGACCCCTTCCTAGAATCCGAGGTACGCGTGCCGGAGCTGGTCGTCGTCGCGTAGCCGGGCGGCCGGCGCGGCCGTCACCACCTGCCCGAGCGACATGACGATGCCCTGGTCGGCGACGGACAGCGCGCTGCGCACGTTCTGCTCGACGAGCAGCACGGTGAGCCCCCGTTCGTCGCGCAGCCGCCGCAGCAGCGCCATGATCTGCGCGGTGACCTTGGGCGCCAGCCCGAGTGACGGCTCGTCGAGCAGCAGCAGCCGGGGCCGGGCGATCAGCGCGCGGCCGATCGCGAGCATCTGCCGTTCCCCGCCGGAGAGCTGGTGCCCGGCGTGGTCGCGGCGGCGGGCCAGGGCGGGGAACAGCTCGTACACCTCGTCGAGCGCGCGCCGGGCGTCGGCGCGGTCGCGCCGCCACAGCCCGCCCAGGCGCAGGTTCTCCGCCACTGTCAGCTCGGTGACCACACCCCGCCCCTCCGGCACGTGCGCCAGGCCGCGCCGGACCAGGTGTTCCACCCGGACGCCGCGCAGGTCCTCGCCCGCGTACCGGACCCGGCCGCCGGTGGGACGGAGCAGACCCGAGAGGGTACGCAGCAGCGTGGTCTTGCCCGCGCCGTTGGCGCCGAGCACGGCGGTGACGGTGCCGGCCGGGACGGTGAACGCGACGTCGCGCAGCACCGGCACGGGCCCGTAGCCGCAACTGAGCGCCTCCACCTCCAGCACGGCGGTCACCGCGTGCTCCCCTCGGCCGGCACGTCGGCGCCCAGGTACGCCTCGGTGACCCGGGGGTCGTCTCGGATGCGTTCCGGCGGCCCGGCCGCGATCACCTTGCCGAAGTCGAGCACCACCAGTTCCTGACAGACGGACATGACCAGGTCCATGTGGTGCTCGACGAGCAGCACGGCGCAGCCGTCCTCCCGGTCGGGCAGCGCGCGGACCAGGTCGGCCAGCTCGGCCACGTCGTCGGCGCCGAGACCGCCGGCCGGTTCGTCGAGCAGCAGCAGCCGGGGCCGGGCGATCAGCGCGCGGGCCAGCGCGACCCGCTTGCGTACCGGGTACGGCAGGGTGGCGGGGGCGGCGTCGGCGTACTTCTCGATGCTCAGTTCGGCGAGCAGGTCCATCGCCCGGGTGCGCAGCCGCCGCTCGTCGTCGTCGCTGCGGGGCAGGCCGAACAGCGCGGCGGCGAAACCTGCGCGGGCGGTGTGGCTGGCGCCTGCGACCACGTTCTCCAGCACGGTCAGCCCGGCGAACAGGCCGACGCCCTGGAGCGTGCGGGCGATGCTGAGCCGGGTGAGGGCGTGCGGGCGGGGCCGGAACGGCCGGCCGTCGAGGGTGAGCGAGCCCTCGGTCGGCCGGACGAAGCCGCAGACCACGTTGAACAGCGTGGTCTTGCCGGCGCCGTTGGGGCCGATCACACCCACGATCCGGCCGGGCGGCACCCGCAGCGAGACGTCGTCGAGGGCGACCAGGCCGCCGAAGCGTACGCCGACGTGGTGCAGCGCCAGGCCCGGTTCGTCGGCGGGGGCGGCCGGTGGGCTCATCGTCACCTCGTGCCGGTCGAGGGAGCAGAGAAAACTAATTACACCGGGAGTGTACTTTTCTCTGCCGCCGCGTCAATGCCCCCGACGATCACTACTCTTCTCGACCGGCTGCGAGCCTCCTACCTGCACGGTCGGTGCGATCATCCCGGCATGCGGTCGCGGGCGCGGCGCAGGAACGTCTGCTCCGCCGCGTTGCCGGTGCCGGCGATCGCCGCGTCGTACGCCTTCCGCGCCTGCTTCGGACGGTCCAGCCGGCGCAGCAGGTCGGCCCGGATCGCATGCCACACGTGGTAGCCGCCCAGATCCAGACGCTCCACCTCGGTCAGTCCCGCCGCCGGTCCGCGTACCTCGGCCAGCGCGACCGCCCGGTTCAGCGCCACCACCGGCCCGGGCGCGACGGCGGCGAGCTGGTCGTAGAGCGCGAGGATCTGTCCCCAGTCGGTGGCGGCGGCGGTGGGCGCGTCCGCGTGCACCGCGCCGATCGCGGCCTGGATCTGGTACGGGCCGGGCCGGCCTCGCCGCAGGCACCGGCGGACCAGGTCCTGCCCCTCGGCGATCAGCTCCCGGTCCCACCTGCGGCGGTCCTGCTCGGACAGCGACACCGGCACGCCGTCCGGGCCGGTCCGGGCGGCGCGGCGCGCCTCGGTGAGCAGCATCAGCGCGAGCAGGCCGAGCGCCTCCGGCTCGTCCGGCATCAGCGTCACGAGCAGCCGGCCCAGCCGGATCGCCTCGGCGCCCAGCTCGGCGCGGCCCAGCCGCTCCCCCGCGCTCGCCGTGTGCCCCTCGTTGAAGATCAGGTACACCACGGCGAGCACCCCGCGCAGCCGGTCCGGCAGGTCCGCGTCGCGCGGCACCCGGTACGGGATACCGGCGTCGCGGATCTTCGCCTTGGCCCGGACCAGGCGCTGCGACATGGTGGGCTCCGGCACCAGGAAGGCGCGCGCGATCTCGGCGGTGCTCAGGCCACCGAGCAGGCGCAGCGTCAGCGCCACCCGGGCGGGAGCGGCGAGCGCCGGGTGGCAGCAGGTGAAGATCAGGCGCAGGCGGTCGTCGGGCACGGGCCCCTCCTCGGCGGGCGGGTCGTCGTCGGCGTGCAGCAGGGCGGCCTCGGCGTGCCGGGCGGCCCGGGTCGCCTCGCGCCGCAGCCTGTCGATCGCGCGGTTGCGGGCGGTGGTGATGATCCAGCCGGCCGGGCTGGCCGGCGGCCCGTCGGCGGCCCACCGCGAGACGGCGACGGTGAACGCCTCCTGGACCGCCTCCTCGGCGAGGTCGATGTCGCCGAGGAGGCGGACCAGGACGGCTACCGCGCGGCCGTACTCGGCCCGGAAGACCCGTTCGACGTCGGTCATCCCTCGCCCTGGAACGGGCGGACCTCGATCGGCAGCGTGGTCGCGAGGGCGTAGCGGCGGCCCCAGTCCAGCGCGGCGTCCAGGTCGGGCGCCCGGATGATGGTGACGCCACCCAGGTACTCCTTGCCCTCGGCGAACGGCCCGTCGGTGACCAGCACCTCGTCACCGGCCGGGCGCAGCACGGTGGCGGTCTGCGGGTCGTGCAGGCCGTTGCCGAACACCCAGCACCCCGCCTCCCGCAGGTCCCGGCCGATGGCCTCGACCTCGCGCATCACCCCGGCCAGGAACTCCGGGTCGGGACGGCCCTCGCCGGCCGGCTGGTACATGCTGATCAGGTACTGCTTCATCGGTGTCTCCTCACCGCCGGGGACGGCCCCGCGCCGCCCTCTCACCCTCCACACGAACGACTGATGCCGGTTTCGACACGCCGGGCCGGGTGAATCCGGCCGGGAGCGGGGTACGCCGTCGCGTGCGCCGTCACCGGGTCGTCGTCGTGGGCGCCGGGTTCTCCGGTCTGGCCTGCGCGCTCGCGCTGGACGCGGCGGGCGCCGAGGTACGGGTGCTGGAGGCGCGGGACCGGGTGGGCGGCCGGACGCGCAGCCGCCCGCTACCAGGCGGCGGCTGGCTGGATCTCGGCGCGCAGTGGATCGGCCCGACTCAGGACCGGATGTACGCGCTCGTCGCCGCGTACGGCCTGACCACCTTCTCCTCCCCCGCGCACGGTGCGGCGGCGCTGCTGCTCGGCGGACGCCCGGCCACCGGCGAGCCGCCGGGGCTGTCCGCGCTGCTGGGCACGCTCGACGAGATGGCGGGCACGCTCGACCCGGCCGCGCCGTGGCGTGCCGCCGAGGCGGCACGGTGGGACCGGGTCACGTTCGGCGGCTGGCTCGACGCGAGCGCGGCCGACCCGGTCACCGCCGGATACGCGGGCCGGATGCTCGCCGGTGGCCTGCTGGCCGCCTCACCGGACGAGGTCTCGCTGCTGCACATGCTGTTCTACCTGCGCAGCGGCGGCGGTACCGGCTCGCTGCTGCGCATGGCCGGTGGCGCCCAGCAGGACCGGATGGCGGGCGGTCCGGCCGCGCTGGCCGAGCGGATGGCCGCCGCGCTGCCGCCGGGGAGCCTGCGCCTGCGCGCCCCGGTGGACGGTGTCGCGCAGGACGGCGACGGCGTGCGGGTGCGCTCCGGCGGCGAGACGTACCGCGGCGACGCGGTGGTGGTCGCGCTGGCGCCGACGCTGGCCGGGCGCATCCGGTACGACCCGCCGCTGCCGCCGCTGCGCGACGGACTGACCCAGCGGATGCCGATGGGTGTGGCGCTGAAGGTGCACGCGCTCTATCCGGAGCCGTTCTGGCGGGCCGACGGCCGCTCCGGCGTGTCGAGCACCGACACCGGGCCGCTCACCGAGACGGTCGACAACTCGCTGCCGGACGCGCCCGGCGGGGTGCTCACCGCGTTCAGCTACGGCGCGCAGGCCCGGGCGCTGCGCCGGCTTCCGCCAGACGCCCGCCGGGACGCACTGTGCGAGGCGCTCGCCGCGATCCTCGGCCCGGCCGCCGCGCGTCCCGACGACATCGTCGAGTACGACTGGTCGGCGGACGAGTGGACGCGCGGCTGCTTCTGCGGCGTCCTGCCACCCGGCGCGTGGTGCGCGTACGGCCCGGAACTGCGCACGCCCGTGGGCCGGGTGCACTGGGCCGGCACCGAGACCGCGACCCGGTGGAGCGGCTACCTGGAGGGCGCGGTGACCGCCGGCGAGCGCGCCGCCGCCGAGGCGCTCGCCCAGCTCGGCTGAGCACCCAATTCAGTGAGATTCTTCGATGCAATCTATTGAAAAGTTTCTCCGCCCTGTGCCCTAATGACGACAGTTCCTTTCGTCATACTCCCGCCGCCGGAGCGCGGCAACCCCCAGGGAGGACAGATGCACAGATCGATCCGATCGGCGCTGCGTGCGGCCGGAGCCGCACTGCTCGCCACCGTCACCGTCGCCGCCGCGGCCCTGACCGGGGCGGCCCCCGCCGGCGCCGCCCCGGCCGGGCTACCCGGCATGGACGTCTCCAGCTACCAGGGCAACGTGAACTGGTCCGGGGCGTGGGCCAACGGCGCCCGGTTCGCGTACGTCAAGGCGACCGAGGGCACGTACTACACCAACCCGTACTTCGCCCAGCAGTACAACGGCTCGTACAACGTCGGGATGATCCGCGGCTCGTACCACTTCGCCCGCCCGGACACCACGAGCGGCGCCACTCAGGCCAACTACTTCGTCGACCACGGCGGCGGCTGGTCGAAGGACGGGCGGACGCTGCCCGGCGCGCTGGACATCGAGTACAACCCGTACGGCGCGACCTGCTACGGGCTGAGCCAGGCGTCGATGCGCAGCTGGATCGCCTCGTTCGTCAACCAGTACTACGCCCGCACCGGCCGGTGGGCCACCATCTACACCACCACCGACTGGTGGAGCACCTGCACCGGCAACACCTCGCAGTTCGCCGCCAACAACCCGTTGTGGATCGCCAGGTACGCCGGCAGCGTCGGCACGCTGCCGGCCGGCTGGGGCACGTACTCGTTCTGGCAGTGGTCCTCCTCCGGGGTCTTCCCCGGTGACCAGAACGTGTGGAACGGCTCGCTCGACCGGCTGCGCGTCCTGGCCTGCAACGGACCCTGCTGACCCCGGCCCGGGCGTGGCGGGCGGTGCCGGTCCCGCCACGCCCGGCCGTCTCTCTTCCCCAGGAGGCTGCGATGCCTGCCCATGTCCCCCGGCGGACCGTGCTGCGCGGCGCGGTCCTGCTCGGCGCCGCCGCCGGCGTCGGCGCGCTGACCCAGATCGGCTCCGGCCCCGACGCGCGGGCCGCCGCCACCCGGGTCGACCAGCCGACCATCGCCAACTGTGCGACCTGGGGCGCCCGCCCGCCCTCGTCGCCGGTGAGCGTGGTGTCCAGCCGGCCCAACAAGATCATCGTCCACCACACGGCGTTCCCGAACACCACCGACTACAGCCTCGCCCAGGCGTACCGCAACTCCCGCGACATCCAGAACCTGCACATGGACAGCAACGGCTGGCTCGACTCCGGGCAGCACTTCACCAACAGCCGGGGCGGCTACCTGACCGAGGGCCGGCACGGCAGCCTCTACGCGCTGCTGCACGGCCAGACCATGGTGCAGGGCGCGCACTGCGTCGGGCAGAACAGCCAGGCCATCGGCATCGAGAACGACGGCATCTACGTGGACGTGCAGCCGCCCCAGGCGCTCTGGAACAGCCTGGTCACGTTCTGCGCGTTCACCTGCCAGCAGTACGGCATCGCGCCCACCGAGATCTACGGGCACAAGGACTTCAACGACACGCAGTGCCCGGGCCTGCTGCACGGCCGCCTGCCGGAGCTGCGCCGTACCGTCGCCGCCCGTCTCGGCGGCTGACAAACGGGGATACGCGGGGCGCCCGGGTGCGACGGGCGTCCCGCGTACACGTCAGTGTCATTTCTCGCTTATATAAGCGTCGCCTGATATACATGGGTCGTGCACGCCTTCGACGTCCTCGGCGACCCGGTGCGCCGCCGGATCCTGGAACTGCTCGCCCACGGCGAGCAACCCGCCGGCGCGCTCGGCGAGACCGTGCGGCGCGAGTTCGGCATCAGCCAGCCCGCCGTCTCCCAGCACCTCAAGGTGCTGCGCGAGCACGGCTTCGCCACTGTGCGCGCCGACGGCACCCGCCGGCTCTACGCCGTGGACCCCGGCCCGCTGCGCGAGATCGACGCGTGGCTGGACGGGTTCCGCCGCTTCTGGACGCCGCCACTGGCGGCGCTCGCCACCGAGCTGGCCCGGGGCCGCCGCGAACGACGGCTGCGCGAGGACACCACCGACGACGAGAGGACCGACCCATGATCGACGTGAGCGGACAGATCAGCGCCGTCGAGCGCCACATCGGCGCCCGTACACTCCCCGCCGGGCAGGCGCGGGTGCTCACCATCGCCCAGACGTACGACGCGCCGGTCGCCGACGTCTTCGACGCCTGCACGAACCCGGAACGCATACCCCGCTGGTTCCTGCCGGTCTCCGGTGACCTGAGCCTCGGCGGCCGCTACCAGCTGGAGGGCAACGCCGGCGGCACCGTCGAACGCTGCGACCCGCCGCACGGCTTCGCCGCAACCTGGGAGTTCGGCGGCGAGGTGAGCTGGATCGAGGTGCGGTTGCGCGAGGCGGGACCGGGGCGTACCCGCTTCGAGCTGGAACACGTCGCGCACGTCGACGACCAGCGGTGGGCCGAGTACGGCCCGGGCGCGGTCGGCATCGGCTGGGACCTGGCGCTGGTCGGCCTGGCCTCCCACTTCGCCGTGGACGGCACGGGCGTCGACCCGGCCGCCGCGGCCGAGTGGATGGCCTCACCCGAGGGCCTGCGCTTCGTCACCGAGTCCAGCAACAGTTGGACGGCAGCAAGCGTCGAGGCCGGCACCCCCACCGAGCAGGCACAAACCGCAGGCACCCGAGTAACCGCGTTCTACACAGGCGCCCCCACCCCCTAACCCCCTCCCCCGCTCCCTCTCCCCGTTGATCTTGCAGTTTGAGCCCGCAGAATGTCCGGTAGGCGCGTTATACGGGGCACCAAAGTGCAAGATCGACGGGGAGGGAGGGCGGCGCGTGGAGATCTTGGTAGGAAATGGCCCTCATGGGGGCCTGTTCGCTCCAAGATCTCTTGGGATCTCGTGATGCGGGACGGCTTTCTCTGCGGTCGAGAGGCGGGATCGGCTCGGGCCGGAGAGATGCGGCTGGACGTCGTGCGGCGCGTGTAGTCGGCCTGTCGGCGCGAGCGGACGGGTCGAGGCAGTGGGCGGGGAGGGGCGGAGGTGTCCGTGGTGGACGGTGATGTCGGTGCGCCATTGCGAAAGTGCGGGGTGGGATGTCGGTGGGGTGGGGCAGACTGCGGGCATGCCGATCCGTTCCGTCGCCGACCTGACCGCCGCGCTCGACGCCGGCGAGACGTTCAAATACCTGCACTTCTGGGGGCACCGGCCACGGCCTGACGGCAGCATCGGCGCGAGCTGCCTGGGCCAGTGGTGGCCGGCGGCGTTCACGGTGGACGGGCGCGAGTTCGCGACGGCCGAGCACTGGATGATGTGGCACAAGGCCACCCTCTTCGGTGACCACGCGATCGCCGAGCGCGTGCTGGCCGCCGGGCATCCGCACCGGGCCAAGGCGCTCGGGCGGCAGGTCCGTGACTTCGACGAGGCGACCTGGACGGCCCGCCGGTACGAGATCGTGGTGGCCGGCAGTGTCGCCAAGTTCGCCCAGCACGAGCCGCTGCGGCGGTTCCTGCTCGGCACCGGCGACCGGGTGCTCGTCGAGGCCAGCCCGACCGACCGGATCTGGGGCATCGGCCTGACCGCCGACGATCCGCGCGCCGCCGACCCGGCGACCTGGCGGGGCGACAACCTCCTGGGGTTCGCCCTGATGGAGGCGCGCGCCGCGCTCGCCGGCCCGAGGGGGTGACGCCTGACCTCGGGCGACAGGTGCGGGTAACGTGCTGCGGCGTGACCGCGTACTCGCACTGCTCGTTCTGCGGCGCGGCCTACCCGGCGGGCGCCGGGTGGCCGCGTGTCTGTTCCTCCTGCGGCGAGACGGTGTGGCGCAATCCGCTGCCGGTGGCGGTGGCGGTGCTGCCGGTCCACACGCCGGAAGGGCTCGGCGTGGTGGTGGTACGCCGCGACATCGAACCGGCCCGGGGGCGGCTCGCGCTGCCGGGCGGCTTCATCGAGTACGGCGAGGAGTGGTCCGAGGCGCTCGTCCGCGAGCTGCGGGAGGAGACCGGCCTGCTGGCGGAGGCCGGCGAGGCGCGCCTGTTCGCGGTGCACGGCGCCCCGGCGGGCGGCACCATGATGGTCTTCGGGGTGCTACCCGAGCGGCCGGTCGGTGACCTGCCGCCGTCGGCACCGACCGAGGAGGCCACCGAGTGGCTGGTGCTCACCGATCCGGTCGAGCTGGCCTTCTCCACGCACACCCGGGTGCTGGCCGACTTCCTCGCCGGTCAACGCCCGATCTGACCGGAGCCGGTGGCCGCCGGACGGACCGGCGGCCACTCGCGGCGCGGTCAGCCGCGGGCCGGGACGGGCTGGGGTGAGAACGGCACGGCGGCCGGCGCCTCGGTCTCCGGCTCACCGGCCGGGTGCCGCCACAGCCCGCGCCGCCGCAGGATCGGCAGCACGCCCTCGCCGAACCAGTACGCCTCCTCGAGGTGCGGGTGGCCGGAGAGGATGAACTCGTCCAGGCCGAGCGCGTGGTACTCGGCGATCCGGTCGGCGACCTCGGTGTGGCTGCCGACGAGTGCGGTGCCCGCGCCGCCGCGTACCAGCCCGAATCCGGCCCACAGGTTCGGCGAGACCTCCAGCCCGTCGCGGGAGCCGCCGTGCAGGTCGAGCATCCGCCGCTGCCCCTCGGACTCGCTGCGCCGCAGCCCGTCCTGCACCGCGCGCACGTCGGCCTCGGGGATGCCGTCGAGCAGCTTGCGCGCCTGGGCCCACGCCTCCTCGGCGGTGTCCCGGCTGATCACGTGCAGCCGGATGCCGTAGCGCAGTTCGCGACCGGCCTCGGCGGCGAGCCCGCGGATCCAGTCCAGCTTGCCGGCCACCTGGGCCGGCGGCTCGCCCCAGGTGAGGTACACGTCGCTGTGCCGTACCGCCACCGGCCCGGCCGCGCCGGACGACCCGCCGAAGTAGACCGGCGGCACCGGGTCGGGCACCCGGCTGAGCCGGGCGCCCTCGACCCGCACGTGGGCGCCGTCGTGGTCGACCGTCTCGCCGCGCCACAGCGCCCGCACCACGTGCAGGAACTCGTCGGTACGCGCGTAGCGGGCGTCCTTGTCCAGGAAGTCGCCGTACGCGCGCTGCTCGGCCGACTCGCCGCCGGTGACCACGTTGAGCAGCAGCCGCCCGCCGGACAGGCGCTGGAACGTGGAGGCCATCTGCGCGGCGAGGGTGGGTGAGAGCAGGCCGGGCCGGAACGCGACGAGGAACTTCAGCCGCTCGGTGACCTCGCTGAGCATGGCGGTGGTCAGCCAGGCGTCCTCGCACCAGGCGCCGGTGGGGGTGAGCGCACCGGCGAAGCCGAGCTGCTCGGCGGTGCGGGCGATCTGCCCCAGGTACGCCACGCTCGCGGGCCGCGCGCCACCGGCCGTGCCGACCGGTACGCCGTGTCCGCCGCCCACGATGTCCCGGCTGTCGCCGTAGGTCGGCAGGAACCAGTGGAAGGTGAGCGACATGGTGTACCTCCGGTGCGGGATGGGACGGGTCGCCTCCTGAGTGGTGGGACGACCACGCCGACACCCTACCCATAAAACCTATCGGGTTGGTAGGTTGCTGTCGCCCGCCGACGGCCGGGCCCATCCCTCCCCGAGGAGTCGCCATGCGTACCCCCAGAACCCGCCGCCGGCCGCTGGCCGCGCTGCTCACCACCCTCGCACTGCTCGCCGCGACGGCGCTGACGGCCTGCGGCGGCGAGGCGGCCGACGCCAGCGGCGGCGACGGACCGCTGCGGATCGGCTACCAGCGCTTCGGCGGGCTCAGCCTGGTCAAGGCGCGCGGCGACGCGAAGAACGTCACCTGGTCGCTGTTCGAGAGCGGCCCGGCGCTGACCGAGGCACTGAAGGCCGGCTCGATCGACATCGGCCAGGTCGGCGAGGCGCCACCGGTGTTCGCCGCCGCCGGAAAGATCCCGTTCTCCGTGGTCGGCACCTCCCAGCCGATCCCGCAGGGCGAGGCAGTGCTGGTCAAGGCGGACAGCCCGTATCGTGGATTCGCCGACCTGCGCGGGAAGACGGTCGCGCTGAACAAGGGCTCCAACGTGCACTGGCTGCTGGTCAAGCTGCTGGAGGCGAACAGGATGACGCTCGCCGACATCAACGTGAAGTACCTCAAGCCCGCCGAGGGGCGGCCCGCGTTCGACAACGGGCAGGTCGACGCGTGGATCATCTGGGATCCGTACTTCGCGCTGGCCGAGCAGCCGGGCGTACGGGTGCTCGCCGACGCCACCGGCCTGGCCGGCAACCGCGAGTACGTGCTGGCCGCACCGGACGCGGTGAAGAACCGCACCGACGACGTACGCGCGTTCCTGGACACGTACCGGCAGACCACCGACTGGGGTATCGCCCACCCGGGCGAGCGGGCCGCCGTCCTCGCCCCGGAGCTGAAGATCCCGCTCGACGTGACCACCCGGGCGCTGGCCCGCAGCGCCAAGCCGCTCGCCCCGGTCACCCCGGAGATCGGCGCGGAGTTGCAGGCCATCGCGGACAGCTTCGTGGAGCTGAAGCTCGTGCCCGGACCGGTCGACATCGCCGGACGGGTGGACGGCCGGTTCAACGAGGCGTTCCAGTGAGCGGTCCGGCGCTGGCCGAGGCGGCCGCTCCGGTCGTACCCGAACGGGCGACGCCGCGGCGGTCGCGGGCCCGCGCGTCGCGGCGGTGGCGGCGCGCGGCGAGCCCGGTCGTGCTGGTACTCGCCTGGGAGGCCGCCGCGCGGACCGGGCTGCTCGCCGCGGAGAAGTTGCCCGCGCCCAGCGCGGTGCTCGCGACCGGGTGGCGGCTGGCGAGCGACGGGACACTCGGCGTGCACCTGCTCGACTCGCTCACCCGCGCCGCCCTCGGCCTGCTCATCGGCGGCGGCCTGGCGCTGGTGCTCGGCGCGGCGGCCGGGCTGCTGCGCCTCGGCGACGACCTGGTCGACCCGCCGGTGCAGATGGCCCGGATGCTGCCGCACCTGGGCCTGGTCCCGCTGCTGATCATCTGGGTCGGCATCGGCGAGTCGCTGAAGGTCACGCTGGTCGCGCTCGGCGCGTTCTTCCCGATCTACTTCAACACGTACGCCGGCATCCGCGACATCGACGAGCGGCTGGTGGAGGCGGCGCGTACCTGCGGTCTCGGCGCGGCGGCCCGGCTGCGGCACGTGGTGCTACCCGGCGCGCTGCCGTCGCTGTTCCTCGGGCTGCGGCTGGCCATCGGCGCGGCCTGGCTCAGCCTGGTCGTCGGCGAGCAGGTGAACGCGCAGACCGGCGTCGGCTTCCTGATGATGGAGGCGCGCGAGTTCAGCCAGACCGACGTGGTGGTGCTCGGCCTGCTCGTCTACGCGCTGTTGGGGCTCGCCTCCGACCTGCTCATCCGGTACGCGGAGAGGAGGACGCTGGCGTGGCGACGCGGACTGCGCGCGACCTGACCGGGCCGGTGCTCACCGCACGCGCGGTGACCCGGGCGTTCGGCCCGGCGGTGGTGCTGGCCGGGGTGGACCTGACCATCGGCGCCGGGGAGACGGTGGCGCTGCTCGGCGGCAGCGGATCCGGCAAGAGCACGCTGCTGCGGGTGCTGGCCGGGCTCGACGGCGACGCGGGCGGCGAGCACGCGGTGCACGGCACCGCCGCGGTCGTGTTCCAGGAGCACCGGCTGCTGCCGTGGAAGCGGGTGGCGGACAACGTGGCGCTCGGCCTGACCGGGCCGGACGTGGGCGACCGGGTCGGCCGCGCACTGGCCGAGGTGGGGCTCGCCGACCGGGGCCGGGCCTGGCCGGCCGAACTGTCCGGCGGGCAGGCGCAGCGCGTCGCGGTGGCCCGCGCGCTGGTCCGCGAACCGGACCTGCTGCTGCTGGACGAGCCGTTCGGCGCGCTGGACGCGCTGACCCGGCTGCGCATGCAGGGGCTGCTGCGGCGGCTGCGCGCCCAGCACGGCTTCGCCGCGCTGCTCGTCACCCACGACGTGGAGGAGGCGCTGCTGCTGGCCGACCGCGTCCTGCTGCTCGACGACGGCGTGATCGCCGAGGAGGTGCCGGTACGCCTCGGCCCGTCCCCGAGCCCCGACGACCCGGCCCTCGGCGCGCTGCGCCGCCACCTGCTCGACCGCCTCGGCGTACCCGCCGGCTGACCGCGAGGGAGAACCGATGACCCGCTGGACCCCCGACCCGACCTTCTACCCCTCCCCCGCGCTCGCCGCCACCGCGCCGGCCGAGAAACTCGCGTACGTCGCCGCGTTCGACCGCGCCGGGCAGCGCCCCGACGCCATCGCGGTCCTCGACACCGACCCGGACTCCGGCTCGTACGGCCGGGTGGTGGGCTGGACCGAGCTGCCGAACACCGGCGACGAGCTGCACCACTTCGGCTGGAACGCGTGCAGCAGCGCGCTCTGCCCGACCGCGCCGCACCCGCACGTGGAACGCCGCTACCTGATCGTGCCGGGCCTGCGCTCGTCCCGGATCCACGTGCTGGACACCAAGCCCGACCCGCGCCGGCCGAGCCTGGTCAAGGTGATCGAGGCGAAGGAGCTGGGCGAGCGTGCCGGGTACTCCCGCCCGCACACCGTGCACTGCGGGCCGGACGGCATCTACGTCTCCGCGCTCGGCGGCGCGGACGGGCAGGAGGGGCCCGGCGGCATCGCCGTGCTCGACCACACCACCTTCGAGGTACGCGGCGCGTGGGAGGCCGACCGGGGGCCGCAGTTCCTGGCGTACGACTTCTGGTGGCACTACACCCAGGACGTGCTTGTCACCAGCGAGTGGGGCACGCCGTCGATGATCGAGGACGGCATCGTCGGTGAGCTGCTGCTGGGCCGCAGGTACGGGCACGCGATCCACTTCTGGGACCTGGCGAGGCGCCGGCACGTGCAGCGCGTCGACCTCGGCGACCAGTACCAGATGCCGCTGGAGCTGCGCCCCGCGCACGACCCGACGAAGTCGTACGGCTTCGTCGGCGTGGTGATCAGCGTCGAGGACCTGTCCGCCTCGATCTGGCTGTGGCACCGCGACGGCGACACCTGGGCGGTGACCAAGGTGATCGACATCCCGGCCGAGCCGGCCGACCCGGCCGACCTGCCGGACCTGCTCAAGCCGTTCGGTGCGGTGCCGCCGCTGGTCACCGACATCGACCTGTCGGTGGACGACAGGTTCCTGCACGTCTCCTGCTGGGGCACCGGCGAACTGATCCGCTACGACGTCAGCGACCCGTTCCACCCGGTACGCGTCGGCTCGGTGCGCCTGGGCGGCATCGTCAACCGCACCCCGCACCCGGCGTACCCGGACGAGCCGCTGGCCGGCGGCCCGCAGATGGTCGAGATCAGCCGCGACGGCCGCCGCGTCTACGTCAGCAACTCGCTCTACGGCGCCTGGGACGACCAGTTCTACCCCGACGGGGTGGGCGCCTGGGTGGCGAAGCTGGACGTCGACCCGGCGACCGGCGGCCTCGTGCCGGACCCGCGGTTCTTCCCGCGCGGCGAGGAGTTCCGCGGCCTGCGCGTGCACCAGACCCGGTTGCAGGGCGGCGACGCCTCGTCCGACTCGTACTGCTTCCCGTGACCGGCGCGACCTGGGCGGCGCTGGCCGGCCTCGGCGCGTTCCACGGCCTGAACCCGGCGATGGGATGGCTGTTCGCGGTGGCCCGGGGCCTGCAGGAGCGTCGCCGGGCGGCGCTCCTGGCGGCCCTGCCGCCGATCGCGGCCGGCCACCTGGCGTCGGTGGCGGTGGTCGCCGCCCTGGTCAGCGCCACCCGGTCGGTGACGGCGAGCACGCTGGTCGCGGTGGCCGGCGGGGTGCTGCTGGTCGGGTTCGGGCTGTGGCGGCTGCTGTCCGAGCGGCACTTCCGGTGGGCCGGCATGCGGCTGTCGGCGGCGCAGCTCACCGCCTGGTCGTTCCTGATGTCGGCGGCGCACGGCGCAGGCCTGATGCTGCTGCCGGTGCTGCTCGCCGAACCGGCGGCCGGCGCCGGCCCGCACGCCGGGCACCTCGCCGCCGCGCCGGCCGGCGCGCTGACCGGCCTGCTCGCCGCCGCCGTGCACACAGTCGCCATGCTCGCCGTCGCGCTGGTGGTGGCCTTGCTGGTGTACGAGGTGCTCGGCGTCGGTGTGCTGCGCCGGGCCTGGTTCAACGTCGACCGGCTCTGGGCCGGTGTGCTCGTGGCGGCCGGGGTGGTGACGCTGATCGCTGCGGCGTGAGTCGCCACCACCTGCGACGGATCGACGAAAAGTCCTACTGATTGAATAGGAAAGGCAGCGTCGCCTACCCCGGAGGTCAGCAGTGAGTCACTCCCCGTCCCCCGCCGAAGCCGTCCACGACGCCGACCGGAGCCGGCAGTGGCTCGCCGGGCAGGCACACGGGCCGGGCGTCGACCGCGACCGGCTGCTGGAGGTGGGCGCGGCGATGGCCGCGGTGACCGCCGCCGCCGCGGAACGCGAGCCGGTCGCGGTGGGGTCCGCGCCGGTCGGCGTCGACCCCGGCGCGCCGATCGTCAAGCCGCTGCCGGCGGACCTGCTGCGCCCGCTGGACACCAACGCCGAGATGCGCTGGCCGTCGATGGCCGGCCAGGGGTACGTGGTCCCGACCGACCGATTCTTCGTCCGCAACCACACCGTCACTCCGCACCTGGACGCGGCCACCTGGCGGCTGCGCCTGGTCGGCGACGGCCTGCGCGGCGCGCCGACCCGCGACAAGCCGGTCGAGTTCGACCTCGACGAGCTGCGCCGGCTCCCCGCCGAGGAGCACGCGGCGCTGCTGGAGTGCGCCGGCAACGGGCGGCGCTACTTCGCCGAGCAGCAGGACGAGCCCGCCCCGGGCGTGGCGTGGGGGCTGGGCAGCGTCGGCGTGGCCCGGTGGCGTGGCGTGCGGCTCGGCACGGTGCTGCGCCTGGCCGGGCTGCGCGACAAGGCGGTCGACGTGATGCCCGAGGGACTCGACCCGGACTACGTCTCCGGCGGGGTCAACCTCGGCCGGGTACGCCGACCGATGCCGGTCGCGAAGGCGCTCGACGACGTGCTGCTGGCGTACGAGATGAACGGCGAGCCGCTGCCCCCCGACCACGGTTTCCCGGTACGCGTCGTGGTGCCCGGTTGGGTCGGTATCTCCTCGATCAAGTGGGTCGGCGCGATCGAGGTCTCCACCACTGCCCTGTTCTCGCCGTGGAACACGCAGTTCTACCGGATGTTCGGCCCCGGCCACCCGGCCGACGGCACCGTCCTCACCGCCCAGCCGGTCCGCAGCGCGTTCGAGCTGCCCTGGGACGCCCGGGTGCCGGCCGGCGAGGAGATGCTGCTGACCGGCCGCTCCTGGTCCGGCAACGGCCCGATCGCGCACGTCGAGGTGGACACCGGCGACGGGTGGCGCCCGGCCGACCTGGTCGCCGCCGACCGGGGCGGCGCCTGGCAGCGCTGGACCGTCCGGTGGCGTCCGCCGGGCGCGGGCCGGCACGTGCTGCGCGCCCGCGCCACCGACTGCACCGGCGCCGTCCAGCCCGACCGGGCCGCGCCGAACGACCTCGCGTACCTGTTCGACGCCGTGGTGGCCCACCCGGTGACCGTCTGCTGACCGCCGCTCAGGTGGTGCCGAGGTAGGGCGGCGGCACGGAGTCGGTGAGCCACACCCCGTTCGCCGAGCGGTAGAACAGGTGCCCGGCCTCGGCCATCGCCGCCGCGTCCACGGTCAGCACCACCACCGCGCCGCCCCGGCGCGCGCCGACGCGCCGGGCCGTCGCCACATCAGGTGACAGGTGTACGTGGTGCCGCCCGCCCCGGCGCAGCCCCTGCGCCCGGATCGCGTCCAGCACTGCCTCGCCGGTGCCGTGGAACAGCCGGGGCGGCGGCGCGGCCGGAGTGAGGCCGAGGTCGACCGGGACGGAGTGGCCCTGGTTGGCGCGGATCCGGTCGGCCCCGTCCGGGCCGGCCTCCACGGCGAAGCGCTGCTTGTCGTTGCCCGCGACCACGGCGTCCAGCTGGGCGCGGCTGATCCTCAGCCCGGCGAGCACGTCGGCCACCGGCACCCAGCCGGCCCGGTCGAGTCGCAGCCCGTACGCGTCGGGCCGGTGCCGCAACGCCAGCGACAGCCGCTTGCTCACCCGAACAAGTTCCCGATGTTCCACAGGCCCAGTGTGGAGCCGCCCCCGTCCCGTGTCGACGCAGTTCCCCACCCGCCCCGCCCCGCCCCGCCTCGCCTCGCCCCGCCGATCTTGCGGTTTGCGCCCCTCGAGTGTCCGGTTCGCGCTGTCTGCCGGGGCCGGAACTCCATGATCGACGGGCTGAGGGCTGAGGGCGGAGACGGGGGTTGGCGGGAGGAGCGGGGGTCAGGCGGCGGCCCGCTCGGGGAGGGGGCGGCGGCGGTGGGACGGGTCGGTCAGGGTCGGCGGGGACCAGGCGCCGTCGGGCTGGTAGAGGTTCGTGCCCGGCGGGACGATTTCGTCGATGCGGTCCAGCACCGCGTCGTCGAGCGTCAGCTCCGCCCCGGCCAGCAGCGCGTCCAACTGGTCCATCGTGCGCGGCCCGATGATGGTCGAGGTGACCGCCGGGTGCACGGCGGTGAACGCCACAGCGAGCTGCGGCAGTGTGCAGCCCACCTCGCCGGCGAGCGCGACCAGGTCCTCCACGGCAGCGTACTTGGCGGTGTTGCCGGGTAGCGCCGGGTCGAACCGGGCCGGGGTGAGTGCCGGGCGGCCCGCGCCGAGGTCGACGGGCCGCCCCTGCCGGTACCGGCCGGACAGGAACCCGGAGGCCAGCGGGCTCCACACCAGCACACCCATCCGGTAGCGGCGGCAGACCGGCAGCACCGACGTCTCGATGCCGCGCGCCAGGATCGAGTACGGCGGCTGCTCGGTGCGGAACCGGGCGAGCGCACGCCGTTCGGCGACGTGGTGCGCCTCCACGATCTCCTCGGCCGGGAAGGTCGAGCAGCCGAACGCACGGATCTTCCCGGCCCGGACCAGGTCGGTGAGCGCGGCGAGCGTCTCCTCGACGTCGGTGGTGTGGTCCGGGCGGTGCACCTGGTAGAGGTCGATCCAGTCGGTGCCCAGCCGGCGCAGGCTGTCCTCGACCGCACGGACGATCCAGCGTCGCGAGTTGCCGCCCCGGTTGGGCCCCTCCCCCATCGGGAAGTGGACCTTCGTGGCGAGCACCACGTCGTCGCGGCGGCCGCGCAGGGCCTTGCCGACGATCTCCTCCGACTCGCCGGCCGAGTACATGTCGGCGGTGTCGACGAAGTTGATCCCACGGTCGAGTGCCGCGTGGACGATCCGGGCGCAGTCGTCGTGGTCGGGGTTGCCGACCGCGCCGAACATCATGGTGCCGAGGCAGTGGACGCTGACCTCGATGCCGGTGCCGCCGAGGACGCGATAGCGCATGTGAACTCCCTGGGTTGCACCGCGCCGGCCGGGTGGCGCGCGGTCCGGTCACGGTAGGAGTTCGAGTGCGCTGGAGGTCAACCGTCGGCGGGTTCCGCGCTGCCGGCGAGGTAGCCGGCCGCCTGCAACTCGAACAGCTCGCGGTAGAGCCCGCCCTGCGCCATCAGCGTGTCGTGGTCGCCTGACTGCACGAGCCGGCCGTGGTCCATCACGAAGATCCGGTCGGCGTGCCGGACGTTCGCGAGCCGGTGGGTGATCAGCACGACGGCCCGGTCCGGGTGCCGCCGCAGATGCTGGAAGAGGGCGTGCTCGGCACGCGCGTCGAGCGCGGCGGACGGCTCGTCGCAGATCAGCAGCCGGGCGTCGCGGTAGAGGCCGCGTGCGGCCACCAGCCGCTGCCACTGCCCGCCGGACAGGTCCTGGCCGTCCTTGAACTGCCGGTCCAGCAGCGTGTCGTACCCGAACGGCAGCTCGCTGATCATGTCGTGCGCGGCGGCGTCGCGGGCGGCGGTCTCCACGCTCGGTCCGGGGCCGTCGGCGCGGTCGTGGCGGCCGACGCGGATGTTCTGCCGGGCGGTGAACGGGAACTTCCACCAGTCCTGGCTCATCACCGCGACCTGGGCGGCGGTCTGGCGTGGATCCAGTTCGGCGGCGTCCACGCCGTCCCAGCGGATCGTGCCGCCGGTGGGCCGGTAGAGGCCGGCGATCAGCTTGGCGAGCGTGGTCTTGCCGGAGCCGTTCTCCCCCACCAGCGCGATCACCTCGCCGCGCCGGAACGTGAGGCTGACCTCGTCGACCGCCGCACTGTCGGTGTCCGGGTAGCGCAGGCTGACCCGGTCGACGTCGATCCGCGTGAACCCGTCGACGGGCAGGTGCCCGCCGGCCGGGATCCGCCGTGCCGCCCGGTCGAGGAAGTCGCGGTAGTCCTGGTAGTAGAGAGCGTCCTCGTAGAGCGAGTTGGTGGCGAAGATCGCGGTGCGCAGGCTCGTACGCGCGGCCTGGAGCGCGAGCAGCGCGGTGGCCGCCGCCGCGAGCGCCACCACACCGCCCATCAGCAGCCCGCCCAGTACGGCATAGACCGCGAACGCGGCCACGCCGGTCACCGACAGGCCGAGCCCTCGGGTGACTGTCTGCGAACGGGCCAGCCGGAGCTGGGCCTGGGTCTCGACGGTCATCATCCGGTGGTACTCGGCCAGCAGGAAGTCCCGCATCTGGTAGGCACGGATCTCGGCGGCGGTGTGCCGATCGGCCATCAAACGGGCCAGCAGGTACATCCGGCGGCGACGGGTGATCCAGGCCAGCAGCGCCAGGTACTGCCGCCGCGCCAGTTTGACCGCGGTGACGGCCTCGGGCACCGCGGCGAGCAGCAGGCACGGCAGCAGGACGGGCTGGATGACGGTGACCGCGGCGGCGGTCGCCAGCACACCCACGACGCCGGTCACCAGGTTCACGGTGTGGTCCACGATCGACGCGGCCTCGGCCATGCCCCGATCGCGGGCACGATCCATCTCCTCGGCGAAGCCGGCGTCGTCGAACGCGGCGAGTTCCACAGCGGTGGTCGCCTCGAACAGCCGGAGTTCCACCTGGTAGTTGATCTGCGGGATGAGCCGCGCCTGCGCCCAGCCGGCGGCGACAGTCAGCGCTCCCCGGGCCGTCACGGCGGCGGCCGCGAGCAGCAGCGCGGGCAGGGCCGCCCGGATCCGGTCCGGTGTGGGCCCGTCGGCGAAGAGTTGCTGGAGCACGCCGGTGGTGGCGAGCAGCCCGAAGGTGGTGAGCAGGCCGGCGACCACGTTGAGCCCGATCGAGGCGAGCGTGTCCCGGCGGCTGGTCGCCCAGGCCAGGCCGATGGCCTCGCGGACGAGGGCAGGCAGCCGGCGCGCCACCGACCAGAAGCTGGTGTGGGCGAACTCGGTGGCGCGGTTCATCCAGTGCCCGTCCGCCAGCTCCGGCAGCGGCGTTTCGTCACCCGCCGCGCTCCCGGCCGCGGCGGATTCGTCCGGCGGGCGCTCGTCCGAGGGGCGCCGAGGACCGAAAACCGCTGCCATACGCGTCTCCTCCGGTACGCCGACGACTCCGGAGCTTACGTTCCGCAATCGACAGATGTCTCCCCGTGTTCGGCGTGTCGTACAGGCGTCCCAACGGCGTGTCCCGTGGCGGTGGCCGGAAAGACCCGCCCGCACGGTGGTCGCCGCCGGGTCGCGTCGCGCGCGGCCGGTCCGGGTGGCAGGCTTGTGGGGTTCGCCGGCGCGCGCCGGCCGACCGCCCGTCGTGAAGGAGAAGATCGACCCGATGGCTGTGGACGTCACCACCACCGACGAATGGCAGGCGCTGCGCAAGCACGCCGAGGCGATGCGCGCCACGCACCTGCGCGACCTGTTCGCCGCCGACGGGCAGCGGGGTGAGCGGCTCACCGGTGAGGTCGCCGACCTGCACGTGGACTACAGCAAGAACCTCGTCACCGACGAGACGATCGCGCTGCTCGGCGCGCTCGCCGAGCGGGTCGGCCTGACCGACCGGATCGCGGCCATGTTCGCCGGACGGCACATCAACGTCACCGAGGACCGGGCCGTGCTGCACACCGCGCTGCGCCTGCCGGCCGACGCGTCACTCACCGTGGACGGCCAGGACGTGGTCGCCGACGTGCACGCCGTGCTGGACCGCATGTCGGCGTTCGCGCAGCGCGTGCGCTCCGGCTCGTGGCGGGGCCACACCGGCGAGCGGATCACCACGGTGGTGAACATCGGCATCGGCGGGTCGGACCTCGGGCCGGTGATGGCGTACGAGGCGCTGAAGGCGTACCGGGACGCGGGCATCGGCTGCCGGTTCGTGTCGAACATCGACCCGACCGACATCCACGACAAGACGGCCGACCTGGACCCGGCGAGCACGCTGTTCGTCGTGGTCTCGAAGACGTTCTCCACCCAGGAGACGCTCGCCAACGCCGACCAGGCGCGGCGCTGGCTGCTCGCCGGGCTGGACGCGGACGACGACGCGGTGGCCCGGCACTTCGTCGCGGTGAGCACCAACGAGCAGCGGGTCCGCGACTTCGGCATCGACCCGGAGAACATGTTCGGCTTCTGGGACTGGGTGGGCGGGCGCTACTCGCTGCCGTCCGCGGTCGGCCTGTCGGTGATGCTGGCGATCGGGCCGGACCGGTTCCGCGAGATGCTGGCCGGCTACCACGCGGTCGACGAGCACTTCCGGTCCGCACCGGTGGAGCGCAACGTGCCGGCGCTGCTCGGCCTGCTCAACGTCTGGTACACCGACTTCCTCGGCGCGGAGACCCACGCGGTGCTGCCCTACTCGCAGTACCTGCACCGGTTCCCCGCCTACCTCCAGCAGCTCACCATGGAGAGCAACGGCAAGTCGGTACGCGTCGACGGCTCGCCGGTGACGTACCCGACCGGGGAGATCTTCTGGGGCGAGCCGGGCACCAACGGGCAGCACGCCTTCTATCAGCTCATCCACCAGGGCACCCGGCTGATCCCGGCGGACTTCATCGCGTTCAGTCGGCCCAACCACGACCTGGGCGACATGCACGACCTGTTCATGTCGAACTTCTTCGCCCAGACCGCCGCGCTGGCGTTCGGGCGGACCCGGGAGCAGGTGGAGGCCGAGGGCACCGCGCCCGAGGTGGTGGCGCACCGGGTGATGGCGGGCAACCACCCGACCACCTCGATCCTGGCGCCGAAGCTCACCCCGGCGACGCTGGGTCAGCTGATCGCGCTCTACGAGCACATCACGTTCACCGAGGCCGCGATCTGGGACATCAACGCCTTCGACCAGTGGGGTGTGGAGCTGGGCAAGGTGATGGCCAACCAGCTCGCGCCGAAGCTCACCGGGCCGGACCCGGACCTGGCCGACGTGGACACCTCGACCGCCGAGCTGATCCGCCGCTACCGGGCCGAGCGCGGCCGGAGCTGACCGCACCCCGTGGCGTCCCGCGTACACCGGCGGGACGCCACGGGTCAGCGGCGCAGCAGGTCGGCGTGCGCGGCGCGCAGCCGGGTCAGCGCCGCGTCGCCGGCCGGCGCGCGGCGGTCGAGTTCGGCCCACGCCTCGGCGAGCGCGTCGGCCAGCGCCCGCAGCTCGGCGGCGTGCCGCCGAGCTGGACTGCCGGTGCAACTCCTCCAGGCGGCGGGCCCAGCCGGCGCTGATCGCGGCGACGCGTTCGGCGTCCGCGCGCGCCTGGGCGCCGGTGCGGGCGGCGGACGCGGGCACGATCGCGGCGACCGGCCGGGGATCGCCGTCGCGGGTGACGACTGTGACGGTGTCGGTCAGCTCGGCCAGGGAGACGATCTGGGTGAGCCGGGTGCGGACCTCGCGCAGCGGCAGGGCGCGCGGCTGGGGGGACCGGTCGGCCAGTGCGGGGACAGCCATGGACAGATGTTCACGTCCGGGTACGACAATTTCGGCGGTCAGCCGGTCCACTCCGGCGCCAGCACGGACCAGACCTCCAGGTCGGCGCGGCCGTCGGGCGTCGGTGCGGCGCCGCGCATGACGCCGTCGCGGCTCATGCCGAGCCGCCGCGCCACGGCGACGCTACGGTCGTTGCCGGCCTTCGTGACCCACTCGACGCGGTGGATGCCGCGCTCCCGCACCGCCCAGTCGATGACGAAGCGGGCGGCGCGGGTGACCAGGCCCTGCCCCTCGGCGCCGGGTTCCAGCCAGCAGCCCGCCTCGCACACCCCGCGTTCGGTGCTCAGCGACACGAACAGCACGCCACCGACGAGCGTGCCGCGCTGCCAGATGCCCCAGATGCCGCCGTCGTCGCGGGCCCACCGGTCGGCGTACGCCTGGAGGACCTTGCGGGCCGACGCGGCGTCGGTGGCGACGAAGGACGCGCCGACCCAGGGCGAGATGTGGTCGCGGCAGCGGTCGAGGTTGGCCAGGAACTCGTCGGCGTGCCAGGGCGACAGTGGACGCAGCTCGGCGTCGTCGGTGAGGGCGTGGGCGAACATCCGAGGAAGCTAGCAGGACCGTCCCGCTTTTGTCGGTCGGTCCCTCTACGGTCTGCGCCGTGAACGCCGTCCAGACGTACCGATACCTTCAGCCGTCCGCGCTGCGCGCCGCCGGTCTCGATCTGCAGACCTGCGGCGGCCCGGCGGCCAACCCGCGCTTCTTCGCCGGGTTCCTCACCGCCCCGGCCGCGTCGGCGGCCGGGCTGCTCGCCGTCGCCGAGGTGGCCCGCACCCGCTACCACCAGCCGGTCAACCCGGCCAGCCTGGACCCGGTGGTGACCGGCAGCCGCGGCCGCCTGCGGTTCGAGTCGTTCTCCGGCTGCTGCGGGGTGTACGCGCGGATGGACGTGCTGCCGGCCGGGCTGGACGGGGAGATCAGCGGCCACGGCACCACTAACGTGGATGTGAACCCGCCGCTGCGGGAGGCGCTGGCCCGGGTGGGTGGCATCGAGCCGCTGCACGTGGCGGTCGGCCCGGACGACCTGACGGTCTCCACCATGGACGGCTCGGTGGTCGAGCGGAAGGTGCCGCTGCCCGGCCGCTGGCTGCGCGGCTTCGCCGAGGTGCACGTGCTCACCGCCGGCTTCGAGCCGCGCGCCGAGATCGCGGCGGCGGAGGCGGCGGCGTTCCTGCGCCGGCTGCCTGCCGCGAACGACCGCAGTGTGCTGTGGGCGGTGCCCGCCGGGCGTACCCTGCGGCTGACCTCCCGCCCGGTGCCGGGCGCTGTCTGCCTGGCCGGCGCGGGCCGGCTCGCGGCGCTGCGCGGCGTGCTGCGCCACGCGCGCACCCTGCGGGTGTACGGCCCGGCGGTACGCGCCGGGTCGCCGGCCGTGCCGAGCACCTGGGAGCTGGACACCGGGGCGCTGCGGGTGTCGCTGACGCTGTCCCCCGAGCCGTACCGGGGGTTCTCCGGTGAGGGTGCCGCACTGGCGGCGCTCGCCGGTGACGACGTGGTCGACGACGCGGAGCTGGTGGGCGCGCTGCTCAACTGGGATCCGGCGATCGACGTGGCCGCGCTGGCCGACGCCGCCGCGCTGCCCGACGAGCGGGTGCGGGCCGCGCTCGCCCAGCTCGGCACCGCCGGGCGGGTCGGGTACGACGTGGCGGACGGGGCGTACTTCCACCGGGTGATGCCCTACGACGCGGGCCGCGCGGAACGGGACAACCCCCGGCTGGTCGGCGCGCGTGCGCTGGTCGAGCGCGGCGCCGTCGAGCGCGACGGCGAGACCGCGACGGTCCGCACCGACGCCGAGACCTACCGGGTACGACGGCACCCGGACGGCGCGTACTCCTGTTCCTGCCGCTGGTGGGCGCGGCACCGCGGGCAGCGGGGGCCGTGCCGGCACGCGCTGGCGGTGTCGATGGTCGCGGCGCCGGTGGGGGCGCTGTCGTGACCGGCTTCGTCGAGGCGGTGGTGCGCGGCCGGATGTCGCAGGTCCGGTCGGCTCTGGCCGGGTTGGACGAGCCGGCCCGGCGGGCACTCGGCGACGACCTCGTCGCCGTCGTGCGCCGCAGGCGGGACGCCTGGTGGTGGCAGGGCGAGGCGGCGACGCTGGCGGTCGCGGCGGTGGGCACGCTGAGCACGCCGACGAAGGTGGCCGCGCTGCTCGGCCGCCGTTCGGTCTGGCTGAGTGGCGTCGACGCGGCGCCGGTGGTCGACGTCGCCCGGGAGCGCGGGGTGACCTGGCTGGCCGACGTGGCGTACAAGCTGGCCGACCGGCTCCCCCGGGACCGGATGGTCGCGGGCTGGCGGTTCGTCGCCGGTCTCCTGCTGGCCGAGAAGGCTCCGCCGCCGACGGGGGACGACTTCGTGCGAGGCTGGGCCGCTGCGCAGGGCTGGCCGGATCCGCGCGGAACGCGTCCGCCGACTGTGGACCGGCTGCGTGCGGACCCGTTCCTCGACGCGCTGTTGCCGCGCCTGTTCGAGGTGGACGGGGTCGGCACCGAGCTGGCCCGCGGCGACGGCGCGGGCACGGAGGCGCTGCCCCGGGCGCTGGTGGCGCTGGCGGCGGAGGGCCGGCTCGACCGGGCGGTCCTGCTCAACGGCGTCCTCGGCCGGCTGCTGCGCGGCGACCGTCCGGGCGCGCTGCGCCCGTTCCTGGTCCTGCACGACCTGCTGACGCCGACCCCGGACGAGGTGGCGGTGCGGTCGAGCGCCTATCTGCGGCTGCTCGCCGACGGTCCCGGGCCGGTGGCCCGCGCCGCACAGCGGACGCTACGGCAGGCCGGTGACGCCGCCGAGCCGGAGGCGCTGTGGGAGACCGCCCGGACGGTGCTGGCCCGGCCGGAGAAGGCACTGGTCCGGGCGCAGGTGTCCTGGCTCGACCGGCTGGCCCGGCAGCACCCGGACCAGGCTGCGGAGATCGGCGCGGTGCTCGCCGTGGCGGCCGGCCATCCCGACGCCGGCCTGCGCGAGCGGGCGCTGGCGCTGGCGGCGCGCCACGGTCACCGGCCGGTGGCCGTCGCCACAGTGGCCGAGGCCCGCGACGACCTGCCGCCGCCGCTGCCGGCGGCGGCCGCGGATCCAGGAGGTGGACGAGCTGGTGGAGGAGGTCGCGGCGTCGCTCGGCCGGCGCTGGCCCGCGCTGACGGCGGAACGGGTCATGGACGGCCTGGTCCGGCTCGGCACCGCCGACCGCGAGCGGCTCGCGGCGGCGCTGCTGCCTGTGGTACGCCGCGAGCAGGTCGGCGCGTACGACCATCCCTGGTCGGTGTTCAACATCTCGGTCCAGATGCACGGGCTCCTGCTGGCCGTCTGCGGCGACGCCGAGGCGGCGACCCGCCGCGACCAGTGGAGCACGCTGCTGACCGAGTCCCGCCCACGCGCGCCGCTCCCGTTCCGGGGTGGTCCGCCGGTGCCGGCCACACGCCGGCCCGCGCCCGTCCAGCTCGCCTGCGCCCGCCTGGCCGAGATCGGGCAGCGGCTGGACGGCCGCGACGACCCGGGCCTGCTGTCCACGCCGACCTCGGTCACCGGGGCGATCGAGCCGGTGGCGCTCTACGAACGGCTGGCCGCGCTGGGTGACCGTCCGGTGTGGCGCTGGGATCTCGCGCAGGCCCTGCTTCGCCTGCCGGCCGGCGTCGACGGGCCACTTGCCGAACGTGCCGCGGCGCTGCGCACGCCGGCTGGCGACGAGCTGGCCCGCTGGCTGCGCGGCGCCGCCGTGCCGGCCCCGGCGCAGCAGGTGGTGACGGTGGGCCGGAGGGCGCGGTCGGCCGGGTACGACTGGGGCTACGACCGGCTACCCGAGGGCCGGACGCTGGTCGCGCTCACCCCGCCGGACGGCGTCGAGGACCGGCTCGGCCTGCTCACCCTGACCCCCACGCCGATCGGCCGGTGGACCGACGGCTGGGGTGACGTCTGGCCGGCCGTCCTGCCCGGGCACCGGGGCGTGGTCGCCGCCCACCTGCTGCCCGAGGTGGCCGGCGCGGCGCAGGAGGACACCCTCGGGCACGCCGCCGCCCTGCCGGTGCTGGCCGAGTGCACGGGCGCGGGCGGACCGGCCCTCGACCTCGCGCTGGCCTACGGGTTGTGCGCCCGCCACGAGGCGGACCGGGTGGCCGCGCTCGACGCGGTGCTGATCCTGGCCGCCGCCGGTGACCTGGACGCGCCGGCGACCGGCGGGCACCTCGGCACGCTGGCGGCCGGCGGGCAGGTGACGCTGACCCGGGCGGTCACGCCGCTGCGCGACGCGGTGGCGGCGGGTGCTCCGCTGAGCGTGTGGCGGCTGCTCGCCGCGGCGTTGCCGCCCTTGCTGACCGCGCCGACGCCGCCCCGGGGCACGCCGGACCTGCTGGCGGTGGCAGCGGAAGCGGCGATCGCGACGGGTGTCCGGATCGAGGTACCCGGACTGGCCGACGTGGTGGAGCGGGGCGGCGGCAGCCGACTGGTCGCCGAGGCCCGCCGGCTCGCCGCCACCCTGGCCGCCTGAGTCAGGTGCCGATGTCGCGGGGCAGGTAGGCGCGCAGCGCCTCGAACTGGGCCACTGTCAGGTAGGACGGGTTCGGCGCCTGCGGCTGCCGGAGCACCTCCGCGCCGGCCAGCCGCGGGTCGGCGCGCAGCACCTCGCGGCGTACCCGCAGCGGCTCGTCCAGGATCGTCAGGTCCAGCGGCGCGGTCCACGCCTCGCCCGGCGCACCCGGCTCCGGCGGGGCGGCGATCCGGCCGACGCCCCAGACGCCGTACGGCGCCCGGCCCCTGCTGCCGCTGGCCCAGAACACGACCGGCTGACCGGCGCGCATCAGCCGTACCCGGTAACCCGGTCGGACGCACCAGCCGGTGACGCGCGGGTCGGCGACGAAGCGGGCCGTCAGGTCCACCGCGTCCGCGTTCCCCTTGATCAACCACGCACCGAGGTCGTCGACTGCCACCCGCCGGTCGCTCATTCGCCCATTCTGCGGCTCACCGGCCGCACCCGCGCGGCAGGCGTCCCGGCCCGCCGGTGCGGGGGCCACGTGAGGGTGGTCATAACCGCTGGACGACCGCCGCGGCGGTGCTGCTAGCCTTCTGGGCAGGTCATGAGCGCCAGCGCGAAGCCCCGGCTCGCTGGCCGGCAACCCTCCTCCGCGGTGGGGTGCCCCGGGTGAAGACCAGGCACCGGCAGCCGCCGGTGCAAGCGTGGCCTGGCACCCAGGTCAGCAACAGACCAGGGAGACCGATGTCCGCACCACCCTCCACCCCGTCCGGCGACGTCGCCGCGTACCCGGCCCGCTTCGCGCTGGTCAAGCGCCGCCACGTCGACCTGATGCGGGTGTGCAGCGACGCCTGTCGCCTCGCGCGCTGAGCGAGCGCCACCCCTCCTTCCCCGTTCCACCCTTCTCCGGCCCGGCCGTCCGTCCGGCGGGCCGGCGTCGACGCGCACCGCGCGCGTCCATCCACTCTGGAGAGACATCGTGCGTTTCCGTACCGTCCTGACCCGTGCCGCCGCCGTCGGCGCGGCCGCCCTGCTCGCCGCCACCGCGCTCACCGCCTGCGGCAACGACGACACCGCCGCGGCCGACAACCCGTACGGCCTGCTCCAGCCCGGCGTGATCCGCGCCGGCACGCTCACCGACGCCCCGCCGAACGTCTTCCTGAAGGACGGTGAGTTCACCGGCTTCGACAACGAGCTGCTGCGTGCCGTGGCCGCCAAGATCGACCTGAAGGTGGAGTTCGTCGGCACCGACTTCTCCGGCCTGCTCGCGCAGGTCAACAGCGGCAAGTTCGACGTGGGCAGCTCCTCGATCACGATCACCGAGGCGCGGAAGAAGACAGTGGACTTCGGCAACGGCTACGACTTCGGCTACTTCGGCCTGGACGTGCCGGCCGGCTCCTCGATCACCGGCTTCGACCAGCTCGCCGGCAAGCGCGTGGTGGTGGTCCAGGGCACGGTGCAGGACGACTACGCCACCAAGCAGAACCTCGACCCGGTGCGGGTGCCCGACTACAACAGCGCGATCAACCAGCTCAAGGCCGGTACCGCTGACGCCTGGATCGCCCCGGCTGAGATCGGCGACAAGTCCGCCGCCGACAGCAACGGCAAGATCAAGGTCGCGGCGAAGCAGCTCAGCCCCACCCCTACCGCGTACGCGGTGGCGAAGGGCGACGACAAGCTGCGCGAGGCGCTGAACAAGGGCCTCGACGAGGTCATCGCCGACGGCACGTGGAGCCGCCTGCAGGCCGAGTACTACCCGGGGCGGCCGATCCCGGCCGACTTCAAGCCGGGCAGCGGGTCGGTGGCGGTGCCGTCGCCGTCGGCCGCCTCCTGAACCGGTAACCGAGCACGAGCGGGGCGGACGGAGCGGACATGGATCCACTGAGCACGCTGTGGGAGACGTTCTTCGACTGGGACTCGATGCGCGAGGCGCTGCCCGAGATGCTCACCGTCGGGCTGCCCAACACGCTCACCCTGGCGGTCTCCGCCGCCCTGCTCGGCTCGGTGCTGGGCATGCTGCTGGCCGTCGCCGGCATCTCGCGTACCCGATGGTTGCGGTGGCCGGCACGGGTCTACACCGACGTGTTCCGCGGCCTGCCGGCCGCGGCGACCATCCTCCTGATCGGCGTGGGCCTGGCGCCGCTCGGCATGCAGGTGTGGGGCCCGAACCCCTATCCGCTGGGCGTGCTGGCGCTGTCCCTGATCGCCGCCGCCTACCTCGGTGAGATCTTCCGGGCGGGCATCCTCAGCGTGGAGGCCGCCCAGTTGGAGGGCGCGCGGGCGCTCGGCTTCTCCTGGGGCGAGGCGATGCGCCTGGTGATCATCCCGCAGGGCGTACGCCGGGTCCTGCCCGCCTGGGTCAACCAGCTCATCGCGCTGATCAAGGACTCCAGCCTGGTCTACTTCCTCGGCCTGCTGGCCAGCCAGCGGGAGCTGTTCCGGATCGGGCAGGACTACGCGGCCAACACCGGCAACCAGTCCGCGCTGCTGCTGGCCGGGCTGTTCTACCTGGTGCTGACCGTGCCGCTGACCCACGCGGTCAACTGGCTGGACCGGCGGCTGCGGCAGGGCCGCCCGGCCGCGCCGCCCGAGCCAGAGCCCGACGCCGAGCCGGCGGATCTCACCCCGTCCGGAAAGGACCCGCGATGACCACCACGACCTCGGTCAGCCTGGCCGTCCGCGACGTGCACCTGGCCTTCGGCGCGCACCGGGTACTGCGCGGCGCGGACCTGGACGTGGCCCGGGGAAGGGCGGCCTGCGTGATCGGCCCGTCCGGCTCCGGCAAGTCGACGCTGCTGCGCACCATCAACCGGCTGATCGAGCCGGACCGGGGTGACGTGCTGCTGGACGGGCGCAGCGTGCTGCGCGACGACCCGGACGCGCTGCGCCAGCGCATCGGCATGGTGTTCCAGCAGTTCAACCTGTTCCCGCACCTGAGCGTGCTGCGCAACATCACGCTGGCGCTGCGCAAACTCAAGAAGATGAGCGAGGACGAGGCGGTGGCGCTGGCCCGCGCCCAGCTCGACCTGGTGGGCCTGGCCGGCAAGGCGGACGCGCGGCCCGCGCAGCTCTCCGGCGGCCAGCAGCAGCGCGTCGCCATCGCGCGGGCGCTCGCGCTGCGCCCGCAGGTGATGCTGTTCGACGAGGCGACCAGCGCGCTGGACCCGGAACTGGTGAAGGGCGTCCTCGCGGTGATGGCGGACCTGGCCGCCGCCGGGATGACGATGGTCGTGGTCACCCACGAGATGGGGTTCGCGCGCAGCGTCGCCGACACGGTGGCGTTCATGGACGCGGGCGTGGTGCTGGAGGCCGGGCCACCGGAGGCGGTGTTCGAGGCGCCGGAGCACCCGCGGCTGCGACGCTTCCTGTCCCAGGTGCTGTGACAGACCCGCGGCCTCAGCCCTTCACCGCGCCGATCAGCACGCCCTTGACGAAGTGCCGCTGGATGAACGGGTAGACCGCGACGATCGGCGCGACGGTCAGCACCACCACCGCCATCTTGACCGCCTCGGTCGGCGGCATGGTCACCCCGCTGCTGCCGCCGGAGGTGTGCGGGGCCTGCCCGGCCAGCAGGTAGCTCTGGAGCACCCGCTGGATCGGGTACATGTCGTTGCGGTCGATGAACAGCAACGCGTCGAACCAGACGTTCCAGTAGCTGACCGCGTAGAACAGGCCGACCACGGCGATCACCGCGCGGGACAGCGGCAGCACGATACGCGCGAGCGTCCGGAAGTCGCTCGCGCCGTCGATGCGGGCGCTGTCCAGCAGTTCCGACGGGATGCCCTGGAAGAACCCGCGCACCACGACCAGGTTGAACACGCTGATCGCCGGCGGCAGGACCAGCGCCCAGATGGTGTCCTTCAGGCCCAGCCCGGTGACCACCAGGTAGCGCGGCACCAGCGGCGGATAGACCAGGAACGGGATCAGGAAGTACGCCAGCAGCCAGCGGTGGCCCAGCGAGCCCGGCCGGGACAGCCCGTACGCGGCGAGCACGGTGACGGTCAGCGCGATGGCGGTGCCGAAGACGGTGACCAGCGTGCTGATCCACAGCGCCCGGGTCACCGCACCGCCGGCGAAGATCGTCTCGTACGCGGACGTGTCGATGCCCCGGGGCACGACCACCAGACCGCCGGCCCGCGCGATGGTCTCCCGGGAGGAGAGGCTGGTCACCAGGATCACCCAGAGCGGGAACAGCACGCCCGCCACCAGCACGGTGAGCAGGACGGCCTTGAGCCCCTGGCCGACCGGGGTGGGCGGTTCCTGCCACACCGGCCGGCGGGATCGGTCGCCGGCGGCCCGGCGGATCAGCGTGGTCATGACTTCGAGTAGATCCCTCGTTCGCCGAGCATGTGCGCCACGCGGTTCGCGGCCAGGATGAGAACCAGCCCGATGACGGCCTTGAACAGTCCGGCCGCGGCGCCGTAGCCGTAGTTCCCGGTGGCGATGGAGAAGTGGTAGACGAAGGTGTCGAGCACCTCGGCGGCCTGCCGGCCGACGGCGTCGCGTTGCAGCAGGAACTGCTCGAACCCGACCGAGAGCGCGTCGCCCAGCCGCAGGATGAGCAGCAGCACGATCACCGGGCGCAGGCCGGGCAGCGTGATGTGCCAGAGCCGCCGCCACCGGCCGGCGCCGTCGGCGGCGGCGGCCTCGTAGAGGTTCTGGTCGATGGTGGACAGCGCGGCGAGGAAGACGATGGTGCCCCAGCCGACGTCCTTCCACACCGCCTCGACGGTGACCAGGGCGATGAACGTGTCCGGGTTGGTCATCACGTTCCACGGTTGCATTCCGGCCTCGCGCATGCTCTGGGCGAGCAGCCCGGCGCCGCCGAGCATCGCGACGAAGAACGTCACCACCAGTACCCAGCTGAAGAAGTGCGGCAGGTAGACGATCGTCTGGATCAGCCCGCGCAGCCGGCTGGACAGCAGGTTGTGCAGTGCGATCGCCAGCAGGATCGGCAGCGGGAAGAAGAAGACGAGCTGGAACGCGGTGATCGCCAGCGTGTTGCGGAACGCGTCCCAGAACGCCGGGTCGTCGAACAGCAGCTGGAACTGCCCGAAGCCGATCCAGTCGCTGTGCAGGAACGCCTGCCAGGGGTTGTCGCCCAGGTAGGGGTTGTAGTCCTGGAACGCGATCACGTTGCCGGCGATCGGCAGGTAACTGAAGATCAGCAGGATGAGGAAGCCGGGCGCCACCATGGCGAGCAGTTGCCAGTCCCGGCGCAGCCGGGTGCGCAGCGGCACCCGGCGGCGGGACGGGCGACGGCGGGGCGGGCGGCCGGGTGGGGCCGGCGCGTCCGGCCGGGCCCGTTCGGGCCCGGCCAGGACGGCCGGCTCGTTCACCGGCCCTCCTTGGGCAGCGAGTCGGCGAGCAGCTTGCGGGCCTCCTCGCCGCCGTTCGCCTTCCACTCCTTGACGATGGCGTCCACGTCGCTGAGCGGCCGGCGGCCGCGCAGCACGTCGGTGAACTTGTCCTCGGTGGGCACCTGGTTGGCCTTGTAGGCCGCGGGCATCTCCAGCTTCACCCCGGCCCAGGGGTTGGGCTCCATGTGCTTGACCATCTCGTTGGAGTACGCGAGCACGTCCGGCACGAAGCGCGGAGTGTCCGGGAACGGCCCGATGGTGGGATTGCGGCCGCTGATGAAGAAGTACTGGTTGGCGATCTCCTTGAACGCCAGGTCGGTCTTGACGGGACCGTTCGGCGACGGGGTGTGGTGCTTGCCCGCGACGCCGAAGTCTCGCAGCTGCGCCTCCTGGCTGCCGAGCGGCGCGGAGCACCAGTTGATGATCCGCAGCAGTTCCTGGACCCGGTCCTTGCCGAGTCCCTTCTTGACGAACGTGTAGGAGATCGGCTCGTCGTCGCCCCAGACCAGCGGGTCGCCGCCGGTGGCGGAGAAGATCGGCACCGGCTGGATGTTCAGCTTCGGGTTGGTCTTCTGGTGCTCGGCCTGGGCGCCCTGCCAGAAGCCGACGCCGTCCTGGAGGAACACGATCGCGCCGTTCTTGGCGAACAGCTGCTTGGCGTCCGCGCCCTTGCTGGCCACGACGTCCGGGTGGACCAGGCCGTCCGCGTAGATCTTGGCCATGACCTCCAGCGCGCGGCGGAACTCCGGGGTCTCGTACTTGAACTCGGGGGTGCCGTCCGGCTTGACCCGCCATCCGCCCTTGTGGCCCGGCACCTTGTGGAACATCTGGATCATGGCGAAGACGTCGTTGAACGCCCACACCTTGCGCGCCGGGTCGGTGACCTGCTTGGCCGCGGCGAGCAGGTCGTCCAGGTTCGCCGGCACGCCCAGGCCGCGGGCGTCGAGCACGTCCTTGCGGGTGAACAGCGCCCACGGGAACGGCCCGTCCGTGGGGTTGGGCACGGACATGATCCGCTCGTTCCACACCGCACGCCGCCAGGCCCCGGTGGGGAAGCTCGCCAGCATCGGGTACGCGGCGGCGGCGTCGCCCTTGAGGTGGTCGGTCAGGTCCTCGAAGAGCACCTTGATCGCCTCGGCGAAGCGCGGGATCTTCTCCACCTCCCACCCCGGCACGCACAGCAGGTCCGGTACGTCCCGCGCGCCGAGCATCGCGTTGAGCTTGTCGGCGTACGTGTTGCCGTCCTGGATGGTGAAGTTGACGGGCACGCCCAGCTCGGCGTTCACGGCCTGGAGGTAGGCGCTCTGCGCGGCTCCGGGCGGCGCCGGACCCCAGGCGGGGGTCATCGCGGTGACCTGCTTGCCGCTGGTGCCGGGCTTGTCGGTGATGGCGTCGACGAGGTTCGCCGGGTAGCTGGTGTAGCCGTCGGGCACCGGACGCGTACCCGTGATGTCGGGTTTGATGCCGCCGGGCAGGTCCTTGCGGGTGGGCAGCAGGCCGGAGACGGCGTCGAGGTTCTGGGCGGCGCCGGAGCCGGCCGGCTTCTCCGAGCAGCCGGCGAGCATCGGGCCGGTGGCGGTGGCGGCCACGCCGAGGCCGACCAGGCCGAGGAATCGGCGGCGGGAGGAGCCCGGGTCGGGGTGGTGCGCGGTCATCGGTCCCCCTTCGGGAAGGGAAGCGCAGCGGATTAGTTCGTATGGATGGTCAACAAACTAATCACGACCGTGAGCTTGCACAAGGGCGGACCGCATCGACACGACGGTCAGGCCGGGCAGCGGTCGGACAGCGCGTACCGGGTGAGGACCACGTCGCCGATCTGGCGTACCTCGACCACCCGGGCGCGACGGCCCGGGTGCCACGGGAAGCGGCCGTCCCCGACGAAGCGCGGCGCCCGCCCGTCCCCCACGAAGAACGGCGCCACGACCAGGTGCAACTCGTCGGCCAGGCCGGCGGTGAGGAACTGGCGGTGCATCGAGCCGCCGCCCTCCACCATCAGGCGCGTCACCCCGCGCCCGGCCAGGTCGGCCACCACCGCCTCCGCGGTGGCCGGATCGCCCGCGTCGACGACAGTGGACACCGCGCCCACCTGCTCGCGGGCCTTGTCCACCACGCCGCTCGGGCAGTACACCAGCTTGAGCCCGTCGCCCGCGGTGAAGAACCGGGCCCGCGGGTCGAGGTCGCCGCTGCCGGTGACGGTCACCTTCACCGGCGACGGCGGCAACCCGCGCGCCGCCCGCTCGGCGCGCCGGTGCTCGCTGCGCACCAGCAGGCGGGGATCGTCGCGGCGCACGGTGGCCGCACCGACCAGGATCGCGTCGCAACCGGCCCGTGTCGCGTCCACCCGGTCCAGGTCGTCGTCGTTCGACAGCAGCAGCCGCTCGGTGCTCGCGTCGTCGATGTAGCCGTCGATCGACATCGCGCAGCTGAGCAGCACGTACGGGCGGGTGGTCACGGCACGAACGGCAGGTCGAGGGCGTGATCGGCGCGGGTCACCTTGGCCGCCAGGTAGCCGGCGTTGGCGGGCGACAGGTGCACGCCGGTGGACACCCGGTCGGCCACCTTCACGCCCAGCCGCTCGAGCTGGGCCGCCTTGTCCGGGTTGTTGCTGAGCAGGGACACCCGGTCCACGCCCAGCGCGGCGAGCATCTGCGCGGCCACCGTGTAGTCGCGCTCGTCCGCGCCGCGCCCGAGCGCCAGGTTCGCCTCGTACGTGTCGAGGCCGCCGTCCTGCAGGGCGTACGCGTCGAGCTTGGCGTACAGGCCGATGCCGCGCCCCTCCTGCCGCAGGTAGAGCAGGTAGCCGCCGGCCTGGGCGATCCGCTCGACCGCCTCGCGCAACTGCGGGCCGCAGTCGCAGCGCTGGCTGCCGAACACGTCCCCGGTGAGGCACTCGCTGTGCGGGCGGACCAGCGGCGGGTCGGCGTCGGCGTGCTCACCGAGACCGAACGCCAGGTGCTCGCGGCCGTCGACGAGACCGTGGAAGGTGTGCACGCGGGCCGTGGTCACGTAGCCGTCGGGGAACCGGAGCGGAACCGTCACGCGGGTCCGGACCGTCGCGGTGGGCAGCGTTTCGTCCATGGTTCTCCTGTCGTCCGGTCGCCGGGCGGACCCGGCGACGCACACCTCGCTCCCCCACCGTAGGCGGGATCACCGACAGTTGCCGGGCTCGCGCCGGGGCAGCCGCCGCGCGAGCAGCACCGCGGCGCCGGGGAGGCTGGCCACCAGCACCAGCGCGCCGTACACCATGCCGGTCGCCACACCCTGCGCGGCGGTCAGCCCGGCCGAGGCGAACGCCCACGCGGCCACCCCCTCGCGCGGCCCGAAACCACCCACGTTCAGCGGCACCGCCATCGCCAGCAACGCCAGCAGCGTCAGCGGCAGCAGGTGCGACAGCGGCGCGTCCGTGCCGGCCGTGCGAGCGGCCACCACGAACGTGGCCAGGTGACCGGCGAACACCACTGTCGAGGCGACCACCACGCCGGCCCAGGTCCGGCGGCCCAGCACGCCGGAGCGGACGTCGGCGACAACGGTCCGGGCGGCCCGGGCGAAGCGGGACGCCCCGGAGCGGGGCACCGCGCGGGCGGCGAGCACCAGCGCCAGCGCGACCACGGCTAGCACTGCCGCCAGCGCCGGCAGGTACCGGCGTACCGGCGACGGGAACGCGGCGAGCAGCGCCACCGCGATGACCACCTGCACCACCTGCCCGGCGGTGCGCTCCCACACCACCGCCCGCACGCCCCGGGCCACGTCCCCGGCGTCGCGGCCGTGCCGAACCGCCCGGTGCACGTCGCCGAGCACGCCGCCGGGCAGTGTGGAGTTGAGGAAGACCGCCCGGTAGCAGTGCGCCACCGCGGCGCGCATCGGCAGTCGCACGCCCAGCCCACCGGCGACCAGCGACCAGCGCCAGGCGCAGCAGACGGTGGTGATCACGCCGATGCCGAGCGCGGCGGCCAGCGCGGGCGCGTCGATCAGCCGCAACCCGGCCAGGAACGGGCCGGTGCCCACCGACGCGACGAGCGCGGCGAGCACCGCGAGCCCGAGCAGCGGGCGGAGCCAGGCCCCGCCCGGCCGAGCCCGGCCCGGTGGCGCGGGTGTGACAGCCGGTACGGGTCCGGCGACGGCGACGGCGACGTGTGACAAACGGTCCTCCCTCGTTCCCACCGGTTGTCACGTGCCAGCAGCCGGTTCGGTTCAGCCGGTGAGCAGGTCCGCGTGGTGCAGCACCACGTCGAGCCGCCCGGCGGCGGCCTCGGCGAGCCGCCACTTCTGATACGTCGCGGCGGGCCCGGACAGATGCGGTCGTTCCTCGATCGCCGCGTCGACCCAGCCGGTGAGCCACTCGGCGGCCAGTTCCGCCTGCTCCGGGCCGAGCCGCCACGGGGTCGGCCGCACGAGCGTCTCGACGCCGTGGCGGCGGAAGGCGGCCACCGTGACGTCCACGGCGTCCGGCCCGAGCAGCACCCGGCCGTCGACGGTGCGGCGCTGGTGGGCGTTGAACGCCGCGGTCAGCTCGGCGTCCAGCGGGTCCGGCGGGGTGAACTCGGCCCGTCCGGTCACGGTCAGCGCGAACAGCGTCGGGTGGCCGGCGCAGGCCGCCGCCATCCGCTCGACCTCCTCCGCGGTGAGCATGTCCAGCAGCGCCGACGCGGTGATGAGGTGGGCGTCGGCCAGGTCGGCGGCGGTCAGCCGGGTGACGTCGGAGCCGCGCGTGGTCACGGTGACCTCGGCGCCGTCCGCGGCGGTGAGCCGTCCGGCCCGGGCCAGCGCCAGCAGGTCCGCGTCGCGTTCGTGCAGCACCCAGCGCTGCGGGCCGGGCAGCCGGGGCGCGAGCCAGCGGGCCATCGATCCGGTGCCGCTGCCCAGGTCGTGCACGACGAGCGGCCGGCCGGCGGGCAGCCGATCGCGGACCGCGTCGGCCAGCTCGGTGCTGCGGGCCGCCGCGTCGGCCGGCTCGCGCAGTCGCAGCCAGTCCGCGAAGCCGGGCGGGAGTGAGGTGGTCATGCCGCGGTCGCCTCCTTCAGTGCCGTCGCCAGCCGGTCCACGGTGACCGTCCAGCCGGTGAGGGTGTGCCGCCGCTGCCGGGCGGCGCGGCGCAGCCGGTCCCGCAGGCCCGGGTCGGTGAGCCAGCGGCGCAGCGCCGCGGCGGTCGCGCCCGGGTCGCCCGGCGGCACCAGCAGGCCGGGCCGGTCGCCGTCGGGGGCGTGCCCGAGCGTGTCCGGCAGGCCGCCGGTGTCGCTCGCCAGCACCGGTACGCCCCGGGCCAGCGCCTCGGTGACCACCATCCCGTACGTCTCCCGCCGCGACGGCTGAACCAGCAGATCGGCCGCCGCGTACGTGGCGGCCAGGTCGGGGCCGGTGCGCGGACCGGTGAACCGGACCCGGCCGGCGAGACCGGTAGCGGTGAGCCGCCCGCGCAGCCGGTCGGCGAACGCCCGGTCCCGGTCCGGTGGACCGACCCAGTCGCAGGTCCAGTCCAGGTCCGCCACCTCGGCGAGCGCGGCGGCGAGCACGTCGTGGCCCTTCACCGGGGTGACCGCGGCGACGCAGAGCAGCCGTCCCCCGCCGGGCGTGCCGTCGGCGACGGGCGCCGGGTCGACGCCGGGTGGCGCGACAGTCACCCGTTCGGGGCGCAGCCGGTAGCGGTCGAGCAGCCGGTCGCGGGTCCACGCGCTGGTGGCGACCACTGCGGTGGCCGCCGCCAGTGACCGTGCCTCCGTCTCGCCCTCGATCGGCAGGTGCACCAGGATCACCAGGCGCAGCCGCGCGGCGTGCGGGGCGAGCACGTCCGGCACGGTCGAGGCGACCAGGCCGTCGAGCAGCACCGGTACGCCGTCGGGCAGCCCGCCGAGCAGCCCGGCCAGGTCGGCGCGTTCCCCCGGCCCCGGATGCGGCCAGCCGCCGGGTACCTGGTGTTCGCTTACCGCCCAGCCACGCGCGGCCAGACCTCGGCAGACCCGGCGGTCGTAGGCGTTGCCGCCGCTGGGGTCCGCCGGGTCGTCGATGTCGCCCGGCAGCACCACGTGGACGACTGTCATCCGGTCAGAGCGACCGCTCGTAGCTCGCCCACGCGATGTGCGACTCGTGCAGCGTGACGGTGATCCCGGCCAGGCCGCGCGCGCCCTCCCCCAGCCGGCCGGCCGCCACCGCGTCGGCGAGCCGGTCGGCGATCGTCTGCGCCAGCACCTCGGTGGTGGTGTTCACCCCGGCGAAGGCGGGCTCGTCGTCGAGGTTGCGGTAGTTCAGCTCGGCGAGCACGGCCCTGAGCTGCTCGGTGGCCAGCCCGATGTCGACCACGATCCCGTCGTCGTCCAGCTCGGCGCGGCGGAACGTGGCGTCGACGACGAACGTCGCCCCGTGCAGCCGCTGCGCCGGGCCGAAGACCTCGCCGCGGAAGCTGTGGGCGACCATCATGTGGTCCCGGACGGTCACGCTGAACACGATCACTCCTCGCCGTAGGTGATGAGATGACACAGCGCCGGCAGCTCACCCGAGGCGAGCCGGTCCAGCACGTCGGGCAGGTCGTCGAAGCGGGACCGGCCGGTGAGCAACGCGTCGAACACCGGGTCGGCCAGCAGGTCCAGGGCGAGCGCGAGCCGGTCGGCGTAGCTGCGGTCGGCCCGCCGGGGCGAGACGGTGCCGACCTGGCTGCTGCGGATGCCCAGCCGTCGGGAGTGGAACGCGCCGCCCAGCGCCAGCGTGACCGGCCGGTCGCCGTACCAGCTCAGCTCCAGCACGGTGCCCTCGGGGCGCAGCAGCTCCAGGCCGCGTTGCAGCCCGTCGGCGGTGGCGCTGGCGTGCACCACCAGGTCGCGCTCGCCGGTGGCGGCGGCGGGTGTGGCGAAGTCGGCGCCGAGCGCGGCGGCCACACCGGCGCGGGCCGGGTCGGCGTCGACCAGTTCGACGCGTACGCCGGGGAAGCGGGTCAGCAGCGCGGTCACCGCGCAGCCGACCATCCCGCCGCCGATCACGGTGACCCGGTCGCCGACCAGCGGGGCGGCGTCCCACAGCGCGTTCACAGCCGTCTCCACGGTGCCGGCCAGCACGGCGCGCTCGGCCGATACGCCGTCCGGCACGACGGTCACGGCGTCGGCCGGCACCACGTACGCGCTCTGGTGCGGGTAGAGGCAGAAGACGGTACGGCCGAGCAGCCGCTCGTCGCCCGCCTCGACGGTGCCGACGCTGAGGTAGCCGTACTTGACCGGCGCCGGGAAGTCGCCCTCCTGGAACGGCGCGCGCATGGCGTCGTGCTGGTCGGCCGGGACGCGGCCGGTGAACACCAGCGTCTCGGTGCCGCGGCTGACACCCGAGAAGCGGGTGCGGACCAGCACCTCACCGGGGCCTGGGTCGGCGAGCCGGACCGGCCGGATCTCGCCCTCGCCGGGGGCGCGGAGCCAGAACGCGTGGGCGTCGACCGTCACGAACTCTCCTCTTCCCCGCATTCCGACCGAGTTGTCGATCATAAACACGGAAGCGGGGCATCAGCGGTTCGAACCGCCCGCGACCTGACGCTCAAGCGGCGCGCCGGCGCTGCTCCGTACGCCAGGTCTCGGCCTCGGCCCGGTCGGAGTCCCGGTCCCCGGCCAGTTCCATGGCGCGGTGGGCGGCGGTCAGCGCGTCACACGGCGCGACCTGACCGTCACACAGCAGGCTCTCGCACCGGCCGGAATCGTCGGGCCGGTGGGCGACGGCAACGTCGTACGCGGCCCGCCAGAGCAACGGGTCGGTGACTCCCCGTGGCAGGTCGGCGTCCAGACTGGACCTGTTGCGGATCGTGTCGGGCACCGTGTCCCCCTTTGCGTCGTCGCTACCGTCCCAGTGACCGGTTGAGCGCAGATCAAACCTCTCACTGCGCACATGTCGCGACCAGCGGTGTTTGTCACGCCGGATAGGCGCGCGTCTCGGCTGCCTTGACCGCCGCCCAGACCAGGCGGCCGGGGATCAGTCCGAGGTGGGCCGCGGCGGCGGGCGTGACGTCGGCGGCGACCTCGACCGGCCCGGCCAGCTGCACGCGCAGGTTGTCGCCGTGGCGTTGCACACCGGTGACGGTGGCCGCCCACACGTTGCGCGGGCTGCCCTCCGGCCGGGACGGGTGCAGCGCGACGGCGGCCGGCGGATACGCGACGAACGCCTCACCGTGGACGGTGTCGGAGGTAGTGAGCGTCAGCTCACCGACGGTGACGACATGTCCGTCGGCGCGGCCCCGGTGCAGGTTGAGGCCGACCAGCCGGGCCACGTAGTCGGTGCGCGGCCGGGCCGTGACGGTGGCGGCGTCGCCCTCCTGCACCACCCGGCCGTGCTCCACGATGACCAGTCGGTCGGCGAGCACCAGGGCGTCGAGGGGGTCGTGGGTGACGAGCAGCGTCGCGCCGGGGTGCGCGCCGAGGTGGCGCTGGAGTTCGGCGCGGGTGTCCAGCCGGGTCCGGGCGTCGAGCGCGGCGAGCGGCTCGTCGAGCAGCAGCAGCGCCGGGTCGACGGCGAGCGCGCGGGCCAGCGCGACCCGCTGCGCCTGCCCACCGGAGAGCTGCCGGGGCCGGCGCCGGGCCTGGTCACCGAGGCCGACCCGGTCCAGCCACCCCTGGGCCCGGGCGCGGGCGGCGCGCTTGTCGGCGCCCCGGCGGCGCGGCCCGAACGCCACGTTGTCCAGCGCGCTGAGGTGCGGGAACAGCAGGTAGTCCTGGAACACCACGCCGACCGGCCGGCGCTCCGGCGGCGTCCACACCCGGCGGTCCGGCCGGTCCAGGTCGGCGCCGTCGAGCGTGAGGTGACCGGCGGCGAGCGGGTGCAGCCCGGCGAGCACCCGCAGCGCTGTGGTCTTGCCGGCGCCGTTGGGGCCGAGCAGCGCCACCACCTCACCGGCGGCGATGCGCAGCCGCACGTCGAGGGTGAAGCCGTCCCGCTCGGCGACCAGATGCGCGTCCAGCACACTCATGTCGTCCCGACCCACTTGTCGCGCAGCGCGGCGAGGATGACCACGGAGACGGTGAGCAGGATCAGGCTCAGCACGATCGCCGCCTGCAGGTCGGTCTCCAGCGCCAGGTAGACCGCCAGCGGCATGGTCTGCGTGCGGCCGGGATAGTTGCCGGCGAACGTGATGGTGGCGCCGAACTCACCGAGCGCGCGGGCCCAGCAGAGCACCGCCCCGGCCGCCACTCCCGGGGCGACGAGCGGCAGGGTCACCCGGGTGAAGGTGGTGAACCGTCCGGCGCCGAGCGTGGCGGCGGCTTCCTCGTACCGGGGGTCGGCGCCACGAAGCGCCCCCTCGACGGCGATGACCAGGAACGGCATCGCCACGAACGCCTCGGCCAGCACCACCCCGGCGGTGGTGAACGGCAACGTCACCCCGAACGTCTCGTCCAGCCACGACCCGACCAGCCCGCGCCGGCCGAAGACCAGCAGCAGCGCCACGCCGCCGACCACCGGCGGCAGCACCAGCGGCACCGTGACCAGCGCCCGGACCAGCCGCCGGCCGGGGAACTCCACCCGCGCCAAGAGCCAGGCCAGGGGTACGCCGAGCGCCACGCAGAGCAGCGTGGCGACGGTGGCGGTCTCCAGCGACAGCCGCAGCGCGGTGAGCACACCCGGTTCGGTCAGCCGCTGGGGCAGCGTGGTCCAGGGTGCCCGGAGCAGCAGCCCGGCGAGCGGCAGGACGAGGAAGGCGAGTCCCAACCCGGCGGGCACGAGCAGGGCGATCGGCACCCGCTGCCGGCGTACGGCACGGCTCATGTGCCGGAGGGCGCCTGGAACCCGGCGGCGGTGAGCACGGCGAGCCCGGCGTCGGAGCGGACGAAGTCGACGAAGGCGCGAGCGCCGGCCGGGTTGCCGGCGGCGCGCAGCACCACGATCGGGTAGTCGTTCACCGCGCGCGCCGACTCGGGGAACTCGACCGCGTCGAGTCCGGGGGCGGCGCGGACGTCGGTGCGGTAGACCAGTGCCGCGTCGACCTCGCCGAGACGCAGCTTGGCCAGCGCGCCCTTGACGTCCTGTTCGAGCGTGGCGGGCGTGAGCCGCACACCAGCGGCGTCCAGCGCGGTGCGCGCGGCGGCACCGCAGGGCACCTGCTCCGCGCAGAGCGCCACCTTGACACCGGGGCGGGCGAGGTCGGCCAGGCCGCCGACCCGGGCCGGGTTGCCTCGGGGTACGGCGACGACGAGCTGGTTGCGCACCAGCACTGCCGGTTCGCCGGCCGCATCACCGGCGTCGGTGACCGTCTTCATGGTGGCCGGGGAGGCGGCGGCGAACACGTCGGCGGGCGCGCCCTGGGTGATCTGGGTGGCGAGGCCCGAGCTGCCGCCGAAGTTGAACGTGACGGTGCGGCCCGGATGGGCGGCCTCGTACTCCTTGCCGAGTGTGGTGAACGACTCGGTGAGCGAGGCGGCGGCGAACACGGTCACCGGGCCGGCGCCGTCGGGCCCGGCCGGTTCGTCGGCGCCGCCGCACCCGGTCAGGCCCAGCGCCCCCACCAGCGCGGCGGCGAGCGCGGCGCGGATCCACCGTACGGTCACGGGCTCGTCCTTCCCCTGGGGGTGGCGGCGGGGGCGCGCTCGACCACGACGGTGGTCGACTTGATCACCGCGACGGCGACGGAGCCGACTTGGAGGTCGAGGTCGTCGACGGCCTCGCGGCTCATCAGCGACACCACCCGGAACGGCCCGGCCTGGATGTCCACCTGGGCCATCACGGTGTCCTTGACGACGGCGGTGACGATGCCACGCAGCCGGTTGCGGGCCGAGGACAGCTCGGGGTGGCCGGGCGCGCGGACGAACGCTGCCACGTCGGCGCCGTCGAGCACCCGGTGGCCGTGCTCGTCGCGGGTGGCCGGCAGCTTGCCGGCGTCGATCCAGCGGCGGACCGTGTCCGCGCTGACCCCGAGCAGTTCGGCTGCCTCACCGATCCGGAACACCGTCACGCGCTCACCCTAGCGGCCCGCAGGTGCCAGCCGGAAGTGGCGTGGTGGCTCGCATACGCGAACCGTCAGGCGGCTCGGGACCGGAACTGCGGTTCAGTCGGCCGGGGTGATCCGGACCCGGCGCAGCAGCTGGGCGTTGAGCGCCACCACGATCGTCGAGGCGGACATCAGCACCGCGCCCAGCGCCGGACTGAGCGCGATCCCCGCCCAGGCGAGGACACCGGCGGCGAGCGGGATCGCCACCACGTTGTAGCCGGCCGCCCAGGCCAGGTTCTGCCGCATCTTCCGGTACGACGCGCGGGACAGCCGGATCACGCCGCCGACACCGCGCGGGTCGGAGCCGGCGAGCACCACCCCGGCGGACTCGATCGCCACGTCGGTGCCGGCGCCGATGGCCAGCCCGACGTCGGCGCGAGCGAGCGCCGGGGCGTCGTTCACGCCGTCGCCGACCATCGCCACCGTGAGTCCCCGGCCACGCAGCTCGGCCACCGCCTTGTCCTTGTCGGCGGGGAGCACCTCCGCGAAGACCTCGTCGACACCGGGCCGGAACCCGAGGTCGGCGGCGACCGCCTCGGCGACCGGGCGCGCGTCGCCGGTGATCATCACGATCTTGCGTACGCCGAGGTCTCGCAGCTCCGCCACGGCGGCCCGCGCCTCCGGGCGGACCTGGTCCTCCAGCCCGAACGCGGCGACCACCTCGGGTGGGCCGCCCTCGGACAGCCGGACCAGGTGCAGCACCGCGGCACCCCGGCCCGACCACTCCCGCGCGGCCCGGGCCAGGTCGTCCGGCACCGCGGCGTCGAGTTCGCGCAGCAGCGCCGGCCCGCCGACCGCCCAGTCCACGCCGTCCACCGTGGCGCGCACACCCCGGCCGGTCAGCGCCCGGAAGCCGCGCGCGGCGGGACGGGCGCCGCGGGCGTCGGCGGCGGCGACCAGCGCCCGGGCCAGCGGGTGCTCGCTGTCGGCCTCCACCGCGCCGGCCAGAGCCAGGGCGGCTGCCTCGTCCGTCCCGCCGGTGGCGGCCACCCCGGTCACCGTGTGCCGGCCGGTGGTGAGCGTGCCGGTCTTGTCGAACAGGACGGTGTCGACGGTGCGCATCCGCTCCAGCGCGAGCCGGTCCTTGACCAGGATGCCGGCGCGGGCCGACAGCGCTGTGGACAGCGCCACCACCAGCGGGATCGCCAGGCCGAGCGCGTGCGGGCAGGCGATCACCAGCACCGTCACGGTGCGTACCACCGCCTGGTCGGGGTCGCCGAGCAGCGCCCAGACCGCGAACGTCGCCAGGCCGGCGAACGCCGCCAGGTAGAACAGCAGCGCGGCGAACCGGTCGGCGAGCACCTGCGCGCGCCCACCGGAGGCCTGCGCCTCGGCGACGAGCCGCCCGATGCCGGCCAACGCGGTGTCCGCGCCGACGGCCTCGACGCGTACCCGGAGGGTCGAGTCGGTGGCGACGGTGCCGGCGACCACCCGGTCACCGGCGGCGCGGGCCACCGGCCGCGACTCGCCGGTGATCATCGACTCGTCCAGCTCGGCGGCGCCCTCGACGATCCGCCCGTCGGCCGGCACCCGCCCGCCGGGGCGCACCAGCACCAGGTCGCCCACCCGCAGTTCGGCGACCGGCACCGGATGCGGCCGCCCGGCGTCGTCCAGGCGCTCGGCGTCGTCGGGCAGCAGCGCGGCGAGGGCGCCGAGCGCGCCGCGCGCCTGCCCGACCGCCCGCATCTCCTGCCAGTGGCCGAGCAGCATGATGGTGACCAGCGCGGCCAGCTCCCACCAGAAGTCCAGGTCGAACAGGCCGAGGCTGGTGGCGGCCGAGGCGACGTACGCGACGACGATCGCCATCGAGATCAGCAGCATCATGCCGGGGGCGCGCTCGCGCAGCTCACGCAGCCCGCCGGTGAGGAACGGCCAGCCGCCGTACGCGAACACCACGGTGCCGAGCACCGGGCCGACCCAGCGCACGCCCGGGAACTCAAGCGAGTAGCCGAACCAGTCCATCACCATGTGGCTGGTGGCGACGATCGGCACGGTCAGCGCCAGGCTCAGCCAGAACCGGCGGCGGAACTGCTCCGGGTCGTGCCCGGCGTGCGCGCCGTGACCGCCGCCGTGGTCGCCGTGGTGGCCGGTGTCGTGACCGGATCCGTGCTCCATCGCACCACCATACCCCCTGGGGGTACCTGCCGGTACCGGCTCGACGAAGTGACGCGGGCGACAGGCGGAGGTCACTACCTGTCGTAGACGGTCACCGGGATGCCGCGGTCGGACAACGCGCGCCGGATCAACGGCTCGATCCGCTGCCACGAGCCGCCGGCCAGCCCGCAGCCGATGCGCGGCATGTGGACCGACGCGCCCAGCTCCTCGGCGTGGCCGGCAACTGTCGCGAGGCAACGCTCCACCGCGTCGTACCGGATCGGCGGCCCGGCGCTGCCCCGGCGCATCCCGCGCTGGCCGACCATGTTGGCCACCCACAGGTCCGGCGCGACCCGGACCCGCCGGACGGCACCCAGCCCGAAGTCGTTCCCGGCCCGGTGCCGGTGCCACTCCCGGTAGTCGCGTTCCGGCTCCGGCCAGCGCCGCGAGACGGCGAGCACGAAGCCCTTCCCCCACCCGCCGAGATCGTTGCAGACGTGGGCGACGATCTTGGGGCCCTTCGCCTGCGGGCTCGTCGCGTCGCCGCGCACGATCCGGAACTCCGCCATGCCCGCATGCTGCCGCAGGGGTACGACGCTCAGCGCTGGGGGCGGGCGCCGACGCTGGGCCGGGCGGCCGGAGTCCGGCCCTGCCAGGGCCAGCGGCCGTCCAGCTCCACCTCGAGGGAGAAGCTGAGGAACGTGCGGACCAGCACGATCAGCGCCAGCACGCCGACGCTGGTGAACGTGGGCGACACCGCTACCGTACGGATGATGTCGCCGCCGACCAGGAACTCCAGGCCGAGCAGGATGGCCCGGCCGACCCCCTGCCGGTACGCCCGGTAGTGCGCGACCACCTGCCGGGTCCGGGCGCAACGCACCGCGAACACCGCCGTGGCGACCGCGACGCCGACCGCGATGACGAGCACCCCGGCCAGGTCCAGCAGCGCCCCGGCGTGCTGGACGATCTCCTTCGTCGACACCCGGCACCCCCGCACCAGCCTGGCGTACGGCCGGTCGCGGGGGCGGCGTTTCCGCGCTCCCGGCCGACGGGAGCGCGGAGCGTGCTCAGTCCTGGGCCTGCCAGCGGTAGAAGACGGTGGCCACCGAGTCCTGCGGGCCCTGCCACTTCTCCGGCCGGTACGGCTCGATGTACGGGCCCAGGTCCTGCATCACCTTGCCGAAGGCGGGCTTGTCGCCGTGCTGGTCCCGGGTCGCCTCGGCCGCCGACGACTCCTGTTCGAGCAGGTGCACGTAGACGTCGTCGATCGAGTAGAGCCAGCGCCCGGTGACGCCGAGGTCGGCCGGGAGCGACCCGGCGTCGGACTCGGCGAAGACCCGTGCCACGTCCGGTTCGGCGCCGGGCTTGATCCGCCCGACGATCACGGTGAGCGTGGTGTCGGCGGGCGGCTCGCCCTCGGGCGCCCAGTGGTAGAACTCCTTCGCCACCGAGTCCGACGGGTTCTTCCAGTAGCGCGGGTACGGGGTGACGTACGGGCCGATCTCCTCGGCGATCTTCTGGAAGGCGGGCAGGCCACGGGTCTGCCCGGAGATCCGCGGGTCCTGCTCCCGCTCGATCACGTGGAGGTAGAGGTCGTGGTGCGACAGCAGGTACCGGCCGATGACGCCCAGATCCTGCGGCCGGGTGGCCTGATCGTAGTGGCCGAACACGCCGCCGACGATCTGCTCGCTGCCGGGGGCCATGTGACAGACGATCACGTTGCGGAAGACCATGACTGCTCCTTGAGTGATTGCGACGGGGGCGGCGGCGCGAGACGGCGGCGCCGTCAGGCGGTGAAGGTGACAGGCAGTTCCAGCAGGCCACGGAACGGCGAGGCGGCGGGGAGCCGGCGCACCTCGGCGAGCGGCACGCCGAGACGCAGTCCGGGCAGCCGGCGCAGCAGCGCGCCGAGCGCGAGTTCGGCCTCCATCCGGGCCAGCGAGACGCCCAGGCAGTAGTGGACGCCGTGCCCGAACCCGAGGTGCGGGCCCCGAACCCGGCGCAGGTCCAGCCGGTCCGGGTCGGCGAAGTGCGCCGGGTCGTGGTTGGCCGCGTTGATCCCGACCCCGACGATCGCGCCGCGCGGGATGCGTACGCCCTGGTAGTCGACGTCCTCGGTGGCGATGCGCGGGCTGGCCACGGGCAGGGGCCCGTCGAAGCGCAGCAGCTCCTCGATCGCGGCGGGCAGCAGGCGGGGCGAGTCGCGCAGCAGTTCCATCTGCTCGGGGTGGGTGAGCAGAGCCAGCACGGCGTTGCCGAGGAAGTCGGCGGTGGTCTGGTGCCCGGCGAACAGCAGCAGGAACGTGGTGGTGACCAGTTCCGCCTCGGACAGCGTCCCGTCCCGGTCGACGGCCTTGATGAGCGCGCCGATGATGTCGTCGGCCGGGTCGTCGCGTTTGGCGCGGACCAGCCCGGCCAGGTAGTGGTGCAGCCGGAGCTGGGCCTCCTGCACCGCCGCCCGCTCCTGCGCCGGCGGCCGGCTGGTGGAGCCGGAGGTACGGATGACCTGGGTCCAGTCGAGCACCCGGTCGTGGTCGGCCGGCGGCACACCGAGCAGCTCGCAGATGACTGTCATCGGCAGCGGAATGGCGAACTCGTGCATCAGGTCCGCCTCGCCGTGCGGTGCCATCTTGTCGATGAGCTGATCGACGATCGACGCCACCCGGGGACGCAACGCCTCGATCCGCCGCGGCGCGAACGCCTGCGACACCACGCGGCGCAGCCGGGTGTGCTCCGGCGGATCGGAGTTGAGCATGTTGCGGTTCAGGCCCTCGGAGTTCGGGCCGAAGATCTTCAGGTAGTGCTGCCCCGGGCCGTACAGGTCCTTGGACAGGCGCGGGTCGGTCAGCGCGGTGCGGGCGTCGTCGAATCGGGTGATCAGCCAGGAGTCGAAGCGCGGCGAGCCGACCGGGCAGACCGGCCGCTCGGCGCGCAGCCGGGCCAGCGCGGGGTACGGGTCGGCGGCGAACCCGTCGGTGTAGAGCTCGCTCGCCGGCATCACGTCGTCGGTCATCGCCCCTCCCCCTGCTCGCCGGCCACGCTGTGCAGCACCTGGTAGGTGTGCCGGTCGGCGGACTCGCGCAGCTCACGGATGATGCTCAGCAGCCGGTCCCGGTGCGTGCTGCGGCCGAACGCGTCCAGCCGCTCGCGGTCCGCCCAGTCGCTGATGATCAGGTAGCTGCGCGGGTCGTCGGCGTCACGGACCAGGTCCTGGTGCAGGCAGCCGTCCAGCGTGCGGATCTGTTCGGCCGCGGTGAGCCACTCCGCCTCGAAGCGCTCCTCGCAGCCCTCCCGGGTCCGCATCGACAGCACGGTCCGGACCCGGCTCACCGGACACTCCCGAAGACCAGGTGCAGGTGCTTGCGCAGCGCGTCCGGGTCGACCGGCGCGCCCCGGAACCCGATGTGCCCGTCCGGGCGGATCAGGTACAGGCCGGTGCCGGCCAGGCCGTACCCGGCACGGAAGCGGCGCTCGGCGTCGCGTACCACCGGCGGGTCGAGCAGTCGCGGTTCGCCGGCGTCCGGGTCGAGCAGCAGGTACGCGTCGAGTTCCCCGCCGGCGAGCCGCCGCGCGTCGGCGCACAGGCCGGTGAACGCGGCCAGCTCCTCCGCGCCGGCCGTGCGGTCGGCGTAGAGCAGCAGCGTGTGCCGGGTGCCCCGGGTGAGGTCACGCAGCCGCAGCGGGTGGCCGACGCCGCGCCGGCGCAGCCCGTCGACGTCGGGCGCGATGTCGCCGGGGCGGGGCGCGTCACCGAGCGCGGCCGGGTCGGCGACGGTCTCCCCGACCAGCGGGCTGCCGGCGTAGCTGAGCAGCATGGACATCTCCTGGAGGAACTGCCGTTCCAGGTCGGCGCGGTCCACCTCCTCGGTGCCGGCCATCCGTACCGCCCGGCCGACGATCTCCTCGCCCTCCGGCCGCCGCTCGGTCTCGTAGCTGTCCAGCAGGCCGGGCGCGGCAAGCCCGCGTACCGCCAGGGCGAGCTTCCAGGCCAGGTTCCAGGTGTCCTGGATGCCGGTGTTCATGCCCTGGCCGCCGGCCGGCGGGTGCAGGTGGGCGGCGTCCCCGGCGACGAACACGCGGCCGTCGCGGTAGCGGTCGACGATGCCGTGGCTGATCCGGAACACCGACGACCAGCGCAGGTTGCTCGCCCGGGTGCCGGGTGGCGCGAGGCGGTCCAGCGCCGCCTGCACGTCCTCGATCGTCGGTTCGTCGAGTTCCTCGCTGAACCCGGGCGGGGCGTCGCGCCCGCCGGTCTGGGCGAAGAACCGGGGCGGGGCGAGGGTGGCGATGCGGTAGCGGCGCTCGCCGCGCAGCGGTACGCAGACGAGCATCCCGTCCATCTGCCCGTCGGTCATATGCAGGAACCGCAGCAGGTGCCCGTCCGGCATGTCCCAGTCCACGTCGACGTCCACGAGCATGAACAGTTGCGGGAACCGGCCGAGCCCGCCGGTGAAGGTGAGCCCGAGCCGCTCCCGTACCCGGCTGTGCGCGCCGTCGGCGCCGACCAGGTACGCCGCGCGTACCGTCTCGGTGCCGCCGTCGGCGGTGCGGACGGTGGCGGTCACGCCGTCGGCGTCCTGGGTGAAGTCGACGAGTTCGGCGCCGCGCTGCGGGCGGACGCCGAGGGTGGCCAGCCGGGTGGTGAGTATCCGTTCGGTCTCGTACTGCGGCAGGCCGAGGTGGTCGTACGGCAGGCCGGGCAGTTCCCAGCTCATCCGGTGGGTCTGCTCGCCGTTGACGAAGACCGTGTTGCCGGTGAGCCAGATGCCGGCGTCCATGGCCTCCCGGACGACACCCTGCTCCTCCCAGATCTCCATGGTGCGGCAGTGCACACCGATCGCCTTGTCGGCGTGGCCGGGCGGGGTGGCCTGCTTGTCGATCACCAGGCAGTCGATGCCCCGCCGGGCCAGTTCGACGGCGGCGGTCAGCCCGGTGGGCCCCGCCCCGACGACGAGTACGTCTGTTGTCCTGTGCACGTCGGCCTCCCAGCCCGTGGTGGGGTGTCGGCGGTCGTCCGCGTCTGGCACGACGTGGAACAGCCGGCGCCGGATGTCGAGAAGGAACGGCGCAATCGGCCCGGCCTGCGCGGAGGCGTGGGCCGGGTCGCCGATCCAGGCGAGGAACGGCGCGGAGCCGTCCCACTCGGCGAAGATGTGGTGGATGTCCGAGCCGGGCTCCCGCAGCAGTTGTTCGCGGCGGTAGCCGGGTATCGCCGCCATCCGCCGGACCACCTCGGGGTAGCCCCTGTGGAACTCGGCGAGCCGGTCGAGCGGCACTGTGAGTTCGACGTCCACGTAGACCGGACCCGTCCCGTCCCCGGTCTCGCGCATCAGGGGGTAGCCGGGGTCGCCGTCCGGCTCGGTCAGCGGCCGGAGCAGGTCGGCCAGGCGGGCCGCCACCGGCCCGCGCCGGTACGCGCGCAGCGCCGCGTCGTCGGCCCACTCGGTGACGACGACGAAGCCGCGCGGGTCGAGGGCGTCGCGCAGCAGCTCGTGCCGCATGTTGCCGGGCAGTGCGCCGAGCTGCCCGGCGACCGTCTCGAAGGCCGGCCCGACCGCGGGCTCGCAGCCGGGGCGCGCGCGCAGCCGGAGCATCGTCCTGATCATGCAGCCCCCTCGAACGGTGCCGTCGTCGTGCCGCGACCCTGCCGCAGCGCGCGTCACCGCCTCGTCACCGTCGGCCCGCCGGACGTCCGGCCCCGGTGACGCCGCCGGGACGCCCCCGCTTATTGCAAAAGTTTGGCAACAAGCCTCGACAGGGTCGCCTGCTGGTAACTATCGTGAGGGGTATGACTCCTTACGATCTGGATGTACGGGCCTGGCAGGAGAGCTGGGACCGGCAGCAGGAGGCGTACCTGCCGGACCGGGAGCACCGCTTCGACGCGATGCTCGACGCCGTCGAAGCGGTCACCGGCGACCGGCCGCCACGGGTGCTCGACCTCGCGGGCGGCACCGGATCGATCAGCCTGCGGACGCTGGCCCGCCGGCCCGACGCCGAGGTGACGGTGCTCGACCTCGACCCGGTGCTGCTCACCCTCGCCGAGGCGGCGCTGGCCGGGCGGGCCACCGTGGTCACCGCCGACCTCAACCGGTCCGACTGGGCCGCCGCGCTGCCGCACCGCGACTACGACGCCGTGCTCACCGCCACCGCGCTGCACTGGGTGGACGGTCCGCGCCTGACCGAGCTCTACCGCGAGATCCGCGACGTGCTGCGCCCCGGCGGCGTGTTCGTCAACGCCGACCACATGCCCGACGACGCGATGCCGACGCTCACCGCACGGCTCGGCGAGCGCGCGCGGGCGCGCCGGGACGCCCGGCACCGTGCCGGCGCGGCGCTGTCCTGGCCGGACTGGTGGGCGCAGGCGGCCGACGACCCGGTGCTCGGCCCGCTCGTGGAGAAGCGGCGGCAGATCTACCCGACCGGGCACAGCCCGGAGTGGAACCCGCCCGCGGCATGGCACCTGGACGCGCTGCGCGCGGCCGGCTTCACCGAGGCCGGCGTGCTCTGGCGCGGCGGCGCGGACGCCGCGGTGGCCGCACTGCGCTGATCCCGGCGGCGCGCCCGGCCCGGCGGCCGACACCACGCGGGCCGAGGACGGCGGGCGGTCAGGACAGCAGGCGGGCCAGTTCGGTACGCGAGCGCACGCCCAGCCGGTGGAAGACGTTGCGCAGGTGGTGGTCGACGGTCCGGGTGGACAGGCACATCCGGGTGGCGATCTCCCGGTTGGTCGCCCCCTCCGCGACCAGCCGGGCGATGTGCAACTGCTGCCCGGTCAGCATCTGCTCCGGGCCGCGCCGCACCGGCCCGACCGACTCCCCCGCCGCGCGCAGCTCCTCCCCCGCCCGCTCGGCCCACACGGTGGCGCCGAGCAGCGTGAACGCCTCCCGGGCCCGGTGCAGGTGCGCCCGGGCGTCCCGGGGGCGGCGCCGGCGGCGCAGCTCGCGACCGAACAGCAGCTCGGTGCGGGCGCGCTCGAACCGGTCGGTGTCGGCCGGGTGCAGCCGCAGCGCCGCGTGGAACTCCCGTTCGGCCTCCGGGCCGCCCCGGGGTGCGAGCAGCGCCCGGCAGCGCGCGGCCAGCGCCCGCCGCGACGGGCTCGCCGTGCTGCTGGCCCAGTGGTCGAACACGGCGAGCGCGGCGGCCGGCCGCCCGCCGTCGTGGGCGGCGGCCTCCACCAGGTACGGCGTGGCCATCACCTGGACCAGCACCTGGCCCCGGCCGGTGCCGGTACGGGCCAGCGCGGACAGCCGGGCCACCGCGTCGGCGTACCGGCCGTCGATCAGGTCCAGCACGCCGAGCGCCCAGCGGGCGTACGCGTCCGGCCGGCTTCCCGGTGCGGCCCCGTCCCCGATCTCGGCGATCCGGGCCAGCGCGGCGTCCCGGTCGGCGCGGACCGCGGCCAGCACGGCGAGGATGCCGAGGTGCACCTGGGCGCAGACGTGCTGGCCGGTGGCGCGGGCGGCGCGCACGCCCTCGCGGGCGGTCTCCGCCGCCGCCTCGTGCCGGCCCAGCCAGTACTCGGCGACTGCTCGCAGCTCCAGCGCCCGGGGCAGCAGGGACAGCTCGCCGCGCGAGCGGGCCAGCTCGACCGCCCGGCCGGCGAGCCGGTGCGCGGGACCGTCCACGGCCACGAGCAGTGCGGCCGCGGCGGCGCAGACGAGCGCGCCCGGGGTGAGCGCGGGACCGGCCAGCCGGCCGCCGAGGACGACGACGCGGCGCAGCGCCGGACCGCCACGGGCGTGGTCGCCCCGCAGCGTCGCCCCGACACCGGCGGCGAACGTGGCCAGCAGGTCGAGTTCGGGCGGGTCGCCGGGCCGACGCAGCGCCTCGGCCCGGCGGGCCACTTCGGCGTACCGGTACTGGTCGCCGGTGACGCAGATGGCCTCGCCGGCCCGGACCAGCGCCAGCAGCGCGGCCCGCCGGTCGGCCGGCGCGACCGCGTCGGCGGCGGCCAGCAGCGTGGCGACCGCGGCGGCGGGCGCGTCGCAGCGCAGTTGCATCTCGCCGCGGAGCAGGTCGGCCCGACCGGGCGCCGGTCCGGCGGTCAGGCGCCGTAGCAGCCCTCGGGCCTGCTCCGGGTCGCCGGCGGTCCAGGCGCACCGCGCCGCCGCGATGGTCAGCTCGGCCGCGCGCCCGGGGTCGGGGCTCAGCTCGGCGGCCCGGCGCAGCACGACCGCCGCGGCGGCGCGGTCCGGCACCTCGTCGACCGCCGCGCTCAACTCGGCGGCGAGCATGTCGGCCGGACAGTCGGCGGCGATGGCGTGGCGCAGCGCCCGGCCCAGCGTGCCCTCGGCGAGCGTGCCGGCCAGCAGCAGGTGCGCCGAGCGCAGGTCGGCGAGCGGCGCGACTGCGGTGATCATCGTGCGGGCGAGCGGGTGCGGGAACGTCACCCCGCCCGGCCCGGTGCGCAGCAGGCCGGCCGCTTCGGCGGGGGCGAGCGCCTCGACGGTCAGTCCGGCCGCCCACGCGGCGCGGACCAGCGTGGCCGGGTCGTCGCCGGGGTCGAGCGCGGCGAGCAGCACCATCCGCCGGGTCGGGACGGGCAGCCGGTCCAGGCGGGCCCGGTACGCGGCGGCGAGTACGCCGTCCACCGGCGGCGTGTCGGGCAGCGGCGCCTCACCCCGCCACTGGGCGGCGGTGAGCGTGCCGGCCAGGTCGGCCAGCGCCGCCGGGCTGCCTCGGCTGAGCGCGGCCAGCGCCGTGGCCACCGCCACGGGTGGCCGCTCCCGCAGGCCGGCGAGCATGGCGTGGCACTCGTGGGCGTCCAGCGGGCGCAGCCGGTGGGCGGGTACGCCGTCGACGGTGGCCGGTGCGGTGGCGGTCAGCAGCATCGCCACCGGCAGCCGGCGCAGCCGGCGCGCCACCACCGCCAGTGTCCAGGCGCTCTGCGGATCGCCGATGTCGAGGTCGTCCACCGTGCACAGCAGCGGCCGGTCCGCCGCCGCGGCGGCGAGCAGTGACCGCACCGCCGCGGCCAGGGCCAGGCGCTGCTCGGCCGGGCACCCGTCGCCGCCGAGCGTGCGGCGCAACAGCCGGCGTTGCCGCACCGGGAGTGCGGTGTCCGCGTCCAGCACCGGGTCGAGCAGGCGGTGCAGCCCGGCGTAGGGCAGTGTCGCCTCGTCGGCCACGCCGGCGCCGGCCAGCACCGCGCGCTGTCCCGCCCACCTGCGGGCGTACGCCAGAAGGGCGGTGCGCCCGGAGCCGGGTGGCCCGTGGAACAGCAGCGCGCCGCCGTCGTCGTGGTCGAGGAGCCGGCGGATCGCGTCGCACTCGTCGTCCCGGCCCCACAGGTCTATATGCACTGTCGATGCAGAAACCATGCATGCAGTGTCACAGATGGGCAACCCGTCGGAAAAGAGGCGGACACGCTCCCGGGGTGGTCGCCACGGCGACCACCCCGGGAGCGGACCGGATCAGGCGCTCGGGCAGGTGTTGCGGTACTCCTGGATCGCCGACCCGCTCGGGCCGGGGCAGAGGAACTGCTCGTAACGGGTGTCGTCGTCGACGAACCGCTTCAGCCAGGCCACCATCTGCTTCGCCGTCGGCGTGTTCGTCGTCTGCGGGAAGAAGTGGCTCGCGCCGTCCAGCTCCAGGTACGCCTTCTCGGACGACGCCGGGATGCTGTTGTAGAACGGGATCGAGTGGGTCGCCACCGGCGCCACGCTGTCGGTCTCGCCGCCGATGATGAGCGTCGGCACCCGTACCTCGGACCAGGTCTTGTCCAGGTTCCACGGTGCGAGCGGGACGGCGGCCTGCAACGACGGCCGCGCCGCCGCCGCCTCCAGGCTGCCGCCGCCACCCATCGAGTGCCCGGCCACGGCGAGCCGGGACGAGTCGATCCGGCCCCGCACCGAGCTGCGCTGGGTCAGGTAGTCCAGCGCGGCCAGGAGCTGGCGGCCCCGGCTGTCCGGCTGGTCCAGCCGGGTGTTGGTCTCGATGCCGATCACCACGAAGCCGTGCGAGGCGATCCGCGGGCCGAGCCAGCTCAGGCTGGACCAGGAGGCGGTGTAGCCGGGCGAGATGGCGACCGCGCCGAAGGTGCCCTCGGCGGTGCTGGTCGGGTAGTAGATGACGCCGCCACCGAAGCCGGTCACGCTCAGCGAGGAGACGTTTATCGACGAGGTGGCGAACGGGCCGCGACTGGCCTCCAGGATGGCGCTCGTGGGCGCCGGGCCGCGCTCGTAGGGGCTTGCCGCGCTCGCCGCGGCCGGGACGGCGAGGGCGCCGCCGGTGGCGAGCAGTGCCGCCACGGCGAGGCGGGCGAGGGCACGGACGGGGGTACGGGAACGGGTGGTGGTGGGCACGTCGGTCACTCCTTGCGCCGGAATTACATCGACATGCGTCAGCATCGATGCCCTGCCGCCGGTGCGCATCGGTGAAATCACCGGTCCCCCGGCGGTGACCCGGCCGTGACATGCACGGCGGACGATTGCCCCATGCACCCGACGCGACGGCACCTGACCCGGCGGCACCTGCTCGGCGCGACAGCGGCGGCAGGCGTCACCGGCCTGGCCACCGGCTGCGAGCCGGACCGCCCGGCGGGCGGGACCGCGGCGCCGGACGACGCTCCCGCCCTGGATCCGGCCAGTTGGGACAGCGTCCGCGCCCAGTTCGCGCTCGACCCCTCCCGGGCACACCTGGCCACGTTCGTCTTCGCCCCGCACCCGGCACCGGTACGGGCCGCCGTGGCGGTCCACCGCGCCGGTCTCGACCGGGACGCCTCGGGTTACCTGGGGCTCCACGAGGAACGGCTGGACCGCGCGGTGCTGGACGCGGCGGCCGGGCACCTCGGCACCCGGCCGGAGCAGATCGCGCTCACCGACTCCACCACCATGGGCCTCGGCCTGGTCTACAGCGCGATCCGGCTGCGAGCGGGCGAGGAGGTGCTGACCACCGAGCACGACTTCTACGCCACGCACGAGGCGCTGCGGTTGCGCGCCGAACGCGACGGGGTGACAGTGCGCCGGGCCCGCCTCTACCAGGACGCGGCCACGGCCACGGCGGACGAGATGGTCGCCGGCCTGACCGCGGCGCTCACGCCCCGTACCCGGGTGGTGGCGCTGACCTGGGTGCACTCCAGCACCGGCGTGAAGTTGCCGGTACGCCGGCTGGCCGAGGCGGTCCGCGAGCGCAGCCCGGAGGCGTTGCTCTGCCTCGACGCGGTGCACGGCTTCGGCGCGGACGCGTCCACACCGGAGCAGCTCGGCTGCGACGTGCTCGTCTCCGGCTGCCACAAGTGGCTGCTCGGGCCGCGCGGCACCGGCCTGGTCTGGGCCGCCGAGCGGGCCTGGGCCCGGATGACACCGGTGATCCCCAGCTTCGACAGGCGCGGCATCGGTCGCTGGCTCGCCGGCGGCACCGGCGGGCAGCCCGTGCCGCCGGGCGCGGCGCACACACCCGGCGGCTACCACAGCTTCGAGCACCGGTGGGCGCTCGCCGACGCGTTCGCGTTCCACCGGCGCATCGGCCCGGCCCGGGTCGCCGAACGCACCCGGGAGCTGGCCGACCGGCTCAAGGAGGGGCTGGCCGGGATCCGGGGCGTCCGGCTGGTCACGCCGCGCGCCGCCGACCTGTCCGCCGGGGTGGTCTGCTGCGAGGTGCCGGGCGTGCCGGCGGACCGGGCGGTGGACCGGCTGCGGTCGGCCGGCGTGATCGCCAGCAGCACCCCCTACCGGCCGTCGTACCTGCGATTCGGCGCGACGATCGCCAACGGCGAGCAGGACGTGGAGGCGGCGCTGCGGGCGGTCCGCACGCTGGTCTGAGCCGGATCAGGGCCCGGTACGCGGCCGTACCGCCGGCGACCAGGTGACGTCGTAGCGCTCGGCGGCCACCGCCTCGGCGAACGCGGTCGCCGCCGCCGGTGAGCCGGCGATACGCCAGTCCTTCTCCTTGTCCACCTCGAACCAGATCAGCCCGATCAGGCCCGGATAGCGGGGCAGGGCGCGGAACGTGTCCCGGATCCACCGCGCCTTGTGCCCGGCGGCGTCGGCCGCGCCGGTCTCGGTGACCACGAGCGGCTTGCCGGTGACCTTGCGGATCTCCGCGATCGTCGGGCCGAAGATCTGGTCGAACGACCAGTACGTCTTGGTGAACGCGCCACTGCCGTAGTAGCCGGTGACGCCGACCCAGTCGACGTACTCGTCGCCCGGGTAGAGCCCGGTGACCCCGGCGGTCGTCTTGTCCCAGCGGGCGTTCGGGCTCCACACCCAGGTGACGTTCGTGGCGCCGGCCTCGGCGAAGACGTCGTGCACGTGCCGCCAGGCGCGGACGTAGTCGCCGGGGCGGTTGCCGTTGGCCCGCTCGCACCAGGGGTACCAGTCGCCGTTCATCTCGTGCGCGAAGCGGATCGCGACCGGGTAGCCCAGCGACCGGACGCCGTCGGCCCAGGAGCGCAGGTACGCGTCGAAGTCGCCGCGTGCGATCCGGGACAGCCGGTAGTCCGGCTGGGTGGCGCGCAGCCGGTCGATCTGCCTGTCGGTCAGCTCGGTGCGGCGGGCCGCCTTGTCGACGGTGTGGTCCCACGGCTCCCAGCCGAGCATCGGCATCATGCCCCGCTCGGCGATCCGGTCGAACAGGCTCCGGTCGAACGCGGCCGACGCCCAGTCCGCGCCGAAGAGCATCACCTGCGGCGCGCGCCCGGCCGCCTCGGCGAACCTGTCGACCGGCGCGAAGTCGTACGGTCCCTTGTCGGTCATCACGCCGAAGAACGCCTGCCCGGCCGGCGGGAACGGGCCACCGTGCGGGCTCGGCACGGCCGCCGCCGGCACGTCGGTGCTCGCCTGCGGCGTGGCAGGGGCGGGCCGCCGCGCCGCGGCGTCGGTGCCCGGGTCGCGCCACGCGCCCGGCGCCACCACGAAGGCGTACGCGAGCAGCAGCAACCCGGCCAGCGCCAGGCCCATCCGGGGCAGCGTCGGCCTCAGCACGGCACACCGCCCTCGGTCACGGTCCGGGGCACCACCTGCGGTTCCCGGGCCGGTTCGGCGGCCCGGTCCCGGCGGGCCCGCAGACTCTCCACCCAGGAGATCAGCGGCGGGGCGAGCCCGGTCAGCAGCGTCAGCACCGGCCAGACCCGCAGCAGCGGGTAGTCGTGATCCAGCGCGAAGCTCGCCGCGAGCAGCCCGGCGGCGGCGAGCGCCCAGCACAGGTGCAGCCGGAACGTACGCGCCGACTCGACAGTGCGCAGCGCACCCTTGGCGGTGACCACGAAGCCGAGCTTGCGGCGCAGCAGCGCGCCCACCGCGGCGGCCACGTACACCGGCCCGGCGAACAGGGCGAGCGCCATGCCGACCATGCCCACCTCCTCCCGCTCGTGCGGGGCGATGTTGAACCGGCGCAGCCACAGCCACAGCAGGAACCAGGTGCCGATGGTGGAGCCCCACAGCGTCGCCCAGACCTGCGGGTCGAGCCGGCCCGCGTCGACGCCGGTCAGCAGGTAGAGCGCGGTGGCGGCGTTACCGAGCAGCAGGCTCACCGCCACACTCGGGTAGTAGAACTGGAGCAGGCGGTACTGCCAGCGGCGGCGGGACGGCAGGTCGCGCGGCGTACGCAGCTCGCGGCGGAGCAGGATCTCGCAGATCCCGGCCGCCCAGCGCTTCTGCTGGTTGAAGTAGTCCGCCCAGGAGGTCGGTCCCTCGCCGAGCGCCACCACGTCCGGGGTGTAGACGCCCTTCCACCGGTTGCCGGTGGCCGGGTTCACGGCCGCGTGCACGCGGATGCTGGTGAGGTGGTCCTCGATGATCGAGTCCTGGTAGCCGCCGATGGTCCGCCAGGCCGCCGGGCGGTAGAGGTGTCCGGTGCCGGTCAGCAGCGGCGCGTCCAGGCCGTTGCCGCCGCGGGCGATCAGCCCGTTGTAGAGGTACTGCTGCACCGAGGCGCCGTGGGCGACGAAGTTCTGGTGCATGTTGCCGTACACCTGGGGGGTCACCACGAACGCGACGTCCGGGTCGCGGAAGTAGCCGAGCGTGCGTTCCAGGAAGTTCGGCAGCGGCACGTGGTCCGGGTCGACGTTCGCGACCACGTCGTAGCGGTGCTCGTGCTCGGCCCGCCAGGCGTTGTGGTTGCCGGACTTGGTCCGGGCCCGGAACTCGCCGCCGGGCCGGTTGTACTCGGGCCGGCCCTTGCGGGTGAAGTGGCGGACGCCCAGCCGCGCGGCCATCGCCCGGACCGCCGGGTCGTCGCCCTCGTCGAGGATCCACACGTCGACGTGCCCGCAGTAGACGATCTCCCGCAGCCGGCGCAGTGTCCGCTCGGCGACCTCGATCGGCTCCTTGCTCGGCACGATCGTGGTGAGCAGGGCGACCCGCAGGCCGACCGGCGGGTCGACCGGCACCGGGTCCCGGGCGTGGTAGGCGAAGACCCAGACCACCACGTTCTGCGCCAGGCGGATCAGTTCGACGCCGACGACGACGCAGAACGCCAGCCGGGCGACGACGGTCTGCCAGCCGCCGAGGCCGACGACGCCGGGCCCGGGCACGTGCTGGGGCAGCAGCAGCCAGCCGACGAAGACCAGGCCGGCGGCGCTGTTGACGAGCACCAGCAGCGTCAGCACCAGCCGCGCGGCGACCGAGGCGGTGGGGCGGAACTCGACCGCCGCGTCGGGGCGGCGGGGCGGTCGCAGCGGGCCGGCGGTGGCACCGCAACGGGCGTACGCGAGGCGGGCGCGGACGTTGCGCTGCCGGCGGTCCGGATCGGCCGGCGTCCCGGGCGGGACGGGTGCGATCGGGCGGGCACCCGGCGGCCCGGCCGTCGTGGCGCGGGACGGGCGTGTATCGGCGGCGACGGCCACGTTTCCCCCATGGTCTGCAGGCTCTGGAGCCGACCGAATGCTAAGCCGACAATCAACCGCAAAAAGTGCGAATCAGGCAGACATCGCCCAATCGTCGACGGGTCACGCGGTCAGCCGGGAAGCTGGGCCGCCACGGCGAGCAGCGCGACGAGAGCCAGCACGGCGACGGCCCCGGCGACTCGCGCCCGGGACAGGGCGACCCCGCCGAGCACCGCCCAGGCCGGCACCGTGAACAGCAGGTTCGCCGCCGACCAGACCGGCGCGGCCTGTGCCAGCGCCAGCAGTCCGAGCGCCGGCACCAGCGCCCAGGCGGTGCAGATCGCGGCGGCGTACCGCAGCGGGAGGCTGAACAACGCCAGCCCGGCCAGCACGCCCCCGAGCGCGGCGACGCCGAACAGGTCGCCGGGCGTGGCCGCCAGCACGGCGGCGCCGGGTCGCACGCCGGACGCCAGATGACCGCCGTCGCGCAGGCCGGAGGCGAGCAGCGCGGCGACCGGGATCAGCCCGAGGACCACCGCGGCCAGCCATCTGACGGCGACGCGGCGACGGAACGCCAGCACGATCCAGCCGTGGCCGGCGAGCAGCAGCAACGCCACCGGCTGGCACAGGCCCAGCAGCAGCACCGCGCCCGCGTAGGGCACGAGGCGCCGCGGGCCCGGCCGGTCCAGCGCGGGCACCAGCAGCCAGGTGGCGAGCACGGCGGCGAACACCGCCAGCGCGTACGGCTGCGCCTCCTGCGCGTACCGGATCGAGGTCGGCAGCACCGCGAAGATCGCCCCGCCGGCCAGGCCGGCGGCGGGCGTGGCGATCCGGGCGGCGAGCGCGCCGACGAGCGCCGCGGCCCCGATCATGGCCAGCAGCGACGGTACGCGCAGCGCGAGGTCCGCCGCGCCGAACAGCGCCGCCCAGGCACGCAGGAGAAGGTGGTACGGCCCGAGCGCGACCTCGTCGCCGGTCAGCGCGGCGCCGATCCCGGGCCACGACGACGTGGCCGCGCGCCGCGTCGCGACTTCTCCGGCGCTCGGCGCCGACGCGGTGATCCGGGCGGCGCCGAGCGCACCCGTGAGGGCCGCCGGCAGCAGCCACGCCGCGATCCGCCAGCGCCTCGCGGCGGTAGCGGCGCGGGCGGCGGCCCGGCGCGGCCGGTCCTCGCCCCACGGGTCCTCGACCACGGCGTCCCCGAGCCGGGGCAGGACCATGGTGTCCGCGTCCATCATCGTGACTCACGCATCCCTGTGGGTGCCGGCGACCGGGATCCAGCCGGGGCTGGATGACATCCTGGAGCCTACTGAGCCAAAAACGACATAACGCCAATATGAGATGAAAGGGTCCGCCGGTCGCCCCGTGGACGACCGGCGGACCCGGCTCAGCGAAGGTCGGTCGTCGTCCAGCGGGGCGACTCCGCGGTGATCGCGACGGTGTCGCCGGTCAGCGTCGTCCGCGCCTGGACGTCGCGCCGGGCGCTCGTGCCCACCCAGACGTCGACCTCTCCGGGCTCCACCACGCGCGTGAGCGTGCGGTCGGTGAAGGCCAGCCGCGTGTTCGGCACGGTCAGCTCGACGGTCACCGAGGCGCCCGGCTCCAGGCGCACCCGCCGGTAGCCGAGCAGCTGCGCCACCGGCCGGGTCACCGAGGCGACCAGGTCGCGGCCGTAGAGCTGCACCACGTCGTCACCGGCGACCGGGCCGGTGTTCGTCACCCGCACCGACACCTTCAGCGGCCTGTCGGTCGGCACCTCGGCCGGCACGGTCAGGTCGGTGTACGCGAACGTGGTGTAGGACAACCCGTGCCCGAACGGCGCCACCGGCGTCGCCGGCAGGTTCGTGCCGTTCATGCCCTCCCCCAGCTCGGGGTGCAGGTACGAGTACGGCTGCGCGCCGGCCGAGCCGGGCAGGGTGACCGGCAGCCGGCCGGACGGGTTGACCCGCCCGGAGAGCACGCCCGCGATCGCCCCGGCGCCCTCCTCACCCGGGAAGAACGTCTGCACCACCGCCGCGCACCGGGACAGCGCCCAGCCGAGCGCGTACGGGCGGCCGGTGAGCAGCACCAGGACGACCGGGGTGCCGGTGTCCAGCACCGCCTCGACGAGCTGACGCTGCACGCCGGGCAGCTCCAGGTCGTCCCGGTCGCAGCCCTCGCCGACGGTGCCGCGGCCGAACAGGCTGGCGTGGTCGCCGACCACGAGGACCGCCACGTCGGCGGCGGACGCGGCGGCGACCGCCTCGTCGAACCCGGACCGGTCCGCCGAGTCCACCTCGCAGCCGGCCGCGAAGGTGACCGAGTCGGCGCCGAACTCGGCGCGCACCGCCTCCAGGACGGTCGGCACCTCGAAGCCGGTCTCCACGCCCGGGTGGTGGGCCAGCACGTGGTTCAGGAACGAGTAGCAGCCGAACAGCGCGCCCTGCCGGTCCGCGTTCGGCCCGACGACCGCCACCCGGCGGCCCGCCGGCAGCGGCAGCACGCCCTCGTTGGCGACCAGGACCACCGACTCCTCGGCGAGCCGGCGCGCGATCGACCGGTGCTCCGGCGAGTCGAGGTCGATCGCGCCCGGCGGCTCGTCGTCGAACGTGGCGTCGAGCAGCCCGAGTTCCTGCTTCTGGCGCAGGACGCGCAGCACCGCCCGGTCGACCAGCGCCTCGTCGACCCGGCCGGCCCGCACCGACTCGGTCAGGGTCAGGAAGGCGTCGCCGGTGGGCAGCTCGATGTCGAGGCCCGCGCCCAGCGCCTGCACCGCCGCGTCCGCGTTGTCGGCCGCGACGTGGTGCAGCAGGTTGAGGAAGGCGACGCCGTAGTAGTCGGCCACCACCGTCCCGTCGAAGCCCCACCGCTCCCGCAGCAGATCGGTGAGCATGGTCGGATCGGCGGCGACCGGCACGCCGTCGATCTCGGCGTACGAGTGCATGACGCTGCGCGCGTCGCCATCGCGGATCGCCATCTCGAACGGCGGCAGCAGCACGTCGGCGAGTTCCCGGGGACCGGCGTGCACCGGGCCGAAGTTGCGCCCGGCCCGCGAGCCGGAGTAGCCGGCGAAGTGCTTCAGCGTCGCGAGCACGCCCTGCGACTGGAGTCCCCGCACGTACGAGGTGCCGATGGTGCCGACGAGGTACGGGTCCTCGGCGATGCACTCGTCGACCCGGCCCCAGCGGGGATCCCGGATCACGTCCAGCACCGGGGACAGTCCCTGGTGGATGCCGAGCGCGCGCATCGAGGCCCCGATCGCCGCCGCCATCTCGGTGACCAGCTCCGGGTCGAACGCGGCACCCCAGGCCAGCGGCGTCGGGAAGGTCGCCGCCTTCCACGCCGACAGGCCGGTCAGGCACTCCTCGTGCACGATGGCCGGGATGCCCAGCCGGGTGCCCGTCACCAGGTCCCGCTGGAACTTCCACAGCCAGGCGGCGCGGGCGGCGGCGTCGACCGGGCGGGTGCCGTAGGCGCGGGTCAGGTGACCCAGCCCGTGCCGGGAGAAGTCCTCGAGCCGGCCGCTGTCGGCGAACTCGCCCTGCAGGGGCGCGACCGCCTCACCGTCCTCCTTTTCCCAGAACCCGACGAGCTGCGCGACCTTCTCCTCGATCGTCATCCGAGCGAGCAGTTCCCGTACGCGCGTCTCGGCGTCGTGTCCGTCCGGCCGGTCGTGGTCCGAACCTGCCTGAGCCGGTACCGGCCCGTCCACCACCGCGTGGACCTCTGTCATGGTGTGCCTTTCCACTGGTTGTGCTGGTGCCGCCGCCGCTCAGCCCTTGACCGCGCCCTGGAGACCGCCCACGATCTGCTTCTCCGCCAGGGTGAAGAACAGCAGCGCCGGCAACATCGCCAGCGACGTGAAGGCGAGGACTCCCGCGGTGTCGGTGGTGTACTGGCTGGAGAAGTTCTGCACGCCCAGCGGCAGGGTGTGCAGGTTGACGTCCCCGAGGACGAGCAGCGGCAGGAGGAACGCGTTCCAGCTCGCCACGAACGCGAGGATGCCGACGGTGACGACCGCGGGCCGCGACAGCGGCAGCACGATCCGCCAGAGGAAGCCGAGCCGGCCGGCGCCGTCGATGGCGGCCGCGTCCTCCAGCTCCCGCGGAATGGCCGACAGGAACGGCCGCAGGATGACGATCGTCAGCGGCAACGAGAAGGCCACCTGCGGAAGGATCACCGCGTAGTAGGAGTTGATCAGGTTCAGGTCGCGCAGCATGAGGTACAGCGGCAGGATCGCCGCGCCGGCCGGGAACAGCAGGCCGAGGGTGAAGAAGGTGTAGAGCCCCTCGCGGCCCCGGAACGTGTAGCGGGCGAGCACGAACGCGGCGGCCATGCCGAGCACCACCACGCCGAGCGTGGTGCCGAGGGCGACCACCGCGCTGTTGAACGCCTGCATCCAGAAGTCGCTCTGCGTCAGCACCCGGTAGTAGTTGTCCCAGACCCACGGGTCCGGCAGGCCGGCCGGGTCGTCCACGATCTGCGGCGTGGTCCGGAAACCGCCGACGACGACGTACACCACGGGTGCGATCGACACGGCCGCGACCGCGAGCGCGATCGCGTACGTCAGCGGCGAGCTCCACTGCACCGGCCGGCGCCCGGCCGAGGGGGCGGATACGGAGTTCATGGCCACTGTCACTTCCCCTTCCGGGTGATGGCGCCCTCGATGTCCCGGCGGAGCAGGAAACGCTGGAACAGCAGCGCCGCGACGAACGAGATGGCGAACAGGATCACGGCGACCGCGTTGCCGTAGCCCCAGAGCCGGGCGAAGAAGCCGTTGTCCACCATGTACGTCGCCATGGTGGCCGAGGCGCCGAGCGAGCGCACCGCCGCCACCGAGGTCACCCAGACCATGTCGAAGACCTGCAGCGAGCCGATCATCGACAGGAACATCCAGATCCGGATGGTGGGGCCGAGCAGCGGCAGCGTGACGTGGCGCTGGATCTGCCACCAGCTCGCGCCGTCGATCTCCGCGGCCTCGTTCAGCTCCTGCGGCACGTTCGACAGGCCGGCGAGCAGCAGGATGATGGCGAAGCCGACGTACTTCCAGGTGAGGACGAACAGCAGCGTCCAGATCACCACGTCCAGGTCGGCCAGCCACGCCTGCACCAGGCCGCCCAGCCCGATCGACTGCAGCAGCGCGTCGAGCGTGCCGTTCTCGGTCAGGATCAGCTTCCACATGATGCCGACGGTGACCTCGGCCAGCACGTACGGCACGAACACCAGCAGGCGGAACGCCGAGCGCCCGCGGAAGCGGCGGTTGAGCAGGAGGGCGATGCCCAGCGCGACCGGGCCCTGGATCAGCAGCGACCCGAACACGATGATCGCGTTGTTGCGCAGCGCGTCGAGGAAGATCGGGTCCTGGAAGGCGAGCGTGTAGTTGCGGAAGCCGACGTACTCGGTGGGCGGGCCGACGCCGCGCCAGCGGAACAGGCTGTAGTAGAACGCGAAGCCCATCGGCACCAGCACGAACATCACGTAGATGACGATCGCGGGCGTGGTCAGGCCGATGATCTCGTACCACTTGCGACGGGTCTCGGCGCGGCGGGAGGCGGCCCGTGCGCCGGGCCGGAGGCCCGCCGGCGGCGCTTGCGCGCCGACGGCGGGCGTACGGGTCTGCGATGCGGACGTCACTTGCTTGCGGCCGCCTTCATGGCCGAGACGACCTTCTCAGGTGTCCCGTTGCCGGCGAAGATCGCGACGATCGCGTCGTTCATCGCGGTGCCGACGGTGCTGCCGAAGGCCGTGTCCAGCCAGAGCTGCACGTAGGTGGCCGAGGAGGTGGCCTCCAGGATGGACTTCAGCGCCGGGTCGGTGACGCCGTCGGCAGCGCCCTTGGCGACCGGCAGGCCGGTGCCGGTGGCGGCGTAGCCCTTCTGCACCTCGGGGCTGACGATGTACTTGAGGAACTCGACGCACTCGGCCGGGGCGTTCTTGGCGCAGGCGAAGCCGTCGCCGCCGCCGAGGGCCGCCTTCGGGTCACCGGCGGAGCCGGAGATCGCCGGCACCGGGAACCAGCCGAGGAACTTGCCCAGGGCCGCCTTGTCCGTGGCGACGGTGTCCAGCGTGCCGCGGTTCCAGTCGCCCATCAGTTCCATCGCGGCCTTGCCGTTGGCGAGCAGGCCGTTGGCGCTGGTCGGGTCGTTCTGACCCGGCGTGGCGATGAAGTTGTTCTGGAACGGCTTGGTGTCGATGAAGGTCTTCAGGTCCTGGCCCGCCTTGACGAAGCACGGGTCGTCGAAGGTCCGGTCCTTGGAGGCCTTCTTCAGCGTGTCGACCGAGCAGGCACGCAACGCGAAGTTGTACCACCAGTGCGCGGCCGGCCACTTGTCCCCGGCGCCGAGTGCGATCGGGACGACGTTGATGGCCTTGAGCTTGGTGACAGCGGTGTTGAGTTCGTCGAAGGTGGTCGGCGGCGCCGTGATGCCCGCCTTCGCGAACATGTCCTTGTTGTACCAGATGCCCTCGATGCCCATCCGGAACGGCAGGCCGTACTGCTTGCCCTCCACCTGCCAGATCTCGGCGGCGCTGCCGATGTCGGCCACCTCGCCCTTCACCTGGTCGGTGATGTCCTTGAGGTAGTCGGCCTCGACCTGCTCGCGCATCTCGCCGCCGCCCCACGCCTGGAAGATGTCCGGCGGGTCGTTGCTCAGCAGCGCGGCGGGGAGCCGGGTGCGCTGGAGCTGGTTCGTCTCGATCGCCTCGATCTCGATCTTGACGGTCGGGTGGGCCGCGGAGAAGTCCTTGGCGACCTTCTCCCAGTACGTCTTGCCGGGCCCGTCCTGCGACGCGTTGTGCCACCAGGTCAACGTCACCGGGTTCTTGTACAGCTCACTCTCGGCGGCCTTCTCCTCGTCGCCACCACCACTGCACGCGGAGGCCAGCAGAGCGCTTGTCACAAACAGTGCCAGGACGGCGCCAGCACGGCGCTTCATCACCATAGATGTCTCCTCGACCACTCAGTCGGGTTACCTGCCGGGGAGTTTTACAGGGCCGTAACGTGAAGTCAATCGGTATCGATAACGTTTTCGACATCGTCTTCGATCCCCCTGGGAGAGCCCTCTATCATCGTCGGCGTGGTGTTCCAGGAGCGCGTCAAGATGTCGGACGTGGCACGTACGGCCGGCGTCTCGGTGGCAACTGTATCGAAGGTCGTCAATGGTCGGTACGGCGTCGCGCAGGCCACCGTCGAGCGCGTCCAGCAGGTGATCCACGAGCTCGGGTACGAGGCCAGCCTGGGCGCGCAGAGCCTGCGCAGCCACCGCACGAACGTGCTGGGCATCCTGGTCGCCGAGTTCGAGCCGTTCTCCACCGAGCTGCTCAAGGGCGCGTCCCGCGAGGTCGCCGGCAGCGGCTACCAGCTGCTCGCCTACTCCAGCGGTGACGGCGAGGGCGCGGCCATAGGGTGGGAGCGGCGCTCCCTGGCGCGGCTGTCCGGCACGCTCATCGACGGCGCGGTGATCGTGACGCCGACCGTGGTCGAGACCAAGCACGGCTTCCACGTGGTGGCCGTCGACCCGCACACCGGCCCGTCCGGCCTGCCCACCGTCGACTCCGACAACTTCGCCGGCGCGGTGCTGGCCACCGACCACCTGCTGTCGCTCGGGCACCGGCGGATCGCGCACATCAGCGGCCGGCCCGACCTGGAGTCGGCCCGCCTGCGCGAAGCCGGATTCCGCAAGGCGATGGCCGACGCGGGCGTGCCGGTGGACGAGCGGCTCGTGCGGGTGGGCGGTTTCCGCACCGAGACCGCCGCCAGCACGGCCGCCGAACTGCTCGCGCTCGCCGACCGGCCGACCGCGATCTTCGCCGGCAACGACCTCTCGGCCATCTCCACAGTGGACGTGGCCCGCGGTCTCGGCCTGCGCGTACCGGAGGATCTGTCGGTCATCGGCTTCGACAACATCCCCGAGTCGGCGCTGGTCGACCCGCCCCTCACCACGATCCGGCAGCCGCTGCAACGCATGGGCGCCGAGTCGCTGCGCCTGCTGATCGACCTCATCGCCGGCGTCGAGCGGGACACCCACATCCAGCTCCCCACCGAGCTGGTCGTCCGGGCCTCCTGCCACCCGCTGCGCTGAGGCGCCGGCTCACCCTCCCCGCCAGGTGATTGACGGACGGCTATCGGCGTCCGTAATGTTTCGGGCTACTTCCGGAAGGTTGATCGGAAGTTTCGGAAGCCGCTTCGTCAGTCCACCCCGGCGCCCGCCGAACCGTTCCACGGCGCGGCGTCTCCGGCACCGCCACCGCCGGCCCCCGGGCCGCGCGCACCCTCCCGAAAGGAACGACCATGAAGCTGAGACGATGGCTCGCCGCCGGCGCCGTCGCCGTCGCGACCGCCACCGCCCTCAACGTCGTCCCCGCGACGGCCGGACGCCCGTACGACCCGGCCGCGCAGAGCCTTCGCGAGCTGGCCAAGCGCCACGGCCTGTACGTCGGCACCGCCGTGGACATGGCCGCCCTCAACGACGCCTCCGAGCCGCGCTACCGCGAGCTGGCCGCGTCCGAGTTCTCCACTGTCACCGCCGAGAACGTGATGAAGTGGGAGAGCCTCGAACCCACCCGTGGCACCTACAACTGGGGCCCGGCCGACGAGCTGGTCGAGTTCGCCCGCAAGAACAACCAGCGGGTCCGCGGCCACGTGCTGGTCTGGCACAACCAGTTGCCCGCGTGGCTGACCGGCGGCGTCGCGGACGGCTCGATCAGCAAGACCGAGCTGCGCCAGATCCTGCGCGACCACATCACCGCCGTGGTCACCCACTTCAAGGGCAAGATCTGGCAGTGGGACGTGGTGAACGAGGCGGTCAGCGACCCCTGGGACACCCCGTCCACCCTGCACTACAAGGGGTTCTGGGCGCAGAACCTCGGCCCCGGCTACATCGCCGACGCGTTCCGCTGGGCCCGCGCCGCCGACCCGAAGGCGCTGCTGTTCTACAACGACTACAACATCGAGGCGTTCGGCTCCGGCAACCCGGCCGACGACAAGACGCAGTTCGTCTACGACATGGCCCGTGACCTGCGGGCCAAGGGCGTGCCGATCGACGGCGTGGGCGCACAGGGCCACCTGGGCACCCAGTACGGCAACTTCAGCACGCTCCAGGTGGCCGCGGCGCTGCGCAAGTTCGCCGGGCTCGGGCTGGCCACGGCCCTCACCGAGGTGGACGTGCGCAGCCAGATCACCGAGGGGGTGGAGGCCGGCGACTCCGCGGAGATCAACCCGCGACTGCAGGCGTCCGCGGCGAACTTCAGCGTGCTGATGCAGGCCTGCCTGGCCGAGCGGCACTGCCTGTCGTTCACGCTCTGGGGCTTCACCGACAAGCACTCCTGGGTGCCCGGCGCGTTCTCCGACCCGCCGGAGGGCCTGGCCACCGTCTACGACGAGAACTACCAGCCGAAGCGCGCGTACCACGAGCTGAAGGCCGACCTGATCTTCTCCGGTCCGCCCTACGTGCTGCCGCGCATCCCGCAGCACCCGCGCCGCTGACCGTCGCGCGGAAGGGCCGGCCCGCGGGCCGGCCCTTCCGGTCGCGGTGCGCCACGGGACTACGCGCTCACGCCGCCCGTCGCCGGCCCAGTTCCGACTCCAGCCGTCCGATGAGCGTCTTGCGGGCCTTGCCGCCGCGTTCCCGGCGCAGCGCCGCGTCGAGCTGGCGGGTGTCCAGGTCACGGACCAGCTTGACCGCCTCGGTCACCGGCAGCTCGTTGATCTGCTCGGCGGCGGTGGCGTCCCGGCGGGCCCGCTTCGCCGGGCCGGTGTTCGGCACGTACTGGCGGCCGGAACGCGACGCGCGGCGCTTGCGGGTGTCGGTGGCCCGCCGTTCGGGCTCCGACAGCTCCTCCCACGCCTGTTTGGGCAGGTAACGCCGCGTTTCGCCGCCGTTGCGGGCGCGCGTGTCACCGCTGCGGGTCTGCCACTTCTCGCCGCCCCAGCGTTGCAGCGAGCGCTGCCGTGCGTCCTTCGGGCCCTCGAATCCCCCGCCGGCCTTCTTGTACTCGTTCGTCAGCAGCTGCGACTTGCGGGCCGACCACTGCCCCGGCCGTCCGCCCTTGTCGGAGGCCCGGATCTCGGCCTTGAGGCGCTCGCGCAGTTCCGGCTCGGTGTACTTCGCCATGACGAGGCGTTACCCGGACCGGCAGCGGCCATGCCGGTCAGCCGGACGCCGGCCGGTAGACCAGATCCATCGTGTCGCTGCGGCCGGACCAGTCCAGCCGCAGCCGCCAGCACCCGGCGGACGGCAGGTCGACGATGGACGGCCCGGGTCCGCCCGCCACCTCCCGGACGACCGGGGTGTCCGTCCCGTCCCGCGTCGCGGTGATCACCAGAGGCGTCCGCGAGGCCGGCTCGGACCGTCCGGGCTCGGGGCGTGCCACCCAGAGGATCTTGTTGTTCGCGCCGTCGCCGCGCGCGTGCACCAGCGGGTACGCGAACAGGATCGCCACGATGTCGCCCCGGGCGCCGAACACGTGCCGCACCCGGGTGTCGCCGGTGAACCCGGCGTCCGCCCAGCCCGGCAGCCGGCCGGTCTCCAGCCGTTCGGCACAGGCCGCCGGCGTGGACGGTCCGGTGGCGGGCACGGTGCCCGTGGCCGGCCCGCCGGCCGGCTGCGCGGCCGGGCCGGTGCACCCGGCCAGCAGCAGGACCGGCACCAGCAGGACTCTTCTCGGAACGGACATCCGGCCTCCCCCGTCGACGACTCTCGTCGACAGGACACCGCCCGGCGCCCCGAGGTTCCCGCCGCACTCACTCAAGCGAGGACGCGATGTCGAGCGCCTGCTCGCGCGTCAGGTCGCCCTCCAGCCGGTAGCTCACCCCGGCCCGCTCCCAGATGAGCGTGGCGGCGGACAACCGCGCGGTGGCGACCCGTTCCGTGCCCGAGCGGTCCACGTACGCGAGCGCGTGCGGGCCGCCGACCCAGATCGCGAACTCGCCGCCGACGTGGGTGAGCGTCACGTCCGCCCCGAGGGACCGCTTGTGGAACACGATGTCGAGCGAGCCGTCGAAGGCGTCCAGCCGGACCGTCCCGCCCCGGTAGAGCAGGCTGGCGACCCGGTGCGCGCCGGTGCCGTCCGGATCGGCGACCAGCACCCGTTCCGGCGCGCCGAGCCGGGCCGGCACCCGGATCGGGAAGCGCACCTGCCGCTGCGCCTCGGCCAGGGCGACCTCGTGCTGCGCGGGCAGCGGCGACGGCGTACCCGTCGGCGGCGGGGCGGGCGCGGTGTCCACCACGACCCCGGAGAACCGCAGCAGCCCGGTCACCGCGTCGGCGAGCGCGGCCCGCCCCGGCGGCAGCGCCGCCACGAGCAGCGCGGCGAGCGCGGCGGCCAGCACGTACCGCCACCGGCGGCGCGGCGCGGGCGCGTCGAGCCGGGCCCGGACCCGGGCGGTCAGATCCGGCGTCCGCGCCGGCTCCAGCCAGCCGGTCAGCTCCCGCAGCTCCCGCTCCAGGTCATCCACGGTGCGCCACCTCCCGGTCCAGCAGGGCCCGCAGCTTCGCCAGCGCCCGGTGGGTCCGGGACTTCACGGTGCCCCGGGCCACCCCCAGCACCGTCACCGTCTCGTCCTCGCCGAGGTCGAGCAGATAGCGGCAGACGATCACCTCGCGGTCGCGGGCGGGCAGCCGGCGCAGCGCCCCGACCAGCGCGGCCCGGCGCTCGGCTGCCAGCACCGCGTCGAGCCCGTCCTCGGCGGTGACCGCCGCGACCGGGTCCGCCGCCGCCGCGCGCAGCGTCAGCCCGTCGCGCCGGGTCCGCGTCCGGTGCAGGTTCCGGGTCTCGTTGGCGACGATCGCGAGCAGCCAGGACCGGAACGACGCCTCGGCCCGGTAGCGGGACAGCTTCCGGTACGCCTTCACGAACGCCTCCTGGACCACGTCCTCGGCGTCCGGACCGGCGCCGAGCAGCACCGCCGTCCGGTACGCGGACGCGGTGTGCCGGGCCACCAGGGCGTCGTACGCCTCCCGGTCGCCGGCGCGTACGCGGGTGACGAGGTCGTCGTCGTCCAGGGCAGCCTCCGCCGTCGGTCCGCTTCCATGACACCGCCCGGGGCGGCCGGGTTCCATCAGGCGTTTGACCGGGTGCCGGGCCGGAAAGAGTGGCGGGATGAGCTGGGCGAAGAGAGCCGTACCCGCAGCCGTCGCCGCCGTCGCCGCGCTGGCGGCGCGGGACCTGCTGCAACGCGACCACGCGCTGCGCCGCAACTTCCCCGTGCTGGGCCGCGCCCGGTACCTGATCGAGTCGATCGGCCCGGAGCTGCGGCAGTACATCGTGGCCGGCAACGACGAGGAGCGGCCCTTCACCCGCGACCAGCGGCGCTGGGTGTACGCCTCGGCCAAGCAGGAGAACAACTACTTCGGGTTCGGCACCGACAACGACATCGAGCACACCTCCGGCTATCCGATCATCAAGCACCGCACGTTCGGCCGGGCGGTGCCACCGTCGACGCCGACCGCTGGGCACGACGTGACGCTGCCCTGCGCCAAGGTGCTCGGCGCGGCGCGCGGCCGGTCGCGGGCGTTCCGCCCGGAGTCGGTGGTGAACATCTCCGGGATGAGCTTCGGCTCGCTGTCCGCAAACGCGGTGGAGGCGCTCAACCGGGGCGCCGCGCTGGCCGGCTGCCTGCAGAACACCGGCGAGGGCGGGCTGTCGCCGTACCACCGCAACGGCGGTGAGCTGGTCTTCCAGCTCGGCACCGCGTACTTCGGCTGCCGCGACGAGCAGGGCCGGTTCAGCCTGGAACGGCTCAGGGACCTGGTGGCGTCGGCGCCGGTACGCGCGCTGGAGATCAAGCTCAGCCAGGGTGCCAAGCCGAGCCTCGGCGGCCTGCTGCCGGCGGCGAAGGTCTCCGCCGAGATCGCCGCCACCCGGGGCGTCCCGGCCGGTCAGGACTGCGTCAGCCCGTCCCGGCACGCCGAGTTCTCCGACTGCGACAGCCTGCTGGACTGGGTGGAGCTGCTCGCCGCCGAGACCGGCCTGCCGGTCGGCATCAAGTCCGCCGTCGGTGACCTGGGGTTCTGGGAGGAACTGGCCACGCTGATGCGCGACACCGGGCGCGGCGTGGACTTCGTGACCGTCGACGGCGGCGAGGGCGGCACCGGCGCCGCGCCACTGATCTTCAGCGACTCGGTCTCGCTGCCGTTCCAGCAGGGCTTCTCCCGGGTCTACCGGACGTTCGCCGAACGCGACCTGCACGAGCAGGTGGTGTTCGTCGGCGCCGGCAAGCTCGGTCTGCCGGACAACGCGGTGGTGGCGTTCGCGCTCGGCGCCGACATGGTCAACGTCGGGCGGGAGGCGATGCTGGCGATCGGCTGCATCCAGGCGCAGAAGTGCCACACCGACACCTGCCCGACCGGCGTCGCCACGCAGAACGCGTGGCTGGCCCGGGGTCTGGACCCGGCGCGCAAGTCGGTGCGGGCCGCGAACTACATCCGTACGCTGCGCCGCGACCTGGTCAAGGTGGCCGAGGCGTGCGGCGTCGAGCATCCCGGGCTGATCGGTACCGACGCGGTGGAGATCCTCGACGGCCGGACCTCGTCGATCCCGCTGGACCGGGCGTTCGGCTACCGGCCGGAGTGGGGGATGCCGTCGGCCGCCGACCGGGCGGAGATCGTCCGGCTGATGACCGCCGAGGCGCCGCAGGGCGGCAGCGCTCCGCCCTCCCCCACCGCCGTCGGCTAGTCCGGGTTGCGGAAACCCGGTCGGCCGCCGCGCCGCCGCCGCGTACAGTCCGCCGCATGGCTGTGGACACGAGGCCGGCGGTTCGCGCCGGCCGATTCCGGCTGCTCCCGCTGGGTGTGGTCTTCCTGACCGTCGGTCTGTCCACCGCCGTGGTGCTGCCGTTCCTGTCGCTGTTCCTCGACCGGGAGGTCCACGCCAGTCCGGTACGGGTGACCGTGTTCCTGGTCGTCGCCCCGCTGTCCGGGGTGGTCGCCTCCGCGCTGATCGGCCGGCTGTCGGACCGCCTGCCGATCCGGCGCGCGCTGCTGGTCGGCGCCGCGCTGGCCGGTGTGGTGGGCGCGGGGACGACCGCGTACGTCCGCGACTACTGGATCCTGCTGGGGCTGACCGCCACCGCCACCGCGCTGGCGAACTCGCTGTTCCCGCAGTCGTTCGCGTACACCCGGGCGCTGTTCGACAGGGACGATCCCACGCGGGCCGCGTTCGGCGTCAGCCTCATGCGTACCGTCTTCTCGGTCGCCTGGGTGGCCGGGCCGGCGCTGGCCGCGGTGCTGCTCGACGTCGGCGGCTTCCGCCTGGTCTACGGCATGGCCGCCGTCATGTACGCGCTGGCCGCGCTGGTGGCCGCGTTCCGGCTGGAGGAACTGCCGCTGCCGGCGCGGCCGGTCGCGGCCGATCCGGACGGCGCGGTGCCCGGCCCGCCCGGCGCGTCCCGGCTGCGGCTGGCGCTGACGGCGCTCGCGTTCGTCCTGCTCCAGTGCCCGCTGACGGTCGGCGTGCAGGCGATGCCGCTGTTCATCGACACCGAACTGAACGACGACCCCTCCCGCGCCGGGCTGGTGCTGGGCCTGTGCGCGGCGCTGGAGATCCCGCTGATCCTCGGGCTGGGCGCGCTGACCGCGCGGGTCCGGCTGCGGCCGCTGATCCTGGTCGGCGGCGCCTGCGGGGTCGCCTACTACGCGGCCGCCGCGCTGGCGCCGAGCGTGCCGTTCCTGCTGTTCGCGCAGCCGGTGAACGCGCTGTTCATCGCCGCGGTGTCCGGCGTCGGCATCGCCTACGTGCAGGATCTGCTGCCGGGCGAGCCGGGCCGGGCCACCACGCTGTTCACAAACACGTTCCCGATCGGCGCCATGCTCGCCGGGCCGCTGCTCGGGCTCTCCGCGCAGGTCGGCTACCGGTGGGCGTACGGCATGAGCACCGCGCTGTGCGCGGCCGGGCTGCTGGTGCTGCTGCTGACCCGGCCGACGGCCCGGGCCTGACCGGGGTCAGCGGCGCCGCACCAGGACCACGTGGTCGATCAGCTCGCCGGTCTGGCCGTCGGGGCCGGTGGCGGTACGGCGCGCCGCGCCCAGCCGCTCGGTGTCCCAGCCGTCCGGGTCGAGGTTCATCGCGGCCAGGATCTCCTCGGGTTCGGCGAACCGGTGGTGGCCGGTGTCGGGCCCGGCCCAGGGCGGCGGCGCGCCGTGCTCGACGACGAGCAGCCGGCCACCGGGCGCGACCGCCTCGGCCGCCGGGGGCAGCACCTTCTCCCGGGGCAGGACCAGCGGCGACTGGAAGAACTGCGCGGACACCAGGTCGTACCGGCCGGGCGGGAAGCCCTGGGTGAGGTCGTGCCGGACGGTGGTGATCCGCTCCGCCACCCCGGCCCGTTCGGCCTCCACGGCGAGGCGGTCCAGCGCGACTGACGAGATGTCCACGGCGGTGACCCGCCAGCCGTGCGACGCCAGCCACACCGCGTCGCCGCCCTCACCGCTGCCCAGGTCGAGCACGGTGCCCGGGGGCAGCGTGGCGGCCACCTCGGCCAGGACCGGATTGACCCGGCCGCTCCAGATCCGGTCGCGCTGGCCGTACCGCTCGTCCCAGAAGCGGGCCGGGTCGGTGTCCGCCGCCGGGTGCTCGTGGTGGTGCCCCGTCATGTCTGCCTCCTCGCCGCCGGGCGTCTCCCGTCCGGGCCCCGCCATCGTGCGCCGCCGCCGACCGGACAGCAAGGAACCTTGCCGTTCCGGCAAACGTGCGCACCGGACGAGCAGGGGGTGGCGGACGGCCGGACGCCGCGCTACCGTTGAGAGCGGATACCCCCGGGGGTATAGCTGATCCGGAAGGAGAACGCCCATGCGCGAGGTCGACCTGACCACGTTCGCCACCGCCCACGCCGACGGGGCGACGGTCATCGACGTCCGGGAGACCGCCGAGTACCTCGGCGGCCACGTCCCCGGTGCCCGTTGTGTGCCACTGGGTCACCTGCCCGCCCAGATGACGCAGGTGCCCCGCACCGGCCCCGTCTACGTGATCTGCGAGGCCGGCGGACGCAGCCGGGTCGGCGCCGAACTGCTCGAACGCGCCGGCATCACCGCCCTGTCGGTGACCGGCGGCACCTCGGCCTGGGTGCGCTCGGGCCGCCCGGTCACCGCGGGCAGCCGGCCGTGACCGGGCGCCCGGAGACGGCTGCCGCTCCGCGCACCGGCTTCCTCCGCCGCCTGTTCGGCCCGCGCGTCGCCCGGGTCACCCCGGCGGAGGCGGCGGCGCTGTCCGGCGCGGGCGCGCTGCTGCTCGACGTCCGGGAACCCGCCGAGTGGCGGGCCGGACACGCCCCCGGCGCCCGGCACATCCCGCTCGGCCAGCTCGCGGACCGGCTGTCCGAGGGGCCGGCGGACCGGCCCGTGGTGACCGTCTGCCGGTCCGGCGCGCGGTCGCGACGGGCGGCCAAGTTGCTCGCCGCGGCGGGCCACGAGGTGCACGACCTGACCGGCGGCATGCGGGCGTGGACGAACGCCGGGCTGGCGGTACGAGCCAAGGGCGGCAGGCCGGGCCACGTGGCCTGAGCAGACCCCTCATCACCAGGAGAAGGAGCACTGCCGATGTTGTTCACCCAGTACTACCTCGACTGCCTGTCCCAGGCCTCGTACCTGATCGCCGACGAGACCACCGGCCGGGCCGTGCTCGTCGACCCGCGCCGGGACATCGACGAGTACCTCACCGACGCGAAGGCGCACGGCCTGACCATCGAGGGCGTCGTCAACACCCACTTCCACGCCGACTTCATCGCCGGGCACCTCGAGGTGGCCGCCGCGACCGGCGCCTGGATCGGCTACGGGAGCCGGGCCGAGACCGAGTACCCGAGCCGCAAGCTCACCGACGGCGAACGGATCAGCCTCGGCGACGTGACCCTGGAGATCATGGAGACCCCGGGCCACACGCCGGAGTCGATCAGCATCCTGGTCTACGAGCACGCCGACGACCCGGTCCCGTACGGCGTGCTGACCGGCGACGCGCTGTTCATCGGCGACGTGGGCCGCCCCGACCTGCTCGCCTCGTTCGGCGTGACCGCCGAGGAACTCGGCCGCATGCTCTACGACAGCGTGCAGCACAAGCTGATGGGCCTGCCCGACGAGGTGCGCGTCTTCCCCGCCCACGGCGCCGGCTCGGCCTGCGGCAAGAACCTGTCCACCGAACGGCAGTCCACCATCGGCGAGCAGCGCCGCACCAACTACGCCTGCGCGCCGATGAGCGAGGAGCGCTTCCTCGCCCTGGTGACCGGCGGGCAGCCGGCCGCGCCCGGCTACTTCGCCTTCGACGCGGTGCTGAACCGCAAGGCGCGGGAGCTGTTCGACCACGCCCGGCCGGCCCGCCCGCTCACCCCGGCCGAGTTCCTGGCCGCCCGGGCCGACGGCGCCGTCGTGGTCGACGCCCGCGACCCGCAGGAGTACGCGACCGGGCACCTGCGCGGCGCGCTCAACGTGCCGGCCGACGGCCGGTTCGCCGAGACCGCCGGCAGTGTCGTCGCGCCCGACCGGCCGGTGCTCGTGGTGGCTCCGCAGGACCGGGAGGAGGAGATCGTCGTCCGCCTCGCCCGGATCGGCTTCGACCGGGTGATCGGCTACCTGCGCGAGCCCGAGGGCGCCTTCCTGGAGATGGTCGCCGAGATGACGCGGGCGAGCCGGGTCACCGCCACCGAGCTGCGCGCGGCCCTCGACGGTCCGGACGCGCCGCTGGTGCTCGACGTCCGCAACGCCGGGGAGCGGGAGCAGGGCGCGGTGGACGGCTCCCGGCACATCCCGCTGGCCGAACTGACCCACCGCCTCGGCGAGGTGCCCACCGGCCGGCCGGTCGTCGTGCACTGCGCCGGCGGCTACCGCTCCTCGGTCGCCGCCAGCCTGCTGCGCAACGCCGGGCACGCCGACGTGTCCGACCTGCTCGGCGGGTACGGCGCCTGGCAGGGCCTGCACGCCGCCGCGTGAACCACCGGGCCGGGCGGGGTCCCTCCCCCGCCCGGCCCGGGTTGTCCCTCGCCGTCAGGATTAGCACTCCCCTCGCATGGGCAGACATTTGTCATCGGACACGCGAACGAGGGAGCTGACGGCATGGCGAAGGGCGACATCGACACCTACCAGCAGGACGGGCAGTGGAAGAACCGCCCGGAGGGCAACGAGCGCGCGACCAGCCGCCACGACACCAAGGCGGAGGCCGAGGCGGCCGGCCGGGAGATGGCGGCCGAGCGCGGCGCCGAGCACGTGATCAAGAAGCAGGACGGCACGATCGGCGAGAAGAACACGTACCCCCGCAGCCGCGACCCCCGGGAGATCCCGGGCTGAGCACGCAGCGCAGGCGATATACGGCGCCGGACCCGCTCGGGTCCGGCGCCCTGTCGCGTACCGGCGGGTAGTGAGTGGCTGGCTAAAAACTTTTGTTCGGTTCCTACAACGGTCCCCGCTCAGGCTTCGGCCGTTACGACATGGCGCCGCCCGCGCACAGCCGGAAAGGTGAGGCGAGCCGGGGGCATCGCCGCGCCCGGCGCGCAGGAGTGGGTCAACCGAAGGGGACGGTCACGTGTTCACCCGTGTCGCCATCGTCAACCGTGGTGAGGCCGCGATGCGGCTCATCCACGCGGTCCGGGAACTGGCCGCGGAGACCGGCAGCCGGATCGAGACCGTCGCGCTGTACACCGACGTCGACCGTACCGCCACCTTCGTCCGCGAGGCGGACGTCGCCTACGACCTGGGCCCCGCGTCCGCCCGCCCGTACCTCGACCTGAAGGCCCTGGAGCGCGCGCTGGTCGAGACCGGCGCGGACGCCGCGTGGGTGGGCTGGGGTTTCGTGGCCGAGGACCCGGCGTTCGCCGAGCTGTGCGAGAAGATCGGCGTGACGTTCGTCGGGCCCAGCCCGGACGCCATGCGCAAGCTCGGCGACAAGATCGGCGCGAAGCTGATCGCCGAGGAGGTCGGCGTGCCGGTCGCGCCGTGGAGCCGCGGCGCGGTGGAGAGCCTGGACGACGCGCTGCGCGCGGCGGCCTCGATCGGCTACCCGCTGATGCTCAAGGCGACAGCCGGTGGCGGCGGGCGCGGCATCCGGGTGATCCGCAGCGACGCCGAGCTGGCCGACGCCTACGAGCGCACCAGCCAGGAGGCGGCGCGGGCGTTCGGCAGCGGCGTGGTGTTCCTGGAGCGCCTGGTCACCGGTGCCCGGCACGTCGAGGTCCAGGTGATCGCCGACGGTCAGGGCACCGCGTGGGCGCTCGGGGTACGGGACTGCTCGGTGCAGCGGCGCAACCAGAAGGTGATCGAGGAGTCCGCGTCGCCGGTGCTGAGCCCGGAGCAGACCGCGGAGCTGAAGGCGTCGGCGGAGCGGCTGGCGGTCGCCGTCGGCTACCGGGGCGCGGCCACCGTCGAGTTCCTCTACCACCCGGGCGACCGGCTGTTCGCGTTCCTGGAGGTCAACACGCGCCTGCAGGTCGAGCACCCGATCACCGAGTCGACCACCGGGTTCGACCTGGTCAAGGCGCAGCTGCACGTGGCCGGCGGAGGCCGCCTCACCGGTGAGCCGCCGGTCGAGCGCGGGCACGCGATCGAGGCGCGGCTCAACGCCGAGGACCCGGACCGCGACTTCGCGCCCTCCCCCGGCCGGATCACCCGGCTGGACCTGCCCGCCGGGCCCGGCATCCGGGTCGACACCGGGGTCAGCGAGGGCGACACCATCCCGGCCGACTTCGACTCCATGATCGCGAAGATCATCGCGTACGGCCGGGACCGGGACGAGGCGCTGGGCCGCCTGCGGCGGGCGATGGCGAACACCACTGTGGTCATCGCCGGCGGCGCGACGAACAAGAGCTTCGTGCTCGAGCTGCTCGACCAGCCCGAAGTGATCGACGCCAGCGCGGACACCGGCTGGATCGACCGGGTACGCGGCGAGGGCCGCCTGGTCGCGCACCGGCACTCCGCCGTCGCGCTGGCCGCCGCCGCGATCGAGGCGTACGAGGAGGACGAGACCGCCGAACGGCAGCGGCTGCTGTCCACCGCGGCCGGTGGACGCCCGCAGGTGCAGCACCGCAGCGGCCGGCCGCTGGACCTGAAGCTGCGCGGCGTGACCTACCGGATGCGGGTGGCCCGGGTCGGCGCGCACCGGTTCCGGGTCGGTGTCGAGGCCGGTGGCGACGTGCGCACCGCGGACGTCGAGCTGGACCGCTTCGACCGGCACACCGGCCAGATCGCCGTCAACGGCGCCCGGTTCCGCCTGCTCACCGACACCCACGGCCCGGTCCACCTGGTCGAGGTGGACGGTGTGACGCACCGGATCAGCCGCGACGAGGGCGGCGTGCTGCGCTCCCCCATGCCGGCGCTGGTGGTCGCCACGCCGCTTCAGGTCGGCGCGGAGGTCGAGGCCGGCGCGCCGGTGCTGGTGCTGGAGGCGATGAAGATGGAGACGGTGCTGCGGGCGCCGTTCCGGGCCCGCCTCAAGGAGTCGTCGGTGGCGGTGGGCACCCAGGTCGAGGCCGGTGCGCCGCTGCTGCGCCTGGAGCCGATCGCCGAGGAGGGCACCGAGGCGGCCGCCGGCCCGGCCGGACCGGCTGTCGAGCTGGACCTGCCCACGGCGCCCGCGGACGTGCCGGCGCGGTCCCGGGCCGAACGCGGCCAGGAGGACCTGTGCGCGCTGCTGCTCGGCTACGACGTGGACCCGCACGACGAGCGGCGGGTGCTCGGCGACTACCTGGACGCGCGGCGGGCGGCCACCGAGGCGGGGCACCGGCCGCTGGCCGAGGAACTGGAACTGGTGAACGTCTTCGCCGACCTGGCGGAGCTGAGCCGTAACCGGCCCGGCGGCGACGACGGGCCGGGCGGGCACGTGCACAGCGCCCGCGAGTACTTCCACACCTACCTGCAGAGCCTCGACGTCGAGCGGGCCGGTTCGCCGGACTCGTTCCGGGCCCGCCTGGCCAAGGCGCTCGCCCACTACGGCGTCACCGAGCTGGACCGCTCCCCCGAGCTGGAGGCCGCGGTCTTCCGGATCTTCCTGGCCCAGCAGCGGGCCGCCGCCGACGCCACGGTGATCGCCGCGCTGCTGCGTTCCTGGCTGCGCGAGCCGCCGCCGGACGAGGCGCTGCGCGAGCCGGCCGGTCTCGCGCTGGAGCGGCTCGTCGCGGCCACCCAGGTCCGCTTCCCGGTGGTCGCCGACCTGGCCCGGGGCGTGGTGTTCGCCTGGTTCGCCCAGCCGCTGCTGCGCCGCAACCGGGCCCGGGTCTACGCCCAGGTCCGCACCCACCTGCGGCACCTCGACGCGCAGCCGGACGCGCCGGACCGCGCCGAGCGGATCGCCGAGATGGTGCGCAGCACCGAGCCGCTGGTCCGGCTGCTCGGCCAGCGCCTGGTCCGCAACGACGTGGACAACGCGGCCATGCTGGAGGTGCTGACCCGCCGCTACTACGGCAACAAGGCGCTCACCGAGGTCAGCACCCGCACCGCCGGTGGCTGCACGTTCGTGGTGGCCGGGCGGGACGGGTCGAGCGTGGTCTCGGCCGCCGTCCGGTTCGACGCGCTCGGCGACGCGCTGCGCGGCCTGGCCGAGGTGGCCCGGGACTGCGAGGCCGTCGACGCGGACGTCTACCTGGCCTGGGAGAACCAGCCGGAGGACCTGGACGCCACCGCCGCCGCCCTGCTGGAGGTGGTGAACGCGCACCCGCTGCCGCAGCAGGTGCGCCGCCTCACCACCACTGTGGCCGGGCGTGCCGGCGCGGTGATGCACCACCACGTCACGTTCCGCCCGGCGCAGGACGGCGGGATGGCCGAGGAGCGCCTGATCCGCGGCCTGCACCCGTACATCGCGCAGCGGATGCAGCTGGAACGGCTGCGCGAGTTCGACCTGACCCGGCTGCCGTCGCTGGACGAGGAGGTCTACCTGTTCCAGGCGGTCGCCCGGCAGAACCCGTCCGACCAGCGGCTGGTGGCGTTCGCGCAGGTGCGTGACCTGACCGGGCTGCGGGAGCAGGACGGCCGGCTGGTGGCGCTGCCGACCACCGAGGACACGGTGGCGGCCTGCATCGACTCGATCCGCCGGGCGCAGTCGAGGCGGCCGTCGAAGTCGCGGTTCCCGACCAACCGGATCGTCGTCTACGTGTGGCCGCCGAGCGAGCTGACCCGCGAGGAGATGGAGCTGATCGCCGGGCGGGTACGCCCGACCACAGTGGGCGCCGAGCTGGAGGAGATCCTGTTCATCGCGCGGCAGCGCGACCGGCGTACCGGCGAGCTGACCAAGGTCGGCGTGCGGATCACGTTCGACGTCACCGGGCACGCGCAGCTGACGGTGGGCGAGCCGCCGGCCGAGCCGGTCGAGCCGCTTGACGACTACCGGCTGAAGGTGCTGCGCGCGGCCGGGCGCAACACGGTCTACCCGTACGAGCTGACCGGCCTGCTCGGTGACTTCGCCGAGCACGACCTGGACGCCGACCACCGGCTCGTGCCGGTGGACCGGCCGAAGGGCCGCAACACGGCGGCGATCGTGGCCGGTGTGGTCACCACGCCGACGCCGCGGCACCCGCAGGGCGTGACCCGGGTGGTGCTGCTCGGTGACCCGACCAAGTCGCTGGGCGCGCTGTCCGAGCCGGAGTGCCGGCGGGTGATCGCCGCGCTGGACCTGGCGCAGCGGATGGGCGTGCCGCTGGAGTGGTACGCGCTGTCCGCCGGTGCCCGGATCTCGATGACCTCCGGCACCGAGAACATGGACTGGGTGGCCGCGGCGCTCAAGCGGATCGTCGAGTTCACCCAGGACGGCGGTGAGATCAACATCGTGGTGGCGGGCATCAACGTCGGCGCGCAGCCGTACTGGAACGCCGAGGCGACGATGCTCATGCACACCAAGGGCGTGCTGGTCATGACGCCGGACTCGGCGATGGTGCTCACCGGCAAGCAGTCGCTCGACTTCTCCGGCGGCGTCTCCGCCGAGGACAACTTCGGCATCGGCGGCTACGACCGGGTGATGGGCCCGAACGGGCAGGCGCAGTACTGGGCGCCGGACCTGCCGGCCGCGCGGGACGTGCTGATGGCGCACTACGACCACACGTACGTGGCGCCGGGCGAGGACGCCCCGCGCCGGGCCGTCACCATGGACCCGGTGGACCGGGACATCTGCGGCTACCCGCACGCGGTGGCCGGCAGCGACTTCGCCACGGTGGGCGAGATCTTCTCCGCCACCGCGAACCCGGACCGCAAGAAGCCGTTCGACATCCGTACCGTGATGCGGGCCCTCGCCGACCAGGACCACCCGGTGCTGGAGCGGTGGGCCGGCATGGCCGACGCGGAGACCGCTGTGGTGCAGGACGTGCACCTCGGCGGCATCCCGGTGTGCCTGCTCGGCATCGAGTCCCGCTCGGTGCCCCGGCACGGCTTCCCGCCCACCGACGGCCCGGACACGTACACCGCGGGCACGTTGTTCCCGCGCTCGTCGAAGAAGGCCGCGCGGGCGATCAACGCGGCCAGCGGCAACCGGCCGCTTGTGGTGCTCGCCAACCTGTCCGGCTTCGACGGCTCACCCGAGTCGATGCGCAAGCTGCAACTGGAGTACGGCGCGGAGATCGGGCGGGCGATCGTCAACTTCCGCGGCCCGATCGTGTTCTGCGTGATCTCGCGCTATCACGGCGGCGCGTTCGTTGTCTTCTCCAAGGCGCTCAACCCGGACATGACGGTGCTGGCGATCGAGGGGTCGTTCGCCTCGGTGCTCGGTGGCGCGCCCGCCGCCGCCGTGGTGTTCGCCGGCGAGGTCGCCGCCCGCACCGCCGCCGACGCGCGGGTACGCGACCTGGAGGCGAAGGTCGCCGCCGCGGCCGGCACCGAGCGGGCGACGCTCACCGCCGAGCTGGACGAGCTGCGCTCGTCGGTGCGGGCGGAGAAGCTGGGCGAGGTGGCCGCCGAGTTCGACCGGGTGCACAGCATCCAGCGGGCGGTCGAGGTCGGCTCGGTCGACGCGGTGGTCCGCGCCGCCGAGCTGCGTCCCCGCGTCATCGAGGCGATCGAGGCGCGTCTGCGCTGACACGTCGCACCGCCGGACGGCGGGTGGGCCTTCGGGTCCGCCCGCCGTTTCGCGTGCGCCGGTAGTTGACGGGCCCTCCGCCGCGTGGTGTGCCCAATCGGTAATGGAAACCGTGTTCGTTAGCGATGACGGAGGACCCATGTCGCTCACCGTTCCGCCCGCCCTGCTGCGCGCCGCCGAGACCGGTCCCGTGGACGAGGAGGCGTTCGTCGCCTGCGTCCGTGACTCCCTGCCGTACGCCTGGGAGACGGTCAGCCGGGTGGCAGCCGACCTGGCCGCGTCCGACGCCGAGTTCGCCGACAACGTCGTTCCGCCGCCGGGCGACGCCGAGCGCGGGCAACTGCTGCGCGCACTCGCCAGCGACGCGATCCGCGCCGGTCTGGAACGGCACTTCGGGGTGACGCTGGCGTTCCAGAACTGCCACCGGGTGGCGGCCTTCCGCCCCGGCGCGGCCGGCTCCGAGGCGTACCGCCGGTTCACCTCCAGCCGGGGCCAGCTGCTCAACCAGTCCCCCACGCTGCGCAACTGCTGACCGGACGCACGGGCGGGCGGGCCACCGCCCGCCCGTGGCACCGCTCAGGCGGCGCAGCGGTCGCAGGTGCCGAAGATCTCCAGGGTGTGCCCGACGTCGGTGAAGCCGTGCTGCGCGGCGACCTGGTCGGCCCACCGCTCCACGGCCGGGCCGGCCACCTCCACGGCCCGGCCGCAGCGGCGGCAGACCAGGTGGTGGTGATGGCGGCTCTGGCTGCACCGCCGGTAGAGGTGCTCGCCGCCGGGTAGCCGCGCCGAGTCGATCTCGCCGTTGTCGACGAGCATCTGCAGCGTCCGGTACACCGTGGTGAGGCCGACCTTCGCCTGCCGCTGGACGAGCATCTGGTGCAGCTGCTGCGCGCTGTGGAAGCCGTCCAGCTCCCGCAGCAGCGCCAGCACCTCGGCGCGCTGCCGGGTGTTGCGGGTCGCCCCGGTCGTCACCTGGCTCACCGTCGCCTCCCTCGTCCGGGCACCCGCCCGGCACCCTCGTCCGGCCGCGGCCGCGCCCGGCGCGCCACGTGACACCCGGAACCATTATGCCTTCCGGCCACACCGCCGGTCCCCGGTCGGCGCCGGTCCGCCGGGCGGGGTGTGACGTGATCGACCACCCGGGCCGGAACTATCCGGCGTACCGCGCCGACAAACGGTACGAACACCGGATCTTCGAGGGGACGACGTCATGCCCAGCACCACCCGCCGCCGGTTCCTGCGCCCGGCGGCCCTGATCGGCGCCGCCGTGCTCGCCGCGTCGGTCACCGCCTGCGGGTCCTCGGACACGCCGTCCGCCGCCACGTCGTCCTCGGCTTCGGCGTCGGCCTCGGCTCCGGCGAGCGCGGCGGCGGGCGTGCTCACCGTCCGCGACCCCTGGGTGAAGGCCGCCGACAAGGGCATGACCGCCGCGTTCGCCACGCTCGCCAACGACGGCGACACCGACGTCACGATCACCGGGGTGACCACCGACGTCTCCCGGGCCGAGATCCACGAGATGGCCATGACCGACGGCAAGATGGCGATGCGGCAGAAGCAGGGCGGCGTCGTGGTCGCTGCCCGCTCCCAGGCCGCCCTGGAGCCCGGCGGCGACCACCTGATGCTGATGGACCTGACCCGCCCGGTGCGCCCCGGCGACCAGCTCGACATCACGCTCACCTTCGCCGACGGCCGGACCCAGACGTTCACCGCGGTGGCGAAGCCGTTCACCGGCGCCCAGGAGTCCTACGCACCCGGCCACGGTGAGTCCCCGATGCCGGAAATGAGCATGAGCCCGGCGTCATGAGCGACAGTCCCGCCACGGCCCGCCGGGTGAGCCGGCGCGGCCTGCTCACCGGCGGCGCGATGGCCGCCGGGGGCGCGCTGGCCGGCGCCGGCGCCCTCACCGCCGTCCGTTCCGGCACTGCCGGGGTACGCCCCGCCGAGCCCGTTCCGGTGGCCCAGGTGGGCAGCGCGGTCGAGCCGTTCCACGGCAGCAGGCAGTCCGGGGTCACCACCGACCCGCAGGCGCACGCCGCGTTCGTCGCGTTCACGCTGCGCCCCGGCACCGACCGGGCGGCGCTCGGGCGGATGCTGCGGCTGCTCTCCGACGACGCGGCGCGGCTCACCCAGGGCCGCCCGGCGCTGGCCGACACCGAGCCGGAACTGAGCGTCCTGCCGGCCCGGCTCACGGTCACGTTCGGCTTCGGTCCCGGGCTCTACGCCGCCGCCGGGCTCGACGACCGGCGGCCCGCCTCGGTGGCCGAGCTGCCCGCGTTCGGCATCGACCGGCTGCAACCCCGCTGGTCCGGCGGGGACCTGCTGCTGCAGATCTGCGCCGACGACCCGCTCACCGTCGCCCACGCCCAGCGGGTCCTGGTCAAGGACAGCCGTCCGTTCGCCGTCGTCCGCTGGGTGCAGCAGGGCTTCCGCCGGGCCGCCGGCGCCGAGCCCGGGCGTACCCAGCGCAACCTGTTCGGGCAGCTCGACGGCACCGCCAACCCGAAGCCCGGCACCCCGGCGGACACCGCGGTGTGGGTGACCGACGGACCGGACTGGCTGCGCGACTCGACCACGCTCGTGGTGCGGCGGATCAGCATGAACCTGGAGACCTGGGATCTGCTGGGCCGCACCGACCGGGAACTCGCCGTGGGGCGGCGCCTCGACACCGGCGCGCCGCTGACCGGCCGGGCCGAACACGACGAGCCGGACTTCGCCGCGCTCGGCCCCGACGGGCTCACCGTGATCCCCGACTTCTCGCACCTGACCCGGGCCCGCGTCACCGACGACCGGCAGAAGATCCTGCGCCGGCCGTACAACTACGACGGCGTGCCGACGCCCGAGGGCGACGCGGACAGCGGGCTCGTCTTCGCCTCGTACCAGGCCGACATCGCCGGTCAGTTCCTGCCCGTCCAACGCCGGCTCGCCGAGCGCGACCTGCTCAACGAGTGGACCACCCCGATCGGCTCCGCCGTGTTCGCCGTACCGCCCGGCTGCCCCGAGGGCGGCTGGATCGGCCGGCAACTGCTCGGCTGACCAGCACAGGAAGGCGCGTCATGCGTACCCGTTCCGTCACCGCGCTGCTCGCCGCGGTCTTCACCGCCCTGCTGCTGGTCCCGGCCACGCCGGCGGCGGCGCACAACTCGCTCCAGGAGGCCACACCGGCGCGCGACGCCCGGCTCACCGCCGCGCCGACGCAGGTCACGCTGCGGTTCATGCAGGGGCTGAACCCCTCCTTCACCACGATCACGGTCAGCGACGCCGGTCAGCGTAAGGTCCCCACCTCCGTACCGGCGGTGAACGGTGCCACCGGCACGGTGACGATCGACGAGCCGCTGGGCAACGGCACCTACACGGTCGCGTACCGGGTGGTGTCCCGCGACGGCCACCCGGTCCAGGGGTCGTACCGCTTCACCGTGGCCGACCCGGCCGCGCCCGCGCCGTCGGCTCCCGCGTCGGCGGCGGCTGCCGCGTCGGCCGGCGTGGACGGCGCGGGCGGGCCGGACGCCTCGGGCGCGCGGTCCGGCGACGACGGCCCGCCGGTCGCGCTGCTTGCGGGTGGGGCGGTCGCCGGTCTGCTCGTGGTCGCCGGAATCGTGCTGCTGATCGCGCGCCGGGCGCGCACTCACCGCACCGACCACTGACGACCGGACCTCGCACGGCGGGGTCGGGCCACGGGCAGGCGGGCCGCTACCGCCTCAGCGGGCGGGCGGCGGGCCCACGCTGCGGCGCGGCACCAGCGTCGGCGCGATCGTCTGCCGCAGCGGCCCGACGGTCTGCGACTCGATCTGCGCCAGGAGCAGGTCCAGGCTCGCCGCGGCGACAGCGCCGAAGTCCGGCCGGACGGTGGTCAGCGGCGGGATGAAGTACGCCGCCTCGGGCACGTCGTCGAACCCGACCACGCTGATGTCGTCGGGGACGCGGCGGCCGTGCTCGTGCAGCGCCCGCAGCACGCCCAGCGCCAGGTGGTCGTTGGCGGTGAAGACGGCGGTGACCTCCGGCATCCGGGCCAGCATCTGCCCGCACCGGTAGCCCGCCGCAGCCGACCAGTCGGCATGGACCAGCGGCGGGATCTCGGCGCCGGCCTGCCGCAGCGCCTCGCGCCACCCCTCGATCCGCCCGGCGCTGTCGAACCAGTCCGACGGCCCGGACACGTGCCACACCGTGCGGTGCCCGGCGGCCAGGAGGTGCTCGGTGGCGGCCCGGGCGCCGGCGACCTGGTCGACTGTGACCAGCGGGATCGGCCGCCGCGGGTCGCCGTCGACAGTCACCAGCGGCACGTCCTGGGGCAGCCGTTCCAGCGCCTCCCCGGCGGACTCGACCGGTGCGATCACCACGATGCCGGCGACCCGGTGCGCCAGGTGCCGTTCCACGGCGGCCGAGATGGAGCGGTGGTCGAGGTCGCGGACGCTGCCGACGCTCACCGCGAAGCCGGCCTCGGCGGCGGTCTGCTCCAGCGCCGCGAGCAGCGACGCCGGGCCGTAGAGCGTGGTGTTCTGCGCGACCACACCGATCACCTGGGACCGGCCGGTCACCAGCGCGCGGGCGGCGCGGTTGGGCCGGTAGCCGAGTTCGGTGATGGCGGCCTGCACCCGCAACCGGGTCTGCTCACGCACGTTGGGATGCCCGTTGAGAACCCGGGAGACCGTCTGGTGCGATACCCCGGCGAGGCGGGCCACGTCCGTCATCGCAGGACCGCGCACGGCCACCTCACTTTCGCCACTGCCCGCGGCCACACCCGGTCGATCTCGACCGGACCGTCCCGGGTGGCGACAGTCTACGCCAGCGGTCCCATCGGTATCGGCACCGTCGATCGCCCGTTCCGGCCGTGGCGCGGCGATATCGGGGAATCGACAGGCGGCTCATTCCCTGCCGTTACGCAGTGGCACGAACAGGCAGCTCGGAGCGGGTGGAATTGCGCCCGGGGTGCGGCATTTCCGGCGATTGCCAGAGCCGCACCCCGGGTTGTCGAAGATGTGTCAACGGCCGCGAATAGTGACCGTTGTCACGGTGTCGTCAGCGAGAACTGCCGCACCGTCACCGCGCCGCCGAGGGATTGGGTGGCGTAGTTGAAGAAGCCGAACCGGTAGCCCATGAAGAACTGCCACGCGTTGTTGAGCGTCAGCGCGTTACCGAGCGACACGAAGTTCACCCCGTCGGTGCTGTAGGAGAACCGCGCCTGCCGGCCCGAGCCGGGCCGGATGTCGGCGTTCGCCCGCAGCCAGATCCGACCGCCGGACACCGCCGCGCCGGCGATCTCCGTACCGGTGCTCGTGGTGTTCCAGTTCGAGCCCATGGTCAGGCCGTTCGTCATCACCACGCGGGTCGCGCCGTTGTCCCGCCGTACGCCGATCCAGGCCGAGCTGTCCCGCAGCATCGCCAGGCCGGCCCGGTCACCGTCGCGCATGGTCGAGTAGTCCAGCTCGATCGTGCCGGTCGAGGTCGGCCCCTGGATGCGGTGGGTGAGCGTGTTGCGGGCCCGGTACAGGTCGTTCGTGACGGTGGCGGTCTGCAACCGCAGGCCGTTGTTCACCGACCACCTGCTGTTGTCCGGGTTGTGGTTCCACTCGTACTGCGGGCCGAGCGTGGTGCCGGAGAACGTGTCGGTGCCGGTGAGCGGCTTGACCGGGCGGGTCGGCAACGGGTTGGGGTAGCTCGCGCCCCAGGCGCCGTTGACGGTCTGCACCTGCGGCCAGCCGTCGGAGGTCCAGGTGATCGGCGCCAGCGTCGGCATCCGGCCGCCCGGGTACGCGTCGGTGAACGCCATGTAGTACCAGGCGCCGGTCTGCGTCTGCACCAGCCCGCCCTGGTGCGGCACGCCGCCGCCGGAGATCGGGCCGGGCAGGTTGAGCAGCACCTGCCGCTGCTCGTACGGGCCGAACGGGCCGTTCGTGGACTTCAGCACGTACTGGCCGTTGGCCGGCCGGGTCAGCCAGATGTAGTACGCGCCGTTGCGCTTGTAGAAGCGCGCGCCCTCCAGCGTGCCGATGCTCGACGGCGTCTGGTAGACCTGCTGGGCCCGGACCTGGCTGCGCCCGTCGGCGGAGAGCTGGGCCACGCTGATCGTGCCGTTGCCGTACGCGACGTACATGGTGTCGTTGTCGTCGATCAGCATGCCGGCGTCGTAGTAGCAGTTGGGGATGGTGGTCAGGCGGTTCCACGCGCCGTCCACGGCGGTGGCGGTGTAGATGTGGGTCTGCGCGAAGTCGATGCACCCGGCCCAGTAGAACGTGCGGTTGCTCGGCCGGTAGTTCAGCGTCGACGCCCAGATGCCGTCCACGTACGCCTGCTCGCCGGCGCTCAGGTCGTACTTGGTGCCGAACTCCAGCCGCGGCACCGAGTGGCCGGCGAACTCCCAGTTCACCAGGTCCCAGGAGCGCAGCACCGGCGCGCCCGGCGAGTAGTGCATGGTGGAGGCGGACATGTAGTAGACGTCGCCGACCCGGATGATGTCGACGTCGGCGAAGTCCTGCCAGACGGCCGGGTTGGTGAAGCTGCCGCCCGGGGTGCCCGGGTTGCCGGGGTTGTCGCCGACGCGGACGAGCTGCCACTGCTGGTTCGCGCCGTTCCAGTCGTCGTACTGCACGATGTTGCCGCCGTCCGCGGTGGAGGCGTTCTGCACCTCCATCACCTTGTTCGAGTTCCGGTTGATCAGCCGGACGTACCCGCCGTCGGAGTCGGCCAGCCGGAACTGCTGGTTGGTGCCGCCGTGGTCGGTCCACTGGACCACCGCCGCGCCGTTGGCGGTGGACGCGCCGGTCACGTCCAGCACCTTGCCGGAGTGCCGGGACCGCAGCCGGTAGTAGCCACCGCCGGAGTCCACGAACTGCCACTGCTGCCAGGCACCGTCGTTGCGCGTCCACTGGGTGATCCGCGCCCCGTCGTTCGTCGCCTGGTTGTACAGGTCCAGCGCCTTGCCGCTGTTGCGGTTCACCAGCACGTAGTACGCGCTGGTGTCCACGGTGGCCGCGGAGACGGGCGCGGGCACGGCGCCCACCACCACGCCGCCGACAAGCAACGCCACCACCCCGGCCAGCAGCCGGGACAGGCGTCCACGTCCACGGGACAGTCGAGCCGTCACCATGATCCTCCTTCGTCGACCGGAGCCCGGGCACGGCGGCACGCGCCGACGACGTCGGCGTTATCGCTAACAGCGATGCCCACCCAGGCGGGAGTCGGATCCCTGGCAACTGCGGCGCAGATCGCGCCCGGAACGGCCCGCGAGCGGTGCCGGTGACCCTATCCATCGACTGTGAGCGATAACATGCCGTACGTCAAGGCGTAACACGGGGCACCGCCGCGCGGGCCGGCACGGCCGGCCGGCGAGGGCTCAGAAGCCCCGGGCGAGCCGGTAGTACGCCTGGTTCCAGCGCAGCTCGTCGGCGAAGCGGTGCGGACGCGTCTCGGCGTCGATGACCACCAGCTCGGTGCGGGCCATCTCGGCCAGGTCGCGCAGTTCCTCCACGCCGACGGCCTGGGACAGCACGGTGTGGTGCGGCGCGCCCGCGGTGATCCACGCCTCCGCCGAGCCGGCCAGGTCGGGCTGCGGACGCCAGACCGCGCGCGCCACCGGCAGCCGGCGCAGCGGATGCGGCGGCGGCACCACGTCCACCGCGTTCGCGACCAGCCGGAACCGCTCCCCCATGTCCGCCATGCCCAGCACGACCGCCGGACCGGGCGCGGCGTCGAAGACCAGGCGTACCGGGTCCTCCCGGCCGCCGATGCTCAGCGGGTGCACCTCCGCGCTCGGCACGTCGGCGGCGATGCTCGGGCACACCTCCAGCATGTGCGCGCCGAGGATCAGCTCCTGGCCGAACGTCAGGTCGTAGGTGTAGTCCTCCATGAACGAGGTGCCGCCCGGCACGCCGACGGCCATCGCCTTGAGCGTGTGCACCAGCACCGACGTCTTCCAGTCCCCCTCGCCACCGAAGCCGTAGCCCTCGGCCATCAGGCGCTGCACCGCGATCCCGGGGAGCTGGCGCAGCCCGCCGAGGTCCTCGAAGTTCGTGGTGAACGCCCGGAACCCGCCGGCGTCGAGGAACGCGCGCAGGCCCAGCTCCTGGCGCGCCGCGTACCGCAGCGAGTCGTGCCGGTTCCCGCCCGGCCGCAGCTCGGCGGCCACGCGGTAGGTGTCGTCGTACTCCTTGACCAGGTCGTCGACCTGCGCGTCGGGCACCTGGTCGACGGCGGCGACCAGGTCGTTGACGCCGTAGGTGTTCACCGAGACGCCGAAGCGCAGCTCCGCCTCGACCTTGTCCCCCTCGGTGACCGCGACGTCGCGCATGTTGTCGCCGAAGCGGGCCAGCCGCAGCGTCCGCACCGCCGACCAGCCGATCGCGGCGCGGGCCCAGGCCGCGACCCGCCCGACGACCCGGGGGTCGGTGACGTGCCCGGCGACGGTCTTGCGCGCCACCCCGAGCCGGGTCTGGATGAACCCGAACTCCCGGTCGCCGTGCGCGGCCTGGTTGAGGTTCATGAAGTCCATGTCGATGTCGTCCCACGGCAGCGCCACGTTGGCCTGCGTGTGCAGGTGCAGCAGCGGCGTGCGCAGCGCGTCCAGCCCGGAGATCCACATCTTGGCCGGGGAGAACGTGTGCATCCAGGCGATCACCCCGACCGCGCCCTGCGCGGCCGCGTCCCGGCAGGCGGCGAGGATGTCCGCGCTGGAGGTGAGGACCGGCTTCCAGACCACGCGTACGGGGATGTCCGGCGACTCGTCCAGGCGCGCGGCGATCTGCCGGGACTGCTCGGCGACCTGCCGCAGGGTGTCCTCGCCGTAGAGGCCCTGGCTGCCGGTGAGGAACCAGACCTCGGGCTGGGGGTGAGTTGCCATGTTGTTGCCTTCCGCGCTAGGAACCGTCACTTGAACCGGATGCCGATGAGGCGCTGGAGGAGGATGAACGCGAACAGCAGGCCGCCGATCACGATCTTGGTCCACCAGGAGTTGAGGCTGCCGTCGAACGTGATCAGCGTCTGGATCACGCCCAGCACCAGCACGCCGAGCACGGTGCCGAAGACGTATCCGGAGCCGCCGGTGAGCACGGTGCCGCCGATCACCACGGCGGCGATCACGTCCAGCTCCATCCCGACGGCGATCAGCGGCGCGCCGGACAGCGTGTAGAACGACAGCAGGATGCCGCCGATCGCCGAGCAGAGCCCGCTGATCGTGTAGACGGCGATCCGGGTCCGCGCCACCGGCAGGCCCATCAGCAGCGCCGACTGCGCGTTGCCGCCGACCGCGTACACGTTGCGGCCGAACCGGGTGTACGCCAGCACGTACGCCGCGATCAGCACCACCGCGAACGCGATCAGCACGCTGATCGACACGAAGTTGCCGGCCGGGTCGCCGATGCGCTGCTGCGACATCGAGGTCCAGAAACCGTCGGTGATGGAGATCGAGGCGTCGCTGATGAACGTGCACATGCCCCGGGCGAAGAACATCCCGGCGAGTGTCACGATGAACGGCTGGATCTCGAAGAAATGGATCGCGCAACCCATCAGGAAACCCAGCGTCGGGCCGATCAGCAGCGCGATCACCAGCACCAGGGCCGCGGGCAGGCCGTCGCGCAGCAGCGCCGCCGACACCATCGCGGTCATCGCCACCACCGATCCGACGGACAGGTCGATGCCGCCGGTGAGGATCACGAACGTCATGCCGACCGCGACGACGAGCAGGAAGCCGTTGTCGATGAAGACGTTGAAGACGACCTGGACGTTGGAGAAGGCGCGGTACTGGGACACGCCGATGCCGTACATGACCAGCAGCAGGGCGAGCGTGGCCAGCACCGGTACGTGCCGCCGGGGCAGGCTGGGCCGCCACGACCGGCCGGTGGTCAAGGACGTGCTGCTCATGCCGGCACCTGCTCCTTCTCCCGCTGCGGTGCCGCCGGGCCGGGTTCGGCCCCGCGCCGTCGCCGGCGCAGCCGGGCCCGGAACGCCGGGGCCTGCACGAGGCAGACGGCGATGACGACGACGGCCTTGAACAGCAGCGACGTCTGCGGCGAGATGTTCATCGCGTACACGGTGGTGGTCAGGGTCTGGATGATCAGCGCGCCGAGCACGGTGCCGCCGAGGGAGAACCGGCCGCCGGCCAGCGACGTGCCGCCGATGACGACGGCCAGGATCGCGTCGAGTTCGATCCACAGGCCGGCGGCGTTGCCGTCGGCGCTGGACACGTTCGCGGTGACCATGAAACCGGCGAGCGCGGCACAGGCGGCGCTGATCACGTAGACGAGGAAGACGATGCGCCGCGACCGGATGCCGGCGAGCCGGCTGGCCTCGGCGTTGCCGCCGACCGACTCGACGATCAGCCCGAGCGCGGTGCGGCGGGTGAACGCGGCCACGAGCAGCGCGGCGGCGAGCGCGATCAGGATGGCCAGCGGCAGCGTCAGGAAGTGCCCGAGCCCGATCGCCCGGTACGGACCGGAGTTGATGGTGATGATCTGGCCCTCGGTGACCAGCTGGGCGATGCCCCGCCCGGCCACCATGAGGATCAGCGTGGCGATGATCGGCTGGATGCCGATGACCGCCACGAGTATCCCGTTCCAGGCACCGAGCACCAGCGCGGCACCGAAGGCCAGTGCGAGCGCGGTGGCCACCGTGGCCGGGCTGCTCTGGTCGGCCGCCCCGCTGATGTGCAGGCAGGCGATCGCGCCGCTGATCGCGCAGAGCGAGCCGACCGACAGGTCGATGCCGCCGGTGGCGATGACGAGCGTCATCCCGAGCGCGACCAGGATCAGCGGCGCGCTCAGCCGGAGGATGTCGATCGGCGTGCCGTACAGGTGGCCGTTCTTGACCTCGACGGCGAGGAAGCCGGGACGGTAGACGGTGTTCGCGGCGATCATGACCACGAGCACGAGTGCCGGCCAGAACAGGCGGTGGCCGGTCAGCGGGCGGAGGCGGTCGGCGACGGCGGTCATGGGGTCACCTCCTCCCGGGGCGTTCCACTGGCGATGGTGCGCATGACGCGGTCGGCGTCGAGCGTGTCGTCGTTGTCGAGCTGAGCGACCATCTCCCGGTCGCGCATCACCGCGACCCGGTGGCTCAGGCGCAGCACCTCCTCCAGCTCGGCGGAGATGAACAGCACCGCCATGCCGCCGTCGGAGAGCTGCACCACCAGCTTCTGGATCTCGGCCTTGGCGCCGACGTCGATGCCGCGGGTCGGCTCGTCCAGGATCAGCAGGCGCGGCTCGGTGATCAGCCAGCGGGCCAGCAGCACCTTCTGCTGGTTGCCGCCGGAGAGGTTGCGCACCGGCAGCTCCGGGTTGGCGGGACGGATGCTCAGCGCCTCGACGTACCTGCGGACCAGCTCGTCCTGGCGGCGGCGCGGGATCGGACGCAGCCAGCCGCGCGCGGCCTGCATCGCCAGGATCATGTTCTCCCGGACGGTGAGTTCCGGGACGATGCCCTCGGCCCGGCGGTTCTCCGAGCAGAACCCGACGCCCTGGCCGATGGCCTGGATCGGGTTGCGGACCGGCGCCCGGCCGCCGTCGAGCCGGACCTGGCCGTGGTCGGCCCGGTCCGCGCCGAAGATCAGCCGCGCCACCTCGGTCCGGCCGGAGCCGAGCAGGCCGGCCAGGCCGACCACCTCGCCGGCGTGGATGCGCAGGCTGAACGGGGCGACCGCGCCGCGCCGGCCGAGTTCGGTGGCGTCCACGAGCGGGGCCGCACCGCCCGCGTCGAGGGTGGCGCGCTTCTGCTGCTCGTCGAGCCGCTCCAGCACGTCCAGCTCCTGCCCGATCATCTTCTCGACCAGGCTGAACTGCGGCAGCTCCTCGGTGCGGTACTCCCCCACGAGCTGGCCGTTGCGCAACACCGTGATCCGGTCGGCGATGCCGTAGACTTGGTCGAGGAAGTGGGTGACGAACAGGATCGCGATCCCCTCGTCGCGCAGTTGCCGCATGATCCGGAACAGCTGCGCGACCTCGCCGGCGTCCAGGCTGGACGTCGGTTCGTCCAGGATCAGTACCCGGGCCCGCACGTCGATCGCCCGGGCGATGGCGACCATCTGCTGCACCGCGAGCGAGTACGAGCCGAGCGGCGCGCCGACGTCGAGGTCGAGGTCGAGCCGGGCCAGCAGGTCGCGGGCCCGGCGGCGCATCTCGCCCCAGCGCACCGCGCCGAACCTGCGGGGTTCCCGGCCGATGAAGACGTTCTCCGCCACCGACAGGTTGGTGCAGAGGTTGATCTCCTGGTACACGGTGCTGACACCGGCCGCGGCGGCCTGCATCGGACCGGTGAACGAGACCTGCTCGCCGTCGAGCGTGACGACGCCCGCGTCGGTCCCGTAGACGCCGGTCAACACCTTGATCAGGGTGGACTTGCCGGCGCCGTTCTCGCCCATCAGGGCGTGGACCTCGCCCGGGAACAGCCGGAAGTCGACGTCGTGCAGCGCGCGGACCCCGGGGAAGGTCTTGCTGATGCCGGTCATGGTCAGGACCGGACGGTTACCCGTCATCCCATCGGACCTCTTCTTCGACGGTGGTGGTACGGGGGCCGCCGTCGGTTGCGACGGCGGCCCCCGGTGACTCAGTACTTGCGGTTGGGCAGTGCCTCCTTGGCCTGCTCCTGGGTGAACGTGGTCTCCTCGGTCTCGATCCGGGCGGGCACCTCCTCGCCGGCCTTGACCTTCTTGACCAGGTCCATCAGCTGCGGGCCGAGCAGCGGGCTGCACTCGGCGATGAAGTTGAACTTGCCGTCCGCGAGGGCCTGCATGCCGTCCTTCACCGCGTCGACGGTGATGATGGTGATGTCCTTGCCGGGCGTCTTGCCGGCCGCGGTGATCGCCTCGAGCGCGCCCAGGCCCATGTCGTCGTTGTGCGCGAAGAGCACATCGATCTTCGGGTTGGCCTTGAGGAACTGCTCCATCACCTGCTTGCCGCCGGCGCGGGTGAAGTCACCGGTCTGCGAAGCGACGATCTTCAGGTTGGGGTTGGCGGCGATCGCCTCGGCGAAGCCCTTCTTCCGGTCGTTTGCCGGCGCCGAGCCGGTCGTGCCCTGCAGCTCGACGATGTTGACCGGGCCGGACGCGGACTTCTTCTGCTCCACCAGCCACTCGCCGGCGAGGCGGCCCTCCTTGACGAAGTCCGAGCCGAGGAACGTCTTGTAGAGCGACTTGTCGGCCGAGTCGACGGCGCGGTCGGTCAGGATCACCGGGATCTTGGCGTCCTTGGCCTCCTTGAGCACGGTGTCCCAGCCGGACTCCACCACCGGCGAGAAGGCGATCACGTCGACCTTCTGCTGGATGAAGTTCCGGATCGCCTTGATCTGGTTCTCCTGCTTCTGCTGGGCGTCGTCGAACTTCAGCTCGATGCCCGCCTCGGCCGCCGCCTCCTTGATCGAGGTGGTGTTGGCGGTGCGCCAGCCACTCTCGGCGCCCACCTGGGAGAAGCCCAGGACGATCTTGTCGTTGCCGTCGCCGGAACCGCCGCCGGTGTCGCTGTTGCCGCACGCGGCCATGCTGGCGGCGAGCAGCACGCCGGCGAACGCCGCGATGACCGTGCGTGCCGTGCTCCTGCTTCTCATCGATTCTCCTCCGGGGGTTGGATGTTCCGGGCGCACGTCCGGCGGGGAGCCGGAGCGGCCCGGGTGTGGTGGTGGGGGGTGCGCGGCGCGGTCCGGGGTCAGTGCGCCGACGGGCGTTGGCCGTACACGTTCTGGTAGCGGTCGTAGAGCGAGTCGATGTCGGCCGGCGCGATCGGCACCGGCTGGCCGAGCGCCCGGGCCAGGTGTGCGGTGCGGGCCACGTCCTCGCACATCACCGCGGCCTTGACCGCCGCCCGGGCGTCACGGCCGATGGTGAAGACGCCGTGGTTGCGCATGAGCACCGCGGGTGAGCGGTGCCCGGACAGCGTGCTGACGATGCCCTTGCCGATGTCGTCGCCGCCGATCAGCGCGAACGGCCCGATCGGGATCTCCCCGCCGAACTCGTCGGCCTGCGCGGTCAGCCAGCACGGGATCGCCTCGCCGCGGGCCGCCCAGGCGGTGGCGTACCCGCTGTGCGTGTGCACGACGCCGCCGACCTCGGGCATCGCGCGGTAGACGTAGGCGTGCGCGGCGGTGTCGCTGGACGGGGCGCCGTCGCCGTCGACGACGGTGCCGTTGAGGTCGCAGACCACCATGGCCGCCGCGGTCAGGTCGTCGTAGTCGACGCCGCTGGGCTTGATGACCATCAGATCCTGACCGGGTACGCGGGCTGACACGTTGCCGGCGGTCCAGGCCACCAGGTCGTAGCGGGTCAGTTCGCGGTGCAGGCGCGCCACCGTCTCGCGCAGCGCGTCGACCTCGCTGTTCATCCGACCACCTCCAGGGTCGCGGCGGCGCGGTCCGCGGCGGCGTCGACCGCCGCGTTACGGATCGCCCGCAGGCGGAGCATGACGTCGTTCGCACCGCGGCCGAAGTGGTCGTGCAACGCGCGGTACTCGGCGTACAGGGCGTCGTAGGCCCGGACGTTCTCCGGTACGGGCCGGTAGACGGCCTCGTCGATGCGCCCCATCGCGGCGGACGCCTCGTGGATCGTCGGGTACGCCCCGGCGGCGACAGCCGCGTGGATGGCCGAGCCGAGCGCCGGGCCCTGGGCGGAACCGATGATGCTCAGCGGCCGGTCGGTGACGTCGGCGTAGATCTGCATGAGCAGCCGGTTGGAGGTGAGCCCACCGGCCACCACCAGGTCGTCGACGGGCACACCGGCCTGCGCGAACGCCTCGACGATCATCCGGGTGCCGTACGCCGTGGACTCCAGCAGCGCGCGGTAGACGTCCGGCGGCCGGGTGGCGAGCGTCAGCCCGACGATCATCCCGCTCAGGTCGTGGTTGACCAGCAGGGACCGGTTGCCGTTCCACCAGTCCAGCGCCACCAGGCCGTGCGCGCCGACCGGCTGGGCGGCGGCGGCCTCGGTGAGCCGCTCGTGCGAGTCGAACCCGGCCGGGGCGGCGTGGCGGACGAACCAGCCGAAGATGTCCCCCACGCCGCTCTGCCCGGCCTCGAAGCCCCAGGCGCCGGGGCTGATGCCGCCGTCGACCACGCCGCACATGCCCGGCACCTCGGCCGGGTGGGTGCCGTTGAGGACGTGGCAGGTGGAGGTGCCCATGATGGCGACCAGCCGGCCGGGCCGCAGCGCCTGGGCCGACGCGGCGGTGACGTGGGCGTCGACGTTGCCGGCCGCGACCGCGATGCCCTCGGGCAGCCCGGTCCAGGCGGCGGCGCGGGCGCTGAGCGTGCCGGCCCGCGCGCCCAGCGGCAGCAGCGGACCGTCCAGCTTGGTCACGAAGTCGGCGAAGCCGGGGTCGAGCGCGGACAGGTAGTCCGCCGACGGGTAGCGGCCGTCCTGCCGGATGCCCTTGTAGCCGGCCGTGCAGACGTTGCGCGTCTCGGCGCCGCAGAGCTGCCACACGATCCAGTCGGCGGCCTCGATGAAGCGCTCGGCCCGGCGGTAGACCTCCGGGTCCTCCTCCAGGATCTGCAGGCCCTTGGCGAACTGCCACTCGGCGGAGATCTTGCCGCCGTAGCGGCCGAGCCACGGCTCGCCGCGTTCGGCCGCCAGCGCGTTGATCCGGTCGGCGTGCGGCTGCGCGGCGTGGTGCTTCCAGAGCTTCACCCAGGCGTGCGGCCGGTCGCGCAGTTGCGGGATCTCGCACAGCGGTGTGCCGTCGGCGAGCGTCGGGAGCACGGTGCACGCGGTGAAGTCGATGCCGATGCCCACCACCCGGGACGGGTCCACGCCGGATTCGGCGAGCGCGGCCGGCACCGCGTGGCGCAGCACGTCGCGGTAGTCGTCCGGGTCCTGGAGGGCCCAGTCCGGGGGCAGCGCCGGGCCGCCGTCGGGAAGCGCGGTCTCGATGACCCCGCGCCGGTACTCGTGCACCGCCGTACCGAGTTCGGCACCGTCCCGGACGCGTACCACGAGCGCCCGCCCGGACAGCGTGCCGAAATCGACACCGATCACGTACCGGTCGGACGCGTCCACTTCGCTCATTTGCACCTCCGCCGTGTCACGGAGTTAGTGTTAGCGCTCACATATACATCCGTCAAGACACCTCCGGGCAACAGCTACGTAACGAGGAACCACCCTCGCCGGACCACCGCGGCCGGGCGGCACGGACCGGCGGGGCCGCGCCCGGAGGAGATCCACACGGACGCGTGCCCGGTCCGGCCGCCGGGCCCCGGCGAGCGCCTTGTTAGCGACAACAATCGATGCCTTAGTGGATCGTCGGGCCGCCGCGATCGGCGCTGCGGACTCCGAGCCGCAGCGAGGGCCTCCCGAGGTCGCACAGCGCCCCTCAGCGGCACTTTTCCCGGCCCCGGCACCCACGCGAACGGTTGCCGGCACGGGCCGCACGGACCTCATCGCTATTTACAGGGTTTGATGTCAGCGATAACATTCTCGCCATCCCTGCTTCGTGGCGCCGCCGTCCGGGAAACCCCGGCGCCGCAGCCGGGCGGCGACGCGGACGGCGACCCCGTCGACCGCCGGACCCCACCACCCACGAACGCCCGCCGGTGACCGGCCGGCCCCTCTCCACTGCCGTGCCGCGTACGTCCCCGCGCATCCCGGGCGACGCCACGCGACCGGCGGGCCGCTCCCAACCGGACGCCGGCACGGCCGGCGCCCGGCGACCGAGGAGGATCAGTGCGCAGATGGACCCGACGGACGCTCGCCGTCCTGGGCGTCGCGGCGGTGGCGCTCGCCGCGACAGTCACCGACCAGGCTGTGGCCCCGCGTCCCGCCCGGGCGTTGGACAACGGCGTCGCCCGTACCCCGCCGATGGGGTGGAACACCTGGAACACCTTCGGCTGCAACATCAACGAGACCCTCATCCGCCAGACCGCCGACGCGATGGTCAGCAACGGCCTGCGCGACCTCGGCTACAAATACGTCGTCGTGGACGACTGCTGGTTCGACCCGAACCGGGACGCGCAGGGCAACCTCCAGGCGCACCCGCAGCGGTTCCCCAGCGGGATGAAGTCCCTCGGTGACTACCTGCACGCCCGGGGCCTGCTGTTCGGCATCTACCAGGTGCCGCTGGACAAGACCTGCGCCCAGGTCGGCGGCGCGTTCCCCGGCGCCACCGGCAGCCTCAACCACGAGTACCAGGACGCGCGGCAGTTCGCCGCCTGGGGCGTGGACTACCTCAAGTACGACTGGTGCTCCGGCACCGGCACCATCAACGACCAGGTGGCGCGGTTCGGCATCATGCGCGACGCGCTGGCCTCCACCGGCCGGCCGATCGTCTACAGCATCAACCCCAACAGCTACCACGCCAAGACCGGGCCGCAGCGCAACTGGAGCGACGTGGCGAACCTCTGGCGGACCACAGAGGACATCACCAACGCGTGGAACACCGGCCAGACGAACGGCTACCCGATGGGCATCCAGAACATCGTCGACGTCACGGTGCCGCTGGCCGGTTACGCCGCGCCGGGCGGATTCAACGACCCGGACATGCTCGAGGTCGGCCGAGGGGGCATGAACGACACCGAGATGCGCAGCCACTTCGCGCTCTGGGCGGTCCTGGCCGCGCCGCTGATGATGGGCAACGACGTACGGTCGGCGAACGCCGCCACGCTGGCGATCCTGCGCAACGCGAACCTGGTCGCGATCAACCAGGACGCGCTCGGCCGCCAGGCGGCCCAGGTCTCCTTCGACGGCACCCGGCGGGTGCTGGCCAAGCCGCTGGCAAACGGCGACGTGGCGGTCGCCCTGTTCAACCAGGGCGGCTCGACCACCACCGTCTCCACCACGGCGGCGGCGGTGGGCAAGAGCGGCAGTTCCTTCACGCTGCGCGACGCGTGGACCGACGCCACCTCCACCAGCACCGGCACGATCTCCGCCAGCGTGCCCGCGCACGGCACCGTGGTCTACCGGGTCAGCGGGGGCGGCACCACCACCCCGCCGCCGGTCCCGACCACGTTCCGGCTGCGCAGCGAGTCGTCCGGCCGGTGCCTCGACGTGGACAACGCCGGCACCGCCAACGGCACCGGGACGCTGATCTGGGACTGCCACAACAACGCAAACCAGCAGTTCACCGCCAACGGGCAGGCGTTGCAGGTGCTCGGCAAGTGCCTGGACGTGCCGACGAGCGCGACGGCCGGCACCCGGGTGCAGATCTGGGACTGCAACGGCGGCACCAACCAGCAGTGGACCGTCAACGGCAACGGCACGGTGAGCAACGGGCGCTTCCCGTCGCTGTGCCTGGACGTCGACAACGCGGGCACCGCCAACGGCACCCGGGTGATCGTCTGGACCTGCCACGGCAACGCCAACCAACGGTGGAGCCGGGCGTGAGCGGCTACGGCCGGTGAACGGCGGTCGGCCGGACGAAGGGGCGAGCCTCCGGCCGGCCGTCACCGGGCGCCGGCCGCCCGGCGCTTGTTCCAGATGTCGAACGCCACTGCGACGAGCAGCACCAGGCCCTTGACCACCGACTGGACGGACTGGTCGACGCCCATGAGCTGCATCCCGTTGCTCATCACCGCCATGATCAGGCCACCCACCATGGCGCCGACCACGGTGCCGACGCCGCCGGTGACGGCCGCGCCGCCGATGAACGCCGCCGCGATCGCGTCCAGCTCGAACATGTTGCCCGCCGCCGGCTGGGCCCCGTTCGAGCGGGACGAGTAGATGACACCCGCCACGGCGGACAGGAAGCCCATGTTGACGAAGATCCAGAAGTTGACCCGCTTCACCCGTACGCCGGACAGCATCGCCGCGGGCAGGTTGCCGCCGATGGCGTACACCTGGCGGCCGAACACCGTGCGGCGGGTGAGCAGGCCGTAGACGAGCACGAGCACGGCGAGCACGATCAGCACGATCGGCAGGCCCCGGGCGTGGGCGAGCTGCCAGGCGAACCACATGACCACGGCGCCGACCACCACGATCCGCAGGACGAACAGCGGGAACGACTCCACCGGCTGCTCGTGGCGCACCCGGGCGACCCGGGTCCGGAACACGGCCACCGCGTACCCGACCACGGCGAACGCGCCGATGAACAGTGTGAAGGCGTCGTAGCCCTGGCCGCCCAGCAGGCCGTTGAGGAAGCCGGCCGCGACCCGCTGGTACTCCTCCGGGAACGGCGACAGCGAGATGTTGTCCAGCACGCGCAGCGTCAGGCCGCGGAACAGCAGCATGCCGGCCAGGGTGACGATGAACGCCGGGATGCCGGCGTACGCGACCCAGAGCCCGTGCCACGCGCCGACCGCGACGCCCACCGCGAGCGCGGCCAGGACGCCGGCCCACCAGGGCATGCCCTCGCGGATGACCAGCACCGCCGAGACCGCTCCGGTGAGCGCCACCACCGATCCCACGGACAGGTCGATGTGGCCGCCGATGATCACGATGACCATGCCGATCGCGAGCACCAGGATGTAGGAGTACTGCAGGACGATGTTCGTCAGGTTGCCGGGGCTCAGCGAGACGCCGTCGGTGAGGACGGCGAACAACGCGACGATCACCACCAGGGCGATGTAGATGCCGCTCTGCCGCAGGTTGCCCAGGATCAGCGCGCGCGGGTCGCTGGTGCCGGTGTGCAGGGTCGCCGCCGCGCCGGTGTCCGGCGTGGCGACCTTCGTGGCGGGAGGAGGCTTCGTGCTGGTCATCGGACGAGATCCCTGTCCTTGGTCATGAGTTCCATCAGGTTCTCCTGGGTGGCCTCGGCCACCGGCGTCTCCCCGGTGATCCGGCCGGCCGCCAGGGTGTAGATGCGGTCGCACATGCCGAGCAGCTCGGGCAGTTCGGAGGAGATGAGCACGACGGCCTTGCCGTCGGCCACCAGCCGGTTGACGATCGTGTAGATCTCGAACTTCGCGCCCACGTCGATGCCCCGGGTCGGCTCGTCGAGGATCAGCACGTCCGGGTCGGTGAACAGCCACTTCGCCAGCACGACCTTCTGCTGGTTGCCGCCGGAGAGCTTGCCCACCACCGACATCACCGTCGGCGCCTTGATGTTCATGTCGCGCCGGCCCCGCTCGGCGACCTGGATCTCGCGGTTGCCGTCGATCCAGCCGCGCCGGGCCAGCTTGTCGAGCGCGGCGGCCGAGACGTTGCCGCGGACGTCGTCGATGAGGTTGAGGCCGTAGTGCTTGCGGTCCTCGGTGGCGTACGCGATGCCGTTGGCGATGGCCTCGGCGACAGTGCGCGCCCGTACCTCACGGCCCCTGACGAACAGCCGGCCCCTGATGTCCCGGCCGTACGCCCGGCCGAACACGCTCATCGCCAGCTCGGTGCGCCCGGCGCCCATCAGGCCGGCGATGCCGACGACCTCACCGGCGCGCACGTGCAGCGACGCCCGGTCGACGACCAGGCGGTCCTGGGTCGGGTGGCGCACCGACCAGTCCTCGATCCGCAGCACCTCGTCGCCGGGCGTCACGCTGCGGGTCGGGTAGAAGGCGGCCAGGTCGCGCCCGACCATGCCGCGGATGATCCGGTCCTGGGTGACGGCGCCGTCGGACATGTCCAGCGTCTCGACGGTACGGCCGTCGCGGATGACAGTGGTCGAGTCGGCGACGGCGGTGATCTCGCCTAGCTTGTGCGAGATCATGATGCAGGTGATGCCCTGGTCGCGCAGCCGGCGCATCAGGTCCAGCAGGTGCGCCGAGTCGACGTCGTTGAGTGCCGCCGTGGGCTCGTCGAGGATCAGCAGCCGCACCTTCTTGGACAGCGCCTTGGCGATCTCCACGAGCTGCTGCTTGCCGACGCCGAGCTGGATGACCGGGGTGACCGGGTTCTCGTGCAGCCCGACCGACCGCAGCAGCGCCGCGGCCTCCGCGTTGGTCCGGTGCCAGTCGATCAGCCCGCCGCGGCCGCGGCGCTCGTTGCCGAGGAAGATGTTCTCGGCGATCGACAGGTAGGGCACCAGGGCGAGTTCCTGGTGGATGATCACGATGCCGCGGGCCTCGCTGTCCTGGATCCCCCGGAACCCGACCGGCTCGCCGTCGAAGACGATCTGGCCGTCGTAGCTGCCCGCCGGGTAGACCCCGGACAGCACCTTCATCAGGGTGGACTTGCCGGCGCCGTTCTCACCGCAGATCGCGTGGATCTCGCCACGCCGTACGGCGAGCGAGACGTCCTGGAGCGCGGCCACGCCCGGGAAGGTCTTCGTGATGCCCCGCATCTCGAGGATGTGATCGCTCATGGGTATCCGTCCTGCTCGTGGTCGAGGTGTCCGGAGCGGACGGGCCCGGTGGCGCGGTGGCCGCCGGGCCCGTCGCCGCGCGGGTCAGCCGGCCCGTCCGGCGGCGACCTCCTGCTCGGTCAGGTAGCCGGAGTCGATCAGGACGGACTTGATGTCCTCCTTGTAGACGGTCTGCACCGGCAGCAGGAACGCGGGCACGACCTTGACGCCGTTGTTGTACGCCTTGGTCTCGTTGGCCTTCGGCTCCTCCTTGCGCAGGAACGCCTCGGCGGCGATGACCGCCTGCTCGGCCAGCAGCCGGGTGTCCTTGAACACCGTCGAGCTCTGCACGCCGTCGTTGATCAGCTTGACCGAGGCGACCTCGGCGTCCTGGCCGGTCACCACCGGCATCTTCTTGGCGCCGCCGCGGTAGCCGGCGTTCTGCAGCGCGGTGATGATGCCGCGGGACAGGCCGTCGAACGGCGACAGCACGCCGTCGACCTTGCTGCCGTCGTTGTAGCTGGAGGTGAGCAGGTCCTCCATCCGCTTCTGCGCGGTCTCCTGCTGCCAGCGCAGGATGGCGGCCTGCTCGATCTTGGTCTGCCCCGACTTGACCTTCAGCGTGCCGGCGTCGAAGTACGGCTTGAGCGTGTCCATCGCGCCGTTGAAGAAGAAGCCGGCGTTGTTGTCGTCCAGCGAGCCGGCGAACAGCTCCACGTTGAACGGGCCGGTCGCGGTGCCCTTGGCGCCGTCCTTGGTGAGCAGGCCGAGGCCGACCAGGAGCGCGTTGGCCTGCGCCACGCCGACCTTGTAGTTGTCGAAGCTGACGTAGAAGCTCACGTTCGGGCTGTTGCGGATGAGCCGGTCGTAGGAGATGACCGGGATCTTCGCGGCCGCGGCGGCCTGGAGCTGGCCGCTGAGCGCGGTGCCGTCGATCGGGGCGATGACCAGCACGTCCGCGCCCTGCGTGATCATCTGGTCGATCTGCTGCGACTGGGTCGGGATGTCGTCCCCGGCGTACTGCAGGTCGACCTTGTAGCCCTTGGCCTGGAGCTTCTCCTTCACCGAGTTGCCGTCGGCGATCCATCGTTCCGAGGTCTGCGTCGGCATCGAGACGCCGATCGTCAGGTCGCCGGGCTTGGCCGAGCTGGTGTCTCCGCCGCCTCCCGCGCCCTCGCCGCTGCAGGCGGCCAGGCTGATCGCGAGCGCGGCACCGCTGAGTGCGGCCAGAAGTCGTCTGCGCACGAGCGTCCTCCCTGTCGTGGCGGTCCCTGTGACACAGGTAACCCTCACAGGGGAGTGTTAACGCTCACAAGTTGCCCCGTCAACCAATCGCGCGAAATGCGCATGTCTCTTTCTCGTAACAGAGACGGCGGTCCAGGTCGGACGGGACGGCGTGGCGGAGCACCGCGAGGGCGGCGCGCGCCGCCCTCGCGGTGGCCCCGGCTCAGGTCGCGGAGCAGGTGGGCGTCATGCCCGATCCGCTGCCGTTGCCCTGGAACCCGAACTCGGTGCTCTGACCGGCGCCGAGCTGGCCGTTGTAGTCCACGTTCGCGAACCGCACCGTGCCGCTGTTACCGCTCGCCGTCGCGCTCCAGGTGTTGGTGATGCTCGCGCCGCCCGGCAACGTCATGGTGACCGTCCATCCCCGGGTGCCCGACGAGCCGGCTGTCACCTTCACGTTGGCGACGAAGCCACCGGTCCAGGAGTTCAGCGTCACCGAGGCCGAACATCCACCCTGGCCCGGCGGCGGGGTCGTCGGGTTGTTCGGCGGCGGCGTCGTGGTCGGCGGCGGGTTGTTGCCGCCGGCGTTCAGCGCGTCGAGCACCGCGTTGTACGCCGCCTTCTTGTTGCCCGAGCAGTCGAACAGCAGCGCGTTGTCCGAGCCGCGCCACGAGTCGCAGTCCCGGACGCCCCACACCGTGATGCCGGTGCAGCGCGACACCGCCAGGCAGGCGCGGGTCACGGCGGCGTAGATGTTCGCCTGGTTCCCGCCGGTCATCACGTCCAGCTCGGTGATCTGCACCTCGACGCCCAGGTCCGCGAAGCGCTGGAGGTTGGCCTGGTAGTCACCGGGGATCGTGGTGCCCAGGTGCGACTGGAAGCCGACGCAGTCGATCGGCACGCCGCGCGACTTGAAGTCGCGGACCATGTTGTAGATACCGGTCGACTTCGCGTTGATGCCGTCGGTGTTGTAGTCGTTGTAGCAGAGCTTCGCGCCCGGGTCCGCGGCGCGGGCCGCCCGGAACGCCGCCTCGATCCAGTCGTTGCCGGTGCGCTGCAGGTTCGAGTCGCGGCGCCCGCCGCTGCCGCCGTCGGCGAACGCCTCGTTCACCACGTCCCAGGCGTAGATCTGCCCGCGGAAGTGGGTGGCGACCTGGGTGACGTGGTTGATCGCGGCGTTGCGCAGCGCGCTGCCGGACAGGCCCTGCGCCCACGACGGCTGCTGCTGGTGCCAGAGCAGCGCGTGCCCGCGCACCGACATGCCGTTCGCGCGGGCGTGGCTGACCAGCCGGTCGCCGCCGGTGTAGCTGAACCGCCCCTGCTGCGGCTCGGTGGCGTCCCACTTCATCTCGTTCTCGGCCACCACGGAGTTGAACTCGCGGTTCAGCACAGTGGCGTACGTGTTGTCGGACAGCTTGCCGGTGGCGACCGCGGCGCCGAAGTAACGGCCCTTCTCGGCCGCCGACGCGCGCAGCGTGGTGCCGGCGCTCGCGGACGGCGCCAGGGCCACCGCCATCCCGGCGGCGAGCGCGCCGGCCAGGATGCCGGTGGTCAGCAAGGCTCTCTTTCGTCTCATGCGGATTCCTCTTCCGGGGGTTACGCGATGGTGGTGGTGCGAGTCCCCGACCCCGCGTCCGGTGACGGTGTCGAGGTACGCCCAGCGCGGCTCGCCCGGTGAGCCTTGCGGCGCTCATGCCCTGCCATCGACTGTGAGCGATAACATCCCCCGGCGTCAACCCCTGCCGCCTAGGGATAGACGTCCTCGTGCGCCTTGCGGTAGTCGACGATCTCGTCCAGCCGGCCGGCCACGGCGTGCGTCACCCAGGCCGGGTTGCCGAGCAGCGCGCGGCCCAGCGCGACCAGGTCGAACTCCCCGTCCGCCAGCCGCGCGGCCAGGCCCGCCACCGACTCCGGGCCGTCCGGGCGCAGGAAGTCCCGCCGCAGCCCGACCGAGCCGACGGTGATCGACGGCAGGCCGGTGAGCCGCTTCGCCCAGCCGGCCAGGTTCAGCGGCGAGCCGGGGAACGCCGGCTGCCAGAAGCGGCGCTGCGAGGCGTGCAGCACGTCCGCGCCGGCCTCGGCGAACGCCCCGAGGATCCGCGCCAGCTCGGCCGGGGTCTCGGCGATCCGCGCGTCGAACGCGCGCTCCTTGAACTGGGAGAACCGCACGATCACCGGCCGGTTTGCCGGGACCTGCGCGCGTACCGCGCGCACCACCGCCGCCGGGAACGCCGCCCGCCGCTCCGGCGAGCCGCCGAACGCGTCGGTCCGGCGGTTCGTGTACGGCCACAGGAACTCGTCCAGCAGGTAACCGTGCGCGGCGTGGATCTCGATCGCGTCGAACCCGGCCCGCACCGCGACCCCTGCCGCGTCCGCGTACGCCGCGAGCAGCACGTCCACGTCGGCGGCGGTCATCGCGTGCGGCGCCGGGCGGCCCGGCTCGCGTACCCCCGAGGGGGTCCACGCCGGACGGCCGTCCACCGGCTCGCGCAGGCTGCCCAGGTGCCACAGCTGCGCGGCGATCCGGCCGCCGGCGGCGTGCACCGCCTCGACCACGCCCCGCCAGCCGGCCTCGGCCGCACCGGCGGTCATCCGCGGCACGGTGTCCTCGTGGCCGGCGCTGGGATGGTCGACCAGCACGCCCTCGGTGACGATCAGGCCGATGCCCGCCGCGGCGCGGCGGCGGTAGTAGCCGGCCATCTCCGGCGTCGGCACGCCACCGGGCGCGCGGTTACGGGTCATCGGCGCCATCACGAAGCGGGACGGCACCGGCAGCCCGGCGACGGTGACGGGTGCCAGCAGCGGCGCCAGCGGCGAGGCGGTGTCCAGAGTCGCGTTCATGACCCGACGCTAGGAGTTGACACCGGTGTCAAGGGCAAGCGTTCAGGCGGCCCGATCCCGGGTGTCCTCGGTCACGCTCATGTCGGACACGACGTCGTCGAGCACCGCGACGGCGTGCGCGAGCCGCGCCATCTCGGCGGTCATCCGGGCCCGCTCCTCGCGCAGCCGGTCGGTGAGCCACGAGGTGCGGATCTCCGGATCGGTCACGCAGGGCAGCAGCTCGGCCATCCGGCGGCTGCTCAGCCCGGCGTCGAACAGCCGCTGGATGAGCCGGACCCGGTCCACCGCCGACTCGGCGAAGACCCGCTGCCCGCTCGGTGTCCGCACGGCGGCGAGCAGGCCCTGCTGCTCGTAGTACCGGATGGACCGGGCGCTCACCCCGGTACGCGCCGACAGCTCCCCGATCCGCATCGCGCCCCCCCGTGTCAGTGCGTCCCCGCCCGCCCGCCGGGCAGCGGCGCCCGGGCCGGCGGTGGGTGCTCACGACGATACCGGCGACCGGGCCGCGCGTCGTTCCCGCAAGCGGGGGCCTCCGGTACAGTAATCGACTGCCGACGATGTTATCGGTCACATCGATACGGTCGGCAGCCGCGGGAGCCTCGCCACTCGTCGCGCGCGCCCCGGGCAGGCGCCGCGCACCGGAACGTCGCCGGCCGCCGCACGCAGGCGGCCCGCCGCGCATCCGGCACCGACCGCACGCCTGCACGGCGAGGAGCCCTTTCATGAGTGAGCACAACGTCCGACAGGTCCGCCGGCGGATCGGCCTGGTGGCCGCCGTCGTGGCCCTCACGGTCGCCGGCGGCCTGACCGTCACCGGCAACGCCCAGGCCGCCGCCGGCTGCCGCGTCACCTATACGGTGCCGTCGCAGTGGCCGGGCGGCTTCACCGCCGACGTCACGATCGCCAACCTGGGCAGCCCGGTCAACGGCTGGAATCTGACCTGGACGTTCCCGTCCGGGCAGCGGGTGACGCAGGCGTGGAACGCGACGGTCACCGCGGCCGGTCCCCGCCAGACCGCGAAGAGCATGAGCTACAACGCCACGATCGGCACCGACGCCAGCGTGTCCTTCGGGTTCAACGGGGCCTGGACGGGCAGCAACACGGCACCCACCTCGTTCGCGCTCAACGGCGTCACCTGCGACGGCAGCGGCGGCGCGCCGACCTCCACCCCACCGCCCTCGCCGTCGGCGTCGGTCTCGCGCTCCCCGTCACCGTCGCCGTCCACCTCGCCGCCGCCGACCGGGTCGCCGTCCGACGACGCGATGAGCACGGTGGCCGACATGCAGCCCGGCTGGGGGCTGGGAAACACGTTCGACGCCATCCCGGACGAGACGTCGTGGGGCAACCCGCCGGTCACGCAGGCGCTGCTGCACCACGTTCGCTCCCAGGGCTACCGCAGCATCCGCATCCCGGTGACCTGGAGCAACCACCACGGCCCCGCACCCGACCACACCATCGACGCAGCCTGGCTGAGCCGGATCCGTCAGGTGGTCGACTGGGCACTGGCCGAGGACCTCTACGTGCTGATCAACCTGCATCACGACTCATGGCAGTGGATCAACGCCTATCCCGGTGACCGGAGCACTGTGATGAACCGGTACACCGCCTTGTGGACCCAGATCGCCACCGCCTTCCGCGGCCACTCGTCGAAGCTGCTCTTCGAGAGCATCAACGAGCCGCAGTTCACCGGCACGGCGGGCGACACGCAGAGCGACGAGGTGCTGGACGAGCTGAACACCGCATTCGTGCGCCTCGTACGCCGCACCGGTGGGAACAACGCCGACCGCGTACTCGTGCTGCCCACCCTGCACACCAGCTCCGAGCAGGCGCGGCTCGACGCCCTGTCGGCCACGATCGGCCGGCTCCAGGACGACCACATCGCGGCAACCGTCCACTTCTACGGGTGGTGGCCGTTCAGCGTCAACATCGCCGGCGGCACCCGGTACGACGCCAACGTCGAACAGGACATGGTCGACGGCTTCAACCGGGTACGCGACACGTTCGTCGCCCGGGGTATCCCGGTGATCATCGGCGAGTGGGCGCTGCTCAGCTACGACTACACGCGGCCCGGCATCATCGAGCGCGGGGAGTTGCTCAAGTTCTTCGAGGCCGTCGGCTACCACGCCCGCAGCAGAGGTCTCACCACGGTCCTCTGGGACGCCGGCTCGTTCCTCAACCGCAACGATCTCCAGTGGCGCGATCCCGGCCTGTTCGCCCTGATGAAGGCGAGCTGGACCACCCGCTCCGCCACCGCGTCCTCGGACCGGATCCACGTGTCCCGCACCGGCGCCGTCACCGCGAAGGCGCTCACGCTCGATCTCCACGGCACGTCGTTCCAAGGACTGTGGCAGGGTGACACCAGGCTGACCGAGGGCGCCGACTACACAGTGTCCGGCACCACACTCACGCTGACCGGAACGGCCGTGGCGCGGCTGGCCGGTGACCGCGCCCCCGGCGTCAACGCCACCGTCGAAACCCGCTTCTCCGCCGGCGTGCCGTGGCGGATCAGCGTCGTCTCGTACGATCCGCCGACGCAGTCCGCGGCGACCGGCACGACCGGCGCCTTCGCCGTCCCCACCCGGTTCAACGGCGACGAGCTGGCCACGATGGAGGCGAAGTACGCCGACGGCAGCCCCGCCGGACCGGCGAACTGGACCCCGTACAAGGAGTTCTGGACGCACTTCCAGCCCGACTACGCCGCGAACATGATCCTCCTGAAGCCGGAGTTCTTCGCCGAGGTCGACGACGGCCCGGTCACGCTCACCTTCCACTTCTGGAGCGGCACCCAGGTCACGTACCGGATAGTCAGGTCCGGAGACACGGTGACCGGCAGCCCCGCCTGACCGGCGCTCCGGGTCCCGGCGGGGCACGCCGGGACCCGGACCGGCCGTCAGGACAGCAGCTCGACGTACCCGTCGGTGCCGTGCACGCGGATCCGCACGCCGTCGGGGATCAACCGGGTCGCGTCCGGTACCGCCACCACCGCGGGCAGGCCGTACTCGCGGGCGATCACCGCGCCGTGCGTCATCAGGCCGCCCACCTCCGTCACCAGGCCCGCGACTGCGACGAACAGCGGCGTCCAGCTCGGGTCGGTGTGCGCGGTGACGAGGATGTCGCCCGGCTCCAGGTCGGCACCGGCCAGGTCCGTCACGACCCGCGCCCGCCCCTCGACGACGCCGGCCGAGACCGCCAGCCCGGCCAGGGCGCCCGGCGGTACGTCGTCCCGCCGGTACGAGCCGTTGAGGGCCTCGCCGTCGGAGGTGAGCACCCGGGGCGGGGTGAGCGCCTGGTGCGACCGGAACTCCTCCCGGCGCCTGCGGATCAGCCCGGCGTCCACCCGCCCGGTGGCCGCGACCTCCCGGAACTCGTCGAAGGTGAGGTAGTAGACGTCCTCCGGGTCGGCGAGCACACCGGCGCGCGCCAGCCGACCGGCTTCCGCCATGAGCGCCTGCTTGTAGACGGCGTAGCGGCTCACGATGTCGTACTTCGGGTACTCCCGGTAGCCGGCGAACGTCCGTACCCGCTCGATCGCGGCCTGCGTCTCGGTGGCCTTGCGCTCGCCGTCGGGCAGCGCGCGCAGGCGGTCCAGCACCTCCCGGGCCTTCGCCTCGGCCCGCTCCCGGCCTTCGGCGAAGCGGCGCGCGGCGGCGCCCGGGGCGAAGGTGCGGACGTTGTCCAGGATCAGCGGCACGAGCGTGGCCGGGCGTTCGCTCCACCGTGGCCGGGTGATGTCGATCTCGCCGACGCAGCGCATGCCGTACCGGTCCAGGTAGCCCTCGACGGCCTCGCGCACCCGCGCGCCGCCGGGCAGCTTCGGCAGCTCGTCCAGGAACCCGTCGTCGGCGGCGTCCCGCAGGAACGCCACCACCTCGGGGTACGCGCGGACCACGTCGGCCACGTCGAGCAGCGCCAGGCCCATCTCGGCGGTGACGTTGCCGGGCGCGGACAGCGTGAGCGTGTCGGCGGCGTCGCGTTCGCCGAGCCACTCCCCCAGCTTGTCGTTGAGCCACCAGGTGGCCTGCATCCCCGCCATGATCACCTGGGCGCTCAACGGATCGGTGAGCACCCGCTTGTGCTCGGCGAACGCCTCGGCCAGGAAGTCGAACAGCTCGGGTCCGGAGCGGCCGCGGACGTCGCGGCGCAGGGCGGCGAGAGACTCCCGGCTGCGTTCGACGAGCGTGGTGACGATCGCCGGGTCGGTGTCGATCGGGGGTGGCGGTCCGCCCGCGGGCGGGCCGGCCGGGGCCGGTTCCGGCGCGGCCGGTACGACGTCCCGGGCGAGGACCGTCTCCAGCGCGTCCCGGGTGAGCGGGTCGGCCCGGCCGATCATGCCCAGGAACGCGGCCCGGCCCGCCGCCGTGGACAGGTGCGGCGTGGCGTCGACGAACAGCCGGCCACCCGCCTCGTGCATCGGCGCCATGGCGGTCAGCCGCCACATCGACAGGCCCAGCGGCCTCATCGCGTCGGTCATCATCTGCTGGTGGCCGACCGACAGGTAGACGTGGAACCGCCCGTCGGCGGCGGCCGCCGGCACCGGGAACAGCGTGGTGATCGGCCGGCTCTGGAGGATGTGGACGTCGTCCCCGGTCACTGCCCACTCGACGTCCTGCGGGCAGCCGAAGTACGCCTCGATCCGCCGGCCCAGCGCGGCGAGGCGTACCGCCTGCGCGTCGGTCAGCGCGGGCTGGGCCTGCCGCGCCGGGTCGACCGGCGTCTCCCGGGTGCCGCCGCCGGGCGCCGCGTACACCGCCCGCGCCTTCGCGCCGATCGCCCGGCCGACCACCGCGCCGTCGCGCACCGTGAAGACGTCCGGGTTCACCAGGCCGGAGACCAGTGCCTCGCCGAGACCGAAGCCGGCCTCCACCGACACCACCGTCCGGTCGCCGGTGACCGGGTCGGCGGTGAACATGACCCCCGCCGCGTCCGGGACGACCATCAGCTGCACCACCACCGCCATCTCCACGGCCCGGTCGTCGATGCCGTGGCGCCGCCGGTAGGTCACCGCACGGTCGGTGAACAGCGAGGCCCAGCAGCGGCTGACGTGCCGCAGCACCTCGGCCGCGCCGACCACGTTCAGGTAGGTGTCCTGCTGGCCGGCGAACGAGGCGTCCGGCAGGTCCTCCGCCGTCGCGCTCGACCGCACGGCGTACGCGGCGTCCGCGCCGAGCCCGGCCAGCGCGGCGGTGACCGCCGCCGCGACCTCGCCCGGCAGCGCGGCCCGCTCGACCGCGCGACGGACCTCGGCGGCGGCCGCGCGGATCGCCGCCGGGTCGTCCGCGTCCGCGCGGGCGAGCCGCTCCAGCGGGCCGGCCAGCGCCGGCGTCCGCGCCACGGCCAGCCGGAACGCGTCGGTGGTGACGCAGAAACCCGGAGGTACGCGCGCCCCGTCGATCCTCTTCAGCGCCCCCAGGTGCGCGCCCTTGCCCCCCACCGCGGCGATCCGCGTCTCGTCCACCTCGTGCAGTTGCCACACGTACCGTCCGGTCATGCCGTGCCCCCGTTTTCGCAGCTCGACCCGCATCGGCCGATGATTCTGCGGCATCACCGGGGTCTTGCGGCAAGACCCGGGGTGCGATATACGTTGATAGTGGCGAGGAGATCTGTCTCCTTGCCTTTCGTTATGCCGCAGCCTTTCGTTTTTCCGCACCACCAACCCCTGCCTGGCCCGCTGCCGTCACGTGAGTCAGATCTCCCCGCCCCGGGTGGAGTGCCGGGGGCGCGACGGGGCAAGAAGCGACCACGAGGCCGCGACGTGGCCCGGACGAGCGGGACCGGACGGGGTGGGGGAGACTCGGGCGATGAGCGGCGCTGACACCGACCCGCATACGCGTGCCGACGTCTTCGCCGTGGACGCGGAGATCGGGCCGGACCTGGCGCGGATCGACTGGTCGGCGCATCCCCTGGGACCGCCGGACACCTGGCCGCAGAGCCTGCGGACCGCGGTACGGATCCTGCTGTCCTCCCGGTTCCCGATGTGGATGGCCTGGGGGCCGCAGCTCAGCTTCTTCTGCAACGCCGCCTACCGGCGGGACACGCTCGGCCGCAAGTACCCGTGGGCGCTGGGGCTGCCGGCGAACGAGGTGTGGGCGGAGATCTGGGACGACATCGGCCCCCGCGTCGACACCGTGCTGCGCACCGGCGAGGCGACCTGGGACGAAGGGCTGCTGCTGTTCCTGGAACGCGCCGGCTACCGGGAGGAGACCTACCACACGTTCTCCTACAGCCCGCTGCGCGACGACGACGGCGGCCTGGTCGGGATGCTCTGCGTGGTCAGCGAGGACACCGAGCGGGTCATCGGCGAGCGGCGGATGGCGACGCTGCGCGACCTCGGCTCGGATCCGAGCGTCATCCGCACCGAGCAGGAGACGCTCGCGTTCGTCAGCCGCCAGCTGGCCCGCAACCCGCAGGACCTGCCGTTCACGCTCACCTACCTGTACGACGACGACGGCGGGGCCCGGCTGGTGGAGGCGACCGGCCTGCCGGACGGGCACCCGGCGGCCCCGGCCACGCTGTCGCTCGGCGACCCGGCCGCGCCGTGGCCTGCCGGCGACCTCACCGAGGGCGATTCGGTGCGGGTCGGGCTCGACGGCCCGCCCTTCGCGGACCTGCCGGCGGGCGCCTGGCCCGCCGCGCCGGCCGAGGCGCTGCTGGTGCCGCTGCGGCAACAGGGCGGGGCCCCGTACGGGTTCCTGGTCGCCGGGCTGAACCGCTACCGGGCGCTCGACGACGGGTACCGCGGCTTCGTGGAGCTGACCGCCGGGCACCTGGCCACCGGCATCGCCAGCGCCCGCAGCTACCAGGCACAGCAGCGGCGGGCCGAGGAACTCGCCGAGCTGGACCGCGCGAAGACCGCCTTCTTCTCCAACATCAGCCACGAGTTCCGCACCCCGCTCACCTTGATCATGGGACCGCTGGACGAGCTGCGCGGCCGGCTGCCGGACGCCGACGAGCAGGTCCGCGCCGAGCTGGACGTCATCCGCCGCAACGGCCTGCGCCTGGGCAAGCTGGTCAACAGCCTGCTCGACTTCTCCCGGATCGAGGCCGGCCGGATGCAGGCCCGCTACGAGCCGGTCGACCTGGCCGCGGTGACCGCCGACCTGGCGAGCGTCTTCCGGTCGGCGATCGAACGGGCCGGCCTGTCCTTCGAGGTCGACTGCCCGCCCCTGCCCGAGCCGGTGCACCTGGACCTCGGCATGTGGGAGAAGGTGGTGCTGAACCTGCTCAGCAACGCGCTGAAGTTCACCTTCGACGGCGCCATCCGGGTGGAGCTGCGCGGCGAGGCCGACACCGCGGTGCTGCGGATCTCCGACACCGGTATCGGCGTACCCGCCGACGAGATGCCGCGCCTGTTCGAGCGGTTCCACCGCATCGAGAACGCCCGCTCCCGCTCCGACGAGGGCAGCGGCATCGGCCTGGCCCTGGTTCGGGAGCTGGTCACGCTGCACGGCGGCGGCATCGACGCGATCAGCACCGTGGGCCGGGGCACCACCTTCACCATCCGGCTGCCGTTCGGCACCGGCCACCTGCCGGCCGACGCGCTCGCCCCGGCGGGCACCGGCCGGACGCCGGCGTCGGCCGAGCCGTTCGTGCAGGAGGCGCTGCGCTGGCTGCCGGCCGAACCGGGCACCGCCGCCGGCGGCGGGGACGTCCCGGCCGGCGGACCGCTCCAGCCGCTGCCCGACGGGGCGCAGGCCCGCGTCCTGGTGGCCGACGACAACGCCGACATGCGGGAGTACCTCACCCGGCTGCTGCGTTCGGCCGGGCACGAGGTGCACGCGGTCGCCGACGGGCAGGCCGCGCTGGACGCCGCCCGCGCGCACACCCCCGACCTGGTGGTCAGCGACGTGATGATGCCCCGGCTCGACGGCCTGCAACTGGTCGCCGCGCTGCGCGCCGACCAGCGGACGGCCGGCACCCCGGTGCTGCTGCTGTCCGCCCGCGCCGGGCAGGAGGCCTCGATCGAAGGGCTGGAAGCAGGCGCCGACGACTACCTGGTCAAGCCGTTCCCGGCCGCCGAGCTGCTGGCCCGCGTACGGGCGAACGTGGAGCTGGCCCGGCTGCGCAACCACCACGCCCGCTGGCGTACCGCGCTCGTCGACTCGCTGCAGGAGGCGTTCTTCGTCTGCGACGAGGACGGCGCGGTGGTCGAGATCAACGCGGCGTTCACCGGCATCCTCGGCTACGGGACCGAAGGGCTGCCCTATCCGGCGGTGCACCCGTGGTGGCCGGACCGGGAGGCCGAGCCCGAGGCGCACCGCCAGGTGGCGGAGGCGTTCTCGAGACTCGTGGGGCAGACCCGGGGCACGTACACCGTGCCGGTGACCCACCGCGACGGGCACCGGATCTGGATCTCGGCCGCGTTCAACCAGGTCGACGATCCGGACACCGGCCGCCGGGTGATCGTCGGCACGTTCCGTGACGTCACCGCCGAGCACTACGCGGTGCAGCGGGAGACCGCCCTCGCCGGGCTCAGCATGCGGCTGTCGCAGGCGGACGACCTCACCGACGCGCTGCACGGGGTGCTGGACGAGCTGCGCAAGCTGTGGCGGGCCGCCGGCGTGCTCACGGCCGTCTTCGGCGACCCGCCCGTCCCCGAGGTGACCGCCACCGACCCGGCGGCACGGTGGGACACGCTGCCGCAGGAGCGCCGGCAGGCGCTGCTCGCGCTGCGGGACACCCCGCTGCTGACCCCGGTGGCGACGCGTACGCACGGCGCCGGCATCGCCGTCGAGCACCCGGACGGCACCATGGCACTCTGGATCGACCTGGGCGAGAAGCGGCCCTTCACCGAGCAGGACCAGACGCTGCTGGCGCTGCTGGCCGGCCACATCGGGCAAGGGCTGCACCGGGTGCACCAGATCGACCAGCAGCGGGAGACCGCGCTGGCCCTGCAACGGGCGATCCTCGGCCCGGCGCAGCTCCCCGCCGGTTTCGCGGTGCGGTACTCCCCCGCTGCGATGCCGCTCAAGGTCGGCGGCGACTGGTACGACACCGTGGAGCTGCCGGACGGGCGCATCGGCATCGTGGTCGGCGACTGCGTGGGCCACGGCCTTCAGGCCGCGACGGTGATGGGGCAGCTGCGCAGCGCCTGCCGCGCACTGCTGTTGCAGGGCCCGAGCCCGGCCCGGACGCTCGAGGCGCTGGACCGGTTCGCCGCGCTGCTGCCGGGCGCGTCCTGCGCCACCGTCTTCTGCGGCGTGCTGGACCCGGCCACCGGCCTGATGCGCTACTCCAGCGCCGGTCACCCACCGGCCATCGTGGTCCGCGCCGACGGCACTCCCGAACTGCTGCAGCACGGCCGGTCCCGGCCGCTGGCCGTACGACCCGGGCAGGAACGTCCGGAGGCGGAGGCGACGGTGCCGCCGCGCGCCACCCTGATGCTCTACACCGACGGCCTGGTGGAACGCCGCCGCCAGCCGATCACCGCCGGCATCTCCCGCGCCACCGACGCCATCCAGCAGGGCCATCACGCGCCGGTCGAGGTGCTGGCGACCGAGATCATGGACCGGCTCACCCCGGACGGGGGCTACCACGACGACGTGGCCCTGCTGCTCTACCGCCACCCCGGGCCGCTGGAACTGGAGTTCCCGGCCGAGTCGACGCGCCTGGCCGAGGTCCGCACCGCGCTGCGGGGATGGCTGGAGCGCTGCGGGCTGGCCCCGGCCCACGCGTACAACATCCTGGTGGCGGCCGGGGAGGCGTGCGCCAACGCGGTCGAGCACGGGCACCGCGACGACCCGGGCGGACGGATCCGGCTGCGTGCCGCCGCCACCGCCGGCGGCCTGCGCCTGAGCGTCACCGACAGCGGCCACTGGCGCGACCGGGACCAGCCTCCCGACCCGCACCGCGGCCGGGGACTCGTGCTCATGCGCGCGCTGATGGACAACATCAGCGTCACCCCGGGGGCCACCGGCACCACCGTCGACATGCAGGCGAGGATCACGCCATGAGCACGTCCCTGACCCTGACCACGAGCGACAGTCCGGACGGCGTCCGCGTGCTGGCAGCCGTCGGTGAGATCGACATGAGCAACGCGTCCACCTTCGCCGACGCGCTGGCCGAAGCCGTACGCCCCGACGGCGAACCCCTGGTCGTGGACCTCACGAAGGTGGAGTACCTGGACAGCGCCGGGCTGGCCGCGCTGTTCCCGCACGCCGACCGGATCGCGCTGATCGCCGGCCCGCTGCTGGAGCCGCTGCTGACCATCTCCGGGCTGGCCGACCTCACCACGGTCCGCAGCGCCTGACGCCGTCGGGGCGTCAGGCGCTGTCGCGGGGGTCGGGCACAGTCGGCGTTCTCGCCTGGTCGGGCGCGGTCGCGAGGTCAGGCGCCGTTGCGCACGATCACCAGCGGCGAGTGGGCGTGGTGCAGCACCGCGTGGCTGACCGAGCCGAGCAGCAGCCCGCCCAGCGCGCCCCGGCCGTGCGCGCCGACCACCACGAGCTGGGCGTCCTTCGACTCCTCCACAAGCACCCGGGCCGGGGCGCCGCGCAGCGACCGCTGCCGTACCGGCACGTCCGGGTAACGCTCGGCCCAGCCGGCGATCGACTCGGCGAGGACGCGCCGGGACTCCTCGGCGAGCGCCTCCGGGTCGTACACCAGCGGCAGGATGTCGCCGGGGCCGATCGGGGTGGGGTACAGCCAGGCGTGCACCACGATCAGCGACGCGCCCCGGCGGGCGGCCTCCTCGTACGCGTACCCGACCGCCGCGGTGGACAGCTCGGAGCCGTCCACGCCGACCACGATCGGGCCGTCGGCGCGCGCCTCGCCACGCGTCACCAGCACCGGGCAGTGTGCGCGGGCCGACACCTGGAGCGTGACCGAGCCGATCAGCAGACCGGCGAACCCGCCCAGGCCCCGGTGGCCGAGCACGATCAGCGCCGCCTCGCGGGACTCGGCGACCAGCACCGCAGCCGGTGCGCCGTCGACCACCACGCCGGTGACCGGGACGTCCGGGGCGACCTTGCCGGCCTCGGCGACCGCCTCGGCGACGACCCGTTCGGCCTGGTTGCGCAGGCCGGCGCCGGCGGGCGCGCCCGGGGCCGGGGTGAGCGGCGCGCGGGTCAACGGCCAGATGAACGCGTGGACGACCTGCAGCGGCCGGTTCCGGTCGGCGGCCTCGCGGGCGGCGACCCGGACCGCGTCCAGCGAGGCGGCGGAGCCGTCCACGCCCACCACGACGGGGGCCTGCGAGTGGATCGTCATGTCGTCCTCCTTCACTCGTGCTCAGCCTGCCGGTCAGGCGGCCGGCCCGGCAGGGTCCGGGGTCACGGCGTGAGGGCCGTTGGTCCCGCGGAGACGGCGGGTCAGCCGCAGCACCAGCCCCGGCAACACGCCGATCGCGGCGCAGGCGAGCAGGTCGAGCGCGCTGAGCGGGGACGTGCCGAGCAGCTCGCGCAGCGGCGGCAGCAGCACGCCCGCCACCTGGAGCACAGCGGAGACCGCTACCGCCACCGGCAGCGCGAGGTTGCGCTCGCGCGAGCCCGGGGTACGGATCGCGCGGACCGCCAGCGCCACGCCGAGCTGGGCCAGGCCGAGCACCACGAACACCACCGACTGCCACGGCCGGTCGGCCGCCGCGGCCCACACCCCGGCGCCCAGCGTCGCCGCGGCGATCAGCCCGCCGGTGACCAGCACGTCCCGGCCCAGGCCGGCGCCGAGGACCGACTCCTGCGGGGAGCGGGGCGGCCGGCGCAGCGTGCCCGGCTCGGCCGGCTCCGCGCCGAGCGCCACGCCGGGGACGCCGTGGGTGAGCAGGTTGATCCAGAGGATCTGCGCCGGCAGCAGCGGCACCGGCAGGCCGAACAGCGGGCCGAGCAGCATCACCGCGATCTCGGCCACGCCACCGGCGAGCGCGTAGCGCAGGAACCGGCGGATGTTGTCGTAGATCCGGCGGCCCTCGCCGATGGCGGTCGCCACGGTGGTCAGGTCGTCGTCGACGAGCACCAGGTCGGAGGCCTGCCGGGCCACCTCGGTGCCGCCACCCATGGCCACGCCGATGTCCGCGCGGCGCAGCGCCGGGGCGTCGTTGACGCCGTCGCCGGTCATCGCCACCACGTGCCCCCGGTTCTGGAGGCCGGCGATGATGTCGAGCTTCTGTTCCGGCTGGGTCCGCGCGTACACCCGGGTCTCGGGGTGGGCGCGGCCCGGGTCGCCGTCGTCACCGTTGGCGAGCGGGTCGCCGTCGCGCCAGAGCCCGAGCCGTCCGCCGATGGCGGCGGCGGTCGCCGGGTGGTCGCCGGTGATGAGGACCAGCCGGATGCCTGCCTCCTCGAAGCCCGCGGCGATGCCGGGCGCCGCGGCGCGCAGCGGGTCGCCGACCGCGACCAGGCCCAGCGGGCGCAGGCCGGTCGGCCGGGCCGGGTCGGGCAGGGTGTCGACCACCGCGGAGGCCACCGCCAGCACGCGCAGCCCTTCGGTGGCGAGCCGGTGCGCGGCGTCGGTCAGCTCGGCCAGTTCCGCGGCGTCGGCGTCCACCAGCGGCGCGGCCAGCAGGTTCTCCGGCGCGCCCTTGCAGACCACCAGGTAGCGCCCGTCGCAGCGGCGGTGCACGGTGGTCATCCGGCGCAGGTCCTGGTCGAACGGGGCCTCCGCCACGCGGGGCCAGGCGTCGCGGGTGGTGTCCGGGTCCAGGCCGCAGCGGGCGCCGAACGTGACGAGCGCGGCCTCCAGCGGATCACCGATCGCCGTCCACTCGGGCCGCTCGTCGGTCGGCGGCGTCACAGTGGCGTCGTTGCAGAGCAGCCCGGCGCGGGCGAGGGCGCGCAGCTCGTCGGGGGCGCTCACCGGCTCGCCCCGGTGGTGCACCTCGCCGCCGGGCGCGTAGCCGGTGCCGGTGACGGCGTAGCGGTCGCGGCCGGGGACGACCGCGTACTGCACCGCCATCCGGCCCTCGGTGAGCGTGCCGGTCTTGTCGGAGGCGATCACGGTGACCGAACCGAGGGTCTCCACCGCGTGCAGCCGGCGGGGGATGGCGCGGCTGCCGGCCATCCGGCGCGCGCCCAGGGCGAGCGCCAGCGTGACGACGGCGGGCAGCGACTCCGGTACGGCCGCCACCACGAGGCTGACGGCGGTGACGGCCATCTGCGTGACCGGCCGCCCGTCGAGCACGCCGATGGCGAAGACCAGCCCGGAGAGCACCACGGCGGTCAGGCCGAGCACCCGGCCGAGCGAGGACAGGCGTCGTTGCAGCGGGGTGGGCGCCGGCCGGGTCGCCGCGACCAGGGCGCTGATCCGGCCCAGCGCGCTCGCCGCGCCGGTACGCGCCACGGTTCCGGTGGCGCGGCCGGTGGTGACCACGGTGCCGGCGCTCGCCTCCTCCCCCGCGACCCGGGCCACCGGCACCGACTCGCCGGTCAGCGCCGACTCGTCCAGGCTGAGGCGTACCGCGTCGGTGAGATCGAGGTCGGCCGGCACCACGTCGCCCGCCTCCAGCCGGACCAGGTCGCCCCGGACCAGGTCGGCGGCGGGCAGCACGAGGTCACGGCCGTCGCGGACCACACGCGCGGTCGGCGCGGCGAGCCGGTCCAGCGCGGCGACGGCCCGGTCGGCGCGTACCTCCTGCACCACGCCGATCGCCGTGTTGATCAGGACGACCAGCACGATCACGGCGGTGTCCGGGTAGTCGCGCAGCAACGTGGTCACCACGGCGGCGGCCAGCAGCAGCGCCACCAGCGGGTCGGTGAGCTGGCGGAACACCCGGCCGGCCAGCCCGCGCTTGCGCGGGGCGGCAACGGTGTTCGGGCCGTCGGCGCGCAGCCGGGCGGCCGCCTCGGCCGAGCCGAGCCCGGTCGCGGGGGCCGGAGAGATCTCGGTGGGCGTCGTCGCTGTCGCCGGCCCGCCGTTGATCACCACATCGTCCTCCATGTCGTCGCCGCCCGCGCCGGGCAATCCCAGCATGCCGCGCGACCCTACGTGGGTCGCAGGGCCGAGGGCCTGTCGGGCCCGGGACCAACGGCCCCCGCGTACGGGGCAGCGCGGCGCCCGGCGCGCCGGTAACGTCCGCGCGGTGAACCGGACACGCAGCGCCACCGGGCCGACACCTCCGTCCCGTCACCGGTGGGTGCGGTGGACGCTCGCGGTGCTCCTGCTCGCGTCGGCGGGGTGCGGGAGGGGACTCGGGGAGGAGAGCGGCGACGCGCTGGCGCGCGACACCGCGGCGGCGGAGGCGAAGCAGCTCAACACGGAGCTGGGGCACCGCAACCGGGCGCGGGACGCCGGGTCGATCGCGGCGGCCGAGATCGTCCAGGAGCCGAAGGACGCCGCGTCCGGCGGCGGTGCGACGGTCCGGCGGGAGGCGCTGGCCTGGTCCGGCCGCACCGCCGGGAACGAGCGGGCCACCGTCGACGTGCGGTTCGTGGTGACAGTCCCGGAGCGGCCGCCGGTGTCGATCGGCGGCGCGAGCAACAGCGCCGGTGAGGCCACGCGCTGCTACCGCTACGAGTTCGAGCTCTACCGCTACACGACGTACCACGAGATCGACTGTCCGAGCGGCCCCGCTCCCTCGCCGCCCACCGCCGCGCCGGTGCCGAGGGTGCCCGAGGACGGGCGGCAGCGGCTCACCGCAGTGCTGCGCACCGCCACCCCGGACACGCTGGCGGGCGCTGTGCGGGCGGCCTTCCCGCAGGACTGGATCACCGTCGACACGACGGTGCACGAGGGCGCGCTCGTCGCCGCCGTCGGCGTACCGGCCGAACGGGACTGCCTCCTGCTCGTCCGCACACCGGCCGGGAAGATCGAATCCCCCGGGTACGACCGGATCTGGCTGGAGCCGGGCGAGACCGGCTGCAAGACCGGCCTGTACGTGGCGCCGCCGCGCTGACGTACCGGTTTGCCGCGTGGCCGCCGGGGCACCTGACGGTCATGACGGATCCGGAGCAGTTCCAGCGGCAGCAGGAGGGCGCGCTCGAGCGCGGGCAGGTGTTCCAGGACGCCGAGGGGCGGCGTACCCGGGACCCGGGCGCCGGGGCGGAGAACGCGGAGAGCGAGGCCGACCGCAACGCCGAGCGTCTGGCGCGCGGCGAGGTGGGCCCGGGCGTCCCCGAGGACTGACGTGCCGAGGCGGTTGTCAATGTAGCGTTGACAGGTGACCCTGGACCACCTGTCCGAGATCGCCGCGGCCCGGGTCCGGCTGGACGACCGCGAGCTTGACCTGATCGACCGGGCCCGGCACGGCGGCGCCACCTGGGCCGAGATCGCGCGGGCGCTGGGCCTGGGCAGCCGGCAGGCCGCCGAGCAGCGCCGGCAACGCCTCGTCGCGGCCCGGCGGACCCGCCTGTCCCGGCTCGATCCGGTCGGTGCCCCCGACCTGCCTGTGCTGCGGGCGGCGGTCACCGACCTGCACCGCTGGATCGAGGCGGACCGCGCGTGGGACGGCCGTTTCCCCCGCGCGGCGTTGACGCGCCGCACCTGCGCGCTCGCGCTGGACGCCGACGCCGGGCCGCTGCACACGCTGGCCGCGCACCTCGCCGACGACCTGGCCGGGGCGGGGCGGCGGCTGCCCGCTCCGGCACGCGACGCCGCCCTGCGTATCGCCGCCGCCTTGTCAACATCGCATTGACGATTGCTCTAGGCATTGCCCCCTGACGGCTCAACTCCGGAGGATGTGAGTCCACCAGGCTCAACCTCACGGGGGATCCATGCGCCGCAACGCCGTCCTGTTCGTGGCCGTCTCGCTGCTGTCCGGCCTCGGCGGCAGCGCCATGGCCCTGGTCTGCGGGATCTGGATCCTGGACCTGACCGGCTCCACCGGGCTCGCCGCGCTGGCCGGTCTCTGCGTCTACGCCCCGACGCTGGCCGGCCCGTGGCTCGGCGGCCTGCTCGACCGGGTGCCCCGGCGTCCGCTGGTGATCGGCGTCAACCTCGCGCTCGCCGCCGCGCTGCTGAGCCTGCTGGCGGTACGGGGGCCCGGCGAGGCGTGGCTGATCTACGCCGTCTCGCTCGCCTACGGGATCGGCTACGTGCTCGTCGACGCCGGCGAGACCGCGCTGCTGCCCGCCGCGCTCCCCCCGGCCCGGCTGGCCGACGTCAACGGCTGGCGGTCGAGCGCGCAGGAGGGCGTGAAGCTGGTGGCGCCGCTGGCCGGGGCGGGCCTGTACGCGTGGCGGGGCGGGCACGTCGTCGCGGTGCTCGCCGCCGTCGTACCGGTGCTCGTGGCCGCCCTGTACGGCGCGTTGCGCCTGACGCGGACCGTCCCCGCTCCCCCGGCCGCACGGCCGGCGCGAGTCCGGGACGGGCTCACCGCACTGCTGACCCGGCGGGCGGTACGCGTACCCGTGGCGCTCGCGGCAGTGTCCATCGCGATGTCCGGCTTCACCACCGCGGCGCTGTACCACGTGGTGGTGACCGGCCTCGGGCTGCCGTCCACCTTTCTCGGCGTGCTCGCCGGCGCCCAGGGTGGCGGATCGCTGCTCGCCGGGCTGGTCGTCGGCCGGCTGGTCCGCCGCCACGGTGAGATCGCGGTCGGTGCCGCCGGCACGGTCCTGTTCGCGGCCGGCTGTCTCGGGCGTTGCCTGCCCTGGTGGCCGGGCACCGTGGCCGCCTCGGTGGTGATCGGCGTCGGTCTGCCGTGGACGCTCGTCGCGGCGGTCACCGCCGTGCAGACGTACACGCCGCAGGCGATGCTCGGACGGGTCGCCGGGACGGCGAACACCGCGATGTTCGGGCCGATCACACTGGCCATCCCGCTCGGGTCGGCGGCGGTCGCGGCCGGCGGCCGGCCGCCGCTGGTGCTCGCCGCCGTGGCGTGCCTGGCCGCGGCACTGGCGGTCGTCCGGCCGCGTCGTCAGCCCGCGGCCGGCGGGCCGGACAGGTGGCGGATCAGTTCCGGCCGGGAGCGCAGCCGCAGCTTCCGGTAGACGTTGCCGAGGTGGTACTCGACGGTCTTCGGTGACAGGAAGACCCGGGCCGCGATCTCCCGGTTCGTCAGGCCCTCCGCCACGTGCAGGGCGATCAGGCGTTCCTGACCGGTCAGCCGGTCGACGGTCCGGTCGCCGGGGTCGGGCTGCCGCCGGCCGGTGGCGTCGATCTCGGTGCGGCACCGCCGCGCCCAGCCCTGCGCGCCGAGCGCCTCGAACAACCGCAGCGCGGCGTGCAACTGGACCCGCGCGTCCCGGCGGCGCCGGGCCCGGCGCAACCGCTGCCCGTAGCTGAGCAGCGTCCGGGCCCGTTCCAGCGGGACGACGGCGGGATCGCACCGGGCCAGCGCCGCCGCGAAGACCTCGTCCAGGTCCGGTTCGCCGGCGAGCAGGCCCTCGACGCGCGCGGCGGCGGCGCGGGCGGCGGCACCGCCGGCCCCGGCCAGGTCACGCAACCGCCGCGCCGACCGCTGCGGGTCGGACAGGTGCGTGTACGCCTCGGCCAGCTCGGCAGCGACAGGCAGCCACCCCGGTTCGGCGATGCCGCCGTCGCGCTGGGCCCGGCGGACCCGTTCCAGTTCGGTCACGGCGTCGTGCCAGCGCGCCCCCACCACCGCCGCGATCCCGGTGGCGTAGCGGAGCCGGACCTCGATCTCCCGGAACTCGCCCGGCAGGAGCCGGCGGGCGTCGTCGACGTGCGCGAGCGCCTCCGGCTCCTCGCCGAGCAGCGCCTCCACCAGCGCCAGCGCGGCCAGTGCCTCCGCCCGCAGCACCGGAAGCGCCACCTGCTCGGCGATCCGGACCGCCTCGGCGGCGGCCTGGTACGCCGCGTGCAGCCGGCCGGTGCGCCACTCCAGCCCGGCGAGCCGGGGCAGGGCGTACGCCAGCAGGAACACGTCGTCGGTGGCGCGGGCCCGGTCGATCTCCGGTTCCAGCAGCGCCCGCGCGGTGTCGTGGTCCCCGATCCAGCAGAACACCTCGGCCAGCTCCGCCGCCGATCCGTCGGCGTGGCCGGCGCAGGCGGCGACCAGGGTACGGGCCGACGCGACCCCCTCGGGCAGCCCGGCCAGCACCTGCGCCGCGGCCAGCCGGATCGGCCCCTTCGGCCAGGTCGCGCCCGTATCAGCGGCGGCCAGCTCGGCCACCCGCGCGCACAGCGGCACCATGCCGGTGACGTCCAGCCGCGCCCAGAACTGGTTGACGCGGGCGCTCATCAGCCGGGCCGCGCCGAGCGGATCCGCTTGCGCGTACGCCTGCGCGTCGGCCAGGTACGCCTCGGCGCCCGCCATGTCACCGTGCTGCTGCGCCAGGTGGGCGAGCAGCGGCTTGACCCGGCAGCGCAGGTCGGCGCGCCGGGTCAGCCCGATCGCCTCCTCGCCCAGAGTGATGGCGTGCCGGCTCGCGCCGGCGTTGGCCCAGGCGCGGGACGCGGCCGCGAGCCGGGACGCGCGTACGTCCGGGTCGGGGGTGAGACGGGCGGACCGCTCGTACGCGCGGGCCTCGGCCACCACGCCGCCCCGGCGTTGCGCCCGCTCGGCGGAGCCGGCCAGCAACGCGGCGACGCCCTCGTCGGGCACTGTGGTGGCGGCCGCGAGATGCCAGGCCCGGCGGTCGGCGGTGTCGTCGCCGGTGAGCGCGGCGGCCACCGCCAGGTGGGCGGCCCGCCGCCGGCCGGGGCCGGCGACCGAGTGGACCGCGGCGCGGGTCAGCGGGTGGCGGAACGTCACCTCGCGGTCGGTCACCCGGATCAGCCCGGCGTCGACCGCCGGGTCGAGCACGCCCAGGCGCAGCCCGTCCGCCGCCAGGATCCGCTCCAGCAGCGCCGGGGTGGTGGCCTCGGTGACCGCGCAGGCGACGAGCGCACGCCAGGTGTCGTCGGGCAGCCCGCGGGCGTGCGCGAGGACGGTCATCTCGATGCGTTCGACGAGCACGAGCGGCTCCCGCAGCGGCAGCCATCCGTTGCGGTGCTCCTCGGACAGCGTCGCCGGCAGTTCGGTCAGCGCGAGCGGGTTGCCGGCGGTGGCCGCCGCCAGGTCGGCGGCGACCCGGCGGTCCAGGCCGGCGCGCATGGCGAGCCGGATCGCGTCGTCCCGAGCCAGACCGGTCAGCGGCAGCTCCGGCAGGCCGGGCGCGGGGAACGCGGGGGCGTCGCGGGCCGCGAAGACGACGGCGACCCGGTCCGCGAGCAGCCGCCGCGCGGTGAACAGCAACGCCTCCGCCGAGGCCGGGTCGATCCAGTGCGCGTCGTCGACCAGGCAGAGCACCGGCGTGTCCTCGGCCGCCGTCGTGAGCAGGCTCAGCGTCGCCACGTACGCGGCGAGCCGGTTGACCGGGCGGGAGCCGCCGCCGATGGCGAAGACGGTACGCAGCGCGTCGGCCTGCTGCGCGGGCAGATCGCCGAGCCGGTGCAGCAGCGGGCGCGCCAGTTGGTGCAGCGCGGAGAACGGCAGCTCCGCCTCGAACGGGGCGCCGGTGGCGCGCAGCACCCGCATCCCGGTGGACCGGGCGGCACAGTGCTCCAGCAGTGCCGTCTTGCCGACGCCCGCCGCGCCGCGCAGCACCAGGGCACCGCCGTGACCGTCGACCGCGCCGGCCAGCAGCGCGCCGAGCCGCCGGCACTCGTCGGCGCGCCCGAGCAGGGCGTCCCCACCGGTGTCCGTGGCCGTGCCGACGGCACCGGCCGGCGCCGGACCGCTGCCCATGACCGCACGCTAGCCGCCGGCGCGGTCCGGGCGGGCGGGCGCGACGGCAACCCGACAGGATGCCCGCGCGGCCTCGTCGACTAGGAGGAACCCGGATCCGGGGGCCGTCGTGGATCCCTAGCGTCTTCCCCAGTCGTCCGGCCGGTGACCACCGGCGGAACCGGGACGGCGACACGACTCCGAGGGGAGACACCATGATCGGGAAGAGAGCGGCCGGGGTGCTGGCGGCGGGACTGCTCGCCACCGGGTTCGGGGTGGCGTCCGGCCCGCCGGCGCAGGCCGCGAGCGGCCACTACGCCATCGTCAACTACGGCAGCGGCAAGTGCCTGGAGGTGGACCGGTCCGACGCCCCGTCGTCGCTCGGCGGCCGGGTCGTGCAGCGCACCTGCGACGGCCAGGCCGTGCAGCGCTGGTCGCCGGTGGGCCGGGACACCTACACGTTCGTCAACCAGTTCAGCGGCATGTGCGTGGACGTCCGCAACGGGGTGAACGCCGACGGCACGCCGCTGCAGCAGTGGGCCTGCACCGGCACGTCGAGCATGAAGTGGACGGTCGACCCGAACTCCTTCGCCGGGGTGCACCAGATCAGGTCGCAGATCGGTGGCCGGTGCATGGACGTCCGGGGCGGATCGGACGCCGACGGCGCGGCCGTCCAGATCTACCGCTGCACCGGGTTCGGCAACCCGGCCCAGGTCTGGTCGTTCACGGCCGTCTGACCGGCGCGGATGCGGCCCGTCCCCAGGGGTGAGGGGGACGGGCCGCGCGATCGTCAGCGCCAGGTGTCGGTGACGGCGCGGGTGCCGCCGGCCGGCGTGGTGAGCGTCCGGTTCACGCCGGACTCCCAGATCACCGTGCCGTCCGGGTTCTTCTTGACGTACTTGTACTCGACAGCGGTGTTCGCGGGCAGGTCGACTGTGGCCCGCCAGACCGGGTAGGCGGCCGGCGAGAGCGCGACGGCGGCGGCCGGGTTCCAGCCGCCGAGCGCCGGGATGTTGCCGACCACGAACACGTTCTGCCCGTAGACGGTGGTCGCGGTGGCGGAGAACGTGGTGGCCACAGTCGTGCTGACGGTGTCGCCGCGGAACGTCTCGGTCACCGCGTACGTGCCGCCGGCCGGGGTGGTGAACGTCCGGTTCGCGCCGGACTCCCAGGTGACGGCACCGGCGGCGGTCAGCTTGACGAACTTGTACTCCACTGCGGTGGACCGGGGCAGGCTGACGGTGGCGCGGTAGGCGCCGCCGCCCTGCGCGGCGAGCTTGACGCCGTTCGCGGGCGTCCACGAGCCCAGCTCGGGGATGCTGCCGACGACGTGGACGTCCTGCCCGGCGGCCACGTTCGCGGCGACGGTGAACGTGGTGGCGATCCGGTCCCCCGGGCTGACGGTGGGCGACGCCGTCGGCGAGGCGGTCGGCGAGACCGACGGGGACGCGGTCGGGGAGGCCGACGGGGACGGGCTCGCGCCCGGCCGGGCGTTCACGTGGATCGCGACCGCGTCGTTTGCCGGGAGGGTCACAGTGGCCCGGCCGCCGGAGACGGTCACCGTGGAGCCGGTGCAGCCGCTGCCGGTGGCGACGCCGGAGATGACGTCGCAGTACCGTCCGTCGGCGAGCCCGGTGACGAAGGTGGCGGTGGTGGCCGAACCGGAGTCGTTGATGCCGATCCACGCCCGGTCGCCCCGGTGGAAGCCGATCACGTTGCTGTTCACCGTGGTGAAGTCCGAGACGGTCCTCACCGGGCGGGCGGCGTTGGCCCAGCCGACCATGCCCTTGACGCCGGTGGTGCGGCTCAGGCAGTTCCAGGCGGCGCCGCAGACGGTGTCGGTGACCCGGCCGGTGCCGTCGTGCGGCGGGGACTGGTTGCGGTCAGCCCAGGTGAAGCTGTCGTAGACCGACGGTTTGCCGTGCGGGTAGGCCAGCGCGAAGTAGTTCGCCAGCACGTAGTCGGTGCCGTTCTTGTACGACAGCACCACGCCGTCACGCTCCAGGTCGTGGTTGGTGACCATGGAGAAGACGTTCGCGCCGGGCGCGTCGAGGTTCCAGTTCGGCACGTTCGCCAGCGCCGAGATCGAACCCTGGAACGCCGAGCGGATGCCCTTGGCGTACGCGAAGTCGAGCACGTCGCCGTTGCCGATGTACGCGCGGGCCTGCAACGCCGGGTTGCTCGCCCCGTCGAAGATCTCCTGCGCGACGTACGGACGCCGGCCCTCGGCGACGGTGTCGTTCAGCTTGCCGAGGACGGCCGCGAACTCGTCCTTGCGGATGTGCTTGACCGCGTCGACTCGGAAGCCGTCGACGCCGAGCCCGATCAGGTCGTTCAGGTAACCGGCGATCTTGTTGCGGACCGCTTCCTTCTCGGTGTAGAGGTCGGACAGCGACAGCAGCTCGCAGCTGGTCACCTGGGCCTCGTTGTTCCAGTCGCTGATCGCGCCGCCGGTCGGGCAGTTGTCGCCGGGGCGGTGGAAGTCACCGGCGCCGTACGGCACGGCCGGGTAGCTGTAGCCGGAGAACTCGGTGCCGGCGTAGCCGCGCGTACCGGCCGGGTTGTTCGTGCCGGCCATGTGGTTGACCACCGCGTCGACGTAGACGCGCACACCGGCGTTGTGGCACGCGGTGACCATCGCGGCGAACTGCTGGCGGTTGCCGAACCGGCTGTCCAGCTTGTACGACACCGGTTGGTACACCTCGTACCAGGGGTACGCGCCGTCGGCGCTGGCGGGCAGCTTCACCGACTCCTGCGGCGGTGCCACCTGCACCGCGCCGTATCCGGCCGGTCCGAGGTGGTCGGTGCAGGCGGCGGCGACCGAGGTCCAGTTCCATTCCCAGAGGTTGGCGGTCACCTCGCTGTCGTTGAGCGCGACGGCGGCGCGGGCGGGGGCGGTGGTGGCGGCGGCGACGGCCACCGTGCCGCCGGCCGCGACGAGCGCGGCGGCGAGCAGCAGGCGACCGGCGCGGCCACGGGGGTGTGGCCTGGCGGAGTGCATGGCTGGGGGACCTCTTCCGTGGGTTCGAAAGGGTGAGCGGGGGTGGGGCGGCCGTCCCGGGTAGCGAACACCATGCGCCATTCATGAAAGTCTTTGCAAGAGCTTGCGGCAAAGTTTTCGAAACCAGCAGGCAACACGAGTGGGCTCGGATTCGCGACCACCAGCGGCGATCCACGTTGGAGCGAGCGGGCCGGCGCTCGGCCGAGATCCCGCTGCTCGGGACGGCACCAACCGCTGCGCGGGACGACCGCAACTTCCGAGCAGATTTTCCAACGTTTGCGGGCCGGGTGCGTGCCGCTGATCCCCCGACACCCGGCACCCCGGACACGGACGAGCCCCGGCCCGTCGCGGCGCGACGGACCGGGGCTCGCTCAGATGTGGCGGATCAGGCCAGGTCGAAGCGGTCCAGCTCCATGACCTTCGTCCAGGCGGCGACGAAGTCGCGGACGAACTTCTCCCGCGCGTCGTCGCTGGCGTAGACCTCGGCGAGCGCCCGCAGCTGCGAGTTGGAGCCGAAGATGAGGTCGACCGCGGTGGCGGTCCACTTCACCTGGTCGGTCGCCAGGTCGCGGATCTCGTACACGTGCTCCTCGGACTCCGCCGCCTTCCACCGGGTGCCCGGGGAGAGCAGGTTGACGAAGAAGTCGTTGGTGAGCACGCCGGGCCGGTCGGTGAGGACGCCGTGCGCGGCGCCGCCGACGTTGTTGCCGAGCGCGCGCAGGCCGCCGACCAGGACGGTCATCTCCGGCGCGGTCAGGTTCAGCATGTACGCGCGGTCGACGAGCAGCACCTCCGGCTGGGTCTTCTCGCCCGGCCGCAGGTAGTTGCGGAACCCGTCGGCGCGCGGCTCCATCACGCGGAACGACTCGACGTCGGTCTGCTCCTGGGTGGCGTCGGTACGACCCGGGTGGAACGGCACCGTCACCTCGACGCCGGCGTCCCGCGCCGCCTGCTCGACAGCGGCCGAGCCGGCCAGCACGATCAGGTCGGCGAGCGAGATCTGGGCGCCGCCGGCGGCGTTGAACTCCTGCTGGATGCCCTCCAGGGTGGCCAGCACGGTGGCGAGCTGCTCGGGCTGGTTGACCTCCCAGTTGCGCTGCGGCTCCAGCCGGATCCGCGCGCCGTTGGCGCCACCGCGCTTGTCGGTGGAGCGGTAGCTCGCGGCCGAGGCCCAGGCGGTGGAGACCAGCTGGGCGGTGGTGAGGCCGGACTCCAGCACCTTCGCCTTGAGCGCGGCGACGTCGGCGTCGTTCACCAGCTCGTGCGCGGCGGCCGGCACCGGGTCCTGCCAGAGCTGGGCCTCGGGCACCCACGGGCCGAGGAAGCGGCTGACCGGGCCCATGTCACGGTGCAGCAGCTTGTACCAGGCCTTGGCGAACGCCAACGCGAACTCGTCCGGGTTCTCCAGGAAGCGGCGGGAGATCTTCTCGTACGCCGGGTCGACGCGCAGCGACAGGTCGGTCGTGAGCATCGTCGGCTTGTGCTTCTTCGACGGGTCGTGGGCGTCCGGGATGATCGCCTCGGCGTCCTTGGCGACCCACTGCTTGGCGCCGCCGGGGCTGGTGGTCAGCTCCCACTCGTAGCCGAAGAGGATCTCGAAGAACCGGTTGCTCCACTGGGTCGGCTTGTCGGTCCAGGTGACCTCGAGGCCGCTGGTGATCGTGTCGCCGCCCTTGCCCTCGCCGTACGTGCTCAGCCAGCCCAGGCCCTGCGCCTCCAGCGGCGCGGCCTCCGGCTCGGGGCCGACGTGCGCGTCGGCGGGGCCCGCGCCGTGGGTCTTGCCGAACGTGTGGCCGCCGGCGATCAGCGCGACGGTCTCCTCGTCGTTCATCGCCATCCGGCGGAACGTCTCACGGATGAAGTGCGCCGCCGCGAGCGGGTCGGCGTTGCCGCGCGGGCCCTCCGGGTTGACGTAGATCAGACCCATCTCGGTCGCGCCGACGCCGGCCACCATGTCCTTCTCGGAGGCGTAGCGCTCGTCACCCAGCCAGGTGTCCTCGGGACCCCAGAAGATCTCCTCCGGCTCCCAGACGTCCTCCCGGCCGAAGCCGAAGCCGAAGGTCTTGAAGCCCATCGACTCCAGCGCCACGTTGCCGGCGAGCACCAGCAGGTCGGCCCAGGAGATCTTCTGGCCGTACTTCTGCTTGACCGGCCAGAGCAGCCGGCGGGCCTTGTCCAGGTTGGCGTTGTCCGGCCAGCTGTTCAGCGGGGCGAACCGCTGCCCGCCGTCGCCGGCGCCACCGCGGCCGTCCTCGATGCGGTAGGTGCCCGCGGCGTGCCAGCTCATCCGGATCATCAGGCCGCCGTAGTGGCCGAAGTCGGCCGGCCACCAGTCCTGCGAGGTGGTGAGCACCTCGGTGATGTCCCGCTTGAGCGCCTCGACGTCGAGCTTCGCGAACTCCTTGGCGTAGCTGAACTCCGGGCCCAGCGGGTTGCCCTTGGACGAGTGGGCGTGCAGCACCGACAGGTCGAGCTGGTTGGGCCACCAGTCGCGGTTGCTGCGCGGACGACCGCCGGTCTTCGGGGTCGGCGAGTCGATCGCCGGGTTCTCGCTCTCGCTGCCGTGCGCGGTCACGGAGTCGTGCGCGACCGGGCAGCCGGCCGCCTCCTTGGCGTCCACGCCCTGCGGGCTGACGGGCCGGTTGTCCTGGGTGTCGCTCATCTGCTTCCTTCCGAACTGGCGGATCACTGGGCGGTGCGGTCGGCCGCGCAGCCGGGGCAGGTGCCCCAGTAGACGACCTCCGCCTCGTCCACCACGAAGCCGTGGTCGTCCGAGGCGGTGAGACAGGGGGCGCGGCCGACGGCGCACTCGACGTCGGCGATGGCGCCGCAGGAACGGCACACGACGTGGTGGTGGTTGTCTCCCACCCGCGACTCGTAGCGGGCCGTGGCGCCGGCCGGCTGGATGCGCCGGATCAGCCCGGCGTCGGTGAGTGCCCGGAGCACATCGTAGACCGCCTGGTGGGACACGGTGGGCTGCTCGGCGCGGACCAGGGCGATCACCGTGTCGGTGTCGACGTGCGGGTGGTCGCGCAGCGCGGACAGCACCGCCAGACGGGGCCGGGTCACCCGCAACGAGACCGCCCGGAGCTGCGTCTCGAAGTCGGCCGTCATGCGACGACCTTAGTCCGGTCTTTTGGAATCAATCAAGTTTTTGCCCAGGTGTGTCGGCCGTCATATCATGGCACTCCGGGCACACGAAACGGGGGTGCCGCGCCAGGCGCGGCACCCCCTCCCCGGAAGAGGGCTCAGGCGGCGGAACAGGTCGCCGTCGGGGTGTTGCTGTTGCCGTTCTTGTAGAGCGTGATGCCGAAGTTGTTGCCGTTGCCGTTCGGGCGCGCGGTGAGCGTGCCGCTGGTGCCGCTGACCGACGCGTTCCAGCTGTTCTGCAGGCTCTGCCCGCCCTGGGTCTGGATGCTGACCACCCAGTTGCTGGTGCCGCTGACCGAGAAGGTCACGTTGAACCGGTCGCCCCACTCCTCGGCGCGGCTGACGCTGACCGTGCAGCCACCGTTGTTCGGCGGCGGGGTGGTCGGGTTGCCACCGCCGGTGCCGCCGATCGTGATGTTGGAGTTGCCGCTGCTCTGGTAGCCCTCGGTGGCCAGGATCTGGTAGTCGTGCGAACCGAGGTTCATGCCGTAGCGCGACCAGGCGTCGAAGTGGTTGCCGGAGGTGATGGTGCCGCCCACGCGCTTCGACTGGCGGACGCTCCAGTACTGGTAGAACGTCCGGGTGCCCTCGATCGAGGGGGCGTTGACCCGCTGGGTGCGGTAGATGTCGTACGTGCCGCCGTCGGAGGACACCGAACCCATGTAGCCGCTGCCCGGCGGGCGCCAGCTGCCCCAGCTGTCCACGATGTAGTACTCGACGAGCGGGTTGCGCGTCCAGCCGTAGAGCGTCAGGTACGCGTTGCCGGACGGGTTGAAGCTGCCGGAGTAGCTGACCGTGCGGCGCCCGCCCGGGTTCCAGCCCTTGCCGGCGACGAAGTTGTTGATGTTGCTCCACTGGGTGCTGTACTGACCACCGTTGCCCATGGTCATGGAGACGTTGCCACTGTCCTTCCAGAAGGAATAGAAGTAGCCGTTGTTGGTGCCGGTGGAGTTCGACGTGACGGTGGTGTCGGCGTAGGCCGGACCTGACGCGACGGCCGTCGCCCCGGCGGCGATCAGCGCCACGGCACAGGCGCCGCCGAGGGCCATCCTGAGGCGTCCGCGCCTGCGGATGCCCGTACGGACGGGGGCGTCTTTCATGGACGGGTTTCCTCCCTGTGACGGCTGGCGGGCGGCCAGCTTCCGGTGGCGCGAGCCGCGGGTGCTCGCCCGCCCGCGGACGGCGGGACCGGGGCGACAGCCGCGCCACGGGTGGTGGTCGGACATCGACGTCAATCGAGATACGCCGATGGCCACAGTATTGGAGGCCCGGTTCATCCTGTCAACAAGTTCCGGAAATGTTGTGGTAACCCCCGCTCGGACCCTGAACGGCCGTTACGGCTGCCGAAAAGGGACTCCGATCAGCGTCGACGGTCGGCGACAGCCACCCGACCGCCATTGAGGGCGACAGGATCCCGAAACTTTTCGGTCCCTTTCCGGATCAACACCGCTACCGCCGCCCGGCGCGCGCGACGGGGCCGGGCCGGGCAAGACCGTCCACATTTGACGGCTCGCCGGACGCTCGGTTCAATGACGGCCGGACCGGATCGGACCCGATTCCGGCCGGGTGAACCGAGGACGTCGCGCACCGGTAGGGCGTCCGTCATCACCGGAGGGACCGCCCTGTGACACCCGATGCCCCCGGCGCGCGCCCGCGGCCGCGCCGGATCCCGCGCGGCGTCGTCGCCGCCGGCGCCGCCGGGCTGGCGGCGCTGAGCCTGGCGGTCGCCGCCCTCAGCGGGAGCGTCGCCACCGCCCGCGACGACGAGCCGGCCGGCCGGGCCGTCTCCGCCGAGCACCTGGCCGCCATCCGGGCCGCTGCCCGCTCCTGTCCCGCGCTGACCCCGGCGCGGCTGGCCGGGCAGCTGATGGCCGAGTCGGGTCTGGACGCGCGGGCCGAGCGGACCGCGTCCGGCGGCCGGGGCCTGGCCGGGCTGGACGACGAGCGGTGGCGGACCTGGGCGCCGTGGCCGGACGCGCCGCGCACCGACGGCGCGGCCAACATCCTCGCGCTGGCCCACCAGATGTGCGACCTGGCCGGGCAGGTGCGCGCGGCTGCCGTCCCCGGCGACCCGTGGCGGTTGTCGCTCGCCGCGTTCCACACCGGGTTCGAGGAGGTACGCGCCGCCGAGGGGGTGCCCTCGGCGGCGGTCCCGTACGTCGACGAGGCCGGCCGGTACGCCGCCTACTACGGACGGCAGGACGGCTTCGCCGAGACCGGCCCACCCAGCGGCGAGGGCGAGCGCCGGCAGCCCAAGGCGGTCCCCGCCGGGTACGTCCGCCTGGTGGTACGGGCCGGCTCGGTGTGCCCGCAGGTGCCCCCGGCCGCTGTCGCCGCGCAGCTGATGGCCTCCTCCGGTTTCGATCCGAACCTGCTCGGCGACGGTGGCCGAAAGGGCATCGCCCAGTTCCGGCCCGAGCTGTGGCGTGCGTACGGCCCGTCCGGCGCCTCGCCGTGGGACCCGCAGGCAGCGGTACCGGCGGTCGGCGCCACGCTCTGCTCCCTGCGGCGGGAACTGGCCGCGCTCGACGGCGACCCGGACCTGCTGGCGCTGGCGGCGTACCGCGACGGGACCGACGCCGTGCGGCACACCGGCGGCGACTTCGACGCCGGGACGCAGGCGTTCCTGCGCACGGTCCGGGAGTTCACCGACTTCTACGCCCTCGACGGCCGGCTGCGGGGCACGCCGGCGAGTTCCGGCACCCCGTCGCCCGGCACGCGGACGCCGAAGCCGCCGGCGTCGTCGGCCGCGCGCCCGTCCACGTCGTCGCCGGCGGCGGGCACGTCGAAGAAGCCGGATGAGCCGGCCGCGCCGGTCCGCCCGGCCGGCGCGAAGCAACTCGTCGGCAAGGAGACCGGTCTGTGCGCCAGCGGCGGCAGCGGGGACGGCGTACGCGTCGTGCTGCGGGCCTGCCGGGAGGAGCGCTCCCAGTGGTGGACGTTCGCGTCCGACGGCAGCGTCCGGGTCGAGGGCGGCCTCTGCCTGGACGTGGCCTGGGGCGAGAAGCGCGACGGCGTACCGGTGCAGACGGCGTGGTGCAGCGGCAATCCGGCGCAGAAGTGGGAGTGGATCGAGAGCCAGGGCCGGCGGTCGCTGTTCAACCGGGCCACCGACCGCTGCCTGGACGTCGACGGGCACGCCGCGGGCGCACCGCTGAACGCCTGGACCTGCGTGTTCAACGTGAAGCAGACCTGGTCGCTGCGCTAGCCGAGCGACCAGGCCCGCCGGCCGGGCCGGATCAGGGAGTCGAGCCGATGACCAGCCCGAACGCCCCGCAGCAGGCCAGACCGACCACCGGCAGCAGGACCAGCATGACGCTGTAGTTGGACCACAGGCCGAACCGGGTGACGTCGGTGCCGTAGCCGTCGTACACCCGGTTGCGCCACCCGCCGAAGCGGAACGCGAGGTGGTGCGCGGCCCCCGGCTGCACCGCGAGCGTCGTGGTGACGAGCGGAACGCCCATGAAGTCGGTGTACCTGACGTCGTGCGCGCCGGCCGGCACCGCGACGTGCCACGTCCCCTCGCCGGGGATTGCGACCACCTGGCGGTTGATCTTGAAGCGGCTGGTCACCGGCACCGGGATCAGGTACGGCCCGCGGTTCACCGAGACGACGAGCACCCCGCAGCCGGGCGGCGGGGTGATCGGGTGCGGGTAGGCGATCAGCGGGCTGACGCCGCCGGGCATCGGCGGGTACGGCTGCGAGGGGAGGTAGGACACGGCTGGATTCTGGCACGGCCGCGCCAACCGTCGATGTCCCCGGTCAGCCGGCGCCGGGGGCTCCGGCGCCGGCGAGCAGTCGCTGTCGCATGAGGAACTTGCGGACCTTTCCGGTCGGCCCGGTGACCACGTCGTCGTCGGGGACAGTCACCACCCGCCGCAGCGTCGCGGCCACCGCCGGCCCCAGCGCGGCCCGGACCCGTTCGGTACGGTCGCGCGCCGGATCGGCGTCGGCGGCGAGCAGGAGCAGCACGTCGGTGACGGTCGTGCCGTCCTCCCCCGCCGCCGCGAGGACGGTGCAGTCGCGGACGTCCGGGCAGTGCCGGAGGATGCGCTCCTCGGACAGCGCGGTGTACAGCCAGGTGCCGCCGCCCAGGTCGACCGCGTCACTGGCCCGGTCGACGTGGTGGTAGTCGCCGGCCGCGTCGCGGTACATCAGGTCGCCGGTCAGGTAGTAGCCGCCCAGCCGGGTGCGGTACGTGGTGACCGAGTCGTTCCAGTAGCCGAGCGCCAGCGTCGGCGACTTGAGGCCGACGTGCCCCACCTGCCCCGGCGGGACCTCCTCGCCGGTGTCCACGTCGAGCAGGGCGATCTCGGCGAACGGGTACGGCTTGCCGACGCAGCGGTCGTAGCGGTCGCTGCCGAGCCGGTGGGTGATCCGGAACGCGCCGTGTCCCATCTCGGTGGAGCCGAGCATGTCGACGAACTTGGAGCCGGGGACGTCGACCATGCCGTCGCGGGTGTACGCGGGATGGCTGCCGGCCGCGACCAGCCGGCGTACGTGCGCCTCGTGCGCGCAGTCACCGGTGTTGAACCAGTTGCGCACCGAGCTGAGGTCGCGGGTGGTGAGGTCGACCCGGGCCAGCTCGGACCAGGTCACCGCGAAGCCGAACACGCCGGTGGGGCGCCACCGTTCGATCGCGGAAAGGATCGTCTCGGCGCTGCGCGCGAACGGGCCGCCCTGCGCGGACAGGCACAGCAGCTGGTAGCCGTTGCAGAGCGCCTGGTTGAGCGTGATGATGCCGGCGGCGTGCGCGGCCGGCAGCGCGGACATCTCCCGCACCTCGCCGGACGGCCGGGACTCGGTGAGCCGGACCGCGCGGATCGCGGCGAACAGCCCGTGGTGCGAGTGGACGATCGCGGCGGGCACCCGGGTGGTGCCCGAGGAGTGGGTGATGACCACCGGTTCCTGCGGGTGGTGCCGGTGGTGCGGCGGCGCCTGCGCCGGGTCGCCGGTGCCGGTCTGCGCCGCGTCGCCGAGGATCGGCGCGCCGAGGTCGTGCTCGGCCAGGGCGGCGTGGTCGGCGTCGACCACCACCCCGGCCCCGCGCAGCCGCCTGACGAACTCGGCCGCCAGTTCGACCGGCATGTTTCCGTTCATCAGCGCCGGGATCGCGCCGAGCCAGGTCAGCGCCAGGAAGTTGAGGAACACGTCGGGCGCGGAGGTCACGTACACCGCGACCGGGTCGGCCCGGCCGACGCCGCGCGCCCGGAACCAGGCGGCCCGGGCCGCGACCCGCTCGGTGAGCGTGGCGAGCGACAGCGGCGTCCAGGCGGGGATGCCGTCGACGTCGGCGTCGAACGTCACCCGGGGCATGTCCATGTCGGCGCCGTGCTCGGCCAGCCGGAGCAGCACGTTGCCCGCGCCCAGCTCCATGTCGGCCGCCAGCGTCGCCCGGAAGTTGTCGGCACCCAACGAGTGGCCTCCTCAGCTGACACGCGTCACGGCCGCGCCCCGTACCGGCCGCCGAGCGGGGACACGATCAGGCTAGAGCGCCCGCCACGCTGAGACAATGGTCGATGCACGGACGGTCAGGAGACCTCGCGGTTGAACAGGTGCGACGACCAGAACAGACTGGCGGCGGCCAGCCCGGACATGATGAGCGCGCCCTGCCACACCACGGTCTGGGTGATCTGGCCGGCGAACAGCGCGCGCATGCCGTCGGTGGCCCAGGCGAACGGGTTCCACACCGCGACCCGCTGGATCCACATCGGCGCCAGCACGAGCGGGATGAGCACGCCGGCGAGCAGCGACACCGGCTGGCCGACGGTGTTCACCAGCACGCCGAGGCTGTTCTCGTTACGCACCAGCAGCGCGATGTCGTACGAGATCGACGTGCTGAGCAGCACCATCACCGACAGCAGCGCGTACGACACCAGCAGGTTCGCCAGGTGCACCCGCAGGCCGAACGGCAGCGCCACCAGCGTGACCACCACCGCCTGCACCACGTTGAGGCACACGTGCATCAGCGCCCGGCCCAGCAGCAGGCCGGTCCGGCTCACCGGCGTCACCCGGCACCTGTCGATGATGCCCGCGCGCAGCGCGCTGAGCAGCCCGTACCCGGCGAACAGGCCGCCGAACAGGCCCATCGCCACGAACAGGCCGGGTACGTAGATGCGGTACGCGTCGGCGTACGACGCGGCGCCCCGGTCGACCATCACCACCTTGAGGAACGGTGCGAACAGGATCAGGTAGGTGATCGGCTGGGCCAGGCTGAACGCGACCATCACCGGGTTGCGCACCATCAGGCCGGCCTCCTGCTGGAAGATCAGCCAGGTGTCGCGGACGAGCTTCACGCCGTACTCCTCTCGGCGTCCGGTCACTCGGCGAGCGACCGGCCGGTCTTGGCCAGGAACACGTCGTCGAGGCTGGGCCGGCGGGCCTCGATCGCGCCGGGCTCGATGCCCCTGTCGTAGAGCGCCCGCATGATCTGCGGGATGGCGGTGGCGGCGCTGTCCACGTAGAGCCGCAGTGTGCCGTCGACCGGCTCGGCCGCGTGCACGTACGGCGCCTCGGCCAGCAGCTTCGTCGCGGCCGGCAGATCGCCGCCGGCCTGGTCCGCGACGTCGGCGGTGGCGAAGTCGACGGCGACCACGTCGCCGGAGATCTCGCGTTTGAGCGCCGACGGGGTGCCCTCGGCCACGATCCGCCCGGCGTCGATGATCGAGACCCGGTCGCAGAGGCTGTCGGCCTCGTCCAGGTAGTGCGTGGTGAGGAAGATGGTCATGCCCTCCTCGCGCAGCCGTCGTACCTCCTGCCACATCCGGACCCGGCTGGGCGGGTCGAGCCCGGCGGTGGGCTCGTCCAGGAACATGACCTGCGGCGAGTGGATGACACCCAGCGCGACGTCGAGGCGGCGGCGCTGCCCGCCCGAGTACGTCTTGATCTTGCGGTCGGCGAAGTCGTCGAGCTGGAACGCGTGGATCGCGCCGACGGCCAGGTCCTGCGCCACCGACTTGGACAGCCCGTGCATGCGGGCCTGGAGCACCAGGTCACGCCGGGCGGTGGAGTCGTCGTAGGTGCCGCTGGCCTGTGCCACGAAGCCGATCCGTCGCCGGACCTGCGCGGGCGCGCGCAGCAGGTCGACCCCGGCGATGGTGGCCGCTCCCCCGCTGGGCCGGATCAGCGTGGCGAGCATCCGCAGCGTGGTGGACTTCCCGGCGCCGTTCGGGCCGAGGAACCCGACGATCTCGCCGCGCCGTACCGCGAAGTCGACGCCGCGCACGGCGTCGACTGTGGTGGCGCCGCGCCCGCGTCCGACCCGGAAGGACTTGCGTAGGCCGGTGGCCTCGATCATCGAGCCTCCTCGTGCGGCACGACGCCGGCGCGGGTGCGTCAGGTCAGGCTAGTTCCGCGCCGACGGTTGGACAACGGTCGATGCGTCAGGCGTCGGGAGCCGTCCGTGCCAACGCGGCGAGGTGCGCCGCCGCCGCCCGCGCGCCGCCGGCCGTCGCGAACGACTCACCGACCCGGCGCGCCCCGGCCCGGTACGCCGGCTCGTCGAGCACCGCGCTCAGCGCGGCGGTCAGCTCCGCCGGGGTCGCCGAGTGAAAGGCGACCTCCAGGCCGGCGCCGGCCCGCCGCACCTGACGCGCGACCGCCGGGTGGTCGTGCCGGATCGGCGCGACCACCACCGGTACGCCGTGGGCCAGCGCCTCGGACACCGTGCCCAGCCCGCCGTGGGACACCAGCGCGTCGAGCCGGGGCATCAGCTCCAGCACCGGCACCCGGGGCGCGACCAGCACGTGCGGCGGCGGGTCGGGCACCAGGCCCGGCCCGGCGGTGAGGATCACCTGGACCCGGCCGGCGAGCGGCGCGGTCGCCGCCGTCATCCGCCGGAAGAAGTCGGCGGCGAGGTGCTCGGCCATCGTGCCGACGGTGACCAGCACGTGCCGGCGGCCGGGATCCCACGCCTCCCAGGCGAACGGGGGCGCGTTCGGCCGCCGTCCCAGTGCCGGCCCGGTGAGCACGCAGCCCGGCGGCAGTGGCGCCGGGCCGGTCAGCGTCGTCGTGGTCAGCCCGATCACGAGGTACGGCGAGAAGCGCAGGTCGATCGTCTCGTCCACGGGGACGTCGGTCATCGCCCACACCCGGCGGACCTGGGCGCGTACCCAGTCGGTGAACTCGGGCATCTCCCCGGTGGGCGGCGTCAGCTCCAGCATGCCGACGCAGAACGTCGCCCACGGCAGCCCGCGGCGGTGCGCGGCGAGCGCGCCGGCCAGTGCGTACTGGTCGGCCACCACCACGTCCGGCTCGTACCGCTCGACCGCCGCGTCGGCGGCGTCGCGGATGAACCGGTTGGCCGGCAGCACGTGCCCCTCCCAGAGGCTGCGCACCGAAGCCGCCCCGGACGCGCCGTCGGGCCGGTAGTAGCGCTTGCCGGTCGGGAACAGCACGGCGTCCGGGCCGACCAGCGGGCGCAGGTCGCTGCGCGGCCCGACCCAGGCCACCTCGTGCCCGGCCGCCTCCAGCGCCTGGGCGATGGCGACCGGGGCGTGCAGATGGGACTCCACCGGCAGCACGACGAACAGGAAGCGAGCCACGTCGATATGATCGCACGCGCGTTGACATCCACCTGTGTCACTGATCTGATCCGTGTCGTGACGGTACGCGTATGACGGCGATCGACGCCGTCTCGGTGTTCCTGCCGCAGCGCCGGGTGCCGGTCGAGAGCCTGGCCGCGCCGCTGGGCCTGACCGACATGCAGGTCCGCCTGTTCGGCCGCTTCCACGGCCTGACCGAGGTCCGCCGCGATCCCGCGCTGTCCCTGACCGACCTGCTGCTGCGCGCGGCGGGCGGCCTCACCGCGCTGCCCACGCTGCGGCATCGGGTGCGGTTCGTGGTGTACGGGCGGGCGTTCCCGGTGGTCACCCCCTATCCGGTCAACCCTCTGCACGAGGTGTGCCGCACGCTCGGGCTGAGCCACGCGCTCGCGTTCACGCTCACCCAGCAGTCCTGCGCGAGCGCGCTCGCCGCGATCGACGTGGCCGGGCGGCTGCTCGCGTCCGAACCGGACACGCCGGACGGCCCGCCGCTCGCGCTGGTGCTCACCGGGGAGAAGGCGTTCACCCGCGACGCCCAGTTCATCCCGGAGACGTCGGTGTTCAGCGAGGGCTCCTCGGCCTGCCTGCTCAGCGCCGGTGGCGGCCGGGACCGGCTGCTCGCGTACGCCTGCCACCAGCGGGGCGAGTTCGACGTGGCAGGCGGCGAGTCCCCGGCGCGGTTCCAGCGGGCGTACCGGCCGGCGCTGGCCGAGGTGATCGGCCGCGCGCTGGACCGGGCCGGGACGGCGCTGTCCGAGCTGCGGCTGGTGCTGCCGCACAACGTGAACCTGATGACCTGGAAGCGGCTGTGCCGGCTGATCGGGCTGCCGCTGGACCGGGTGCTGCTGGACAACGTGACCGAGACCGGTCACGTGTTCTGCGCCGACGCGTTCGTCAACTACCGCACCGCCCGGCAACGCGACCTGCTCCGGCCGGGTGACCGCTACCTGGTCGCGGCGGTCGGTGCCGGGGACGGCGCGACGTTCGCCGCCATGGTGTTCGAGCACTGAGCGGCGGTGGTCACCGTGGAGAGCGGACTCCGCCTGCTGCGGGCCGCCCGTCAGACGGTCACCGGCCCGGCCGCGCTGCTCGGCGATCCCGTGCTGCGCGAGCGCACCGCCGGCTACCTGACGGACCTGACCGGGCCGTACGGGCTGCGCGTGCCGGACGGCCTGTTCGACGCGCCGTCGGAGGCGCTCGGACAGTCCTACGGGGAGATGGCCGCCGAGCTGATCCCGGCGCTCGTGCCGCCGGACGAGCCGGTGGACCTGCTGGTGCTGGCGTTCGCCGTGCACGACATGCTGCCCGGCCGGGCCACCGCGGCGTACCTCAGTCACGTGTGCCCGGGCACGCCGATGTCGTTCGCGCTCTGCGACCAGGGTTCGGCGGCGGCGTTCACCGGGCTGCGGATCGCCCGCGACTACGGCTGCCGCCGCGCCCTGCTGGTCACCGTGGAGCAGTCGGTCCTGCCGTACGACGCGACGGTGCCCGTACCGGCCCGCCACCGGGCGGTGGCCATGCTCTACGGCACCGGCACCGGCACCGGCACCAGCGGCAGCCGCGACGCGCGCGGGGTGCGGGTGACCGCGCTGCGCCAGCACGCGGACGTCGGCGCGAGCGACGTGGCCGCGCTCGCGGCGGCCGAGGTGCGCGAGCTGACGGCCGGGCGTACCGATGTCGCGGTCGTGCTCGGCGCTGACCTCGCGGCCGTGTGGCCCGGCCCCGGCGGCGGCGCGGTGACCACCGGTCCGGAGCGGCAGCCGTCCACCGGGGTCTGGTGGGCGCTGCTGGACCGTCTCGCCGCGGACGCGGCGCGTCCCCGGCCGGTGGTGGTGGCCGACTACGAGCCCGGCCTGGGCTACCTGAGCGTGGCCGCGCTGGCACCGGCGGGCCGGTCAGAGCCCGTCGGCGAGCGCGGCGCGGACGAACGCGCACAGCCGCTCGTTCGCCTCCGGAGCGCCGACGGTGATCCGGACTCCGGCGCCTGGTAGCGCCATCACCAGGATGCCCGCCTCCCGGGCCCGCTCGGCGAACGGCACGGCCCGCTCCCCCAGCGGCAGCCACACGAAGTTGGCCTCGCTGGGCGCGACCGTGAGCCCGACGCCGCGCAGCGCGCCGATCAGGCGGGTACGCGCCGCCACCAGGTCGGTGCACCGCCGGGTCAGTTCGGCGCCCACCTCCGGTGTCAGGCTCGCCACCGCGGCCGCCTGGGCGAGCGCGGAGGGGAAGAACACCGCCCCGGTGAGCGCGGCGGCCCGGGTGAGCCGGGGCGGCACCACGGCGTACCCGACGCGCAGCGCGGCGAGGCCGTACGCCTTGGAGAACGTACGCAGCACGCAGACGTTGTCGTACGCCCGGTACAGGTCCATCCCGTCCGGTGAGCGCGGGTCGGTGACGAACTCGCGGTACGCCTCGTCCACGATCACCGGCACGTCGGCCGGGACGCGGTCCAGGAACGCCTCGACGTCGTCGCGGAGCAGCGCCGTACCGGTCGGGTTGTTGGGGTTGCACAGCAGCACGCACCGGGTCCGGTCGGTGACCGCGTCCGCCATCGCCGGCAGGTCGTGGTCGTACCCGTCCATCGGGACCGGCACCGCGCGGGCGCCGGCGTTGCCGATGATCAGCGGGTAGCCCTCGAACGACAGGGCCGGGTGGACGACGTCCGGACGCGGCCCGAGGGACTGCACGAGGTGCTGGCACAGCCCGGCCGAGCCGGGGCCGACGAGGATCGCCTCGGGGCCGACACCGAGCCGCGCCGACAGCGCCGCGACGAGCGCCGACGACGTGCGGTCCGGATAGCGCTGGAGCGTCGCGGCGGCGTCGGCGACCACCCGCCGGATCCCTGGTAGCGGCGGGTAGGGCGTCTCGTTCATGGACAGGTCGGCCGGGGGTTGCGTCCCGACGGCGGTGGCAGGCGTCATCATCGCTCACTTTCCGACGGGACCGGTGGGGACGGGGTGTGCGCGTGCCGGTCGGCCAGCAGCCCCAGTTGGTAGAGCCGGTCGACGGCGGACAGCGGCCGCACGTCGGTGCCGGAGAGGTTGCCGGCGGTGAGCCCGAGCAGCCGGGGGTTGGCGGCGGTGCGGCGCATCATCCGCGCGCCGAGCAGCTTCGGCAGTCCGGACACGGCGGTGATCATGCGGGAGGCGTTGTGGCTGACGGTGGCGACGTGGTCGAGCCGGCGCCGCCGGGCCGACTCGAAGGCCCGCAGTGCCCGGTCCACGGCGGCCGGTTCCGGCGCGCCGCCCTCGGCGGCCAGGCAGGTGGCGAGCGTCTCGGCGTCACCGAGGGAGCTGTTGACGCCCTGGGCCGCCATCGGGTGCACCGCGTGGGCGGCCTCACCGGCGAGCGCGAGCCCCGGTACGGCCAGGCGCGCGCTGCGCAGCCGGTAGACGGCGAGCAACTGGCGCCGGTGCAGGCTCGCGCGCACGGCCGGGGCCAACGGACGGATCGCCGGCACGTCGGCGAGCAGCCGCCCGCACCACGCGTCCAGGTCCACGCGCCCCCGGAACTCGTCCGGTGTGACCTGCACGTAGAGGCGGCACCGCCCGCCCGGCAGCGGGTAGACCAGGCAGAGCCCCCGGGCGGTGCGGTAGGCGGACACCTCGTCGGCCACCTCGGCGCCGTCCACGTCGAAGGCGACCAGGCCGTGCGGGTACTCCCGGCGTTCCACGCCGATCCCGGCCGCGCGGCGCAGCGGCGAGGACATGCCGTCGGCCGCGACCACCAGCGGCGCCGCGACGTCCCGCTCGGTGCCGTCCGCGACGACCCGGACGCCGTCGATCCGCCCGTCGTGATCGCGCCGGACGCCTGTCACCCGCACGCCCCACCGGACCTCCACCGTGGCCGGCAGCCGGCCGGCGAGCACCGCGCGCAGGTCGCCGTAGTCGGCGCAGAGGATCTGCCGGTACGCCCCGGGCAGGCCGGCGTAGTCCAGGCAGAGCAGCGGCTCGCCGCACGCGTCGCGGATGGCCAGCCGCCCGACCGGCCGCGCGCCGGTGGCCCGCAGGGCGTCCAGCGCGCCCCAGGAGTCGAGGATGCGGACCGTCTCGGGCTGGAGGATCTCGCCCTTGGCGATCGACGCGGGAGCGCGCTGCCGGTCGAGCACGAGCACCCGCAGGCCGAGCGCGCCGAGCGCGTGGGCGCAGGCCAGCCCGCCGGCGCCGGCGCCTGCCACCACCACGTCGGCGGTCATCGGGCCACCGCGCCCGGTGCGGCGCCGGACCGCGCGGCGGCGGCCCTGCGGTACTCGCCGAGCGTCCGCAGCGCGAGCGCCTGGGTGATCACCGCGTTCGGGTAGCGCATGTGGTGGCGGATGTAGTTGCAGACCCGGGCGGCGGGCCAGGCGCCGTCCGGTCCGGCGGCGGCCACCAGCCAGGCGACGCCCCGGTCCACCGCCCCGGCGGCGTCCGGGTCGCCGGTCGCGAGCAGGCCCTGCACCGCCCAGGACGTCTCCTCGACGGTGCCGCCGCTGCCGTCGCCCGGGCCCCAGGAGCCGTCGGGCAACTGGGTGTCGCGCAGCCACCGGGCCGCGCGGCGTACCACCTCGTGCCGGGCGTGCCCGACCCGGGACAGCGCGGCGACCACCACCGCGGTGCCGGAGGTGTGGTCGCGGTACCAGAGGTTCTCGAACGTGCCGTCGGGCGCGGCCCGGGTCAGCAGCCAGGCCGCCGCGCGGGCGATGGCCGGGTGGTCGTCCGGGTGCCCGGCGTCGTGCAGCGCGAGGATCGCCTGGCTGGTGATGGCCGGGCAGGGGCCGTCGTTGGCGAGCCGGGTGTCGCGGACCCACAGGCTCCACGAGCCGCGGCTGTCCTGGCGGCCGACGAGCCACGCCAGGCCCTGGCGCAGCACCGGGTCGGTGCCGGCGCCGGGGAGTCCGGCGAGTGCGGAGAGGATCTCGGCGGACTCCAGCGTGACCGGCCAGCCCCGGGCGTTGGAGTAGCTCCACCCGCCCGGCGGCACGTCCAGCACCTCGAACGCCTCCGTCTTGCGGGCGGCGTGGAGGAACTCCCGGGTGGCGTGCAGCCGGGGGTCGTCGGCGTAGCCGGCCGCGATCAGCCCGGTCGCCGCGTACCCGGATCGGGTGAGGTCGAGGTTGGTGACCGCGTCCCAGGACCCGTCGGGGCGGACCGCGCGGCGCAGCCAGCCGACGACGGCGCGGGCGATGTCGGGGGCTTCGCCGCTGCGGGCCAGGCCGAGCAGGACGAGCGCGGCCGGCCACGGGTCCTCGCTGAGCGCGCCGGTGCGGCCCTCGTGGTCGTGGATGGACCGCAGCAGCCGTACCGCCGCCGGACGGGCGCGGCGCAGCGTGGCCCGGCGCAGCCGGCCCGCGGGCAGCATGCCGGCCTGCATCAGGGCCAGCCCGACGAACGGCGCGGTACGGAACGACAGGTGCTGCCGGCGTACCCGGTCGAACAGGACGATCTCCAGCGGCAGCCGGCGCAGCGGGCCGGCCTCGGCGGTCATCCCGGCCATGGTGAGCAGTTGCCGGCACAGCAGCGAGATCGCCGGGTCGGTGATGGTGTCGACGCCGCCGAGCGCGGCCAGCCGGGCGCGGCCCGCCGCAATCGCGTCGGCGCTGTCCGCCGGTGCGCTCAGCGCCAGCGCGGCGACCGCCACGGCGGTGGGTACGACGGCGGTGCCGGCGCCCACGACGCCACCCCAGCCGCCGTCGTCGTGCTGCGCGCGGCGCAGCCAGGCGGTTCCGGCGTCGACCAGGTCGGCGCAACCGGACGGGTCGGCGGCGTGCAGCGCGGCGACCGCGCCGGCGGTGCCGAGCACCGAGGCGGGCGGGTCGTCGCCGAAGGCGCCGTCGGGGCGGCGGCGGCGGAGCAGCGCCTCGGCGCCGTCGGTGAGGGCCTTCCCGACGGCCTCGGCGGTCACAGCGGTCATGGCGCGTCCTCCAGCGGCAGTCGACTGCGGGTGGCGAGGGTCAGGCCCGCCACCGGCGGGCCGAGTTCGTGCCGGACGCGCATGCCGCGCTGCGCCAGCCAGGTCAGCAGCACCATCGGCAACGCGAGCGCGAGCTGCACGGCGACGCCGAGGCCGAGCCCGACCGCCGCCGAGGCCAGCACGACCCGTTCGACGACCAGGACCGAGTGGGCGCGCAGCGCCACCAGGACGGGCATCCCGTCGCGGCGCGCCACCAGCGGGGCCAGCGCGACGACGCCGGTGGCCAGGACGACGAGCACAGTCGCCAGGTACGCCATCCGCGTGCCCGTGCCGGCCAGCAGTCCGGCGGTCACCGCGGCACCGATCGTGACGGCGTAGAGCGCCACCACGGTCCGTACGGCCACCGGCACGCCCCGGCCCACCGGCAGCGTGCGGTAGCCGCCGGCGCGGTCGCCGTCGATGTCGCGCAGCGCGCCGACCAGGTTGGACATGGCGTCGTGCGACCAGAACGCGACGACGAGCGCGAGCAGCACCGGCACCGCCCAGGCGCGGTCCGGCGCGATCCCGGCGGCGAGCGCGCCGTAGCCGAGCGCGACCGCGCCGAGTGCGCCGCGGACCAGGTTGCCGGCGATCCCCCGGGCCTTGAACCACCTGCTGTACGCGACGATGCCGCACCCGGCCAGCAGCGCCGCCAGCGTGGTGCCCCATCCGTCCAGCACGGCGAGGACGCCGAGCGCGGCGAAACAGGCGCTGCCGCACCACAGGGCCGTGCCCGCGCGCAGCCGGCTGGACGGGATCGGCCGGTGCGGTTTGCTGCCCGCGTCGAGGTCCCGGTCGAAGTAGTCGCCGAGGTAGTGGCCGCCGAGCCAGCCGGCGGTGGGCGCGGCCCAGGCCGACAGCAGCAGCCACGGGTCGTGCCGGCCACCGGCCACTGCGGCGCCGGCCAGGCCGACCAGTCCGACGTACCAGAGGGTGTAGGGCCGCCAGGTCTCCACGTGGGCCCGCAGTGCTCGCACGGCGCCGGCCGTGCTCACGCCATCTCGCTCGTCATCCAGGCCGCGATGCCGGTGAGCACGTCCGCGCTCGCGGACGGGGTGAGCGCTGCGAGTTCGGCGCGGGCCCGCTCGGCGTGCTCCACCATCCGCCGCCGGGCGCCGGCGACCGCGCCCACGTCGTCGAGCAGGGCGGTGACCCACTCGACGTCGCCGGGGCCGGCGCCGCGGCGGTGCAGCACCGCCAGCAGCTCCACCCGTGCGGCGTCGCCGATCGCGTCGTACGCCAGCAGCAGCGGCAGCGTGGGCCGGCCGTTGTTGAGGTCGCTCGTCGCCGGTTTGCCGGTCTGCTCCGGGGTGGACAGGTAGGACAGCAGGTCGTCGCGGATCTGGAACGCGGTGCCGAGGTGCTCGCCGTAGCGGGCCAGCGCGGCGGAGAGCAGCGGGTCGGCGCCGCCGAGCAGCGCGCCGATGTGGCACACAGCGCGGAACAGCGAGCCCGTCTTGAGCCGGATCATCTCCGGATACCAGCGGGCGCCCGCGTCCAGGTCGCCGACGAGCCGCTCCTCCAGCGCCTGGCCCCGGCACAGGTCCTGACCGGCCTCGGCGAGCGCGGTGACGGCGGCGACGACCGAGGCCGCGGGGACGGCCCGGCCGCTCTCCACGATCGCCCGGAAGGCGTGGAAGATGAGGTGGTCGCCGGCCACTATGGCGCCGGGGATGCCGTACGCGACCGGGACCGCCGGGCGGCCGCGGCGCAGCGTGTCGGCGTCGATGATGTCGTCGTGCACGAGCGTCGCGACGTGCAGGTATTCGGTGCCGAGCGCGGCGGCGAGGACGTCCCGTGGCGATCCGCCCACCGCCTCGGCGGCGTGCAGCGTCATCATCGGGCGGAGCATCTTTCCGGCCGGCAGCAGCGCGTAGCGGACGATCGCGTCGAGCTGGTCGGACGTCTCCGGCCACCGCCGGCCGAGTTCGGCGCGCAGCAGCCGCCCCGATTCGCTACGGGCCAGGTCGTCGATGAAGGGCGGATATCGCGTGGAGCCAGCAACCGTCATGACGCGTCGACCCTTTCGCCAGGGATCGGCTAGTCGCCACGCGAGACGTTACCGGTAGGCCCTCCCCGGAACAACCATTGATAAATGCGCATGGACATGGGTGGCCGCAAATGTCGTGACAGCATTCTTCAGCACATTGACCGAAGCACCGAGAAATCCGCCGTTTGACCCACGGCCGCCATGTCGATGCATATACGTCAATGTTCGGGCGCACGGGACGGCACCGGACAGGTACGACCCGCCCCGGCCGGGTCAGGCGCCGGCGGCGAACTCCATGAGCGTCAGCCCGTCGGTACCGCGGTAGGTGCGCCGGGGCGCCAGACCCGCGGCGGCGGCCAGCGCGGCGAACTCCGGCACCCCGCGCTCCCGTCCGCCGACGAGCACCAGCATCCGCAGGTCGTACGGCGACAGGTGCGGCACGTGCGGCATCGTCGGCAGCACCTCGATGACGAGCACCCGCCCGGTGGTCCCGGCCGCCTCGGCGCAGCGGCGCAGGATCGCGGTGGCGTGGGCGTCGCTCCAGTCGGTGAGCGCGCGGGAGACCACGTACACGTCGGCGCCGGGCGGCAGCGGGGCGAAGAAGTCCCCGACCACGGTCTCGGCCCGGTCGGCCAGCCCGCACGCGGCGAACGTCGCGGCGGCGGTGGCCACCGGCTCGTCGCGGTCGACGAGCGTGCCCCGCAGGTGCGGATGGGCGCCCAGCACCTCCCGCAGCAGCCCGCCCGCGCCGCCGGCCACGTCGACCACGTGGCCGGCCTCGTGCCAGGGGTAGAGCGCGGCGACCTCCGGCGCGGTGAACCGCTGCTGGCTGAGCATCAGCGCGTCGAAGTAGGCACGGTGGTCCGGGTGGGCGTCGAGGTCGGCCCAGAAGTCACGCCCGTGCACCTCCCGGTACCCGGGCCCGCCGGTGCGGATCGCGTGCGGCAGGCCCGTCCAGGCCAGGTCCATCCGCGCGCCGAGCCCGGCGAGGTCCAGGTAGGCGCCGTGGCCGCCGCCGTCGCGGTCGCAGAGCAGCTCGCCGACGTCGGTCAGGCCGAACACGTCCGGCGACACCTCGACGAACACGCCCCGGTGCACGAGGTAGCGCAGCAGGCGGCCCAGTGCGGCGGCGTCCGCGCCGCAGGCGTCGGCCAGCTCACCCAGACCGGTGACGCCCGCGGCGATCCGGTCCGGCACGCGCAGCGTCACCGCCGTGCGCACCGCGAACGGGGTGGCCAGGTCGGTGAGCCGGTCGAGCCGCTCCCTCGCGTCACCCTCGATCGGGGCATCGATCGACACCGGCGCCTCCTCCCGCGTCGCGGGCCGGCACCGCCGCCCCCGCCGGTGCGCATGCTTCCAGGCGTACGGCGGGTGAGTCAACGACGACGGCTGGTGAGGACATTCATGGACGTGGAACAATTCGCGGGCCAGCGCAGGCGCGCAGACCGGAGGGATCATCGATGACCACATCCATCGCGGCCGAGGTCCGGCTCGTCTCCGGCGCGCTGGGCGCCGAGGTCCACGGCATCGACCTGAACACGCTCACCGACGAGGGCTTCGCGCTGATCCACGACCTGCTGCTCAAGCACCAGGTGGTCTTCCTCGCCGGCCAGACCGGGCTGACGCCGCAGGCGCACGTCGCGTTCGGCCGCCGCTTCGGCGAGGTGGAGCTGCACCCGTACCTGCCCCGGCTGGACGGGCACCCGGAGATCGTCGTCATCGACTCCGCCGACGGCGGCAAGGTCGACGTCTGGCACACCGACATGACGTTCCACCAGAGCCCGCCGATCGCCTCGATCCTGCACCTGATCCAGCTGCCCGAGGTCGGCGGCGACACCATGTGGACCAACCAGTACCGGGTCTACGAGGCGCTCTCCGCGCCGATGCGGGACCTGCTCGACGGGCTGACCGCCATCCACGTCATCCGGATCGGCACCGAGTTCACCAGCCGGGCCGAGCATCCGGTGGTCCGGGTGCACCCGGAGACCGGGCGCCGCTCGCTGTACGTCAACCGGCTGTTCACGTCGCACATCCCGCAGCTGACCCGCAACGAGAGCGACGCGCTGCTGGAGCACCTGTTCACCTTCTCCGAGAGTCCCCAGTTCACCTGCCGCTACCGGTGGCGGACCGGGGACGTCGCGGTGTGGGACAACCGGGTCACCCAGCACTACGCCGTGAACGACTACGACGGGCTGCGGCGCGGGCAGCGGATCACCGTGCTCGGCGACCACCCGACCGGCGACGAGCCCCGGTGGGAGCACTACGTGCCGGCACCCGGCGAGCGCTACTGGCCGGGCCGGGTCAACGCGGTGGAGAGCTACTGACCGCCGGTCACCAGGCGACCGGGAAGGAGGCGATGCCGCCGTTCATCCGGTCGTGCCGCCACGGGATCTCCGCCAGCGGCACGGCCGGCGACAGCGCCGGCATCCGGGTCAGCAGCGCCCCGAGCGACAGCTCCACCTGCATCCGGCCCAGCGCCGTGCCGAGGCAGAAGTGCGGCCCGAAGCCGAAGGTCAGGTGCGGTACGCCGGGCCGGCGGTCGATGTCGAAGACGTTCGGCTCGGGGAAGAACCGGGGGTCGCGGTTGCCGGCCCACGGGATCGCCATCACGCAGTCGCCGGCCCGCATCGCGACCCCGCCGAGGACCAGGTCCTCGCGAACCACCTGCACCCGGAACATGGCGCTCACCGACGTGTAGCGCAGGATCTCGTCGGTGGCCGCGGCGAGCTTGCCCGGCGCGGCGCGCAGCTTCGCCAGCTGCTCCGGGTGCTGGAACAACGCGCGCAGGCCCGCGCTCGTCGAATTGATCTCCAGCCCGCCCAGCAGCACGCCCATGGCCAGCTCGACCAGTTCGGCGTCGACCAGCTCGTGCGCGCCGCCGCCGCGGACCCAGGCCGAGAGCAGGTCGTCGCCGGGCTCGGCCCGCTTGCGCGCCAGCTGCCCGGCCAGGTAGTCCCGCAGCTCGGCCTGCGCGGTCGCGGCGGCGGCCGAGCCGTACGCGGTGACCGAGTTGAGCCCCTCGATCCAGGCGTAGAACCGGGGCCGGTCGGCGGCCGGGACGCCGAGTACGTCGCACACCACGAGCACCGGCAGCGGCGCCACCAGTCCGGCCACCACGTCGGCCGGACGCGGACCGGCGAGCATGGCGTCGACCAGCTCGTCCACCAGCCGCTGCACCCGGGGCCGGAACGTCCCCGTGCGCCGGGCGGTGAACGCGCGGCCGGCCACCCGCCGCACCACGGCGTGCGCCGGGCCGTCCATGTTCAGCTCCCGGTGACCGCCGCCGTCCGGTGTCGCCGTCGCGCCCAGCGGCAGCCGGGAGAAGCGGGGGTCGGCCAGGACGGTGCAGCAGTGCTCGTAGCCGAGCACGAGCCAGGCCGCCCGCCCGTCGGGCAGCCGAACCCGGCTGACCGGCTCGGCGACGACCATCTCCAGCAGCTCGGCGGGAAGGTCACCGGTGAACGGTTCGAACGGATAGGAACGCAGCCCGGAATTGACTGTCACCGGGCCGCCGGGCGGCTGATCGCGGTCCACCTCGGACATCGGCTAAGAGTCCAGCATCGGTTAGTCCGGCGTCAATATCCGCCGCGTGCGTTCGCGGCCTTCCACGTACCGGTGTCGATCCCCTAGCATCGGTTCTCCAGGGCTGCCGTTTCGCCGCGCGGATTGGTGGGATTTGACTGCGCCGCTGCGAATTCTGATGTCGACGTGGGGCTGGCGGTCGCATTTCTACAGCCTGGTCCCGCTCGGCTGGGCGTTGCAGGCCGCCGGTCACGAGGTACGGGTGGCGAGTCACCCGTCGATGGCCGCCACGATCAGCGCGGCCGGGCTCGCCGCCGTACCGCTGGGCGCGGACGTCGACTTCGCCGAGGCGTTCGCCGGCCGGATCGACGCGGTGGCCCCGCTCGCCGGTTCCGCGCCGTCCGGCGCCGTCGAGCCGGCGATCACCGCCGACGGCGGGGTGGTCCGGTTCGCCGACGCCGTCCTCGACGACATGGTCTCGTACGGCCGGTCCTGGCGGCCGGACCTGGTCCTCTGGGAGCCGTTCAACCTGGCCGCGCCGGTGGCCGCCGCCGCGCTGGGCGTGCCGGGTGTGCTGAACCTGTGGGGGCCGGACTCCTCGACCACGCTGCGCCTGGACCCGGACGAGGTGGTCCGGCCGCTGGCCGCCCGGTTCGGGTTGCGCGCCGCCGACGTGCCGCTGGACGGCGTCCTGACGCTCGACCCGGTGCCGCCGCCGATGCAGGTGCCGATGCGGCGCCCCGGCCGCCCGGTTCGGTTCGTGCCGTACAACGGTCCGGCAGTGGTGCCGGACTGGCTGCGCCGCCCGGCGGACCGGCCCCGCGTGTGCGTCACGGCGGGCACCATGATGGCCGGTGCCGGGCTGCACGACCGGCTCGACCTGGGCGGGGTGATCCGCGCGGTGGCCGGGCTCGACGTGGAGGTCGTCGTGGTGGTCGAACCGCGCCAGCACGAGGGGCTGGGTCCGCTGCCGGCCCGGGTCCGCCTGGTCGACGGGCCGCTGGCGGTACGCCTGGTGCTGCCCACCTGCGCCGCGCTCGTGCAGCAGGGCGGGGCCGGCACCACCATGACCGCGCTCGCGTACGGCGTGCCGCAGCTCGTCCTGCCCCAGGTCAGCGACCAGCACTTCAACGCCGGGAGGCTGGCGGTCGCCGGCGCGGGCACGTGGCTGGCGGGCGAGCGGGCCACCGCCGACGCGGTCCGGGACCACGTCGCCGAGCTGGTCGGCGACGGGCCCCGGCGGCGGGCGGCGGCGCTGATGCGTGACCGGGTCCGCGCCATGCCCGCCCCCGCCGACCTGGTGCCGACGCTCGCCGCCCTGGCCCGGGGCGGCCCGATCTGAGGAGTCGCAGATGACGCAGGACCCACCCGCCATCCCGTACCCGCTCGCGCCGGCTCCGACGATCTACCACCCGTCGCCGGACTACACCCGGATGCGCGAGTCGTGCCCGGTGGCCCGGGTCGAGCTGCCCGACGGGGCGTGCGCGTACCTGGCCACCCGGCACGCCGACGTGCGCCGGGTCTTCACCGACCAGCGGTTCAGCCGGGCCGCCGCGGCCGGCCCGAACCGCCCGACCCGGGAACTCGGCTCGCTCGCCGAGGACTCGCTGATCGGGATGGACCCGCCGCGGCACACCACGATGCGCCGGGCCGTCTCGCACGCGTTCACCGTCCGCCGGGTGGAGGAGCTGCGCCCGACGGTCGCGGCGCTGGTCGACCGGATGATCGACGACCTGGAGGCGGCCGGCCCGCCCGCCGACCTGATCACGCACGTCTCCGGTCCCCTGCCGATCTCCGTGATCAGCACGCTGGTCGGCATCCCGGAGCGGGACCGGGAGCGGGTACGCCGGTGGTCGGACGCGCTCGTCGGCGACTGGGACGCCGACCCGGACGCGCCGCGGGCGGCGCTGGAGGCGTTCCGCGAGCTGATCGACCAGCGGCGCCGCGAGCCCGGCGACGACCTGATGAGCGCGCTCATCAAGGTCTGGGACGACCACGACGACCTGACCGAACGGGAGCTGGTGTCGGTCACCGCCGGCATCTTCGTGGGCGGGCACGAGACCACCACCAACCAGCTCAACCTGTTCCTGCTGGTGCTGGCCCGCCATCCCGAGCAGCTCGCCGGGCTGCGCGGCGACGATCCGGTGGCGGTGGCCCGGGCGGTCGAGGAGCTGTCCCGCTTCATCCAGCTCGGCGACAACGGGGTGCTGCTGCCCCGGGTCACGACCGAGGAGGTGGAGCTGGGCGGCGTACGCCTGCCGGCCGGCGCCGCCGTGCTGCCGGCGATCGCGTCGGCCAACCGGGACGCCACGGTGTTCCCCGGCGCGGACACGCTCGACCTGGGCCGCGTGCACAACCCGCACCTGGCGTTCGGCGCCGGCCCGCACCACTGCCTGGGCGCGGCGCTGGCCCGGATGGAGTTGCAGGAGGCGCTGGGTGCGCTGCTGCGGCGACTGCCGGGGCTGCGGCTCGCCGTCGACGAGGCGGAGCTGCGGTTCCGGCCGGGGCTGGTGGTGCGCAGCCTGGAGTCGCTGCCGGTGACCTGGGACCGGTGACCGGTCAGCCGCCCGCCGACCCGGGGACGACCCGGGTCGGCGCGGCGGGGTCGAGCGCCGCCTCCACCGCAACCTCCTCCACGCCGCGCAGCAGCCGTTCCGCCTGCTCCTCGGTGAAGCAGCCGAAGTCGAAGATGACCTGGAGGTGGACCGTCTCCGGCTGGTCCTCGACGGTGATGAAGACCTGCTCGGGCAGGTGGTCCAGCGGGCCGTCCCAGACCAGGAACGTCTCGTCGGCCCGGCGGCGGATCCGCTCGGCGGTCACCGGGTCGTCGTGCAGCCCGTCGTCGGCCGCCTGCCGGGTGGTCACCCGCCGGTCGTTGATCCGGCAGCTGATCCGGGCCGGGTACCCGCGTTCGGCGTCCAGCCGGTCCGAGACCTCGGCGAGCTGCGCCGGGTCGTAGTAGGCGTACTTCCCGGCGGAGACGGCGGCTCGGCGGGCGCGCGCCACCACCTCGTCCACAGTGGAGTCCGCGGTGTCGACGCGCAGCACGCCGTTCTGGCTGAGCGGGGCGATGGCCTCGGCGAAGCCCGGCCGGAACCGGTTGCCGACGATGAGCTTGGCGGTGAGCGGGCTGACGCCGGTGGCCCGGCCGATCGCGATCGCGATGACCGCGAGCAGCACGCGCGAGGTGTCCGTGCGGGTCCGCGCCGCGATGGCCCGCACCGCCAGGTACGCCGCGGGCGAGCTGAACCGGCCGTGCCAGTACCGGTGGCCCCGGCGCCCACCGGCCGCCGGCTCGCCGAACGTCAGCGGCGGGACGTCCCGCAGGTGTTCGGCCCAGTGGCGCACGGCCCGGTCGCTGAGCCGGCGCAGCGGCGGCGTCTCCTCCCGCCGGCCCAGTTCGAGGATCTGCACGGTACGCGGGTCGGCTACCCGGCGGACCGGCCGGCCGGCCAGGCCGAGGTCGGCCAGGATGAGGGACGTGGCGGTGCCGTCCACCACGAGGTGGTCGATAGTCAGCACCCGGTGCACCAGCGCGCCGCGGTGCCGGATCACCGCCATCCTCACCGACCAGTCCCGGTAGAGGTCGTAGTGGCTGAGCAGGCGGGCGTGGCCCAGGTCGTAGGCGAACGCGGCCACGTCGGCCGGGTCCGCGTCGTCGGGCACGTCCACCACGTCCAGGACCGTCTCGCCGCTCGCCGACACGACCTGGCACGGGCCGCCGCCGTCGCCCGCGCCGAGCCGCATCCGCAACGCCGGGTGCCGGGCCATCAACGCGGCGAACTCGGCCACCACCTGCTCGATCGTGACACCCGCGGGCATCGGGTGGGCGCCGCTGACGTTGTGCGTCCAGCCGGTCTCCCGCATGTCCTGCATGATGGCCTTCTGCCCCCAGGTCAGGGGCGCGGTGCCGGCGCCCGGCCCGGCGAACGCCACGGGAACCTGGGCCTGGACCGTCTGCGCGAACACCCGCTCATCAGAGCAACGCGCATCGGTGTGTGTCAACGTGACGGCGCACGGTTACGCTGCCGTCCATGCGGGACGCCGTCCGGGTCTGGATCGTCGCGGTGGCGGTGCCGGCGGACGAGCTGGCCCGGTACCGGGCGGTGCTCGACGCGGACGAGCGGGACCGGGCCGCGCGGCTCGGCGCCGGGGCGCTGCGGGACCGGTTCACGGTGGCGCACGGCGCGCTGCGCGTCCTGGCCGGGCGGGCCACCGGTGCGCCACCGGCGGCGCTCGCCTGGCGCCGGGGCCGGTACGGCAAACCGGCGCTGACCGGCCGGTGGAGCGGCCTGCACACGAGCCTGTCGTACTCCGGCGACCTGGTGGCGGTCGCGCTCAGCGAGGGCCGCCCGGTCGGGGTGGACATCCAGCACGTCGCGCCGGGTGGTGACCCGGTGTCGGCGTCCGCGCGCTTCTTCGACCCGCGGGAGGCCTGGCACGTCGCCGCCGGACCGGACCCGGCCGGCCGGGCACTCCGGTTCACCCGGCTGTGGGCGCGCAAGGAGGCGGCGGTCAAGGCGGCCGGGGGCCGGCTGTGGCCCAACCTCGCCGTGCCGGTGCACCGGGTCGACGTGGTCGAGTGCGTCGAGCCGGCCGGCGCGCACCGGCTCGCCGACCTGCCCACACCCGCCGGGTACGCGGTGGCGGTGGCGCTCGCCGGCGACCGGCCGTACGCCGTCGAGTGCCGCGTCGGCCTCGGTCACGATCGGTGACGCTCGCCGCACCCGTTGACACCTGCCGATGTCCCCTGCTCTGATGACTCCATGCCGACGCGCATGATCGACTCGTGGGACGCCCGGTGCTAGAACACGACGCGCCGGCCGACGCGCCGCCCCGTGACCAGGTCGTCGACCGCCTGACCGTCCTGCTGACCCGCATGCTCCGGCCGGACGCGCCGGTCACCGAGCAGACCCAGCTGATGGACGACCTCGGCCTCAGCTCCTCGCTCGGCCTGGAACTGCTGCTGTCGCTGGAGGACGAGCTGGAGATCCAGATCGACGTCGAGGAACTCGACGAGGATCGGATGGCCACGCTCGGCGACCTGGCCGACTACATCACCGCCAACTCCACCCCGCGCTGAGCAGGCCGAGACGTGGACCGGCCCGGCCTGAGCGTGGTGGTGCCCGCGCACGAGAACGGCTCCGCGCTCGACGCGACGCTGCGGTCGCTGACCCGGCAGACGCTGCCGACCGGCGACTTCGAGGTGATCGTCGGCGACGACGGCTCGGCCGTGGCACTGGGCCCGGTGGTGGACGCCTACCGGGACCGCCTGCGGATCGACTACGTCCGCAGCGAGCGGAACCGGGGCCGCAGCGCCAACCGCAACGCGGCGGCGGCCCGGGCCCGCGCGGACACGCTGATGTTCCTGGACGCCGACACGGTGGCCCATCCCGGGCTGCTGAAGCGGCACCGCGACTTCCACGCCGGGCGAGCCGGGCGGCCCGGGGTGCTGCTCGGGCAGCGGTACGACCTGGACTGGGCCGGCGCGGACGCGCTGCGCCGGGGCGACCCGGTCGCCCCGGCGATGCTCGACGCCGAACGCGGCGACCCGCGGTTGGAGGACATCGCCCTCCCGCAGCGGACGGACGACTTCCCGAGCGCGCCCTGGGTGCTGGGCCTGACCCACAACGCGTCGGTGGACCACGAGTCGTTCCGGCGGGTCGGCGGCTTCGACGAGGCGATGGTCAAGTGGGGCTTCGAGGACCTCGACTTCTTCTACCGGGTGTTCCACCTGCACGGCGCCCCGGCGGAGCTGTTCCGGCTGGACGTCGACGCGCTCTCGTACCACCTGCCGCACTTCCGCAAGACGTCGAACGGGCTCGCCTCGATGGACAACATGAAGTACCTGCTGCGCAAGCACCTGCGCTACGACGTCGAGGTGCTGTACGGGCTCAACACGTTCGGCCGGCACCTGGGCCGGATCCGGCTCTACGGCCAGGCCATCGAGGCGTACCGGGCCGGTGGGCTGGGCCGGCCGGACGTGCTGCCCGCGTCGTTGCGCGAGGAGCTGGCGGCGAGCGCGGCGCTGGTCGTCGGCAACGGCGTGTCCGCACTGGACCTGGGTGCCGGGTCGCACACGTACGACCACGACGCGCCGGTCGGCGAGACGAACTCCCACCTGCTCGGCACCGTGCTCCAGCAGTTCAAGGCAGGTGCGCTGGACCTGATCGTCAACGTCGACATGTGGCGGTGCCTGCTCCCCGAGGACCTGCCCGCGTTCCTCACCCGGGGGCTGCTCAAGGCCGACCGGATCGAGCTGGTCGCCACCCGGACCGGCCCGGACCAGCGCGCCCTGCTGCCGGTGCCGCTGGTCGCCGACCTCGACTACGTGGCCGAGATGCTGCGCCCGCACTTCACCGTCGCCGTCGCCGCGTACGACGCCGCGACCGTGATCACGCTCCGCTGAGGCACGCCGCCGCTCAGGCGGGCCGGGCCAGGACGAGGCTCACGTTGTGGCCGCCGAAGCCGAACGAGTTGGACAGCACCGCGTCCACCGCCACCGCCCGCGCCTTCTCGCGGATGTGGTCGACCTCGCCGTCGCGCTCCGGGTCGTCCAGGTTGTGGGTCGGCGGCAGCAGGCCGCGGCGCAGCGCCTCGACCGCGATCGCCGCCTCGATCACGCCGGAGACCCCGAGCATGTGCCCGGTCACGCCCTTCGTCGAACTCAGCGGTGGCGGGGCGGCGCCGTAGACCTCGGCGAGCGCGGCCAGCTCGGCGGCGTCCCCGGCCCGGGTGCTGGTGCCGTGCGCGTTGACGTACCCGATGTCGCCGGGCAGCAGCCCGGCGTCGCGGACGGCCATGCGCATGCAGCGGGCCGCGCCGGCGCCGTCGGGGCGCGGCGTGGTCGGGTGGTGGGCGTCGTTCGTGGCGCCCCAGCCGAGCACGTCGGCGTGGCGGTGGGCACCGCGCGCGGCGGCGTGCGCGGCGCGTTCCAGGACGAACACCCCGGCGCCCTCGCCGAGGACGAGCCCGTTGCGGCGGCGGTCGAAGGGGCGGCTCGCGGCGGCCGGGTCGGCCCAGCCGCGGGCGAGCGCGCGGGCGTTGCCGAACGCGTCGGCGAACGTCGGGAACAGCGGCGCCTCGGCGCACCCGGCGAGCACCACGTCCGCCTCGCCGGCGCGCAGGATGCGCAGCGCCTCCCCGATCGACTGCGCCCCGGCCGCGCACGCCGTGCCGATCGACGACGTGTAGCCGTGGATGCCGAACTTGATCGCGATGCGGGCCGCGCCCATGTTCGGCAGCGTGCCGGGCAGCATGTACGGGCTGACCCCGAACCGGCCCCGCCCGGCGCGGGCGAGCACCTGCTCCTCCAGCGTGGACAGGCCGCCGACGCCGGAGACGACGACCGCCACCCGGTACGGATCGACGTCCTGGCCGATCCGCAGCCCGGCGCCGGCGAGCGCGTCCTCGGCGGCGCGCAGCACCATCACGATCGACCGGTCCACGACGCGGGACTCCGGGCCGGGCAGCACGCTCGCCGGGTCGATCGCCGGGGCGAACGCGGCGACGTCGACGACGCCGTGCAGCGGATGGCCGACCGGCGGCCGGGTGAGCCCGGACCGGCCGTCGCAGACCGCGTCGAACACCTCGGCGGCGGTCGCGCCGACCGGGCTGACCAGTCCGATCCCGGTGACGGTGACCGGTTCGCGCACGCTCACCGGACCCGCCGCGCCGGCGTGGGCGCCGGGACGCCGCGCGGCCGGGTGCCGTGCCCCGACATCGGTCAGTGCGCCGAGGCCGGTGCGATGCGCGCCGCCACCGTCCGGCTGAACTCGCCGACGGTCATCATGGCGAGGTCCTCCGCCTCGTCGTCGTCGAAGGCGACCCCGAACCGGTCCTCCACGCGTACGGCCAGCTCGGCCAGGCCGAGGGAGTCCACGTCGAGCCCGGCGGGCCCGAAGACGGTGTCGTCGTCGACGTCGGAGACGTCGTACTTCATCTCGGTGAGTGCGGCGAGGAGGAACGCGCGGATCTCGTCGGTCATGTCCGGTGTTTCCCTTCCACGGTGTCCTGGCGGCGCGCTCGACCTGCTCGACGGAACGTGTGAGGCGCGGAGCGGACACTCCGCGTAGCATCGACCTTACTCGATCGGGTTGGTTTGGCAAGGTGCCCGACCGGTCAGCCGTACCGGTAGCCGGTCGTACCCGCGCAGCATCAGTGCGCGGCGCGGGCCGGGCTCGGCGGCCAGCGCCGGGAAGCGGTCCAGCAGCCGGGGCAGCACCAGCCGCCCCTCGGCGCGGGCCAGCGTCGCCCCGAAGCAGTAGTGCGGCCCGGCGCTGAACGCCAGGTGCCGGTTGTCGGGGCGGGACGGATCGAACCGGTCCGGGTCGGGGAAGCGGCGCGGGTCCCGGTTCGCGGCGCCGGTCAGCACCACCACGGTCCGGCCGGCCGCCACCGGGAGACCGGCGACCTCGGCGTCCTCGGCGGCGTAGCGGACCGCGAAGTGCACAGGCGGCTCGTACCGCAGGATCTCCTCGACGTACGACGCGGCCAGCGACGGATCGGCGCGCAGCGCGTCCCGGGCGTCCGGCCGCTCGGTGAGCAGCACCAGCCCGTTGCCGAGCAGGTTCGCGGTGGTCCGGAACCCGGCGTTGTACATGATGATGAGGTTGGCCAGCAGCTCGTCGGAGGTCAGCCGGCCGGGTTCGTCGTCCAGGCCGCGCAGCAGCGCCGAGACGAAGTCGTCGCGCGGCGCCGCCCGGCGCGCGGCGACCAGGCCGGTGAAGTACGCGGTCAGCTCCGCCGCGGCCACGTTGGCGGCCCGGACCTCGCGCATGGACCGGCGGCCGATCTCCAGCACCGCGTCGAACGCGCGGACCCGGGACGGGAACCACTCCCGGTCCGCCTGCGGCACGCCCAGCAGCTCACCGATGACGTCACTGGGCAGCCGCAGCGCGAAGCGCGCCATGAAGTCGACCGGCCGGCCGTCCGCGCCCTCGGCGGCGAGCCCGTCGAACAGGTCGTCGGCGATGCGCCCGATGGCCGGTTCCAGCGCGGCGACCCGGCGCGGGGTGAGCGCCTGGGAGAACAGGTGCCGGACCCGGAGATGGTCGCCCTCGGCGGCGTTGAGCATCGACGACTGGAGGATCCGGATCACCTGGTGCTCGCGCCAGCGCACGCCGGCCCGGTCCAGGTACTCGGCGCCGAGCACCCGGAAGACCGGGTCGCGCAGCACCCGGTTGACCGCGTCGTACCCGTGCACGACGAGCGCGTGCGGGTCGGCGGGCCGCAGCGCGACCGCCTCCCCCGCCTCGTGCAGCCGGGCGTAGAACGGGTACGGGTCACGCCGTACCTCGTCACCGAGCAGCTCGTCGAGGGAGATGGTCACGCGCATGGCCGCTCCTCGCGAATGCCGGCGAGCATGTCGGCGGTGGTGTGCGCCCGGATGCCCGGCGGCACCGGCTCGGCGAACCGCGCGACGACCGCCCGGACGTGGGTCTCGGCGGCGTCGGCCAGGCCGTCGTAGACGGCCGCGAACAGGTCCCGGGCGGCCCGGCGCGGCCATCCGGCGGGGAGCAGTTCCAGCGGCAGTCGCGGGTCGAGCGTGGGGAACCGCCGGTACGTGTCCATCACCTCGGTCCGGGCCCGCACGGCCGCGGCGCCGTCGACGGTGCCGAGCCGCGACACCATCGGGGTCCACCGGCGCAGGAACGCCTCGTACTGTCCGCTGATCGCGTCGACGTCCCAGGCGTCCACGGGGGCGCGCTGACCGATCGCGTCCAGCGCGTCCTGCCGGCCCCGGAACACCGTGACCGCGCCGAGGGCGAGCGGGGCGAGCCGGGCCCGCGCGGGCGCGGTCAGCTCGTACGGCGAGATCCACAGCCCGTCGTAGAGCGGCGCGAAGCCGAGCCAGCGCAACTGGCCGCGCAGCGCCCGGCGTTGCGCCCCGTGGTCCTGCGGCAGCGAGAAGGCGACGACGGTCCAGCATCCGTCCCACGTCTGGACGTCGGTCGTGGAGGCGATGATCCAGTTCCCGCCGGCGGACAGGTACTCGGCGGCGGAGCGGCTGAGCCGGTAGAAGCTGTTGCGGCCCTGCCGGCTGCCCTCCAGCACCCCCCGGCGGGCCAGCCGGCTGATCGCGGTACGCGCCCCGGCGCTCGTCACCCCAGCCTCGCCGAGCAGGGCGACGATCGCCGCGGACGGCAGGTCGGCGCGGGTGCGCAGCGTGTAGTCGGCGAGCAGGGTCACCGCGACGCTCTGCGGCGAGGTGCCGGCCTGCCGCCGGGGCAGCCGCGCGGCGGGCCCCTCGTCCGGGTAGATCTCCTCGATGTCGAACGGGTTTGCCACGCGCGCTCCGGGCTCGGCTCAGGGACGGTGCACCGACTGTAGACGAACGCCGCCGCAGCTCATCGGAGCGCATCGATTGACACTTCAGCGTCCGGCGGGAACACTATGTGCCACACGACGGAGCCGGGCCGGGCGAGACACGTCAATGGGCGAGACGCGACACCGCGGCGGTCCGGGCCGCCGGCGCGGCGCGCGCCCGCCCGTCACCGCCCGCACAGGGCGATCGAAGGAGATTCCGTGAGAATCAGAGCCAAGATGGTGGTGGCCCTGGCCGCGTCGCTGGTGGCGGCCGGCCTGGTGATCCCCGCCGTCCAACCCGCGTACGCGGCGTCGCTGACCGAGGTGACCAGCTTCGGCGACAACCCCGGCCGGATGCGCATGCACGTCTACGTCCCGGACACCCGCCCGGCCCGGCCGGCCACCGTGGTGGCCATGCACGGCTGCGGCGGCTCCGGCCCCGGCTTCTACTCCGGCAGCGAGTTCGCCGGGCTGGCCGACCGGTACGGCTTCATCGTCATCTACCCCAGCGCGACCCAGCAGGCCGGCTTCGGCAACTGCTTCGACACCTGGTCCGACGCGGCCAAGCGGCGCGGCGGCGGCAGCGACCCGGTGTCGCTCATCTCGATGGTCCGCTACGTCCAGCAGCAGTACGGCGCCGACCCGGACCGGGTGTACGCCACCGGCAGTTCGTCCGGCGGCATGATGACCAACCACATGCTGGCGCTCTACCCGGACGTCTTCAAGGCCGGCGCGGCGTTCATGGGCGTGCCGTTCAACTGCTTCGCCGGCGCCGCCGACTATCCCCCCGGCTCCAGCCAGTGCACCGGCGGGAACATGAACCGCACCCCGCAGCAGTGGGGTGACGCGGTCCGCCAGGCGTACCCCGGCTACACCGGGCCCCGCCCCCGGGTGCAGTTGTGGCACGGCACCAACGACACGCTGGTGCCGTACTCGCTGCTCCAGGAGACGATCGAGCAGTGGACGAACGTGTTCGGCCTCAGCCAGACGCCCACGTCCACCGACACCCCGCAGTCCGGCTGGAACCGGCGGCGCTACGCCGACGGCACCGGCACCGTGCAGGTCGAGGCGTACAGCATCCAGGGCGCCGGGCACAGCCTGCCGTCGGCCGGCATGGCCGCGGCCGCGGTGGCGTTCTTCGGCCTGACCACCACGCCGGGCCCGACCACGCCGCCGCCCGGCCCGACCACGCCCCCGCCGGGCCCGACCACGCCCCCGCCGGGCCCGACCACGCCGCCGCCCGGCCCGACCACACCTCCGCCGGGCCCGACCACGCCCCCGCCCGGTACGGGCGCCTGCTCGGTGAGCATCGAGCTGAACGCCTGGAACAACGGGCTGACCGAGAACATCACCATCAGCAACACCGGCTCGACCGCGGTGAACGGCTGGTCGCTGACGTTCACGCTGCCCAGCGGCCAGACCATCACCTCGGGCTGGAACGCCTCCTACTCCCCCGCCTCGGGTCAGGTGACCGCGCGCAACCTCGCGTACAACGCGGTCATCCCGGCTCGCGGCTCGACCACCATCGGCTTCCAGGCCACGCACACCGGTAACACCGCCCGGCCCGGCTCGTTCAGCCTCAACGGCTCACCCTGCACGCTCGCCTGACCGGCACTCCACACTCCGACGTTCCTTCCCACGGCGCCGGGGGCGGCCCCGCGACCCGAGAGGTCGCGGGGCCGCCGTCTACTCGGCCGGCGAGGCCGGTTCCGGCTCCCCGCCGCGACTGATCCGCAGGGTCAACACGTCGGTGCGAACCGTGATGTGGCCGTGGAACAGCGGCGCGCCGCCCGTCCCGTAACCGACCTGGGTCGCGGTGACCAGCGGGTGTCCGATCGCCACGCCGAGCCGCTCGGTGGCCTCCTCGTCGGCGAGCACCGCGGAGAGTTCGATCTCCGCCCGCCGCACCGGCATGCCGGTCGCGCTGGCCAGGAACTCGAACATGTCCAGGTCGATGCTGAGCAACCCGGACGGGTCGAGGTCACGGCCGTCGAAGCGCAGCGGCAGGTGATCACGGATCCAGGCCGCCGGTACCCCGTCCACGGCGAAGAGCCGGTCGACCCGCCACACCGGCGAGTCCGGCTCCAGGCCGAGGACGCGGGCGCAGTCGGCCGGGCACTTCGCCCGGCTGACCGCCGCGTCCTGAAGCGTCGGACGGTGGCCCGAGGCGGTGATCCGGTCCCGCAGCGCGGTGACGTCCCCGATGGACACCGGCACCCGTTCGGCGTCGTCGTGCACGAAGGTGCCGATCCCCCAGGTCCGGGTGACCACCCCCTCGGCGACGAGCTGCCCCAGCACCTCGCGCACGGTCGCGCGACTGACCTCCAGACGCTCGGCCAGGTCCCGCTCGTTGGGCAGCTTCTCCCCCGACCGGAACTCGCTGCCGATCAGCTGCCGTAGCCGGCCGTGCGCCGCCTGTAGCGCGGTCTCCCGCCGAGCCATCCGCCCTCACCTCATCACTGCCCGCCGCCGCGTCGGCGTACGGAGTGTAGTTCGTCCGCGTGCGCTCAGCCGATCACCCGGGACGGCGTCACCAGACCTGCTCCAGCACCCGGATCGTGTTGCCGCCGATCACCTTGGCGATCTCGTCGTCGGAGTAGTCGTGCGCCACCAGCCAGCCCACGATGTTGCCGAACGCCTCGCCCGGATTCTCCAGCCCGGACACGTACTCCACCCGCGGGTGCTGCGGACGGTTGCCGGCGTCGTGGGCGTAGTTGCCGGCGTAGGTGTCGTGCACCCCCACGTGGTCGCCGAACATGGTGTCCGGGCCGAACGTGACGTGGTCGATGCCGACCAGGTCGACGCAGTAGGTGAAGTGGTCCATCACCGACTCGATCGAATGGTGCTGGTGCGCCTGCGAGAGCGTGGTGTGCGGGGCGGCCTCGATGCCGATCACGCCACCTCGCTCGGCACAGGCCCGGATCACCTCGTCCGGCTTCATGCGGGAGGTGTTCCAGACCGAGCGGGCACCGGCGTGGGTGATGAACACCGGCACCCGGCTGGCCTCGATCACATCCAGCGACGTCTGGTCGCCGGAGTGCGAGATGTCGATGGCGATGCCGAGCTTGTTCATCCGGTCCACCGCACGTCGGCCGAAGTGCGTCAGCCCGCCGTCGCGGTCCTCGGAGAGGCCGGAACCGAGCATGTTCGCCTGGCTGTACGCGATGCCCATCTGGCGTACGCCGAAGCCGTAGAGGATGTCGATCCGGTCCAGCTCGTTCTCGATCATCGTGGCTGCTTCCAGGCCGGCCACCAGGGCGATCTGCCCGTTGCGCTTGGCCTCGAAGATCTGTTCGAGCGTGGTCGCCACCACCACGTGGTCCTGCTTGGCGACGTCGGCGAAGCGCAGGCCGATGTCGTAGATGACGTCGTCCCACTTCCAGGCGTGCTCGCTGGTCACGCAGCCGGTGCCGTTCATGAAGTTGTCGAAGACCGCGGTCATGCCGGAGCGGGCCAGGCCCTCGAACCCGAAGGCGTTACGGCCGGTCCGGTTGTAGTCGCGCAACTGCGTCACGTCGGCCGGCAGGATCTTCGGGTGTTCGTGGAGCGAGATGGCCATGTGCTCACGCAGCAGCCGGGAGACCCGGGCTCGCTGCTCGTCGCTCAGGCCGAGGTCGTGTTCCGGCACCCGGCCGATCTGCGGCGCGAGCTCGAAGACCTTGTAGTCCACATGCGGCACCAGGTAGTCGAAGGACCGGTATCCGGCGTAGCGGGGGGCGGGTTCCTGCACTGGTCTGCTCACCTCGTCAGCTAGAGGCATGAGGATCGAGGTCTGACCTCATGCCTCGTGGAACGTACCGAGCGCGACCGCGTCGCAGGAATACCTCGTGACCTTTCCGTTACCCGAATCGGGGAACATTCCCGCAGGTCGGGACGGGTATCGCGCGCAGGGCCGGACAACGGAGCCAGGCCGGACCGAACGCCCGAGGCCGTCGCGCCGAACGGGTGAGCGACCGCAATCCACCCCACCACCACCCACAAGCCTCCAGGTGGTCAGACCACTGAGCAATGGGTGGCACCCAGATCCGCAGAGGCCCGCAACCGGGGCCGTACGCCCCACCTCCGGCAAAAACGTTGAACCGATCGGTTCAGTGTCGTACGGTGAACCTCGTGGTTCAGCAAGAGACGCTCGACCGGGTGTTCGCCAGCCTGGCCGACCCGACCCGACGCGACATCCTGATCCGGCTCGGCGCGGGCCCGGCCACCATCACCGAGCTCACCGAGCCCACCGGGATGACCCTCACCGGCATGCGCAAGCACGTCCGCGCGCTGGAGGACGCGGGCCTCGTGGTGACGCGCAAGGTCGGCCGGTCCCGGCAGTGCCGGCTCAGTGAGGCGCCGCTGGACTCGGCGATGGCCTGGATCGCCTTCTACCGACGGCTCTGGGCGCGTCGCCTCGACGGCCTCGACGCCTACCTGACACTCACCACGGAGGACCGCGACCATGACGCTCCACATGCGAGTGACACGACACCTTCCGGGCACCCCTGACGAGGCGTTCGACGCCTACACCGACGCCGGCAAACAGAAGATCTGGTTCGGCATCCTCGACGAGGAGCCCGGCATCGTGGAGATCGACGTCGACCTGCGGGTCGGTGGGAGGCAGACCGCGGTCTGGGGCCCCTCCCCCGACATGCTGTTCCGCGAGACGCAGACGTTCCTGGAGATCGACCGCCCGCACCGGCTGGTCACCGAGTCGACGGGCACCGGCCCGGACGGCACGACCATGACCACGCGCATCGAGGTGACCTTCGAGGCGCGCGACGGCGGCACGCTGATGACCGTGGTGCAGAGCGGCTTCCCCACCCCGCAGCTGCGCGACTTCTTCGTCGGCGAGGTCTGGACGGGGGCGTTCGCCCGCATCGAGGCGTACCTGACCCGAGAGCACGCAGAGGAGACCTCCCGTGGCTGACCTGCCCCGCACCGCCGTCGTCGCCCTCGCCACCGCCGTCGCGGTGGTCGTCAACCTGATCGTGTACGCGATCGGCCGGGCGGCCGGCGGCAGCTTCCTGTTCACCGCCGACGACCGGCGGGTCGAGGCCGACGCGGTGACCGTCGCGGGCTTCAGCGCACTGCCGCTGGCGCTCGGCCTCACCGCCGTCGCCGTGCTGGCGCCCCGGTTCGCCTGGGTGGTCCGGGCGGCGCTGATCGTCGGCCCGGCGCTCGCGGTGCTCACGATCGCCACCATGACGCTGCCCGCCGACCTGGACGCCACCAGCAAGATCACGCTGGCCGCGTGTCACCTCACGCTCGCGCCGATCATCGTGGTCGCGGTGACCGTCCTCGGACGGCGCGCGCGCCGCGCCACCGCGGGCCCGGTAACCGCCTGACGCCGGGCGCGGCAGGCCGCGCATCGCCGGTCCCGTCACGGAGTGTGGCCGGCTAGACAACCACCACCACCATCTTGCCGACACCGTGTTGCTAACATGGCGACATGGTGTCGACAAGATTGAGAGGTGGCGGCTGATGTTCCTGGCCATTCGCGAGCTGGGGTTCGCGCGGCTGCGGTTCGCCCTGATGGGGGCCGTGATCGCGCTGATCTCGGTGCTGATGGTGATGTTGTCCGGCCTGTCCGTCGGGCTGGTCCGTGACGGCGTCTCCGGCCTGCAGAACCTGCCGGTCACCTCGTTCGCCTTCGCCCACGGCGTGCAGCACGACTCGGCGTTCTCGCGCAGCGTGGTGGACGCCTCGGCGGTGGACACCTGGCGCGACCAGCCGGGCGTGGCCGAGGCGACCCCGTTCGGCAACACGCTCATCAACGGACGTACCGACGGGGGCACCGAGGTCGACCTGGCGCTGTTCGGCGTCGAGACCGGATCGTTCCTGTCGCCCGCCGTCAGCGAGGGCGACCGGCTCGGCCCGGCGGACGGGATCGTGGTGAGCCCCACCGCTATCGACGCGGGCCTGCGGGTCGGCGACACCGTGACGGTGGACCGGCTGGGCACGCGGCTGCGCGTCGTCGGCGTCACCGAGCAGCAGGACACGTTCGGCCACGTCGACGTGGCGTACGTGCCGCTGGCGACGTGGCAGGAGGTCAAGTCCGGCACCCCGGCCGGCGCACAGGTGCCGGCCCAGGCCGCCCAGGAGATCACCGCCGTCGCGGTCCGCGCGGCCGACGGCGCCTCGGTGGACCTGGCCGCCGGCGACAAGGCGGCGGGCACGGAGAGCCTGACGCTCGACGAGTCGTACGGCGCCTCGCCCGGCTACACCGCCGAGACCACCACGCTCCAGCTGATCCAGGGCTTCCTCTACGCGATCTCGGCGCTCGTGGCCGGCGCGTTCTTCGCGGTCTGGGCGATCCAGCGCAGGCAGGAGGTCGCGGTGCTGCGGGCACTTGGTGCATCGACCGGCTGGGTGCTGCGCGACGCGCTCACCCAGGCACTCATCCTGCTGGCAGTCGCCATCGCGGTCGGCATGGGGATCGGCCTCGGTCTCGGCGCGCTGATCTCGGGCGGCAACGTCCCGTTCGCGCTGCACCCGCAGAGCATCGCCGCCGCCGCGGCCGGCCTGCTCGTGCTCGGCCTGGTCGGCGCGGCAGCCGCCGTCGTCCGCCTCACCTCCATCGACCCGGCGACCGCCCTGGGAGGCAACCGATGAGCAGCCGGCCCACAGCGTCCCCCTCGACGGCGGGCACCGCCCCGGCCGACCTCGGCCTGGTCATGCGCGGCGTCCACCTGCGGCACGGCGACGGCGCGGAGACCGTGCACGCGCTCGACGACGTGGATCTGACCGTCGCGCCGGGTGAGCTGGCCGCGATCGTCGGGCCGTCCGGCGCGGGCAAGTCCAGCCTGCTCGCCGTGGCCGGCGGGCTGGCCCGCCCCGACGAGGGCACCGTCACCGTGGCCGGGCACGACATGACCGTGTCCAGCCGCCGGGCGCGCACCGAGCTGCGCCGCCGGCACGTGGGGTTCGTGTTCCAGTCGGGCAACCTGCTGCCCGCGCTGACCGCCGCCGACCAGCTGCGCCTGCCGCTGCGGCTGGGCGGGCGACGGGAGCGGACCGGACGCGACCCGCTGGAGATGCTCGCGCACGTCGGCCTGGCCGGTAAGGCCGACCGGCGGCCGCACCAGCTCTCCGGCGGCGAGCGCCAGCGCGTCGGCATCGCCCGGGCGCTGATGACCGAGCCGTCGGTGCTGCTGGTGGACGAGCCGACGGCGGCGCTGGACCGGGCCCGCAGCCACGACATCGTGCAGCTGCTCGCCCAGGAGGCGCGGGAGCGTTCGGTGGCCGTCGTGATGGTCACTCACGATCACGACGTGCTGCAATACTGTGACACCATCTACGAGATGATCGACGGCAAGCTCGCCACGAGCAGCTGACCGCGACGAGCAGGGAGCGACGCGGACCGGACACGGGCGGCGGGAGACACGGGGAGGTCGCGGTGCCGAAGATCCAAGCCTCGACCGTCGCGGAACACCGGGCCGCGCAGCGGGCGGCGTTGCTCGACGCCGCCCGCACCCTGCTCTCCGAGCACCCGGAGCAGATCCCGAGCCTGGCCGACGTGGCCCGGCACGCCGGGCTGGCCCGGTCCAGCGCGTACTCGTATTTCAAGTCCCGCACCGACATGTTCGACGTGCTGGTCGCCGACACGTTCCCCCGGTGGTCGGCCTTCGTCGAGAAGCGGATGGCCGAGGCCCGCACGCCGGGCGCGAGGATCCTGGCGTACGTCGAGGCCAACCTGCAGCTGGTCGCGCGGGGCGACCACGCGCTGGCCCGGGCGTTGGCGTCGGCGGGCAACAGCGAGGTGCTGGCGACCTCCAGCCGGCTGCTGCACGACAGCCTCGAGGCGCCGTTGCGCGCCGCGCTCACCGAGCACGGGGCGAGCGACCCGGACCGGATGGCGGAACTCGTCCAGTCGGTCGTCTACGCCCTGAGCCGGATGATCGAGAACGGTCTCGACCTTCCGGCGGCCACCAGCCTCGCCCGCGAGTTGCTCACGCCGTACCTGCGTCCGGACGCCGGCTGACCGCCCCCCTCCGGGACGGCCGGCGACCGCGCCTCCACCACATCCGCTGACGGACGACGGCCCGGGTCGTCGCAACGGCCGCACCCACCGGTGCGGCCGGGCGGCGGCCCGGGCCGGCGCGTGTCCGGGGCCGCGCCGGGAGGCGGGCCGGCGGTCCCGGCGGCGGGCCGCCGACGGGGCCGGGTGCGGCCGGCCGAACGATCGGCGCGGGCCGCCGACCGGCGAGCGGCGGCCGGCACCGTCGTCCGATCAGGAGGAACCGAACGATCGACCGCCGCATCGACGGTCATCGTCGGTCAGCGTTCCGCCTAGTGGAACAGCAGCTCAGGGGCGGTGCGGCGAACTAAGTTACTGCTCAGTAGCCCGTTGACGGCATGTGAACCCGGCCCTACCGTTCCACTCAATCGAACGGCGTACGGTTCATCCGAACGCTCTCGGCCTCGCCGAGTGCGGCCCGAAACAGGAAGTCCGAGGCATGCTCGACGACAAGCTTCTCGCTCTTCTCTCCCCCACCCGGCTCGGTCGTCTCACATTGCGGAACCGGGTCTTCGTCCCCGGCCACACCACCAACTTCGGACTGAACAATGTGCCCACCGCCCGCCACGTCGCCTACCACGCGGAGCGGGCGCGCGGCGGCGCCGGCCTGATCATCACCGAGGCCATCCGCGTGCACCCCACGAGCGCGGGCCGCAGCATCAGCCTCGGCAGCTTCGACGACTCGTCGATCCCGGCGTACGCGGCGGTGACCGAGGCCGTGCACGAGCACGGGGCCCGCATGTTCGCCCAGATCATGCACGCCGGACGGCAGGCCAACGGCGACGCGACGCGTACCGCCGCCTGGTCCTCGTCGCCGGTGCCGTGGGCGGCCGGCTCGCACGTGCCGCACGCGATGGGACGCCGGGACATCGCCGTCGTCGTCGAGGCGTTCGCCGCCGCCGCGCGGCGCATGCGCGAGGCCGGCTTCGACGGCCTGGAGGTGCACGCCGGCCACGGCCACCTTCTCCAGCAGTTCCTCTCGCCGCACACGAACACCCGCGACGACGCGTACGGCGGCAGCCTCGACAACCGGATGCGCCTGACCCGCGAGGTGCTCACGGCGGTTCTCGCTGCCGCCCCCGACCTGCCCGTCGGGCTGCGGGTCAGCGCCGACGAGTTCCTGCCCGGCGGCCTCGACCCGGCCGCCGTGCTGGAGATCGTCGGGAAGCTGCGCGCCGAGTTCCCCCTCGCCTACGTGCACGTCAGCCACTCCGCCTACCACGGCAGCTTCTCGCTCGCGACGCAGATGGCGGACATGAGCTTCGGCCACGCCCCGTTCCGGCACCACGCGGCGCTGTTCAAGCGGGAGTTCCCGGACCTGCCGGTGCTCGCGGTGTGCCGGCTGGACAGCCTGCCGGAGGCGGCCGAACTCGTCGCCGCCGGTGAGGCCGACCTGGTCGGCCTGGCCCGCCCGCACATCGCCGACCCGCACCTGGTCCGCAAGGCCGAGCAGGGCCGCCAGCACGAGGTACGCGCCTGCCTGGCCTGCAACCAGGGCTGCATCGGCCGGCTGGAGAGCAGCCTGCCCATCTCCTGCGTGGTGAACCCCGAGGTCGGCGCCGAGCGGGAGTGGGCCGACGCCTGGCCGGAACTGCCCGGACCGTCCGGCGCGCGGGACGTCCTGGTCGTCGGCGGCGGTCCGGCCGGCTTGGAGGCAGCCCTCTCCGCGCACCGGGCCGGGCACCGGGTGACAGTGGTCGAGGCACGCGACCGGCTCGGCGGGCAGGTCGAGGTGGCCGCGCGCGTACCCGGCCGGGAGCGGCTCGGCCTGCTCACCCGCGACCTGGCCCGCGACGTGGCGGCCGCCGGCATCCCGGTCCGGCTCGGCCACCGCGCCGGCGTCGAGGACGTGCTGTCCGGCGGCTACCAGGACGTCGTCCTCGCCACCGGCTCCCGGCCCGCCCGCCGCGACCTGCCCGGCGGCCCGCCGGTGATCGACATTTGGCAGGCCGTCGACCACCTGGCCGACCCCGGCTACCGGCCGGCCGGCACCGTCGTCTTGCTCGACGACGAGGGCACCTGGTCGGCGGCGTCGGTGGCGGAGGCGTTCGCCCGGCGGGGCGCCCGCGTCCACCTCGTCTCCCCCACCGCCACGGTGAGCGCCAAGATCACCACGTACTCGCGGCTCGCGCTGCTCAAGCGCTTCGCGGACCTGGGGATCGCGGTCCACCCGATGCGGACCGCCCGCGCCGCGGGCGCCACCACGGTGGCCCTCGGCGGCCCGCTCGCCGGCGGCGACACGCTCGTCGAGGACGTCACCACGGTCGTCGACGGCGGTTCGGCGCAGGCCGCGGACGAGTTGTACCGGCAGCTCGACGCGTTGCCCGACGGCCCCCGCATCCACGTCGTCGGCGACGCGAACGCCCCCCGCACCGCCTTCGAGGCCGTCTACGAGGGACGGATGGCCGGCGCGTTCCTCGGCGCCTTCGACACCGCGTCCGCCCAGCGCGTGCGGTACGCCCACTGACCCGTCCACCCCGGTCGCGGTGCACCGCGGACCGGACCTCCCCCACCTGTAGAGGAGACAAGCATGCTGGACATCGAGGAGCGCCTCACCCTGGATGAGCGTTCCGCCGTGGACTTCGTCCTCGGCCTGCGCAAGCGCTGGGCGGACACCGTCTACCCGGCGCTGCGCGAGGAGTACGGCGCCACCGGGGCGTCCGCCGCCACCGTCGCCGACGCCGGCCAGGTGCTGCGTGGTCTTCCGCTCTACCCGTGGTTCAGCCACCTGGAGCGGGTGCAGCAGAAGATGCTCTGGAAGGTCGCCGGCGACGCGGTGCTCAGCCGCCGCGAGGAGCTGACCGACCAGCTCACCTCGCTGCCCGAGCAGCCGAAGGGCTCGCTGGAGCTGAACCCCGACCTGGAGCTGCCCGACTGGTACACCGACTACGACATCCACATCCAGCCCGGCAGCTTCTTCTCCGACGACATGTCGGCCTACGTGTACGAGTTCGGCGCGCGCATCGTCATGCTGCGCGACAACGACGGCTACAAGTTCCACACGCTGTTCGCCAAGACCGCGCTGCCCGAACTGCCGGCGGCGACCCGGATCGTCGACATCGGGTGCGGTTTCGGCAAGAGCACCCGCCCGCTGCCGGCCAAGTACCCGACCGCGCAGGTGATCGGCGTGGACCTGGCCGCGCCGGGTCTGCGCCTGGCCCACGCCGAGGCCGAGGCGACCGGACTCGCGATCGACTACCGGCAGGCCGACGGCCGGACCACCGGCATCGAGCCGGACAGCTGCGACGTGGTCACCGGCACGATGGTGCTGCACGAGATGCCGGCCGCCGCGATCCGGGAGACGATCCTGGAGGCCGCGCGCCTGCTCAAGCCGGGCGGCTCGCTGCGCTTCCTGGAGTTCATGCTCACCGGCGACCCGCTGCGCGACGCCACCGTCTACGAGCACGCCGAGCGCAACAACGAGCCGTTCTTCCACGACCTGTTCGGCTCCGACCTGATCGAGGTCTGCACCGAGGCCGGTCTGACCGACGTGTCGTGGACCCCGTTCGACGAGCGCCGCAACGGCGTCCAGCCGCAGGGCTGGGGCGACCGTCCCGAGTGGCACTTCCCCTGGGCCGTACTGGCCGCGACCAAGCCGGAGGCGTGATGAGCAACGAGTTCGACTACTTCGGAGACCCCAAGGTCGGCAAGCTGCTCGACCTGGTGCTGCAGCTGTCCACGGAGCTGCACGTGACCCGCCAGCGAGTACGCGTCGTCGAGGCGCTGCTGACCCGCTCCGGCGCGCTCACCGCGGGCGCCGTCGACGAGTTCGTCTCCACCGAGGAGGAGCAGCAGGTCCTCGACCGGGAGCGGGACGCACTGCTGGCCCGCCTGATGCGCATCCTCACCGAGCACGGCCCCGCGGAGCACCCGCTGCGGGACCAGTGGGAGGCGGCGCTGAGCGAGAAGACCGGCTGATGAGCACACCGGACGCGCCCGGTCTGATCGACAGCTACCTGCAGCTGTGCGAGGACCGCGAACTCGACGAAGCGGGGCGCTTTCTCGCGGAGCGGGCGCGGTTGGTCTTCCCGGGCGGCCGGGAGTACTCGTCGCTGCGGGAGATGGCGGCCGCGTCGACCGGAACCTACCGGTGGGTGCGCAAGCACCGGGACCGCTACCTGGTGGGCGAGGCCGACGGGCGGGTCACTGTGACCTCGCTCGGGCGGCTGTACGGGGAATGGCTCGACGGCACTCCGTTCGAGGACATCCGCTACGCGGACGTCTTCGTGCTCGACGGCGGACTGATCGTCGAGCAGCACGTCTACAACGATCTGGCACTCGTCGCGCAGCAGCGCGACGCCTGACGGACAACGGTCGCGCGGTAGCGCGACAGCTGATTCCCCCACCTCCGCCGCTCCGGCGGCGGAGGTGGTCTCCCCCGACTCATGACGAGGTGTGTGCATATGAAACGAAAGTGGGCCCTGCTCCCGGCGGCGTTGGCCACCGCGCTGGTCCTGGCCGCGTGCGGCGGCGGCTCCGACGACGAGGCCGGCGGCGAGGGCAAGGAGGCGAAGCTGACCATGGCCATCGCCTCCGCCGTGATCGGCCCGAAGGAGGAGGTGGCCGTCTACGCGGTCGCCAAGGAACTCGGCTACTTCGCCGAGGAGAAGCTGACCGTCGAGACGATCAACGCCGACGGCTCGGTCGCCGCCCTCCAGGCGGTCGCGTCCGGCAGCGGCGACATCACCCCCGCCGACGCCGGCTCGGCGCTCGGCGCCGTGGAGAAGAACGTGCCGATCAAGGCTGTCGGCGGCCTGGTGCAGAACTGGCCGTGGGTGATGGCGGTGAAGCCGGACTCCCCGATCACCGGCGGCGCGGACCTGCGCGGCAAGAAGATCGGCGTGATCAGCCTGGCCTCCGGCTCGGCCCCGTACGCCCGCGCCTACGTCAAGGCCGCCGGCCTGGACCCGGCCGAGGACGTCGAGCTGCTGCCGGTGGGCGTCGGCGCGCAGGCCGCCGCCGCGCTCAACGACGGCAAGGTCGACATGCTGGCGCTCTACACCCAGGCGTACGCGGTCATCGAGAACGCCGGCACCGAGCTGAAGTACCTGACCAACCCGGACGTGTTCTCCGGCATCCGGTCGCTCACCTTCAGCGTCGGCGCCCGTGACTTCGACGCCAAGAAGGACTCCTACGAGCGGTTCCTGCGCGCGGCGTACAAGGCGATGCTCTTCTCGGCCAAGAACCCCGAGGCCGCCATGAAGATCGGCTACAAGGTGTTCCCGCAGATCCTCGCCGGCAAGTCCGCCGACGAGCGCCTCAAGGCGGACACCGAGAGCCTGACCGCCTGGCTGAAGACGGCCACCCCGGCCAGCGGCGACCCGGAGCAGTTCGGCGACTGGGGCGCGATCAGCGACGAGGAGTGGGCGAAGACCCAGGCGTACACCAAGGAGGCCGGGCAGATCACCGGCGAGGTCGACCTCAAGAAGCTGTGGGACCCGAGCCTGCTCTCCGGCGCCAACAACTTCGACAAGGCCGCGGTGCTGAGCAAGGCCGCGAACTACACCGCCTAGGCAGCGGACAGCGGAAGGGATTTCGATGGCCATCAAGGCGACGGCCCGCCGGGCGCAGACGCAGGCTCCGGCATCGGTGTCGGAAGACTCCTGGATCGAGATCGACGGGCTGGACAAGGAGTACCGGCCCCGGAAGTCGGCACCGACCCAGGCGTTGAGCGACATCAACCTGACGGTACGTCGCGGCGAGTTCATCTCGGTCGTGGGACCGTCCGGGTGCGGCAAGACCACTTTGCTGAAGATCCTCGCCGGGCTCAGCCCGAAGTCCGGCGGCGCGGTACGGATCGCCGGGCGGGACGTGACGAAGCCCCTTCCCGAGGTCGGGATGGTGTTCCAGGCACCGACGCTGCTGCCGTGGCGCACCATCTTCGACAACGTGATGGTGCCGGCGGAGATCCAGCGACTGGATCCCCGCCGGCACCGGGAACGCGCCCAGCAACTGCTCGACATGGTCGGTCTCAACGGCTTCGAGCAGAAGTACCCGCACGAGCTCAGCGGCGGCATGCAGCAGCGGGCCGGCATCTGCCGGGCCCTGGTGCACGACCCGGCGGTACTGCTGATGGACGAGCCGTTCGGCGCGCTCGACGCGATGACGCGCGAGTACATGAACGTGGAGCTGCTGCGCATCTGGCAGGAGAGCAACCAGACGATCGTGCTGGTCACGCACTCCATCCCGGAGGCGGTCTTCCTCTCCGACCGGGTGGTCGTGCTCAGCCCCCGGCCGGGCCGGATCGCGGAGGTCATGGACATCGACCTGGAGCGGCCGCGTGACCTCGGCGTCATGTCGTCCGACCGGGCCGGGGTCTACGTGGAGCGGATCCGCCGACACTTCAACGCCGCCGGCGTTATCGACTGACGAGGGACAGCCATGGCAACAAGCAACCTGGTCCGCGAGCCGGCCCAGCCACCGGCGCCGTCCGCCCGGCCCACCAAGCCCGCCCGGCGCAAGTTCGACCTCCGCGAGAAGCCCCAGCTCTGGCTGGTCCCGACGGTCTTCGTCGTGGTCGTGCTGGCCTGGGAGTACGGCGTCCAGCTCATCGGCGTCGACGAGTACGTCCTGCCGCTGCCGTCGAGCGTGGTCGAGTCGCTGTGGCAGCAGCTCGGCGACGACCAGTTCTGGGGTCACTTCTGGGTGACCACCCAGGAGGCGCTGCTCGGGTTCGTGATCGGCGTCGGGGCCGCGCTGGTCCTCGGCACGTTCATCTCCCAGATCAAGATCGTCGAAGCCACCCTGATGCCGTACATCGTGGCCTTCCAGACCGTGCCGAAGGTCGCCCTGGCCCCGCTGTTCGTGGTCTGGTTCGGTTTCGGCCTGACCAGCAAGGTGGTCATGGCCGCGGTGATCTCGTTCTTCCCGATGCTGGTGAACGTCATCGAGGGCCTGCGGGCGGCCGACGCCGACAAGATCCAGATGCTGACGGTGTTCGGCGCGAGCAAGACCCAGATCTTCCGGATGGTCCGGCTGCCCAGTGCGCTGCCGTTCATCTTCGCCGGCCTGGACATCGGCATCGTCTTCGCCATCCTCGGCGCGGTCGTCGGCGAGTTCATCGGCGCCAAGGAGGGCCTGGGCTACCTGCTGCTGCAGACCAACTACAACTTCGACATCGCCGGCATGTTCGCCGTCCTGGTGGTGCTGTCGGTGATGGGTTTGGTGGCGCACTTCGTGATCCGGCTGCTGCAGAAGCGGCTGGCCTTCTGGGCCGAGGACACGAAGGTGATCGGCGCGTGACGGCAGCTGACGGGACCGCCGTCACGCGTGCGGAGCACCGGCCGGGCGTGGTTCACGCCCGCCCGGCCGGTGGCCGAACGGGAAAGGCAGGACACGAGACATGAACACCGATCCGAACCGGTTCGACGGGCGGGTGGCACTGGTCACCGGCGCGGCCCGCGGCATCGGCGCCCGCATCGCCGCGACCCTCGCACAGCGCGGCGCGACGGTGGCGCAGGCCGACCTGCTCGACGACTGGGCGGAGGCCGAGCTGACCGGCGGCGCCCACACCCGGCACCGGGTGGACGTCCGGTCGGCCGCCTCCTGCGCCGGCCTGGTGGCCGAGGTCGTGGACGCCCACGGGCGCCTCGACCTGCTCGTCAACAACGCCGGGATCGTCCGGCGCGGGCCCGCCGCGACGATGTCCGAGGAGGACTTCACCACCGTCCTGGACGTCAACCTGACCGGCACGTTCCGGATGAGCCAGGCCGCGTACCCGGCGCTGCGGCAGACCCGCGGCGCGGTGGTGAACATCGGCTCCACGAACGGGCACGTCGCGGTGCTGAACACGCTCGGATACTGCGTCAGCAAGGCCGGCGTGATGCACATGGCACGCGTGCTGGCGCTGGAGTGGGCACCGGACCGGATCCGGGTCAACGCCGTCGGACCCACGATCGTGCCCACCGACATGACCGCCGACGTCCGCGGCGACGACGCGTACCTGGCCGACAAGATGGCCTCCATCCCGCTGGGCCGGATGGCGCTGCCGCAGGACGTCGCGAACGCGGTCGCCTACCTGCTCAGTGACGCCGCCGCCATGACCACCGGGCAGACGATCTTCGTCGACGGCGGCGTCACCATCCACTGACTTCCCCCTCTCCGACCCCTTCTGTGAGGACCACCATGCCCAAACCGGATACCGCAGCCGCTCTCGCGGCCGTCGACGCGCACTTCGACGAGTTCGTCGAGGAGCTCCAGCAGCTGTGCCGCATCCGCAGCCGCCGCCAGGAGCCGGAGCAGATGGAGGCCACCGCCGAGTTCATCGCCGGGTCGGTCCGCCGCTGGGGCGGCGAAGCCGAGATCATCCCGTGGGAGCAGTCGTACCCGTACGTGCTGGCCGAGGTGCCGGGCGAGGGTGACAAGGCGCTGCTGCACTTCACCCACTACGACGTGGAGGTCGAGCCGGCCGGTGACGACGCCGACTGGATCAGCCCGCCGTACGCGGCGGAGATCCACGACGGCCGGCTGTACGCCCGGGGCGTGGCCGACGACAAGGGCGTCGTCATGTCCCGCATCCACGCGGCGGCGGCCTGGAAGCTGGCCGGGCTGACCCCGCCGGTGACCAACCGGATCATCTTCGAGGGCAAGAAGTGGCTGCACAGCCCGGGTCTGGGCTCGTTCGTCGAGGCGCACGCCGACCGGCTCGCCAGCGACGCCGCGCTGTGGGAGAACTCCTGGCTCGACGGCGAGGACCGGCTGCTGCTCAAGCTCGCCGAGAAGGGCGTGCTCTACCTGCGGCTCACCGCACAGACCCTGCCGCGCGACCTGACCAGCCAGAACACCGCGCTGCTGCCGGCTGCCACGGCCCGGCTGGCCGCCGCCCTGGCGCAGTTGCAGCGGCCCGACGGCACCGTGACGATCCCCGGTTTCGCCGACGACGCCCGACCGCCGACGGACGAGGAGCGGGCACTGCTGGAGAAGGTGGCGTTCGACGGGGACTTCCTGCGCAAGCGGGCCCAGGTCGACCGGTTCACCGGTGACCTGGACGACCAGGGCGCCGCGGTCGCCATCCGGACCGTGCCGACGCTCACCGTCGCCGGTTTCGCCGGCGGCGACATGCGCGACGACGTGACGCTCGGCATCCCGTCCACCGCCTCGGCGAAGCTGGAGATCCGGCTGGTGCCGGGCCAGGATCCGGACCGCGTGCTCGGCTGCATCCGCGACCACCTGGCCGCGACCGGCTTCGGTGACCTGCGCATCGAGGTGATGGCGACCAGCCGGCCCAACCTCACCGATCACCGCGACCCGTTCGTCGCGCTGGTCGCCGACGCGGCCCGCCGGGTGTACGGGACCGAACCGGTGATCGAGCCGTACACGCAGTGGATCGGCAACCAGGGCGTGATCGCCGACCGGCCGATCGTCGGCGTCGGCGTGTCCCGCGCCGACTCCGGTGTGGACGGCCCGAACGAGAACATCCGGCTGGACGACTACAAGGCCGGCATCAAGCACGTCATCGAGGTCATGGCGGCGCTGGCGGTGGCCGAGTGACCCGGGCCCGCGGCGTGGCCCGCCGCGCCTACGTCGACGTGCCGTGGGGTCAGGTGCACTACCGGCACGGCGGCGACGCCGACGCCCCGGTGCTGCTGGTCCTGCACCAGTCCCCGCTCTCCTCGGCCACCTACGACGCGGTGATCGAGCCGCTGGCCCGCCGCGGCCTGCGGGTGATCGCCCCGGACACGCCGGGCTTCGGGATGTCCGACGCCCCGCCGCGCCCGTGGTCCATCCCCGAGTACGCGGCCGGCGTGTGGCAGTTCGCCGACGCCCTCGGGCTGTCCAAGGTGCACCTGCTCGGGCAGCACACCGGCGCGATCGTCGGCGCGCAGGCGATGATGTCGGCGCCGGAGCGGGTGCACCGGCTGATCCTGCAGGGCATCCCGCTCTACGACGAGCAGGAGCGGGCGGAGAAGAAGCGGTCGTACGCGCCCGGCTACTCCCCGGACCGCGACGGCGGGCACCTGAAGGTGATCTGGGACCGGGTGTACGGCCTGTACCCGGCGCTGACCCCGGAGGAGGCGAACCGCCAGGTCACCGAGTACCTGCTGACCGGTCCGGACTACGCCACCGCGTACCGGGCGGTGTTCGACCACCACGTCGACACGGCCGCCCTGGACGCGCTGCCCATCGTGCTGCTGCACGGCGCCGACGACCTGCTGGACCGGATGACGCCCCAGGTGCGGGCCGCGCTGCCCAGCGCCGAGCTGGTCACCATCCCCGGCGGCACCGACTTCGTGGCCGACGAGCAGCCGGAGGCGTTCGCCGACGCGGTCGCCGCGCAGGTGCACGCGGACCTGGGAACGGAGGTGCCGGCATGAACGTCGGCACCCCGGCGTCCGAGGCGAAGGTCGTACCGGCGAACACCGTCTACACCGCGAAGGTGGAGGTGTCCGGCGGCCGGGGCGGAAGCGCCCGGTCGCTGACCGGGTCGCTGCGGGTCGACCTGACCCGTCCCGCCCAGCGGGGCCCGGACGCGCCCGGCACCGACCCGGAGGAGCTGTTCGCCGCCGGCTACGCCGCGTGCTTCGACAGCGCGCTCGCCGTCGCCGCCCGCCAGGCCGGCGTCAAGCCCGGCCCGACGACTGTCACCGCCTCGGTCTCCCTCGGGCAGACCGACGACGGCCGGTACGCGATCGCCGTGGTGCTGGACGTGTCCGCGCCGCAGTGCCCGCAGGCCGACCTGGAGCGCGCGGTGGAGCTGGCCGACCGGATGTGTCCGTACTCGAACGCCCTTCGGGGCAACACCGCGGTGGCGATCCGGGTAAATGGACACCGCTGATCTGACCCGGCCCGCGGCGGCCCGCCACCCGGCGGATCCGCCGCGGCCCGCCGGCCCGATGGCCCTGGCCGTCGGGCTCGGCGCGGTCTACCTGATCTGGGGCTCGACCTACCTGGGCAACCGGGTGGCCCTGGACAGCATTCCGCCGCTGGTGGCCACCTCGGCCCGGTTCCTGGCCGCGGCGCTGCTGCTGTTCGCGGTGGCGGCGCTGCGCCGGGGACCGGCCGGGCTGCTGCTGCCCCGGCGGCAGTGGGGCGGGGTGGGCGCCAGCGGGCTGCTGATGGTCGGTGCGGGCAGCGCGCTGCTCGCCCTGGGCCAGCAGTACGTGCCTACCGGGCTGACGTCGCTGGTGGTGGCCGGCATGCCGCTGTGGGTGCTGGTGCTGCGGCTGGCGGTCGGTCCGCGGCCGTCGGCGCTCGCGGCGGTGGGCGTACTGGGCGGGGTGGCCGGGCTGGCGCTGCTGTTCTCGGTGCCGACGAAGGGATGGCACCTCGGCGGGATGCTGCTGCTGGTGGTCTCCACGATGGTGTGGGCGCTGGGCTCGACGCTGTCGCAGCGGCTGCACATGCCGGCCGACCACCTGGTCGGCACCGGCTGGCAGATGCTCGTCGGCGGCGTCGCGGTGGCGGTGGCGAGCGTGGTCAGCGGTGAGCTGGGACGGTTCGACCCGGCCGGCGTGACCGGCCGGTCCTGGCTGGCGTGGACCTACCTGATGCTGGTGTGCACAGTGGTCGGCTTCAGCGTCTACACGTGGCTGCTGCGCAACGCGCCGATCCAGCTCGCGTCCACCTACGCGTACGTCAACCCGGTGGTGGCGGTCCTGCTCGGCATGATGGTGCTGGATGAGTCGTTGTCCGGACGTCAGGTGCTCGCCGGCGCCGTGGTGCTCGCCTCGGTGGCACTGGTGATCGCGCGGGAGCGACCCCGGCAGCCGGACGGCCTGCCGCCCGGGAAGACTCCGGTCGCGCCCGCCTGAGGCCCGGCGATCCCGCCCTACGTCGACAGTGGAGGAGAGAAGATGATCACCACAGCGGTTGTCGAGAGCGCCACCGCCGGCCGGACCCGTTCCGGCCTCGGACGCGCCCTCGACATCGTCAACATCATCGCCGAACGGGCGCCGGAGACCCTCGGCGTGTCGACGATCGCGCGGGAGCTGGGACTGCCCAAGGCGGTCGCGCACCGGATCCTCAAGGAACTGGTGGCCGACAGCTTCCTCACCTTCAACGAGGAGACCAAGCGGTACCGGCTGGGCAGCGGCGCGCTGGCGGTGGGACTGGCCGCGCTGCGCGCGCTGGACGTGCCGGACATCGCCCGCCGGTACCTGGTCCGGCTGGTGCGCGACAGCGGCGAGACCGCGACGCTGTCGGTGCGGCAGGGCTGGACCCGCGTCTACATCGACCAGGTGCTCTCGCCGCACGAGGTACGCATGTCGGTGTCCCTGGGCACCAGCCACGCGCTGCACTCCGGGTCGTCGTCGAAGGCGATCCTCGCGGCGCTGCCGGACGCGGAGATCGAGGACTACCTCGACCACCACCCGCTGGACGCGGTCACCTCGGCCACCATCACCTCCACCGCGAAGCTGCGGTCCGAGCTGGGCCGGGTCCGCCGCCAGGGGTACGCGGTGAGCATGGGCGAGCGGCAGAACGGCGCGGGCAGCGTGGCCGCGCCGGTGCGCTACGCGACCGGGCAGGTGTTCGGCTCGATCTCGCTGTGCGGGCCGCAGAACCGGTTCACCCCGGAGGTCTGCGCCGCGCACGGCGCGCTGGTCGCCGCGGCGGCGGCGGAGATATCCGCCGAACTGGGTTTCCGGCCGCCGGCGCAACGTGCCGCCGGACGGACGGGTCAGGAACAGAACTGGGGAGGTGGAACAGGTGAGTGACGGACCGCTGACGGGCCTGCGCGTGCTGGACGTCTCGACGATCCTCGCCGGACCGCTGTGCTGTCAGATCCTCGGCGACTACGGCGCCGACGTGGTGAAGATCGAGCACCCGACCATGGGTGACAGCATGCGCGGCCACGGCAAGACCAAGGACGGCCATCCCCTGTGGTGGAAGGAGATCTCCCGCAACAAGCGGCTGATCGGGCTGAACCTGTCCGCGCCGGACGGCGCGGCGCTGCTGCTGCGGCTGGCCGAGCGGGCCGACGTGCTGGTGGAGAACTTCCGCCCGGGCACGCTGGAGCGCTGGGGCATCGGCCCGGAGGAGCTGCACCGGGTCAACCCCGGCCTGGTGATCGCCCGGATCACCGGCTTCGGGCAGACCGGCCCGTACGCCTCCCGCGCCGGGTTCGGCACGCTGGCCGAGGCGATGAGCGGCTTCGCCCACCTGACCGGCACGGCCGACGGCCCGCCGACGCTGCCCGCGTTCGGGCTGGCCGACAGCATCTGCGGCATCGCCACCTCGTCGGCGGTGATGATGGCGCTGTGGCACCGGGAGCGCTCCGGCGGCCGGGGCCAGGTCGTCGACATGAGCCTGCTGGAGCCGATCATGACCGCTGTCGGTCCCGGCCCCACCGTCTACGACCAGCTCGGCGTGGTGGAGCAGCGGCAGGGCAACCGCTCGACGAACAACGCGCCGCGCAACACGTACCAGACCAAGGACGGGTCGTGGGTGGCGATCTCCACCAGCGCCCAGGCCATCGCCGAGCGGGTGCTGCGGCTGGTGGGCCACCCCGAGGTGATCGACGAGCCGTGGTTCCGTACCGGCGTCGGGCGGGTGGCGCACGCGGACCTGCTCGACGAGTACGTGGGCTCGTGGATCGCCGAGCGCACCCGCGACGAGGTGGCCGCGGCGTTCGCCGAGGCCGGCGCCGCCGTCGCACCGGTCTACAGCGCCAAGGACATCGTCGAGGACCCGCACGTGCAGGCCACCGAGATGATCACCACGGTCGACGATCCCGACCTCGGCCCGATGCGGATGCACAACGTCATGTGGCGGATGTCGGAGACGCCGGGCCGGATCCGGTTCACCGGACGCTCCCCCGGCGCCGACACCGACGCCCTGCTCGTCGAGGAACTCGGCTGCGACCCGGCCGAGATCGCCGACCTGAAAGCCCGTGGCGTCGTCGCCTGACGACGCCGACAGCCGAAACGCGAGGAACCCCGTGGGCACCACAGCCAGAACCGCCGACCGCCTGCTCGACGCCGTGCAGGCCGGTGTCACGATCTACGACCTGGGCCGGCGGCTGACCGTCGGCATGCCGCAGTCACCGAACCACCCGGCGTTCGGGCTCACCCTGCCGCGCCGCCACGGCGACATGGTGCGCGCCGACGGCGGCTCAGCCGCCAACGACCTGCTGGTGATGGGCACGCACGTCGGCACGCACGTCGACGCGCTCGCGCACGTCTCCCAGGACGGCCGGCTGCACGGCGGCGCCGACGCCGCCGACGCGCAGGTCGGTGGCCGGTTCGACGAGCTGGGCGTGCACACCGTCGCGCCGATGGTCCGCCGCGGCGTGCTGCTGGACGTGCCCGCCGCGCTGGGCGTGGAGGCCTGCGAGCCCGGCTACGAGATCACGCCCGCCGACCTGGATGCCGCGGTGTCCCGGCAGGGCACGCCGGTGGGCGCCGGTGACGTCGTGCTCATCCGCAGCGGGTGGGGCCGGCTGTTCGACCACGAGGACCGCAACCAGTACATCGGCAAGGACTCCGGCGTACCCGGGGTCGGCGCGGACGGCGCCACCTGGCTGGCGCAGCGCGGCGTACACGCGGCCGGCGCCGACACCATCGCCTTCGAGTGCCTGCACCCGGGCAAGGGCCACAGCTCGCTGCCGGCGCACCGCATCCTGCTGGTGGAGCACGGCATCTACCTGATCGAGACGATGGCACTGGAGGAGCTGGCCCGCGACGGGGTGCACGAGTTCACCTTCGTGATGGCGCCGCTGCCGCTGTACGGCGCCACCGGCTCCCCGGTGCGCCCGCTGGCGGTGATCAGCCGTGGCTGAGCCGACCCTGGGCCGCCACCTGGCCACCTTCGCCGCCGACACCGCCGCCGAGACGCTGCCCGACGAGGTGGTCGCCAGCGTCCGGGCCCGCGTCCTGGACGTGCTCGGCCTCTGCGTGGCGGCCCGGCCGCTGCCGACCAGCCAGGCGGCCCTCGCCTACGTCGAGGAGCAGGGTGGCCGCGGCCAGGCCACCGTCGTCGGCCTGGACGAGAAGGCGCCCGCGGCGCTGGCCGCGTTCGCCAACGGCGTGCTGGCGCACTCGCTCGACTACGACGACACGCACCTGCCGTCGGTGCTGCACCCCAGCGCGTCGGTGGTGCCGGCCGCGCTGGCCGCCGCCGAGGCGTCCGGGGCGTCCGGGCGGGAGACGGTCGCGGCCATCGCGGTGGGCCTGGAGGTGTGCGTCCGGCTCGGCATGGCCGGGTACGACCCGGCCGCCGGCAACTCCGTCTTCTTCGAGCACGGGCAGCACGCCACCTCGATCTGCGGCACGCTCGGCGGCGCGGTGGCGGCAGCCCGGCTGCTGAAGCTGGACGCCGACGGCGCGCTCGACGCGCTCGGCGTGTCCGCCTCGATGGCGGCCGGTCTGATCGAGTCCAACCGCAACGGCGGCACCGTCAAGCGGATCCACTGCGGCTGGGCGGCGCACGCGGCGGTGAGCGCCGCGCAGCTGGCCCGGCACGGCGTGACCGGGCCGCCGACCGTGCTGGAGGGACGCTTCGGCTTCTTCCAGGCGTTCCTGCGCGGCGAGTTCGACGGCGACGAGATCGTCCGCGGGCTCGGCACCGACTGGGCGGTACCGGGCATCTTCTTCAAGCCGTACCCGGCGAACCACTTCACCCACGCCGCCATCGACGCGGCGATCGCGCTGCGCGAGCGTGGGCTGCCGCTGGACCAGATCGAGTCGATCACCCTCGGCGTGCCGACGCCGACGGTGCGCACCATCGGCCAGCCCATCGAGCGCAAGCGGGCGCCGCAGACCGGCTACGAGGCGCAGTTCAGCGGCCCGTACGCGGTGGTCGCCGGCCTGATCGGCGGCGGCGGTCTGGGCGTGGACCTCGCCGATTTCACCGACGCCCTCGCGCACGACCCGCAGCGGCGGGCGCTGATGGCGCTCGTCGACGTGGTGGGCGACGAGCGGTGCGACGCGATCTTCCCGCACCAGTTCCCGGCCGTGCTGCGGGTGGTCACCCGCGACGGGCGGGAGTGGGTGCAGGAGGTGCTCGCCAACCGGGGTGGGCCGCAGCGTCCGCTCAGCGACGCCGAACTGGCGGTCAAGTTCCGCACCAACGCCGCCGCCCTGCCGGAGGCGACCGCCGACCGCATCACCGAGGAGGTCCACCGGCTGGACCGGGCCCCCGACGTCCACGGCCTGATGGGCCTGATCAACCGCCGCTGAACCGAGCACGAGGAGCAACACCATGAGCACCTACGACCTGCTGCTGACGAACGTCCGCGTGGTCCGGCACGACCGGCCCGAACCCGAGCAGATGGACATCGGCGTCACCGACGGGCGGATCAGCCGCGTCGCCCCGCAGATCGACCAGGCGGAGGCCGCCCAGGTCGTCGACGGCGGCGGCCGGCTCGCCTTCCCCGGCGTGGTGGACGCGCACCAGCACTGGGGCATCTACAACCCGCTGAGCGAGGACGCCGTCTCGGAGAGCCGCGCCTCGGTGCAGGGCGGCGTCACCACGGCGCTGAACTACATGCGCACCGGGCAGTACTACCTCAACCGGGGCGGCCGGTACGCCGACTTCTTCCCCGAGGTGCTGTCCGCGACCGAGGGCCGCTCCTACATCGACTACGGCTTCCACCTGGCGCCGATGTCGCGGGAGCACATCGGCGAGGTGCCGTCGCTGGTCGAGGAGCACGGCGTCACCTCGTTCAAGATCTTCATGTTCTACGGCAGCCACGGCCTGCACGGCCGATCCGCCGACCAGAACTCGTTCCTGATGATCCCGGAGGGCGAGCGGTACGACTACGCCCACTTCGAGTTCGTGATGCGGGGCGTCCAGGCGGCCCGGGAGCGTTTCCCCGAGCTGGCCGACGAGATCTCGCTGTCGCTGCACTGCGAGACCGCCGAGATCATGAGCGCGTACACCAAGCAGGTCGAGCAGGACGGCACGCTGCGCGGGCTGGAGGCGTACCACGCGTCGCGGCCGCCGCACTCCGAGGGGCTGGCCGTGTCGATCGCGTCGTACCTGGCGCACGAGACCGGGCTGCCGAAGATCAACCTGCTGCACCTGACGTCGGAGAAGGCTGTCGACGCGGCGCTGCGGATGGCGCGGGCGTTCCCGCACATCGACTTCCGCCGCGAGGTCACCATCGGCCACCTGGTCGCCGACATCGACACCGCGCACGGCCTGGGCGGCAAGGTCAACCCGCCGCTGCGCCCGCGCGCCGACGTCGAGGCGCTCTGGGGGTACGTCCTGGACGGCAAGATCGACTGGGTGGTCAGCGACCACGCCTGCTGCAAGGACGAGGTCAAGTTCGGTGAGCCGCGCGACGACATCTTCGTCGCCAAGTCCGGCTTCGGCGGCGCCGAGTACCTGCTGCCCGGCCTGGTCACCGAGGGCAACCGGCGCGGCCTGTCGTACCAGCGGGTGGCGGAGCTGACCTCGTGGAACCCGGCCCAGCGCTTCGGCCTGCGCAACAAGGGCGCCATCGCGCAGGGGTACGACGCCGACATCTGCCTGGTCGACCCGAACTCGACCTGGACGGTGCGCGCCGAGGACTCCGAGTCGACGCAGGAGTACACGCCGTTCGAGGGCTTCGAGCTGACCGCCCGGGTCACCGACACCTTCGTCCGCGGGCAGCACGTGCTCGTCGACGGCAAGGTGACCGGCGAGCCGACCGGCCGCTACCTCGCCCGCCCGCAGCGGTAGGGGGAACGACTGATGGCGGCGGTGGCGCGCAGCTACCTGTACGTGCCGGGCGACCGGGCGGACCTGCTGGACAAGGCGGCCGGGCGGGGCGCGGACGCGCTCGTGCTCGACCTGGAGGACGCGGTCACGCCGGCCCGCAAGGCGCAGGCCCGGGAGACGGTCGCCGGGTACCTGGGCGCCGCCGCGCCGGCCGGGCCCAGGCTGTGGGTGCGGATCAACAGCGACCAGGTCGAGGCGGACGTCGAGGTGCTCTCCCCCGCCGCGGCCGGGGTCTGGGTGCCGAAGGCCGAGCCGGACCTGCTCGCCGAGGTCGACGCCGCGCTGACCCGGGTACAGCGGCGGCTCGGCCCGGACGCCCCGGCGTTCCGGGTGGTGGCGCTGATCGAGACCGCCCGGGGCGTGCTCACCGCGCCGCGGGTGGCCGAAGCGCCACGGGTGCTGCGGCTCGGCCTCGGCGAGGCGGACCTCGCCGGTGAGCTGGGGTTGCAGCCGGGGCCGGACCGGGCGGAGTTCGCACCGATCCGCTCCCAGGTCGTCGTCGCGTCGGCGGCCGCCGGCATCGCCCCCGCGGTCGGGCCGGTGGAGACGACGCTGCGCGACCCGGAACGGCTGGAGCGGACCACCCGGGCGCTGCTGCGGCAGGGCTTCCGGGCCCGCAGCGCCATCCACCCCGGGCAGATCGCGACGATCAACGAGGTGTTCACCCCCACCGAAGCCGAGGTGGCCTCCGCCCGGGCCGTGCTGGCGGCGCTGGAGCAGGCCGAACGCGGCGGCTCCGGGGTGGCCACCGACGCCGATGGGCGGCTGCTGGACCGGGCGGTGGTGCGCGCCGCCACCGAGGTGGTACGCCGCGCCGAGGCGTCCACCGCCTGAACCGCACGTCCGGGCCGGGGACCTTCGGCAGGTGCGAAGCCGCCGGTCCCCGGCCCGGCGCGCGTCCGGCACAGGTACGCCGCCGGTTCCGCCCGGCGAACGGGAACGGACCGGGCGGGGCGCCCCACCGCGCCCCGCCCGGTCCGTTCCCGGCGCCCGGCCCGCTCAGACCACAGCGGGCTGGGCCTCGCAGGCCATGGCGAGCGCGCCGAGCAGCGCGGCGTCCTGCGCGAAGTCCGACAGCACGACCTCCGGCGGGTACGGCAGCGTGTGCGTGAGCCGTTCGGTCAGCAGCTCCCGGACCAGGTCGTTGCCGGCGACGCTGCCGACCAGCACGATCCGCTGCGGGTCGAGCAGCAGGCAGCAGGTGACCAGCTGGCGGGCCAGTTCGTCGACGCGCAGGCGGAGCTGCTCGCGTACCGGGCCGGGCTGCTCCGCGGCCGCGCACAGGCCGGCCGCCCGGCCGTCGACGCCGAGGCGCTGCGCCAGCTCGTCGAGGGCCCGGCCGGAGAACGTCGCCTCCAGCATCGGTTCCAGCCGGGGCGGCCAGCTGAGGTCGGTGAGTCCGTAGGCGATCTCGCCGGCCGCGCCGTGGCGGCCCGGGAGCACCTCGCCGTTCACCGTCACCGCCGCGGCCACCCCGGTGCCGAGCCCGACGACGAGTCCCGGATCGGCATCGCGCAGCGCACCGAGCCGCAACTCGGCGTGGGCCGCCGCCTTCAGGTCGTTCGTCACCCGCACGTGCGCCAGGTTCAGGCGGGCGCGGACCGCCTCGGCCAGCCGCAACTGCTCCCAGCCGGGCACGTTCGGTGCCAGTTCGATGCCGTCGTCGTGGACGACGCCGGGCGAGGCGATGCCGGCCGCGACGATCGTGCCGCCGGTCTGCTCGGCGAGTTCGCACGCCCGGTCCAGGGCCCGGGAGAGGGCCTGCTGCGCGCCCTGCTCGGCGATCGTGGGCAGGCGCTCGGAGACGAGCAGCCGGCCGTCGGTGTCGCCCACGCCGATGGCCATCTTGGTGCCGCCGAAGTCGATGCCGAGCAGGCGCGGATTTGCCGGTCGTTCCATGGTGATGTCAGATCGCCCTTCGGCCCGTCGGTCCAGATCACGTGGTCGCCGCGACACGACGTCCGCGACCACGGCCAGCTGCGTCTGCCGCCCCGTCACGGGCCTACCCTCGCCGCGACCGCCTCGGCGAGAGCCGCGTCGGCACGGGTCAGCCGCTCGCGCAACGCCTGCGCCCGCTCCTGCACCGCGTCGAGCATTGTAGACAGTCGTCCGACCTGGTCCCGGACGGCCGCCTCGCCGGGGCCGTCGGCCTGGGCGCGGCGCAGCACGAGTTCGGGGCGGACCGCGGCGGCCAGCAGGTCCCGTACCGCGGCGTCGTCGAGCGCCAGGCCGAGGTCGGCCGCGGTGGACCGGACCAGCTCCTCGGTCCAGGTCGCCGGCGCGCCGCCGCGCACCAGCCGGCCGAGCAGCGAGTGGGCGCCCCGGAACGGCACGCCGCGGCGGGCCAGCGCGTCGGCCGCCGCGGTGGTGGTGGCGCCGGAGGCGACGATCTCCTCTCCGGACGGCGGGCGCTGCGGATCGAGCTTCTCGATCAGGCCGCCGAGCAGCGAGAAGAACCGGTACGCCCGGTCGTCGCCCTCCCAGAGGCGGGACTGCACGTCGGTGGTGGCGTTGTTCGAGTCCTCCCACCAGGCGGCGCCGACGTTGTTCAGTACGCTCGCCGCGTCGGCGGCGGCGGCGCCGGCCATCGAGACGAGGTGTTCCAGCACCACCGGGTTGCGCTTCTGCGGCATGATGCTGCTGCCCTGGGTGAACTCGCCGGGCGTGACCACCCAGCCCCAGCTCAGCCAGTCCATCAGGGTGCGGGCGAGCCGGGCGCCGGTGGCGAGCGCCTGCGCGTTGAGCGTGGCGACCCGGACCAGGTGGTCGGCGCCGGCCACCGCCTCGTACGAGTTGACGATGAGCTGGTCGAAGCCGAGCAGGTCGGCCAGCCGGCGGGGCGAGATGTCCAGGTCGGTGCCGGCGAAGGCGCAGGAGCCCAGCGGCGAGCGGTTCATCTCGTCCAGCAGGCCGGCGTACGCGGCGGCCTCGCCGGCGAGCGCCTCGGCGTAGCCGGCGAAGACGTGCCCGATGCTGGTCGGCTGGGCCGGGCGGCGGTGCGTGTAACCGGTGATCACCACGTCGGCGTGCCGGTCCGCGCGGTCCAGCACGGTACGGCCGGTCGCCAGCAGCGCGTCGAGCACCTGGAGCAGCTGGTCGCGCAGCACCATCCGGAAGACGCCGGCGTCGAGGTCGTTGCGGCTGCGCGCGAGCTGCACGCTCAACTGCGACACCTCGATGCCGGCCGCGGCGGCGAGGCGCTTCTCCAGCGTGTAGTAGACGTCCTCGACGCTGCCGTCGTACTCCAGTTCCCCGGGCCGGTCCGTGGCGAGGGCGACCAGGCCGCGCAGCATCGTCGCGGCGGCCTCGTCGGAGATCAGCCCTTGCTCGGCGAGCATGACGACGTGGGCCTTGCTGGCCGTGACCATCGCCGGGTAGAGGTTGGCGACGTGGTGGTCGAACACGACGCGCAGGTGGTGCTGTTGGTAGACGGTCAGTGACGGGCTCATGGAGGCCTCCCGAGGTGGTGCGTGGTCCTGGGGCGTGACTGTCATCCGGTCGGCTGGTCGGGCCGGTCGGCGCCGGGCGGCCCCGGCAGCGGCGCGGCGAGCCACGCCCCGACCAGCTCGCGCAGGCGGGCGCCGGCGGTGGCGCGGATCCGGCCGCCGGCCTCCTCACCTGCCAGCGAGACGTGGCCCGACCAGCCCTGCCAGGGGTCGGGGCGCGACTCCACCAGCACGTACGGGTACGGGGTGGGCAGTTTCGGCTTGGGCGGCAGGTCCGGCGCCGCGTCCAGGCGTACCGCGGCCGGGTCGAAGCCGAGCACCGCGGAACTCTCGTACGCGCCGCCGTGTCCCCGGGCCGGCAGCTCACCGAACATCTCGGTGGTCTCGTCCGGGCCGACGAGCTGGAACCAGTTCACCAGCATCATGCTGGCCCGGTGCCGGCCGGACACCCACTCCATCGCCGCGCGGACGGTGGACATGTTGGCGTCGTGCCCGTTGACCACGAGCACCCGGGTGAAGCCCGCCTCGACGATGCCGGCGAGCACGTCGGCGAGGTAGCCGACGGCGATCTCCGGCCGCAGCGCCACGGTGCCCGGCCACTGCCGGGTCTGGCCCGGGCAGGCGGCGTACGGCGTGGCCGGGAACAGCACCGCCCGGGCGGACCCGGTGGCCAGTTCCCCGGCGAAGCCCTCGGCCAGGATCAGGTCGGTTCCGATCGGCAGGTGCGGACCGTGCCACTCGACCGCGCCGACCGGCAGCACCGCCAGGTCGGCCGCCTCGGTCACGGCGGCGAACGCGTGCCCGGGAACCCGGGTGACCGGGAGCAGACCTCCCCCGGTCCGCCACCGTTCGATCAGTTCGTCCACTGCTCGGCCCTCCGGGTCGCGGTGCGGCTGCTCTCCAGCCGCCCGGAGAACCACATCACCACGAAGATGAGCAGCACCTGGAGCATGCCGTACGCGGCCGCGGTGCCCAGCTCGAAGCTGTACATGCGGTTGTTGATGGCGACCGAGATCGGCACCGTCGACGAGGTGTAGATGAGCACCGAGGCGACGAACTCGCCGACGCCGTGCACGAACGCCAGCAGCGCGCCGGCGAGCACACCGGGCAGCATCAACCGGACGGTGATCGTGTAGAAGGCGCGCAGCCAGGAGGCGCCGAGGTTGCGGGCGGCGTCCTCCAGCGACGGGTCGATCAGCGCCAGCGTCGCCGAGCTGGACCGGAACACGATCGGCAGGAACCGCACGAAGTAGGCGAGCGGCAGGATCCAGAACGTGCCGACCAGCACCTGCCCGAAGCTGAACGCGTTGCCGGTGCTGAACGCAGAGATCAGGTTGATCGCCACGACCGTGCCGGGCAGCGCCCAGGCGATCATCACGGCCACGTCGAGCAGGCCGCGGCCGACGAACGTCAGACGCCGCACCGCGTACGCGATGAGCACGCCGATCACCACGCAGCCGACGACCGCGAGGAGGCTCATCTGCACCGAGTTGAGGATCGGCTGGAACGCCTTGGGGTCGGTGAAGATGGTGACGAAGTTCTCGAACGTGTACGTCGGCGGCAGCACCTCGGTGGTCCAGGACCGGTCCTCGGAGAACGCGACGAGCGCGATCGCGCCGACCGGGGCGAGCAGGACCAGGGTGGCCAGCACCGAGGCCAGCGGGGCGAGCCAGCGGCCGATCGGGTTGGTGATCTCCCGCCGGACCGCCGAGACGCCCTTGGACTGCGACTGGTAGTTGCGCCGTCCCTCGTACCAGCGCATGCCGAGCAGGAAGATGATCGAGACGATGCCGAGCACCGAGGCGTAAGCCGAGGCCATCGGCAGGTCGCCGTTGGTGCGGTTGATGTAGATCTGCATCGTCATGGTCTGGCTGACGTTGAACAGCAGTGGCGCGGTGTAGGACGCCAGCGACGTCATGAAGACCAGCAGCGACGCCGAGATGAGCGCGGGGGTGAGCATCGGCAGCAGGACGGTGCGCCACACGCGTACCCGGCCCGCGCCGAGGTTGTACGCCGCCTCCTCGACCGACGGGTCCATCCCGGCCAGCGCCGCGGAGGCGGCCAGGTAGAAGAACGGGTACATGGTGAACGTGTGCACCACCAGCACGCCGGCGATGCCGTCGAAGGCCAGGATCGGCTTGTCGGTGCCGAGCAGCGCCTGGAGACCACGCGGCACGATGCCGATGTTGCTGTAGAGCAGCTGGAACGACACGGCGCCGATCAGCGGCGGCAGGGCCGCCGGCACCAGGATGAACGCCTCGATGAGCCGCCGGCCGCGGAAGTGGAACCGCTTGAGCAGGAACGCCATCGCCACGCCGACGACGCCGCAGAGCAGCACGCTCGCGGCCGAGATGAACAGCGAGGTGAACAGCGACTCGCGGGCCACCCCGGAGGACGAGAGGAACTGGAGGTAGTTGTCGGTGCCGTTGGCGCTGACGCTCTCCCGGAAGGTGGCGAACATCGGCTGGACGACGAAGCCCCACAGCACCAGGACCAGCGGCAGCACCAGCAGGTAGGGGAACCATCGGGAGTTCGCCCCGCCGGCCAGGCGCCGGCCGAGGGCCGCCGCCCAGCCGGGGGCGGTCGGGGTCGCCGCGGTCACGGCTTGACCACCCAGAGCCGCTCGGGTGTGAGCCGCAGGCCCACGACGTCGCCGAGCTGTATGCCGGCGGGCGCGTCGACCAGGGCGGCCATCACCTCGTCGCCGTCGACGTCGACGGTGACGTGGGTGGCCATGCCGGTGAACTCGACGTGGCTGACCCGGCCGCGCATGGCCGCGGTGTCGTCGTCGCCGCCGAGCGCGATGTGCTCGGGGCGCGCGGAGACCAGTGCGGTGTCGCCCTCGGTGAGCCCGTGTCCGGCGGGTGCGCCGATCTCGATGGTGGCGCCGCCGGGCAGGCGCACGTGGACGCGCTGCTCCGCCGCGCCGGTCACCGGCAGGCTCAGCACGTTGCTGCGTCCGATGAACCGGGCCACGAACGCGTTCGCGGGCTGGTAGTAGACCTCGTGCGGGGTACCGACCTGCTGGACCCGGCCGGACTCCATCACGGCGATCCGGTCCGACATCGCCATCGCCTCGGCCTGGTCGTGCGTGACGTAGATCGAGGTGGTGCCGCTCTCCCGCTGGATGCGCCGGATCTCGGCGCGGGTCTCCTCGCGCAGCTTCGCGTCGAGGTTCGACAGCGGCTCGTCGAGCAGCATGGTGCGGGGACGGATCACCAGGGCCCGCGCCAGCGCGACGCGCTGCTGCTGGCCGCCGGAGAGCGCGTCGATGCGCCGGTCGCCGTACCCGGCGAGGTGCACCTGCTCGAGCGCCTCGGTGACCCGGCGGGCCTGCTCGGCGCGCGAGACCCGGCGGACCTTGAGCCCGTACGCGACGTTCTGCGCCACCGTCATGTGCGGGAACAGGGCGTAGTTCTGGAACACCATGCCGGTGTCCCGCTTGTTCGGCGTCCAGTGGGTGACGTCGTCGTCGCCGAAGTGGATGTGACCGGAGGTCGGGAAGTAGAAGCCGGCCACCATGCGCAGCGTCGTCGTCTTGCCACAACCGCTCGGCCCGAGCAGCGTGAAGAACTCGCCGGCCCCGATGGTGACGGTGACGTCATCGACCGCCGCGGAGTCGCTCGACTTGGCGAAGCGCTTACTGACCGCCGTCAGTCGGACATCGATCATTTCGTGGGTCCTTCCAGGACGAAGCCGGGCCGTGCCGGAGCACGGCCCGGTTCCGAGCGTCTTAGCCCTTGCCCTTGATCTGGGCGTTCCAGTGGGTGATCCAGGCGGTCTCGTTCTTGCCGATCACGTTCCAGTCGACGTCCATCGGCTTGAGGTCGAGCTTGGTCAGCCACTCGGGCTTCTCGGCGATCTCGACAGCGGGGATCTGGAAGTAGTCCTTCGCGAGGCTGGCCCGCAGCGAGTCGTCGAACAGGAACTCGAGGAACTTCTTCGCGCCCTCGCTGTTGCCGCCCTTGACGGCGGCCACGCCGTCGACGAGGACCGGCGCACCGGAGGCCGGCATCACGTAGCCGAACGGCATCTTCTCGTTGGCCTGCAGCAGGATGTCCTGGAGGTTCCAGGCGCTGACCACGCCCTGCTCACGCGACATCTTCAGGTAGAGGTCGCTGGGGTTGGCGGCGTACTCGACGGTGTTGGCGTCGAGCTTGCGCAGCCAGTCGTAGCCGGGCTGCGGGTTGGACCCGTCGGCCGTGAAGCGCTGGATCATCGAGGCGTAGATCGAGCGCATGGTGCCGGAGGCGGCCACGTCCCGGATGATGATCTTGTCTTTCCACTTCGGGTCGACCAGGTCGTCCCAGTCCTTCGGCGCGGTCTCCGGGGTGAGCGCCTTGTTGTTGTACATGATGACCTCGGGCAGCAGGATCTCGCCGAACCAGCGGCCCTCGGCGTCCTTGTACCGCGCGTCGATCTTCGAGGCGAACGACGGCTGCCAGGACTCCAGCAGGCCCTCGGACGCGCCGGCGGCGAGGCCCTGCTGGGTGCCGCCCCACCAGACCGACGCCTGCGGGTTGGCCTTCTCGGCGCGGACCCGCTCGAGCACCTCCTGGGCGCCCATGTTGAGCACCTCGACCTTGCCCTTGTACTCGGGGTTCTTGGCCGTGAACTGCTCGACGACGTAGTCGGTGACCGACTTGTCGCGGGCGCTGTAGATGACGACCTTCTCAGCCGGCGCGGAGCCGGAGGAGCCGGTGTCCTTGTCGTCGTCGCTGCTGCCGCACGCGCTCACGGCCAGCAGCGCGCTGAACGCGACGGCCAGGGCCAAACGACGTTTCATTGGTACCTCCATTGTGCGGGGGATCTATCGGAAGCGGGGAAGGAAGATCAGCGCGTCGCGCCGTACCGGGGCGCGACGCATCGCGCCGCGACCTGTCGTCAGTGGGTACGGACGAGGGTCGCCGCGACGGCGTTCGGTGACGTGGGTGGTGGGTCGGGGTGGTGGGTGCGGGGTCGGGGTCGGGGGTCGTCGGGGGCCGGGTTCGGTCAGGGAAGCGAGGGGCGGGGCACCGCTGCCGAGAGCGCGTAGCTGATCGCTCCGTGCAGCACGGCCTGGTCGCCGAGGGTGGCCCGGCGTACCTCGGTGGGAGCCGGGGTCCGGGCGGAGACGAGGGTCTGGAGCTGGCCGAGGGCCGCGTCGTCGAGTTCCGCCGCGGCGCCGCTGAGCAGCACCAGCCCCGGATCGACGACGCAGGCGCAGGAGAGGATGAGCCCGGCCCAGGCGCCGAGGACCTCGTCGAGGTACTCGCGGGCGGGCGCCGAGGTCGCGGCGAGCCCGCTCAGCTCCCGTACCGGTGACTCGGGCCGGCGGCCCGGGTTGAGCGCGACGACCCGCTCCGCGATGGCGTTCACCGACCACCGGGCCTCGAACTCGCCGACGCCGCTGTAGGGGCGCTCGGTCGCGCCGCCCAGCGGCAGGAAGCCGACCTCGCCGGCGGCTCCGCTGGCGCCGCGGCGGACCTTGCCGTCGAGCACGAGGCCGGCGCCGATGCCGTCGGCCACGTGGATCAGCAGCAGGTTCGCCACGTCCGCGCCGGCGCCGGCCACGCACTCGCCGGCGGCCATGAGGTTCACGTCGTTGTCGACGACCACGGGTACGCCGAGCCGCCGTTGCACGGATTCGCCGATCGGCCACGCCTCGACCAGTCCGACCGACGGCGCGAGGCGTACCGCGCCGTTGCTGGACACGCCGGGCACCGCGATGGCGACGCCGCGGAGCGAGGGCAGGTTGTCGCCGACCAGGTCGAGGACGAACTCGCAGACGGTCTCCACCACGTTCGCGCCGAGCCGTGCGACGCGGTGCGCGATGACCGCGCCCTCGCTGTCGGCGATCTCGCAGCTGATCCGGGGTGGCTCCAGTGACACCGCCGCGACGAGCTCGGCGCGGGGGTTGAACTCGAGCATCTCCCGTGGCCGGCCGGTGGTGGGTGCGCCGGGCCCGCGTTCGATGAGGTAGCCCTCGGCGACGAGTTCCCGCACGAGCGCGGTCACCGTGGCCGCCGAGAGGCCGGTCATCTCGGCCAGGTCCACTCGGGACAGCCGCCGGGCCTGCCGGGCGGCCAAGATCACCGAGAGACGCTTGATCTCACGGGACCGCTCACGGCTGACCGGGCTGGTCGGGGCTTTGTCAGACACACTTTCTTCCTAGTGAGAAAAAATTCTGCCGTCAAGTAACGAGATGATCTCGGTCCGCCGACCAGGGAAAATTCTGCGGCCGACAAGCCGGTCGGGCCGGGGCCAGCCCGACATGACGCGCAAAACCGAGCCCTACGGTCCACATTGGGGTCCCAAAACCGGACATAGCCTGTCCACAGGCCATGGCCGGCCTCCCAGCGATCGCCCTGAGCAGGCACGATCGTTTATTCGGATAAGGAAGAAAGTCGTCCGGGGCTATTGACGACGCCTCCGCAAGATCCCTAGGTTACGGCCCGAAGGCCTTCCGGTGGACCGACGTCGCCACCGTGCGTACCGCTCACGCCGTGACGGTGCGCGAGTACCACCATCCCGTTGTCGAGCACCACGACCCCCGAGGACCTCACGGTCCTCTGTGGACAGCTGTCTGCAACACGGCCCGGCACGAGCCACCGTGTCAGCCGGCCCGTGCCGGGCCGACCGTCCCCAGCCGCAGCACTCTCGCTTCGAGACGAAGAGGTATGCCCATGAGATGGCGCACCAGCGCGGCGATCGCCATGTGCGGTCTGCTGTCGTTGGGCCTGGCCACTCCGGCCCAGGCCAACCCCCAGCAAGCAACACCGAAGCCCCAGGCCAAGAAGTCCGACAAGCCGGTCGACCTGGACATCATGTTCATCGGCGCCCACCCGGACGACGAGGCCGGCCAGCTCGGCATGCTCGGATACTGGAACGAGTATCACGGCATGAAGGCCGGCGTCATCACCACCACCCGCGGCGAGGGCGGCGGCAACGCCACCGGTCTCGAGGAGGGCCCGGAGCTCGGCATCCTGCGGGAGGCCGAGGAGCGCAAGGCCGTCGGCTGGGCCGGCGTCGAGCACATCTACAACCTGGACGCGCTGGACTTCTGGTACACCGCCAGCGCTCCCCTGACCGAGGAGGTCTGGGGCCACCAGGAGACGCTGTCCCGGATCGTGCGGGTCCTGCGGACCACCAAGCCCGAGGTCATCCTCACGATGAACCCCTCGGCGACGCAGGGCAACCACGGCAACCACCAGAAGGCGGCCATGCTGGCCGTGGAGGCCTTCTACGCGGCTGCCGACCCGAAGGCGTTCCCGGAGCAGATCAAGAACGAGGGGCTCAAGCCCTGGCGGGTCTCCCGCATCTTCCAGACCGGCGGCAGCGGCACCTCCAGCAACGGCCCCGCCTGCGAGACCACGTTCACGCCGGCCGAGGCCAGCAACGTCGTCTTCGGCACCTGGCAGGGCTACGAGTCGGCGCGCCACGACGGCAACCGGTGGAACACGGTCCAGACCTGGGCCCGCCGGGAGTACGTGTCGCAGGGCTGGGGCAACAGCTCCTTCCCGACGACCAACCCCGACGCCATCGGCTGCAACCGGCTGACGCTGATCGACACCCGCACCCCGTACCCGGACCCGAACGTGGGCGCCGGCACCGGTGCGCTCCAGGGTGCCACCCTGCGGGCCACGGGCGGCCTGCCGCTGGGCACCGAGGTCCACGTGCGTCCGCGCACCTGGGAGGCCGTCGGCGGCCAGCCCATCAAGGTGGACACCGTCCTGTACGCCGAGAAGGCCGTTCCGGGCGCCAAGGTCACCCTGAGCGTGCCGGCCGGCTGGACCGTCAGCGGCAACGGCGACGTGGGCACGCTGACCCCGCGTAAGGAGGTCGTGAAGACCTTCACGGTCACCCCGCCCGCGCAGGTCGAGGTGGGCACCCGCTTCAAGATCGACGCCACACTGACCAGCAAGAAGGACGGCAGCGGCACCACCAGCGCCCGGGTTCAGGGCACCGCGCCGGTGCGCGGCACCCTGGAGCCGCTGGAGGAGATCGCCGACTTCCGCGCCTGGACCGTGCGGAACAAGACCCAGCAGCTCGACGCGCTCATCGAGTCCCTGCTGAACATCCCCAGCGGCGGCACCCGCAGCGTCAAGGTCAACCTGACCAACCACGGCACCCGGGTCGAGTCCGGCGCGGTCAAGCTGAACGTCCCCGCCGGCTTCTCGGTGGCCGAGCAGCAGGTGCCGTACAGCGGGCTCCGGCCTGGCGCCAGCACCTCGGTGACGTTCACCGTCACCAACACCGACACGTCGCTGCCGACGGCCAACCGGGCCCCGGACAACGGCGCCTACCGGGTGCAGATCGAGACCAGCTACACCGGTGGCAGCGCGAGCGAGCCGGGTGCGTTCAACCTGGTCCCGGTCACCACGATCCCGAAGGCCGCCACCGCGCCGACGGTGGACGGCCACGGTCACGACCACGAGTACACCGGCGAGGTCATCGACATCTCCACCCGCTGGGAGGGCACCGCCGCCCCGGCGTCGGACATCTCCGGCACCGCCCAGCTCACCCACACCGACGACGCCCTGTACGCCATCTTCACCATCACCGATGACGTGCTCGGCACCGTCCTGCCGCCGGAGGACTGCAAGCGTCCGCGGCGTAACGACAACATCGAGTTCGGCATCGACCCGCGCGGCAACTCGGCGAACACCTCCACGGTGTTCAACATGGCGCTCTTCCCGGCCACGAACGACCCGGCCAACGGAAACCCGCCGTGCTTCGCCCGGGAGCGGGACAACCACCAGGGCGGCCCGGAGACCGCACCGGGTGTGGAGATCGCCTCCGTGGTGACCAGCAACCCGTACACGGGTTACCGGATCGAGGTCAAGATCCCGTTCAGCGTGCTGCCGGACACCATCGACCCGAACCGGATGGGCCTGAACATCCTGGTCAACGACTCGGACACGCAGGATCTGACCGCGCAGACCCGGGTCGGCTGGTCGACCTGGAGCGGCGTACGGGCCGACCCGTGGCGCTGGGGCAACGCGACGCTGCCGGCCCTGGCGGCGAAGCCGTCGGCGCCGAAGGCTCCGATCATGCCGGACACCGCGGCGCAGAGCGTGGACTCGCCGCAGACCCTCCTGCAGTCCGTCTCGGACGGGGTGGCGCCGGGTGGTTACGCCAAGCTGGCGGACAACACGGTGAAGATCAAGAAGGTCACCCGCACCGCGAGCAAGGTGTCCGTGCAGCTCCAGGTGAAGAAGGCCGGCACCGCCCGGGCCTTCCTCTGGGACGGCACCCGGGTCGTGGCGGAGGCCAAGGCCGAGCTGCGGAAGGACGGCACCCTCGTCCTGCCGCTGACCGGGGCGCTCCCGGCCGGCACCTCGCTGCTCGTCTCGTACGAGCACGGCGGCGCCACCACCGCTGCGGCCAAGAAGATCTGCTGAGCGGACGATGACCGCGTCGACCTGACGCACGCGACGGGCCGGGCCTGCGGGTCCGGCCCGTCGTGCGTCCCGCCCGTCCGGGCCGCGCCCGCTCAGCGAACCGGCGCCGGGCCGGTCGCGACCGGTGACGACTCGGCCGGTGCACGCCACCAGCGGCGCGACGCCAGCGCGGCCAGGCCGGCGCCGGCGGTGTTGAGCAGGACGTCGTCCACCGAGGACACCCGGTCCAGCCGCAGGGCGTACTGCGCGACCTCGACCAGGACCGAGCAGCCGGCCGCGAGCACCAGGATCCGCGGCACCGACGCCAGCGCCGCGAACCGCAGCGGGCCGAAGAACCCGAGCGCCGCGAACACCAGCAGGTTGCCGACGATCTGGACCGTCACCGTCAGCGGCCCGCCCGCGAGGACGGTGAGCAGGTCCCGCAGCGGCACCAGGCTCACCCGGCCGGGGACCACACCGGCGCCGTCGCCCGGCAGCATGATCATCCAGACCCACGGCACGGTCCCGTAGGCGATGCCCACCTCGGCCAGCGACCGCCGCCACGCCGGACCGCCGCCGCCACGCCGGCGGGCCAGCACCCACACCACCAGCGCCGCCGCCGGCCACGCGGCCACCGTGAGCAGCACGACCCCGTTGATCGTGCCGAACCAGCCGTGCCACCCCTCGATCACGCCGCCCCCACCTCCGTCCGGCCGACGGCCGGCCCGAGGCCATCCTGCCTCCCGGCGGGCCGCCGGCCGCGGGCGCCCGTGCGGTTACGGCGACTCCTGCGTGTTCATCGACCGGATCCCGCTGCTCAGCGTCGCGGTCACCGCCGAGACCGCGACGAGCCCGGCGAAGACCAGCATGGTCACGGCCACCGGGAACCGGGCCAGCAGCAGCCCGGCCAGCCCCGGGGCGAGGGCGGCGGCCGAGGTGGCGGCCAGGAAGATGACGCTGACCACCCGGCCCTGCAACCGGTCCGGCGTGATCGCCGCCTGGTAGCCGAAGAGCACCGCGTTGGCGGTCGGCGCGAGGAACACCGCCGCCGCCAGCGGCACCGCGGCGAGCACGCTCGACGGCACCAGGGCGCTCGCCGCCATCAGGACGGTGGTGGCCCAGCACAGCACGATCACCAGGGTCGGCAGCCGCAGCCAGCGCTGGACCGCCGGCGCGGCCAGCGCGCCGAGGAACCCGCCCAGACCGAAGATCGTGCTGGCCAGGCCGACCACCACCGAGGCGGTGCCGGCCCGCTCCAGGGCCACGATGATCGTGAAGATCATGCCGGTGAAGGCCATGTTCAGCGGCGCCGCGATCACCAGCAGCGCCCGCAGGAACGGGTTGGCCAGCACGAACCGGATGCCCTCGGCCATCGCCGCGCCGCCGGACTGCGGCGCCTGCTCGGTGCGGGGCTGCTCCATCGGCCGGCGGATGAGCAGCACCGCCAGCAGCGAGAGCAGATAGGACACGGCGTTACCGACGAACGGCAGGGACCGGCCGAGCCCGTAGAGCAGGCCACCGAGCGGCGGCCCGGCGAGCTGGGTTCCGTAGGAGCGGGCCTCGTTGCGCGCGACAGCGGTGGTGAGCTGCTCGGCGGGCACCAGGTTGCGGACCGCCGCGTGTTCCGCGGTGCCGAAGACCGCGTTGGCCGCGGCGCCGACAACGGTGACCACGATGATCATCGGCAGCCCGGCCACCCCGGCGAGCACCGCGCCGGCCAGCCCCAGGTACGCCACCAGCCGGACCACGTCGCAGACGATGAGCAGCGTACGGCGGGAGAACCTGTCGGCCACGACGCCGGCGGGCAGCCGGCAGGCCAGCGTGGTGAGCAGCCCCAGGCTGCCGACCAGACCGGCCTGCGCGGCCGAGCCGGTGAGGAAGAGCACCAGCAGCGGCATCGCCAGGTTCGACATCGCCGTGCCCAGGTCGGACAGGCACTGGCTGATCCAGAGCAGGTTGAAGTCGCGGTTGCGCCAGAGGCTGACCGGGCGGTCCGGCCCGGTCACCGGCGGATCGGTGACGGTCGGCATCTGTTCCTCGTCGGTCGCGGTCAGGGCCGGTTCGGCGGCGGCGGTCATGCCGGCCACCAGGAGCCGGGGGCGGGACGCAGGTCGTCGAACCACTCGGCCGCCGGGTCGTGCCGGGCGAAGAACTGCCGGCCGACGTGGGCCGCGTCGCGGGCCTGGAGCATACGCAGGCTGAACATCTCGGTCCCGCCGACGCGCACGACGCCGTCCACGAGCACCTTGCCCGGGGCGGCCGACATGACCGGCCCCCGGGCCGTCCGCGCCAGGCCGGACACCGACCGTACGGCGTCGGTGTAGATCTGCCAGGCCCGGGTCAGCGGCAGGCTGAAGTAGCTGCGGGCGCCGGTGTCACGTTCCACGAACATGTAGTACGGGATCACGCCCAGTTCCACCAGGCGCTGCCACATCGTGGCCCAGTCCCCCGCCCGGTCGTTGACGTGCGCGATCAGCGGCGCCTGTGCCCGGATCACCGCACCGGTGGCCCGGATCCGGGCGATCGCCCGGCGGACCTCGTCGGTGGCCAGTTCCCGGGGGTGGGAGAAGTGGGCCATCACCGCGACGTGCCGGCCGGCGGCGGTGATCCGCTCGAAGAGGCGCAGCAGGTCGTCGGCGTCCGGGTCGGTGGTGAACCGGGCCGGCCAGTACGACAGCGCCTTGGTGCCGAACCGCAGCGTGCGGATGTGGTCGAGGGCCGGGTCCAGCAGGGGCGACACCCAGCGCTCCAGCACCGCGGCGCTCATGATCATCGGGTCGCCGCCGGTGAACAGGACGTCGGTGACGCCCCGGCTCTCCTCCAGGTACGCGACCACGTCGCCGACGTCCGAGGCGGCCTGCCGGATCTCGGCGTTGCCGACGAACTGCGCCCAGCGGAAGCAGTAGCCGCAGTAGGAGTGGCAGGTCTGCCCCTGGGACGGGAAGACCAGCACCGTCTCGGCGTACTTGTGCTGCACGCCGAGCAGCCGGCGTCCCCGGTGCGTCGGCACGTTCGCCTCGAGCTGGGCGCCCGGGTTCGGGTTGAGCCGGGCGTGGGCGTCGCGGGCCGCCTTGCGGATCACACCCGGCTCGGCGGCGGACAGGTGCAGCGCCGACAGGTGGTCGAAGATCTCCGGCGGCAGCATGTCCCGGTGCGGGAACGTGAGCCGGAAGATGGGGTCGTCCGGGACGGCGGACCAGTCGATGAGCTCGTCCACGACGTACTGATTGACCTTGAACGGCAGCACCGAGGAGACGACCCGCAGGTCGTGCAGGTATTCCTCGGGCATGCCACGCGCGCCGGCGAGCCGCGCCAGACGTTCGTGGGAGTAGACCTTCATCACCGTCGCCTCGTTGTCAGCGGGATGGGACAGGGGTGGCCGCCGGTCGGCGGCCGGGCCGGGACGGATCCGTGCGGACCCGCCCCGGCCGGTGGGCGGTTCAGCCCTGCGCGGCGGCCATCCGCTCGCGCAGGCTCTTCGGACGCATGTCGGTCCACACCTCGTCGATGTGGGCGAGGCAGTCCGCGCGGTTGCCCTCGAAGCCGGTGGCGGTCCAGCCCGCCGGCAGCTCGCGGTCGGCGAACCAGATCGAGTACTGCTCCTCGTGGTTCATCACGACGCGGTAGGTGCGGTCATCGTCGTCGACGGCCATCGCCGTTCTCCTTCTCGTTCGGTTCCTCGGTTGGGACGGATCCCGGCCGGGCGGCCGGGGGGTGTGCGGCGCGGGCCCGGGTGGCCCGCGGTGTCAGAGCCGGACCGGCAGCGCGGCGAGGCTGCGGTTGAGCAGCGACGGCTGCCACCGCACCTCGGCGCCGGCGAGCGCCAGGCCGGGCGCCGCGGCCAGCAGGTCGGTCAGCGCGGCGCCGGCGACCAGCCGGGCCAGCGGGGCGCCCAGGCAGAAGTGCCCGCCCTGCCCGAAACCCAGGTGCGGGTTCGGGTGCCGGCGCAGGTCCAGCTCGTCCGGGCGGTCGAAGCGGGCCGGATCCCGGTTCGCCCCGGCGGTGACCACGTAGAGCCGCTGGCCGGCGCGCAGCCGCTGCCCGGCCAGCTCGACGTCGTCCTTGACGTGCCGGATGGACATCTTGGACGGCCCGTCGAAGCGCAGCAGCTCCTCCACGGCCAGCGCGGCCAGCTCCGGTTCGGCCCGCAGCAGGGCGAGCTGGCCGGGGTGGCGCAGCAGGTTCCAGGTGCCCACCGCGATCAGGTTGCTGGTGGTCTCGCCACCGGCGAACGCCACGTGGGTGAGCATGGCGACGAACTCGTCCTCGCTCACCGACTCGCCCACCAGGCCGTTGGCGAGCGCCGCGCTGATCAGGTCCTCGCGGGGCGCGGCCCGCCGGGCCCGCACCAGCACCCGCAGGTAGTCGAACAGGTCCAGCAGCGCCTGCTGCGAGCGCTCGTGCTCCTCCGGCGACTGCACCGAGCCCAGGGCCAGGTCGCCCACCTCGATCGCCCAGCGCTGGAACATCGCGGTGTCCTCGGCCGGCACGCCCATCCAGGCCGCCGCGACGGTCGCCGGGAGCGGGCGGGCGAAGTCGGCCACCAGGTCGATGGCACCCTCGCCGCCTCCGGCCCGGGCGGCCAGCCGGCTCACCGCCTCCTGCACCATCGGGCGGTTGCGGCGCACCTGCCGGGCCCCGAACGCGCCCCGGAAGACGCTGCGCAGCCGGCGGTGCTCGGGCGGGTCCACGAAGACCATCCAGCCGGCCATGATGGAGAACGCTCTGGCCGCCTCGGGGCTGAGCAGCTCCAGCGGCGTCTGGGCCAGCATCGGGCTGATCCGGTCCGCGGAGATCTCCGGCATCGTGTAGCAGGCGGCGGCGGGCTCGTAGCCGGTGACCAGCCAGGCCCGGTGCACCGGGCTCCAGTGCACCGGTTCGGCGGCCCGCAGCGCGGCCAGGTACGGGTACGGGTCGGCGACGAGGTCGTCGTCCAGCAGGTAACGGTCGGTCAGGATCGTGGTGCTCATGCCGTACGCTCCAGCAGCTCGGCGGCGAGGGCGGCGACGGCCGCCACGCCCGGTTCGGTGACCATGCTCCGGTGGGTGCCGGGCAGGTGGTGGACGGTGAGCGCGTCCGGGAACATCTCCCGGCAGCGCCGCTCGTAGGCGGACCCGTTCTCCCCGGCGACCACCGAGGGGCGGCCCGGTCCGGCGGTGGCCGCCTCGGCGGTGACCAGCAGGTGCGCGGGCCCGCGGTAGGGCTGCGGGCGGTAGCCGGCGGCGGCGCGCAGCAGCGCCGTCCACATCGCCACCGGCCAGTCGGCGCCCAGCGCCGCCTCGGACTCGTCGACGCCCGCCGCCAGCAGGGTGGCCACCAGCTCGCGCTCCTGGCTGAGCCGGGCCGGGGTGCCCGGTGTCAGCTCCCGGATCGCCGCGCGCATCGCGACCGCCCGGTCGAGCAGGTCCAGCGCCTCGGTGACGGCGAACATGCCGGTCTCGTCCGGCACCGCCGGTTCGAGCAGCAGGAGGACGTCCACCCGCTCGCCGGCGGCGGTCAGCCGGATCGCCATCTCCTGGGCGATGTTGGCGCCCATCGACCAGCCGAGCAGCGCGTACGGGCCGTGCGGCTGGTGCGCGCGCAGCTCGCGCAGGTAGTCGTCGGCGAGACCGGTCATCGTGTCGGCGTCGACGCCGCCGTCGATGCCCCGGGCCTGGAGGCCGCGCACCGGCCGGCCGGCGGGCAGCGCCTGCGCCAGCGGCAGGTACCAGGCGACGCTGCCGCCGCTGGGGTGCACGCACCACAGGGGACGCAGGCCGGGGTCGCCGTCGCGCAGGGTCACCACCACGCCGCCCTCGTGCCGTACCGCCGCTCCTTCCGGGCCGCGGTCGCGGGCGGCGATCGCGGTGGCCAGCGCCGCGACGGTCGGATGCTCGACCAGGTCCGCCACCCCGACCGGCAGGCCCAGGTCGCAGGCGCGGGCGGCGAGCCGCACGATGGCCAGCGAATGCCCGCCGAGGTCGAAGAAGTCGTCGTGCACGCCGACCCGGTCCAGCCGCAGCGTCTCCGCCCACAGCTTCGCCAGCGTCGCCTCGACCTCGGTGCGCGGCTCCACGTACGGGCGTTCCGGCGCCGCCGTCGGCTCCGGCAGCGCGGCCCGGTCGAGCTTGCCGTTGCCGGTCACCGGCAGCGCGTCCAGCGCGACGAACGCGGACGGCACCAGGTAGGCGGGCAGCCGCTCGCGCAGCCAGCGGCGCAGCACGTCGGCCTCGGGCAGGTCCAGCCCGGCAACCGGCACCAGGTACGCGACGAGCCGGGCGTCGCCGGGCTCGTCGGCGCGGGCGGCCACCGCCGCCATTGCCACGTCGGGACGCGCCGACAGCGCCGCCTCGATCTCGCCGAGCTCGATGCGCCGGCCGCGGATCTTGACCTGTCCGTCGACCCGCCCGCCGAAGTCCAGCGTGCCGTCGGCCCGCAGGCGTCCCCGGTCGCCGGTGCGGTAGAGCCGCCGCCCGCCGCCGGCCGGGTCCGGCACGAACCGGTCGGCGGTCAGCCCCGGCTGCCCGAGGTAGCCGCGCGCCAGCGCGTCGCCGCCCAGGTAGATCTCGCCGGCCACGCCGACCGGCGCCGGGCGCAGCGCGTCGTCGAGCACCAGCACCGTGGTCCGGGCCAGCGGCCGGCCGATCGGCACGCTGACCGCGTCCGCCGGCAGGTCACGGACCTGGTGCGCGGTGACGACGAAGATCGTCTCGACCGGGCCGTACCCGTTCACCAGGCGCAGGTGCGGCCAGCGCGCGGCCAGGTCCCGGCAGTGCGGCGCGGACGCCGCCTCCCCGCCGAAGACGATCTGCCGCAGCTCGCCGAGCTCCGCCGGCACCTGCTCGACCGCCAGGTTGAACAGGGTGGTGGTGAGGAACGCGGTGGTCACGCCGTGCCGGCGGATCGCGGCCACGATGCCGGCCGGGGTGAGCGGTTGCGCCGGATAGAGCGCGCAGGTGCCGCCGTGCAGCAGCGGGCCGAAGATCTCGAACAGCGCCGCGTCCCAGTTGACGCTGCTCAGGTGCAGCACCGTCTCGTCCGGGCCGAGGTGGGCGAAGTCCTGCCCCAGCAACGAGTCCACTATCGCCCGGTGGGTCACCGCGATGCCCTTGGGCCGTCCGGTGGATCCGGAGGTGTAGAGCACGCAGGCCACGTTGTCGGCGTCCGGCCCCGGCGCCGGCGGCCCGGCCGGCTCCCCGGCGAACGTCTCCTCGGCCAGCGTGACCACGGCCCCGGCCGGCACCAGGTGCCGCCAGGCCGGCTGCGCCAGCACCAGGTCCACCCCGGCGTCCGCCGCGAGCAGCTCCAGCCGGGCGCGCGGGTCGCGCGGGTCCAGCGGCAGGTACGCCGCGCCGGACTTGAGGATGCCGAGCATGCCGACGATCAGGTCCACCGAGCGTTCCGCGCAGAGCCCGACGACCCGCTCCGGACCGGCGCCGTGCCGCCGCAGGTGGTGCGCGACGCGGTTGGCGCGCGCATCCAGCTCGGCGTAGCTGAGCGTCGTCCCGTCGAGGGCCAGCGCGACCCGCTCCGGCCCGGCGGCGACCCGGGCGGCCAGCACGTCGACCACGCTGCGCGGGTCCGCCCCGGCGGCCGCGGCCGGGGTCCGGGTCGCGCCGTCGGCGGCCGGTACGCCCGGCGCCGCCTGCGGGTCGGCGACCATCGCGGCCAGCAGCGCGCAGTACGCGTCGGCGATCCGCTCCACCTCCCCCGGTGCCATCCGCCCGGCGTCGGCCTCGACGGACACGCCCTGCGGGCCGGTGGTGACCATCAGCCCGAAGTTGGTCCGGGCGATCTCCTCGATCTCCTGCTTGTGCTCGCTGCCCAGCGCGTGGAAGTGCACGTAGTTGAAGGCGGTGTCGACGAGCACCTCACCGGCCCACCGGCCACGCTGCACCTCGGCGAGCGGGAACCGGCGGTGCGGCAGCAGGTCCCGTTCGGCGGCGAACACGTCCCGGAGCAGCCCCAGCCAGGTCGTCGCGGACGACCGGACGCCGAAGGGCACCACGTTGAGGAACAGGCCGCGCATGCCCTCCGCGCCGGCCCGCTCGGGCCGCCCGTTCGTGGCGAAGCCGGTCGAGTACGCCTCGCCGTCGGCGAGCTGGCCCATCAGGTGGTAGTAGGCGGTGAACAGGACCGTCTTGCGGGGCACCCCGGCGCGGGCGGCCAGCGCGTCGATGCCGTCGCGCAGGTGCGCGTAGTCGCGTACCACCTCGCACGTCGACTTGTCGGCGGGCGCCGCGCCGACCGAGCGGGGCACCCGTACCGGCGGGAACCGCTCCACCATGTCGTCCCAGAACGCCCGGGCCGCCGGGTCGTCCACCGCGGCGCGTTCCAGCGCCACGTACTCGGCGAAGCGCGGCACCGGACCGGCCGCCGGCTCCGGGCCCGCGCCGGTGACCGCGCGGCGGTGCCGGTCGACCAGCTCGGCGATGAGCGAGGTCAGGCTCCAGCCGTCCAGAACGGCGTGGCAGTCGGTGATGGTGAGCCGGTACTCGGCGTCGTTCAGCACGTGCACGTGCAGCCGGATCAGCGGCGGCTCGGCCAGTTCGAACCAGCGCACCGACTCGGCGTGCAGGTACTCCCGGACCCGCCGGGCCTGCTCCGCACCGGTCAGGCCGCGCAGGTCGTCCACCCCGACCGGCAGCGCGGCCCGCTCGTGCACCAGTTGCAGCGGCTCCTCGTAGGAGCTCCAGTCGAAGCCGGTGCGCAGGATCTCGTACCGGTCGACCACCGCGTCCGCAGCGGCCTGCATGGCGGCGGCGTCGAACCCGGCCGGCTCCTGCACCCGGAAGCTGGTCACGTTGTGGTACGCGCCCTTGCCGGCGTCGGCGAGCAGCTCGTAGAGCATGCCCTGCTGCATCCGGGTCAGCGGGTACGCGTCCGCCAGGCCGGCGGGCAGCCGGTCCCGGTCGGCCGGCGCGACCATCGCGAACGGCTCCACCGGCCCGGCCACGGCGGAGTCGCCGTCGGCGGTGGCGTCGACCGCCCGGGCCAGCTCGCCGAGCGCCTGGTGGGCGAAGACGTCGCGCAGCGCCACGGTGAGACCGCGCCGCTCGGCGAGCCCCACCACCCGCAGCGCGAGGATCGAGTCCCCGCCGAGGTCGAAGAAGCGGTCGGTGACGCCGACCCGGTCCACCCCGAGGGCGGCGCACCACACCTCGGCCAGCGCCCGCTCGGTGGGGGTGGCCGGCGGGACGTGCTCGCGGGTGGCGTCCAGCGCCGGACCGTCGGCGTCGGGCAGCGCCCGCCGGTCCACCTTGCCGTTCGCGGTCAGCGGCAGCGCCGGCAGCACGGTGAACGTGGCGGGCACCATCGCCTCGGGCAGCCGGTCGCGCAGCCAGCGCCGCAGCTCCTCACCGGTCAGCCCGGCACCGACCACCAGGTACGCGTGCAGCCGGTGCTCGCCGCTGCGGGCACCCCGGGCCACCACGGCGGCCTGCGCGACGGCGGGATGACGCAGCAGCGCGGCCTCCACCTCGCCCAGCTCGATCCGGTGCCCCCGGATCTTCACCTGATCGTCGGCGCGTCCCCGGTACTCCAGCTCACCGCCGGGCAGGTGGCGGGCCCGGTCGCCGGTGCGGTAGAGCCGCGCCCCCGGGACGGCGGAGAACGGGTCCGGCACGAACCGCTCCGCGGTCAGCCCCGGCCGGCCCAGGTAGCCGCGGGCCAGCCCGGCGCCGCCGACGTACATCTCGCCGGTGGCCCCGATCGGGACCGGCCGCAGGTGCCGGTCCAGCACGTGCACGGTCAGGTCGCCGAGCGCCCGCCCGATCGGGGAGACGGCGTCGCCGGTCAGGTCCGCGGCGGTGACCAGGCGGTGGGTGACGTGCACTGTGGTCTCGGTGATGCCGTACATGTTCACCAGCCGCACCCCGGCGCCCGGGCCGTCCAGCCAGCCGTCCAGCTCGGGCAGGTCGAGCTTCTCGCCGCCCAGCACCACGTGCCGCACGCCGAGGCCGGCCAGCGGCCGGTCGCCGAGCGCCGCGCGCAGGTTGCGGAACGCTCCCGGGGTCTGGCTGAGCATCGTCACGCGCTCCCGCGCCAGCAGGCCGGCGAAGCGCTCCGGGTCGCGGGCGGTGTCCCGGTCGACCAGCACGACGGTGCCGCCCCGGGTCAGCGCGCCCCACAGCTCCCAGACCGAGAAGTCGAAGGCGTACGAGTGGAACAGGCTCCACACCCCGCCCGGCGGCAGGTCCAGCGCGTCCATGCAGGAGTCGAGGAGGCGGACCACCTGCCGGTGCGCGACGCCCACGCCCTTGGGCCGGCCGGTGGAGCCGGAGGTGTAGATGACGTACGCGAGGTGGTCGGCGTCGGTGACCGGCTCGGGATCCGTCGTCGGCTCACCGTCGAGCGTGTCCAGGCGCAGCACCCCGGCCGGCGCCACCGGCACCCGGTCGACGAGTTCCGGTGAGACGACGGCCAGGCGTACGCCCGCGTCGGCGACCACGTACGCGAGCCGGTCCCGCGGGTGCTCCGGGTCCAGCGGCACGTACGTCCCGCCGGCCTTGAGGATGCCGAGGATGCCGACGGCCAGGTCGGCGTCGCGGCGCACGCAGAGCGCCACAGTCGTCTCCGGCCCGACGCCGGCCGCGCGGAGCCGGTGCGCGAGCTGGTTCGCCCGCGCGTTCAGGCCGGCGTAGTCGACCCGCTGCTCCCCCGCCACCACCGCGACCCGGTGCGGGTCGGCGGCCACGTGGCGGGCGAACCGCTCGTGCAGCAGGTCCGGCGAGGGGTACGCGCGGACCGGGGCGGTCCAGCCGGCGATCAGGTGCCGCTCGTCGGCGGGCAGCAGGTCCAGCTCGGCCAGCGGGGTGTCCGGGTGGGCGACCGCCTGTTCCAGCAGCCGCAGGTACTGCCCCGCCCAGCGCCGCGTGGTCTCCGGGCGCCACAGGTCCGCCCGGTGGAAGAAGGCGGCGGCCAGCCCGTCGGGGCGGCGCGCGGTCTGCAGCATGAGGTCGAACTTGACCGCGTCGAGGTCCAGGTCGAACCGCGCGCCGCTGACCGCGCCGAGGCGTACCGGGCGGTCGTCGGCGTCGTCGTCGAGGCTGAACATGGCCTGGAACAGGGGTGTGCGGTCGAGGCTGCGGTCCGCGCCGACCCGGTCGACGACCCGCTCGAACGGCGTCTCCTGGTGGTCGTACGCGCCGAGGGCGTCGGCGCGGACCCGGTCGAGCAGGTCACCGAAGGACGGGTTCCCGGCCAGGTCGGCCCGCAGCACGAGCGTGTTCACGAAGAAGCCGACGACCTGTTCGACCTCCGGCCGGGTCCGGCCGGCGACCGGGGTGCCGACACCGAAGTCGACCTGCCCGCAGAGCCGGGACAGCAGCACCTCGAACGCCGCCAGCAGGACCATGTACAGGGTGGCGCCGCGCTCCTTGGCGAGTTGCTCCAGCGCGGTCACCAGCTCCGGCCCGACGGTGAAGTCGCAGGTGGCCCCGGCGGTGGAGCGTCCGGCCGGGCGGTCGCCGTCGGTGGGCAGCGCCAGCGGCGGCAGCCCGGCCAGCCGGTCGGCCCAGTACGCGAGGTCCCGCTCCACCCGCTGCTCGGTGGCGGTGCGGCGCTGCCAGGCCGCGTAGTCGGCGTACCGCACCGGTGGCTCGGGCGACGGGTCGCCGGTGTAGAACGCCTCCAGGTCGCGGACCAGCACGCCCATCGACCAGCCGTCGGCGACGATGTGGTGCAGGGTCAGCAGCACCACGTGGTCGGTGGGCGTGAGCCGCCACCCGGTGACCCGGAACAGCGGGCCGGTCTCCAGGTCGAACGGCTCCCCCACCGTCGCCCGGGCCGCGGCGGCGACCTCGGCGGCGTCGGTGGCGACCCGCCAGTCGACGCCCGCCCAGCCGTCCACGATGTCCTGCCGGACCACCCCGTCGACGACGGTGAACCGGGTGCGCAGGGACTCGTGCCGCCGGACCAGGGCCGCGAACGCCGCGTCGAGCCGCTCCCGGTCCAGCGGCCCGGTGAGCCGCCACGCGACCGGGATGGTGTACGCCGCGCCGGCGCCGTCGAGCCGGTCGAGGAAGACCAGGCGTTCCTGTCCGAAGGAGACCGGCAGGTCACGGGTGCCGCTGCCCCGGGTGATCCCGGCCGGGGCGGTCGCGGGGGCCGCTCCGGCGAGCCGCCGGCGGAGCAGCTCGTGCTGGGCGGGGGTGAGGGCGGTCATCGGGTCTCCTCCAGTTTCCGGGCGAGCCGGGCGATGGTGCGGGCTTCGAAGAAGGCGCGCAGGGTGATCGGGGCGGCCAGCCGGTCGCGCAGCCGGGAGATGACGCGCAGGGCGGTGAGCGAGTGGCCGCCGAGGGCGAAGAAGTCGTCCTCGACGCCGATGTCGGGCCGGTCCAGCAGCTCGGCCCAGATCTCGGCGACGACCCGCTCGGTGTCGGTGCGCGGGGCCACCCGGTCCACGGCGGGCCGCTCGACCCGGATCTCCGGCAGCGCCGCCCGGTCGACCTTGCCGTTTCCGAGCAGCGGCAGGGCGTCGAGGACCAGCAGCTCGGCCGGGATCATCGCGTACGGCAGGCGGTCCTCCAGGTGGCGGCGCAGGTCCGCCTCGGTGACGCCGCCGCCCGGGATCCGCTGGGCGTAGCCGGCGAGCCGCCAGCCGTCCGGTCCGTCCGGGCGGGCCACCACGGCCGCCGCGCCGACCCCGGGGTGAGCGGCCAGGGCGGCCTCCACCTCGGCCGGTTCGACCCGGACGCCGCGTACCTTGACCTGCCGGTCCAGCCGGCCCCGGAACTCCAGCGTCCCGTCCGCCAGCAGGCGGGCCGCGTCGCCGGTGCGGTACATCCGCGCGCCGGGCGGTCCGGCCGGGTCCGGCAGGTACGCCGCCGCGGTCAGGCCGGGCCGGTTGCGGTAGCCGCGGCTGACCCCGGTGCCGCCGATGTGCACCTCGCCGAAGACGCCCACCGGCACCGGGCGCATCGCCTCGTCGAGCACCCGCACGTACGTGCCGGGCATCGGCACGCCGATGGTGACCGACTCGTGCGGCGTCCCCGGGTCGAGGTCGGCGACAGTGGTGGTGACTGTGGCCTCGGTGGGGCCGTACTGGTTGACGACCCGGCGCAGCGCGGGCAGCGCGGTGTGCACCTTGGCGAGCAGCTCCGGGGTGCACGGCTCGCCGCTGAGCACCAGCAGCCGCAGCGCGGGCAGCGTCGCCGCGGCGACGTCACCGGTGTCGAGGAGCTGGTGCAGCAGCGACGGGACCATGCTCAGCAGCGCGGTCGGCGCGGGCCGGCCGGGCAGGTCGGTGGCGATCGTGGACAGGTCGGACCGTTCGGCGATCAGGACCGTCGCGCCGACGGTGAGCGGCCCGACGCAGTCGCGCAGGAACGCGTCGAAGGCGGGCGAGGCCCGTTGCAGGACGACGTCGTCGGCGCCCAGCCGGTAGTGCGCCAGGATGGTGTCGAGGTACGCGGTGACCGCGCCGTGCTCGGCCAGCACGCCCTTGGGTCGTCCGGTGGATCCGGAGGTGTAGACCAGGTAGGCGAGCCGGGCCGGGTCGACGGCGACGGCCGGCGGGTCGGCCGGCAGGACGTCGGCCCGGCTCCGGGCCAGCGTCTCCGGGTCGAGGACCAGCCGTACGCCGGCGTCGTCGGCGAGTTGCGCCAGGCGGCGCGGCGGCAGGTCCGGGTCGAGTCCGACGAACGCCGCCCCGGCCTTCCAGACGCCGAGCACGGCGACCACCGTGTCGACGCCGCGGGGCAGCCGCAGGCCGACCCGGTCCTCCGGGCCGACGCCCCGCGTGCGCAGGTGGTGGGCCAGCTGGTCGGCGCGCCGGTCCAGCTCCGCGTAGGTCAGCTCGCCGCCGGGGCCGACCAGCGCGGTGGCGTCCGGGGTGGCGCGTACCTGGTCGGCGATGCGGTCGGGCAGCGACCGGAACGGCGCGGCCGGCCTGGTCACCGCCGTCGGCGCGACCGGGTCGGCCAGCGGCAGGTCGCCGATCGCGGCCGCCGGGTCGGCGGCCACGGCCCGCAGCACCAGCTGGTACGCCCCGGCCATCCGCCGGATCGTGTCCGCGTCGAAGATGTCCGTGGTGTAGTCCAGCGAGCCGGTCAGCCCGTCCGGGCCGTGCACCAGCTCCAGGGTCAGGTCGAGCTTCGCCGCGCCCCGGTCGACCGGGTGGTCGGCGCCGGCGGCGGACCCGAGCCGCAGCGTGTCAAGCGTCCAGTCGTTGTAGCTGAACAGCGCCTGGAACAGCGGCGAACGGCTCAGGTCCCGGTCCGGGCTCAGCTCCTCGACGAGCCGCCCGAACGGCAGCTCCTGGTGCTCGTACGCGGCCAGCGCGTCGTCGCGGACCCGGCCGAGCAGCTCGGTGAAGGTGGGGCAGCCGGTCAGGTCCGCCCGCAGCACGAGCGTGTTGAGGAAGAACCCGACCACGTCGCGGACCTCCGGCCGGTCCCGCCCGGCCACCGGTGTGCCGACCGCGAAGTCGGTCTGGCCGCTCCACCGGCCCAGCAGCACCTGGTAGGCGGCGAGCAGCGTCATGAACAGCGTCGCGCCGTGCGCGGCGCCGAGCCGTTCCAGCGCGGCCACGGTGTCCGGCGCGACGTGGAAGCCGACGCTCGCGCCGGCGCCGTCGCGCACCGCAGGCCGAGGGCGGTCGGTGGGCAGTTCCAGCGTCGGCAGGCCGGCGAGCCGCTGCCGCCAGTGGGACAGTTCCCCGCGCAGCCGGTCACCGGCGAGCCGCCGCCGCTGCCAGGCGGCGAAGTCGGCGTAGCGGACCGGCGGCCGGGGCACGGCGGTCCCGTCGTACCCGGCCTCCAGCTCTCGCACCAGCACCGCCGCCGACCAGCCGTCGGAGACGGCGTGGTGCATGGCGAGCAGCAGCAGGTGGACGTCACCGGCGCGCCACAGCACGGCCCGGAACAGCGGCCCGGTGGTCAGCGTGAACGGCCGCCGGGCCTCCCGGGCCAGCGCGTCCGCCGCCTCGGCCTCGGTGGCGGCGACGCGCCGGTCCAGGCCGTCCCAGCCGGGCACCACGTCCTGGCGGACCACGCCGTCGGCGAGCGTGAACCGGGTACGCAGCGACTCGTGCCGGTCGACGAGCGCGTCGAGCGCGGCGGCCAGCCGGCCGGCGTCCAGCGGTCCGGTCAGCCGCCAGGCCAGCGGGATCGTGTACGCCGGACCGGCGCCCTCCAGCCGGTCGAGGAAGACCAGCCGTTCCTGCCCGAAGGAGACGGGCAGCCCGGTGGTGGCGGAGCCCCTGCCGATCGGGGTGACGAGCGGCTCGGCGTCGTCGAGCAGGCGGGCCAGCCCGGCGATGCTGCGGGCGGTGAACAGGTCCCGGAAGGTGAGTTCCCGGCCGGTGCGGGCGGCGACCGCGCCGACCACCTTGATGGCCAGCAGCGAGTGCCCGCCGAGGGCGAAGAAGTCGTCGTCCATGCCCGGGTCGGCGACGCCCAGCACCTCGGTGAAGATCTCCGCGAGGTGCCGCTCCAGTTCCGTGGCCGGTTCGCGGCGGCCCGCGCCGGCGGCGTACGACGGTTCGGGCAGGGCGGCCCGGTCGACCTTGCCGTTGCGGGTCAGCGGCAGCTCGTCGAGGACCACCACGGCGGCCGGCACCAGGTACGCCGGCAGCGTCCGTCCGAGGTGGGCCCGCAGGTCACCCAGTTCCGCCGGGTCGGCGGCGACGTACGCGACCAGGCTGAGCACGCCGGCCCGGTCGGGGCGGGCGAGCACCGCCGCGTCGTGGACCGCCGGGTGGCGGCGGACCGCCGTCTCGATCTCGCCGGGCTCGACCCGGAATCCGCGGACCTTCACCTGGCCGTCGGCCCGGCCGACGAACTCCAGCACCCCGTCGGCGGTCCAGCGCACCAGGTCACCGGTGCGGTAGACCCGGCCACCGGGCGCGCCGAACGGGTCCGGCAGGAACCGCTCGGCGGTGCGGGCGGGCGCGCCGACGTACCCGCGGGCCAGCCCGGCGCCGCCGAGCAGCAGCTCACCGACCACCCCGACCGGGACGGGCCGCAGCGCCGGGTCCACCACGTACGCGGTGGTGTGGTGCATCGGCCGGCCGATCGGGACGCTGCCCGCGCCGGCCGGCGCGGTGACCGGGTGCCAGGTGCCGAAGGTGGTGGACTCGGCCGGGCCGTACATGTGCAGCAGCCGGCCGGGGCCGCCGTGGGCGAGCAGGCCGTCCACCGCGGCCGGGTCGGCGGCCTCCCCGCCGAACAGCACGTGCCGCAGGCCGCCCAGGACGTCCGGGCGTTCCCGGGCGACCTGGTGGAACAGCGCGGTGGTGAGGAACAGCGTGGTGACCCGGTGCCGCGCCAGGTGCGCGGCCAGGGCGGCTGTGGACAGCGCCACGTCGGGCGGGGTGACCACGAGCGTCGCACCGGCGACCAGGGTGGCCCACACCTCGAAGGTGGCCGCGTCGAAGACCGGGTTGGCGGCGAAGGCCACCCGGTCGTCCGGCCCGAGGGTCAGGTACCCGCCGTCGTGGACGGTGCGGACCAGACCGCGGTGGGTGATCCCGATGCCCTTGGGGCGGCCGGTGGAGCCGGAGGTGTAGACGACGTAGCCGAGCTGCTCCGGGTCGACCGGGATCGCCGGGTCGGTCGCCGGCCGCCGGTCCACCTCGGCGGCGTCGCGGACCAGGTCCACGACGCGGCAGCCCAGGCCCGCGCCGTCGTGGTGCCCGTCGGCGGTGACAAGCACCGTGGCGCCGGTGTCGGCGATCATGTGCCGGCTGCGCCCGGCCGGCTGGTCGGCGTCCAGCGGCAGGTAGGCGCCGCCGGCCCGGAGCACGGCGAGCTGCGCGCGGACCAGGCCGGCGCCGCGGGGCAGGCTGACCGCCACCACGGTCTCCGGGCCCACGCCGAGGGCGATCAGGTGGTGGGCCAGCCGGTTCGCCTGCCGGTCCAGTTCGGCGTACGTCCAGACGACCGGGCCGTCGACCACCGCGGGACGGTCGCCGCCGGTGGCGACCCGGTCGGCGACGAGGTGGTGCAGCGGCCGGGCGGGCAGCTCCGGTGTCGCGGCGGTGCCCGCCGCGCGCAGCGCGTCCCACTCGGCGGGGTCGACGGCCGGCCAGTCACCGAGCCGGACGCCGGGGTCGTCGGCCAGCGCGTCGAGCAGCCGGGCGTACGCGCCGGCGAGACGCTCCACGGTGGCCGGGGTGAACAGGTCGGTGGCGTACTCGAACAGGCCGGTGAGGGTGCCGTCGGGTGCCTGGTCGACGAAGAGGGTGAGGTCGAACTTGGCGGTGCGCCAGCCCAGCGGCAGCTCGGTCACGGTCCGCCCGGGCAGCCGCAGCGCGGTCACCGCGGTGTCCCGCAGCGCGAACATGGTCTGGTAGACCGGGGTGCGGCTGAGGTCCCGCTCGGGCCGCAGCTGCGCGACCACCTGCTCGAACGGCACGTCCTGGTGGTCGTAGGCGCCCAGGGTGGCCGCGCGGACCCGCCCGACCAGCTCGGCCAGCGTGGGGTCGCCGGTCAGGTCGGCGCGGACCGCGAGCGTGTTGACGAAGAAGCCGACGACGTTCTCCAGCTCGCCGCGTGTCCGGCCGGCGACCGGGGTGCCGACGGCGAAGTCGTGCTGGCCGCTCCACCGTCCGAGCAGCGCCTGGAACGCGGCCAGCAGGACCGTGTGCACTGTGGTCCGCTGCTCCCGGGCCAGCGCGGCGAGCCGGGGCAGCGCGTCGTGCGGCAGCGCGAAGCGGTGGGTGGCGCCGTCCGCGCCGAGCACCGCCGGCCGGGGCCGGTCGGTGGGCAGCTCCAGCGCGGGTACGCCGTCGAGCGTGTCGCGCCACCAGTCCAGTTCGGCGGCGACGCGGTCCGGGCGGAGGTCGGCGCGCTGCCAGCGGGCGAAGTCGGCGTAGCGCACCGGCGGCGCGGGCGGCGTCGCGCCGGCGTACGACTCGGCCAGCTCGCGCGCGACGACGCCGAGCGACCAGCCGTCGGCGACCAGGTGGTGCAGCACGAGCAGCAGCACGTCGTGCCCGGGCAGGCGGACCAGCGTGGCGCGCCACAGCGGCCCGGCCGCCAGGTCGAACGGCTCGCGGATCAGCGCGGCGGCCGCCTCGTCGGTCCAGGCGGCGGCGTCGAGCCGGGTCAGCGCGACTGTGGGCTCCGGGTCCACCACCGGGGTGTCACCGGCGAAGCGGGTACGCAGCGCGTCGTGCCGGGCGGCGAGCCGGTGCAGGGCCCGGCGCAGCGTGTCCTCGTCGAGGTGCCCGTCGACCCGCCAGGCGACCGGGATGACGTAGCTGGGGCTGTCCGGGTGGATGCGGTGCAGGAACAGCAGCCGCTCCTGGCCGAACGACGCCACGGCCGGGGCGTCGTCGGCTCCGGCGACCAGTGCCGGCGCCGGGTCGGTGGCGGGCGCGTCCGCGACGGTCTCGGCCAGGGCGGACACGGTCAGTCCTTCGAACAGGTCGCGCAGCGACACCTCCACGCCCAGTTCCTCGCGCAGGCGGGCGATCAGCCGTACGGCCAGCAGGGAGTGCCCGCCGAGGGCGAAGAACGTGTCGTCGACGCCGACCCGGGCGACGCCGAACACGTCGGTCCAGACCTTGGCGAGGCGTTCCTGGACCGGGTTCTCCGGGGCCCGGTACGCCACGGCCATCTCCGGACGGTCCGGTGCGGGCAGCGCCTTGCGGTCCAGCTTGCCGCTCGGGGTCAGCGGCAGCTCGGCCAGCGGCACGAACGTCGACGGCACCATGTAGCCGGGCAGCCGTCCGGCCAGCCGGTCCCGCAGCTCGCCGACGTCGAGACGGTCCCCGACGACGTAGGCGACGAGGCGCTTCTCGGCGGCCTCGCCGGTGGCCACCACCACTGAGGCGCGTACGCCGGGCTGGTCGTCGAGCACCGCCTGGATCTCGCCCAGTTCGACCCGGTTGCCGGCGAGCTTGACCTGCTCGTCGACTCGGCCGAGGTAGTCGACCACGCCGGGGCGGTGCCAGCCGGCCAGGTCGCCGCTGCGGTACATCCGCCCGCCCGGCTCGCCGTACGGGTCGGGCAGGAAACGCTCGGCGGTCAGGCCCGGCCGGCCGACGTAGCCGCGTGCGAGCTGCACACCTGCCAGGTACAGCTCTCCCGGGTCGTCGCCGGTCACGGGACGCAGTTCGGGGTCGAGGATGTGCAGCTGGGTGTTGTCGACGGCCGCGCCGATCGGCACGCTCGCCCCGGTCCACTCCGGCCGGCAGGCCCAGGCGCTGACCTCGATGGACGCCTCGGTCGGGCCGTACAGGTTGTGCAGTTCGACGTCGGGCAGGACGCGCAGCACCCGGTTCTGCAGGTCGGTGGGGAGCGCCTCGCCGCTGGCGAGGATGCGACGCAGGCTGTGGCATCCGGCGACGCCGGGTTCGCCGGCGAACAGCGCCAGCATGGTGGGGATGAAGTGCACGCTGGTGATCTCCCGGCTGCGGATGATCTCCACCAGGTACCGGGTGTCCCGGTGCCCGCCGGGCCGGGCGAGGATCAGCCGCGCGCCGACGGTCAGGGGCCAGAACAGCTCGTGCACGGACACGTCGAAGGCGTACGGGGTCTTCTGGAGCACCCGCTCGTCGGAGGTCATGCCGTACTCGTGCTGGCCCCAGCGCAGCCGGTTGACCACGCCCCGGTGCTCGACGACGACGCCCTTGGGCCGCCCGGTCGAGCCGGAGGTGTACATGACGTAGCAGGCGTTGCGCTCGTCCACGGCGACGTCGCACGGCTCGGCGGACTCGTCGGCCGTGTCGGCGACAGTCAGTTCCGGCAGGCCGGGCAGGCCCAGGTCGACGTCCATGCCGGGGCCGCGGACCACTGCCACCGCGCCGGCCTGACCGGCCATGTAGGTCAGCCGGTCGGTGGGCAGCTCCAGGTCCAGCGGCAGGTACGCCGCGCCGCTCTTGAGGACGCCGAGCAGGACGACCAGCAGGTCCAGGGACCGCTGGGCGCCGACGGCGACGACCGTCTCGGGCCCGGCGCCGCGGCGGCGCAGGGCGTGGGCGAGCCGGTTCGCCCGCCGGTCCAGCTCGCGGTAGGTCAGCTCCGCGCCCTCGAACTCCAGGGCGACCGCGTCCGGGGTACGCCGGACCTGCGCCTCGACCAAGCCGTGGATGGTGCTCATGCCTGCTGCTCCTTCAGTGCCTGCTCGACGTCCTCGTCGCTCATCGCGGCGATCTCGGCCATCAGCCGGTCCTCGACTGCCACCGCGAGTCGCGCCACGGTGGGCTGTTCGAAGAGGGTGCGGACGGCCACCTCGCAGCCGAAGACCGCGCGCAGCCGGATGGCGACCCGGGTGGCGAGCAGGGAGTGGCCGCCCAGGTGGAAGAAGTTGTCGTGGATGCCGATCCGGTCGACGCGCAGCACCTGCCGCCAGACGTCCGCGATCGCCTCCTCGGTCGGGTTACGCGGGCCCTCGAAGCCCACGCTCACCTCCGGACGGTGGCCCTCCGGGTCCGGGAGCCGGTCCCGGTCGACCTTGCCGCCGACCGTGCGCGGCAGCTCGTCGAGGACGATCACCACCGCCGGCACCATGAACTCGGGCAGCCGCTCGCCCAGCCACCGCCGTACCTCGTCGGCGGTCACGCCGTCCGCGGCCAGGTAGGCGACGAGCCGGTCCTGCCAGGCGACGACGACGGCGTCGCGTACGCCCGGGTGTTCCCGCAGGCGGGCCTCGACCTCGCCCACCTCGACCCGGAACCCACGGACCTTCACCTGACCGTCGGCCCGACCCCGGAACTCCAGCTGCCCGTCCGCCCGCCACCGCACCAGATCCCCGGTCCGGTACAACCGGCCACCCGGCTCACCACCGAACGGGTCCGGCACGAAGCGCTCCGCCGTCGCACCCGGCCGGCCCAGATAACCCCGCGCCAACTGCGTACCGCCGACGAACAGCTCACCCACCGCGCCCACCGGCACCTCGGCCAGCGAACCGTCCAGCACGTACAACGCCCGGTCCCCCACCGCCCGGCCGATCGGCACCGCGCCGTCCACGGCGGACGGCACGTCGTAGACGGTGGCGCTGATCGTGGTCTCGGTGGGGCCGTACGTGTTGACCACGGCGACGTCCGGGTGGTGCCGCCGCCACCAGGCCAGGTCGGCCGGGCGTACCTCGTCCCCGCCGAGCACCAGCAGCCGCAGCGCGGCCGGGCTCCAGGTGGGCGCGGAGGTGCCGTCGGCGGTGACCTCGGCGATCAGCTCGGTGAGGTAGCCGGGGACGACCTCCATCACCGTCACCCGGTGCCGTTCCACGTCGGCGACGAGCTGGGCCGGGGCGACCAGGCCGTGCTCGGGCAGCACCAGCGCCGCCCCGCAGCTCAGCGCCGGGAAGATCTGCTCGACGGAGGCGTCGAAGGCCAGCGCGGCGAACTGGAGCACCCGGTCGGCCGGACCGAGGCCGAAGCGGCGTCGCATCCGGGACACGTGCGCGGCCATCGCCGCCCGCGACACCCCGACACCCTTCGGCCGGCCGGTCGAGCCCGACGTGTAG